>NZ_CP145732.1:5604750-6227500 GCF_036884845.1 Pseudomonas sp. MAG733B
TGCTCGGACTTCGGATACTTGGCGTGGTCCTGCACCTTAGCGATCACGACCACCACCAACGGCGCCCGCAGCGGTCCGTTACGCGCCTTGTCGATGGCCGCTTCGGTGACTTCGCTGTCCTGCTGCTTCGCCGCCTCGGCCAGCAACTCGCCCATTTGCTCACGCGCCTCGCCTTCGACGGTGAGGAACCGCCAAGGCTGCAAATGACCGTGATCCGGTGCGCGCATGGCGGCGGCAAACAGCACTTCGCGCTGTGCCTGGGACGGTGCCGGCTCAATCAGGCGCGGGACGGAAACACGGTTGAGCAAAACGTCGAGAGCCTGCATCGGCCACCTCCAGAAAAATTTGTGCGGCTATTCTAGCTGTAACCGCGAGGGCAGTGCCGGTTTACATGCCCTGCCCCGCAGGTAGAATGGCGCCCTTCCCTATTTCAGCCCGAGCGGACTTCATGGCGTTGCCGACCTTACGTCTCATTGGTTTCATCATCGGCATCTTCCTGATAACCCTGGCCATCGCCATGGTCGTACCGATGGCTACGCTGGTGATCTTCGATCGCACCGGCGACCTGCCGTCGTTCCTTTGGGCCAGCATGATCACCTTTGTCGCCGGTCTGGCCCTGGTGATTCCCGGGCGCCCCGAGCATGTACACCTGCGACCGCGGGACATGTACCTGCTGACCGTCAGCAGTTGGCTGGTGGTGTGCATCTTTGCCGCGCTGCCGTTTTTGTTGACCCAGCACATCAGCTATACCGACTCGTTTTTCGAAAGCATGTCCGGGATCACGGCCACCGGTTCGACCGTGCTCAACCATCTGGACGAAATGTCCCCCGGCATCCTGATGTGGCGCTCGCTGCTGCACTGGATCGGCGGCATCGGGTTTATCGGTATGGCGGTCGCGATTCTGCCGCTGCTGCGTATCGGTGGCATGCGGCTGTTCCAGACCGAATCGTCGGACCGTTCGGAAAAGGTCATGCCCCGCTCGCACATGGTGGCGCGCCTGATCGTGGCGGCTTATGTGGGCATCACCATTCTCGGCAGCCTGGCGTTCTGGTGGGCCGGGATGAGCCCGTTCGATGCGATCAACCATGCGATGTCGGCGATTTCCACCGGCGGTTTCTCGACCTCGGACCAATCACTGGCCAAGTGGACGCAACCGGCGGTGCACTGGGTGGCGATCGTCATCATGATTCTCGGCAGCCTGCCGTTCACCCTCTACGTGGCGACCCTGCGCGGCAACCGTCGGGCGCTGATCAAGGATCAGCAGGTGCAGGGCCTGCTCGGCATGTTGCTGGTGACCTGGCTGGTGCTCGGCACCTGGTACTGGTGGACCACGCAACTGCATTGGCTGGACGCGCTGCGACACGTGGCGCTGAACGTGACCTCGGTGGTAACGACCACCGGCTTCGCGCTGGGGGACTACAGCCTGTGGGGCAACTTCTCGCTGATGTTGTTCTTTTATCTGGGCTTCGTTGGCGGTTGTTCCGGTTCGACTGCCGGCGGGATCAAGATTTTCCGCTTCCAGGTGGCCTACATCCTGCTCAAGGCCAACCTTAACCAGTTGATTCACCCGCGCGCGGTGATCAAGCAGAAGTACAACGGTCACCGCCTCGACGAAGAGATCGTGCGTTCGATCCTGACGTTCTCGTTCTTCTTCGCCATCACCATCTGCGTGATCGCGCTGTTGCTGTCGCTGCTCGGCGTCGACTGGATGACCGCCCTGACCGGCGCGGCCAGCACCGTGTCCGGCGTCGGTCCGGGGCTGGGCGAAACCATTGGCCCGGCGGGCAACTTCGCCACCCTGCCGGATGCCGCCAAGTGGATTCTCTCGTTCGGCATGCTGTTGGGCCGACTGGAGATCATTACCGTGTTTGTGCTGTGTATTCCGGCATTTTGGCGTCATTGACCGCCGCAGGCATTTGCAGCAACCGCGCCCGGTACTCGCCGGGCGTGGTGTCGAACCAGCGACGGAAAGCGCGGAAAAAATTGCTCGGATCGGCAAAACCCAGCAGGTAGGCAATTTCCAGCAGGGTCATGGTCGGTTGCGCCAGATACTGCTCGGCCAGCTCGCGCCGGGTGTCATCGAGCAACGTCTGGAAACTCGTGCCCTCTTCCTGCAACCGTCGCTGCAAGGTGCGTTGCGACAGGTGCAGCGTCTGCGCCACCGTATCGCGCTTCGGTTCGCCTTGAGGCAACAAGCGGCATAACACCTGCCGCGCCTTGTGGGTCACGCGGCTCTCGGAAAACCGCGCCAGGTATTCACCGGCAAACCGGTCATGCAGTAGCGCCATGGCTTCGTTGGCGGTCGGCAACGGGGCTTCCATGTCGGCACGTTCGAAAATCAACGCATCGTACGGCGCGTTGAACACCAGCGGCGCATGGAAGGCTTGCTTGTAGGGTTCGAGATTGAGCGGTTGATCGCCCTGCACCAGCACCTTGCGCGGATGCAGCGTGCGCCCGGTCAGCCAGCCACACAATGCCAGGGCGCAGGCCAGCGAGGCCTCGGCGCTTTGCCGGGTCGGCGGCAAGTGATCGCCGTGCACCGTCAGGATCAATGCGTAGCCTTCATCCAGCAGGCGAAAACTCAGGTCGGCACTTTCGGCAATGATGCGTTGAAATCGCACCAAACGCTGAAAGCCCTCGGCCAGGGTCTGGCTGGACATCAAGGCGTAGCCCGCGACGTGAAATTGCGCAGGCCGCACCACTTTGCCCATGTTCAGGCCAATCGCCGGGTTGCCGGACAGCTCGACCGCGCGCTGCCACAGTCGTGTCATGGAATCTTGCGGGAAGCGTGCATCCGGATCATCCAGTGCCGCGTAGTCGAGCCCCAGCTGTTTGAACAGAACCCGGCAATCCAGGCCGTCCATTTCCAGTGCTTTGACAATCCCCATCGCCCAGCTTGCAGAAGTCGTTCGTTCGCTCATGTCGGGTTCTTGCATGATGAGCCGTATTTCACGGCCAATTTCCGAAGGATACTAAAGTGGCGCCGATTGTCACTGGCTGACGCCATTGATCACTCTAGACTCAAATAAGCTACCCGCAGAACAACTTGCAGTCAGAACAATAACCACAGAGATCGCAGTCGTGGAAAACATCAAGCGTTTCAACAGCTTCGCTGAGTTTTACCCGTATTACCTCAGCGAGCACAGCAACAGCACCTGCCGACGCTTGCACTTCATCGGCACCACGCTGGTCATTTTCATTCTGGCACTGACCATCGGTCGTGGCGCCTGGATGCTGTTGTGGGCCTTGCCGCTGGCGGGTTACAGCTTCGCCTGGATCGGGCATTTCTTCTTCGAGAAGAATCGTCCTGCGACGTTCCAACATCCTTTCTATAGCCTGCTTGGCGATTTCGTCATGTATCGCGACATGATTCTGGGGCGCGTGCCGTTCTAGATCACAAGAGGATTGCCGATGAATGCCAATGCTCGTTTCACCCACATGAAGGACGGCACGCAGGAAGACTGGGCGATCATCGCCGCGGACTTCAGTGCCTATGCCCGCCAATTGCCGACACGGATCGCGGCGCACCTGAAGCTGCTGGAGGGTGATTTCGGCGGTTTTCCGGTGGATCGCCTGACCCATTCCCTGCAAACCGCCACCCGCGCCTGGCGCGACGGTCGCGATGAAGAGTACGTGGTCTGCGCCCTGCTACACGACATCGGCGACACCTTGGGCTCCTACAATCACCCGGATATCGCGGCGGCGATCCTCAAGCCGTTCGTCAGCGCCGAGAATCTGTGGATGGTGGAGAAACACGGGATCTTTCAGGGCTACTATTTCTTCCATCACCTGGGCATGGATCGGCACCTGCGCGAGCAATTCAGCGAACATCCGCAGTACAAGGCGACCATCGAGTTCTGCGCCAAGTACGATGCCGCGGCGTTCGATCCGGCGTATGACACGCTGCCGCTGAGCTTCTTCGAGCCGATGATGGAGCGGTTGTTTGCGCAGCCGAAGAACTCGATTTACAAGGCGGCGATGCAAGAGCGTTCGCCGGCATAAAGACACATTGAAACCAATGTGGGAGCGGGCTTGCTCGCGAAAGCGCCGTGTCAGGTTAAACATTCATTGACTGACACACCGCCTTCGCGAGCAAGCCCGCTCCCACAAAGGATTTGCGGTGGTTACGCCAATTCTGCGACTTTAGCCGCCTTCAACTGCGCCGCCCGCGCCTGTGCATCGGCCAGGCGATACAACTCGATCGTGCCATCCCAATGCTCGATCAACGCCGTGCACGATTCCACCCAATCACCGCAATTGAGGTAGTCCACCTCACCCACCTTGCGAATCTCGGCATGGTGAATGTGGCCGCACACCACGCCGTGCAACTCGCGCTTGACGCACTCATGGGCGATGGCTTCTTCGAAGTCGCTGATGAAGCTGACCGCGGTTTTCACCTTGTGCTTGAGGTACGCCGACAGCGACCAGTAGCCGTAGCCATAACGCGCGCGCCAATGGTTGAGCCAGCGGTTGAGGGTCAGGGTGATTTCGTAGGCCGAGTCGCCAAGAAAGGCCAGCCAGCGGTGGTAGCGAGTAATCACGTCGAACTGGTCGCCGTGGATCACCAGCAGGTGCCGGCCATCAGCGGTGACGTGCACGGCCTCGTCCACCAACTGGATGTTGCCCAGAATCAGCTTCGAATAGCGGCGCAGGAATTCGTCGTGGTTGCCGGTGACGTAGATCACCTCGGTGCCGCGCTTGCTCATGGTCAGCAGGCGCCGGATGACATTGGTGTGCGCCTGCGGCCAGTACATGCCGCCGCGCAGTTTCCAGCCGTCGATGATGTCGCCGACCAGATAGATCTTGTCCGCGTGATAACCCTTGAGAAACTGCGACAAGTGCTCGGCCTGGCAATCACGAGTGCCAAGATGCACGTCGGAAATCCACAGGGTCCGCACTCGTTGTTTACGGCTGGGTTTGGCGAGCTCGGCGCTGGTCATGGGCAACCCTCAGGACAAGTTTTGGCAAGCTTGCGCCGGTCGGGTTAATGGCCCATGACAGCGGCAAGTCAGTCCTGTGACAGCGCGTGCAGGCCGGGTCGGTGTAGACTGGCGCCCAGAACCGGGAGACCCGTGATGAGACCGATCCTCACCCTGCGCCAGTACACCGAAGACCTGATCGTCCACAGCCACGAGCATGCGCAACTGGTGTTCGGGCTGTCGGGTGCGCTGGATTTCGAGGTCGACGGGCTCGGCAGTCAGGTGGTCCAGCAAAGTTTCGTGGTGATTCCCTCGGGTTTTCATCATGCCTGCGGCAGCGCCAATGGCAGCCGTTGCCTGGTACTGGACGTGCCCGACGACCAGTGGATAGGCCAGTCCCTGGGCGAGCATGCCGATGCCAGTCGACGCTTGCTCGACAACGCCGGTCGTTTGTCACTGGATGCCGGCCAGAGCCAATTGGTCGATTGGCTGGCCAACAGCAAGGTCGATGACCCGCTGATTGCGCAACAGGGCGCGGTGCTGTTGCTGGCCAGTCTCAACAACGCCAGGCCCGAGAGCATCGGCGGTCGGCGCCTGCCCTATGCCGCGTTGAATGCGCACATCGACCAGTACGCCGCCTACCCGCTGCAAGTCGCCGATCTCGCTCGCGTGGCCGGTCTCTCCAGCGCCCGTTTGCATGCACGCTTCGTCGCCGAATGCGGGCAGACGCCGATGGATTACATCCGTAGCCGTCGCCTGCACAAGGCCGTCGCGTTGCTGCGAAACTCGCAACTGCCCATTGGCGAGATTGCCTGTCGGGTCGGCTACAGCTCCCAAAGTGCCTTTGCTGCTGCGGTACTGCGCGAGTTCGGCGCATCACCCGGCAAGCTGCGGCGCGAGGCTGGCGACAAATAACGCGAGTCTGGCGACAGACACAACGCCAGCGGGCGCGGTTAAATGACCGGGTCCACTACGTTTACCAAGGATTGCCATGACTCCCCGCACCGCCCTTGGCGCCTTGCATATCGGCGCACTGATGTTCGGCCTGACCGGTGTGTTCGGCAAACTCGCCGCCGCGTCACCGGCGATCATCGTGTTCGGCCGGGCGGCGTTCGCGGTGTTGGCGCTGGCGTTATTTGCACGCTTCGCCAGCAATACCCGCTGGCAAAAACTCGAAGCGGTGGATGTCCGTCGACTGTTGCTCAGCGGCTTGTTGCTGGCCGGACACTGGGTGAGTTTCTTCATTTCGGTGAAGATCGCCGGCGTGGCCATCGCGACCCTGGGCTTTGCCAGTTTCCCGGCTTTTACCGTGATCCTCGAAGGGCTGATTTTCCGCGAACGCATTCGCGCCAATGAAGTCCTGCTGGTGGCGCTGGTCAGCATCGGGTTGGTGCTGGTCACACCGGAGTTCGATCTGGCCAGCGGTGCCACCACTGGCCTGCTGTGGTCGGTGCTTTCCGGATTACTCTTCTCCCTGTTGTCGCTGACCAATCGCGCGAGTTCCGCACGCATCCCGCCGGTACAGGCCGCGCTGTGTCAGAACGTTGTGGTCGCATTGTGTCTGTTGCCGGCGGCGGCACCGCACTTGAGTGAAGTGCGCGCCATCGACTGGTTGTGGATCGGCCTGCTCGGGGTGTTCTGCACAGGGGTCGCCCACAGTTTGTTCGTCGCCAGCCTTGCAGTGATCAAGGCGCGAACCGCCGCCGTGGTCTTCGCTCTGGAGCCGGTATACGGCATCACCATGGCCTGGTTGCTGTTCAATGAAAACCCGACCCTGCGCATGCTGCTGGGCGGTGCGCTGATCATCGTCGCGATCGTGGTGTCCAGCCGACTCGCCGGCAGTTCAAGCAAGAAAGCCGTGGCGGCCGAAGCGGCGTCTCACTGAGTGCGGTCGTTGTGCCCCAAGTCGCGGTCCGGATCGATCTGGTCGCGAACTCTCTGCTTTAGCACTTTGGCTTCGGGGAAGCCGCCATCGGCCTTGCGCTCCCAGATCTGCACGTCGTCGCAGAAAATGTGAAAGACCCCGCCGGTGCCGGGTACCAGGGACACTTTGCCGAGGTCGTCGCCAAACGTACTGAGCAGTTCCTGGGCCAGCCAGGCAGCACGCAACAGCCACTGGCACTGGGTGCAATAGGTGATGACGATTTCCGGTTTATGGGCGGTCATGGGTGACGGGGTTCCTGAGGCAGAGTGATCGATCTCGATACCCAAGGTTATCGTATTCCGGCCAGTAAACTTCGGGCGGTCTGCTTCAGCGGCTCATCGGCGTCCTTGAGCAGCTCGTTGAGCAGTTCGATGGCGCTGTCCAGGTCACCGTCGTCGATGCAGGTCTGGGCCTGCTCCAGTTTGCCTGCGTTACCCGGCTCGGTCGGCTCGAGGCTCAGTGGCTCAAGTTCGAACGACTGATCCGGCTCGCTGAATGCCTCAAGAAAGCTGTCGTCCAGGGATTGGGCAACCGGCTCGATTTCCCACTCTATCTCCGGTTCGGGCAGCGCTGGCACGCTCGATGGCTTGCCAGAAGATGAACTGGCTTCCGTTGGGTCCAGGTCCCAATTGGTGTCCATCGACAGGTCATCCAGATTCAACTGGAAATCGTCCTTGGGCATCGGCTCCGGCATCACAGCAACCGGCCCCAGTTTCGGATGATGCGCACGCATCTCCTGAAGTTTCCGCCCATCGAACCCGGCATTACGCAGGCTGGCTTCCTGCGCGTTGTAAGCAGTCACATCACCCTGTTTGCCGAGAACTTCCAGCAATTGCACAGCGACATCGGTGCGCTGCGGCTCCTTGATCATCGCCTCTCGCAGCAGACTGATTGCTTCGCCATAGCGGCCGTAGGTCAGATAGATTGCGACCTCTTCAAGCACATCGCTCGCGGGTGTGTCTTCGTGGTGTGTATGTGTGGGTCGCAGTGCGGCAGCTTGTACCGCGGGGTCTGACGTGTGATCGGGTAAGGGTTCATGTCGGGGAGACTGATCGGATGTCGATCCGAACGTTGCCTGATCCTGCTGCCGTTGCCGACGAATCCACACAGCCAGAATCACCAACGCGACCAGCCCCGACAATCCGCCCATCAACAGCCAGTTCGTCCCGGGCTCCTCGACAACCACGGGCGCCGGAGCCACAGCAACGGGTGCAACCGGCTCCGGCGGCACTGGCTTGACCTCGGCCAATCGGGTTTGCAGCTCGGCTACCTGTTTTTTCTCAGCGGCGATCTGCTCGTCCTGAACTTTAAGCTTCGCGTTGAGTTCATCGATGGTGGCCTGCAATTGCTGGTTTTGCAGGACGCTGGCGGCCAGTTGCTCTGCGAGCGGATCCGCCGCGGGTACAGCGACAGGTTTTGGCAGCGGTTCCTTTGCTGTTGGCTTTGCCGCGACGGCGGGCTGGACACTCGGAAAGGCCGAAGCTGGACGATTGGCCACCGGTTCATCACTGGCGGGCTCAATGCCCGGCGTCCCCGGCGGATCGATCAACACCGTGTACTCGCGCAGCACGCGGCCGTTGGGCTGATTGAGTTGCACGAGGAAATTCAGGAACGGTTCATTGACCGGTTTGCTGGAGGTGACCTGGATCAGGCTGCGGTTGCCCCGCAGGACAGGCGTGAACTTGAGATCGTTGAGGAAGAGCACCCGCTCGACACCCGCACGCTTGAACTCATCCGCCGTCGCCAGCCTGGCCGACAGCTCGCCCTCTTCCAGACCGGCGGCGTCCACCAAAGCGATGTCGGCACGCAGCGGCTGATTCAGCGCCGAGTGCAGGGTGATCTCACCCAGGCCCAACGCCGGCGCCAAGGCCGACCAAGTGACAGCAGCAGCGGCCAGCACCCACCGCAAACAATACCGTACAACGACTCGCCGACTTTCAAGCATGAGCATCCCTTAGGTAACCAGAACCAACCTGCACGTGTTCGCACATCCGGTACGAACACGATATTGCGCAGTAGTTCTTATAGTCGGCTCAACGCGGTATCTCAAAAACCTGGCGTGGGGTTATGCCTCAAGATTTTTCAAGGTTGCCCAGGATGTGCCCGTGAACCCGCATGCAGACCCGTAAATCCGCCTCATCGACGCCTTCGAACAGTTCGTGGCGCAGTTGGGTGGCAATGGTTTCAATTTGTTCGATCAGGGGAAGCGCCGGGGCGCAGAGGACGATTTTTTTTGCCCGACGGTCTTCCAGCACCGCTTGGCGTTGTACCAGGCCCTGGCTTTCCAGGCTGTCTAGCAGGCGCGCCAGGGTCGGTCCTTCGACGCCAACGCTCTGTGCCAGCTCACGCTGGGTCGGGGCCTCTTCGAAACGCGCCAGATGCAGCAGCACCAGCCAGCGGGCCTGGGACAGCCCGAGGCCGGCAAGTCGGCGATCCAGTTCAGCGCGCCAGCCGCGCGACATCTGGGCCAATTGCATGCCAAAGCGGTGTTGATCGGTTAACGGCATAAAACACTCATGGTTAGACTGAAATAGAGAAAAACTAATTATTAGTCAGCTAAGCATGAGCCTCGACTGGAGGCAAGGACTGTTCTGTACTGAATCGTTACATCAGTGAGAGCCATCACTCAAATTTCAAATTCAGACTGTAAAGCGGCCCGAACGCAATACAAAACCCCTTCCGGCACACGTCCGGCAAACAGTGCGGAAATCTCCGAAACGGGCGGCAACTCACCTTCACCGTCGAGGAACGCGTCCTGAATTTCGCCCATCAGCTCTTCGGGCAAATCCAGCGCCTGCTCCAGCGACAACTGCTGTTTGCCAATGGCTTCGGCGAGCATGGTGTAGACGTTCTTTTCCGAACATTGCAGTTGACCGGCGATCTGCAACGGCGTCATGCCGGCGCGGGCCAGGGTGATCAGTTCGTGGCGCACATCGGCCACCGGTTTCGGCGCCTCGACCTGACCGCCGAGGACTTCGAGGAAGGCCTCGCCGTAGCGTTCGAGCTTGCGCGCACCGACGCCGCTGACCGTGGCCATTTCTGCAAGCGAGGTTGGCTGGCTGCGCAGCATTTCCAGCAAGGTCGAGTCGGGAAAAATAACGTACGGTGGCACGCCATGTTCTTCGGCGAGCTTACGCCGCAGGGCGCGCAAGGCTTCCCACTGTTCGCGTTCCTCACCGCGGACCAGTTGGCTCGCCTGGCTCTTGCTGCTTTTGGCGGTGGTTTGCGCCTTGAGGTCGCGGCGCAGCTCCAGGGTCACTTCACCCTTGAGCAACGGCCGGCACGTGTCACTCAGGCGCAAACCGCCGTAGCCCTCATGATCGACATCGGCCAGACCGCGAGCCACCAACTGGCGGAACAGCGATCGCCACTCCCCTTCGGCCCGCGCCTTGCCGACCCCGAATACAGACAGGTGTTGATGGCCGAAGCTGCGGACTTTTTCGTTGTCCTTGCCGAGCAGGACATCCACCAGATGCCCAACGCCGTAGCGCTGGCCAGTGCGGTAGATCGCCGAAAGCGCCTGGCGCGCCGGCTCGGTGGCATCCCAGGTTTGCACACCGTCGACACAGTTGTCGCAATGGCCGCACGGCTCTGGCATGTCTTCGTCGAAGTAGGCCAGCAGGGTCTGGCGACGGCAGCGGGTTTCTTCGCACAGCGAGAGCATGGCGTCGAGCTTGTGCTGCTCCAGACGCTTGTGGCGCTCGTCGCCCTCGGAGTTTTGCAGCATCTGCTTGAGCATCACCACGTCTTGCAGGCCGTAAGCCATCCAGGCATCCGCCGGCAGACCGTCACGGCCACCACGACCGGTTTCCTGGTAATAGGCCTCAAGGGATTTCGGCAAATCGAGGTGCGCGACGAAACGCACGTTCGGCTTGTCGATGCCCATGCCGAACGCCACGGTGGCAACCATGATCAGGCCTTCCTCGTTGAGGAAGCGTTTCTGGTGGTGGGCCCGCGTGTCGTTGGGCAGGCCGGCGTGGTACGGCAGCGCCGGGAAGCCTTGTTCACTGAGAAACACCGCTACTTCGTCGACTTTCTTGCGTGACAGGCAATAGACGATCCCGGCATCGCTGCGCCGCTCGGCGAGGAACGCCAGCAACTGCTTGCGCGGCTGTTCCTTGGGCACGATGCGGTAAAAAATGTTCGGCCGGTCGAAGCTCGACAGGAAACGCTCGGCATTCTGCAAATGCAGGCGAGTGACGATCTCTTCGCGGGTACGCTTGTCGGCGGTGGCGGTGAGGGCGATGCGCGGCACGTCGGGGAACATCTCCGCCAACTGACCCAATTGCAGGTATTCCGGACGGAAGTCGTGGCCCCACTGCGACACGCAGTGCGCTTCGTCGATGGCGAACAGGGAAATGTTCAACCCTTGCAGGAAGGACAGCATGCGCGGCTGGACCAGGCGTTCCGGGGCGAGGTAAAGCATTTTCACCTCACCGCGGCGGATGCGCGCCGCCAGATCGCGTTGCTGCTCGGCGCTGAGGGTGGAGTTCAACGCAGCGGCTGCCACGCCCAGCTCTTCGAGGGTGGCGACCTGATCGTCCATCAACGCGATCAACGGCGAGACCACCACCGCCAGGCCTTCGCGCAGCAGCGCCGGGACCTGGAAGCACAGGGACTTGCCGCCACCGGTAGGCATCAGGACCAGGGCATCGCCGCCGCTGGCCACGCGCTCAATGATTGCACCCTGGCGGCCACGGAAACTGTCGTAGCCGAAGATGTCCTTGAGGACGCGTTGAGCCTGTTCGAGCATAAAAACTCCAAAAATCACCGAAACATCCCTGCAAGGCTGGTTCAGAACCCGCGACGCTGCACCGACAAATCGTAAGTGCGCATTGCATGATGCTTCACATTTCAGCCGTGAAGCCGGCAGGGCATCACAAAACGCGCGAGTATACCCGAGCCCTGTCCGGCAAAGGGCGCCGCTGATAAGACACATGGACGCGCAAATATGCCTTGCGGCTGGCCCAAGCGCTCAAGAAGGCCTAGAATTCCCGCATCGAATATTCCCCAAGGTAGTCCTTTAATGTCCTTCGCTGAGCAACTAACCCGCCTGCAAGTCTTCCTCGACGCCGATGAACTGCATGACGAGGCGCTGGACTACGTGGCCGCCCACGGCTACCTCACCGCGCTGTCGATCTGCTCCGAAGTCGTTCCCGATCGTGAGTGGATAGATGCCCTCTTCGCCGAAGAGCCGCATTACAGCAGCGAAGCTCAACGCGAAGAGATCGAAGCCACTTTGATCGGCCTCAAGGCGCACATCGCTCGTCAACTGGCGTCGGATGAAGAATTCGAGTTGCCGTGCGACCTGGACCTGGGCGACGACCCGGACGATTCCGAACTGCGCGGCTGGTGCATCGGCTTCATGGAAGGCGTGTTCCTGCGTGAAGCGGCCTGGTTCGAAAGCGCCGAGGAAGAAGTCAGCGAAATGCTGCTGCCGATCATGGTCGGCTCGGGCCTGTTCGACGAGCAGCCTGAGTTCGAAGACATCGCCAAAGATGCCAACCTGATGGACGACATGATCGTTCAGATCCCGGAAGCCCTGACGGCGCTGTACCTGCTGTGCAACGCGCCAGACGAAAAACCGGCGATCCTCAAGCCTCGTCACCACTAAGGTCCTGCCTATGGACAACCCCATAGGCAACCGCTCCCTGATGTTGCGCTACGTACTGCTGGCCATCGGCTGGCTGAGCGTAGCGTTGGGGGTGATCGGGATTTTCCTGCCGGTGTTGCCCACCACACCCTTCCTGTTGCTGGCTGCTGCTTGTTTCGCCCGCAGTTCGCCGCGTTTCTATCAATGGCTGGTCGATCATCCGCGGCTTGGGCCTTGGATTCGTGACTATCTCGATGGCAATGGTATTCCGCTCAAGGGCAAGGTCTATGCCATTGGGTTGATGTGGGCGAGCATTCTGTTTTCCTGCTATCTGGTGCCGATGCCTTGGGCGCGGGGGTTCATGTTGACCAGTGCGGTGTTGGTGACGATTTATATTCTGAGGCAGAAGACTTTGCGCAAATTTTGAGTCTTTGGTTGTTGGTTTGGTGTACATATCCTTTTCTTCGGTAACGGCTGCTTAGGGTTCCGCCCTTACGGCGGGTTACTTTGAAAAGCGCAAAGTAACCAAACGCTCTTGCCCCTGACGTTCGGTGCCTCGCTGTGGCTCGGCATGCCCTCGCTCCGGTCCTGCTCCGTGGGCCCGCCGCCATCGGCCATCCATGGCCGGGGGCGGCTAACCCGGCATCCTTGCCGGGTTGCCCACTGCGCAGAACCTCCACTCGGCCTCACGAGGGGGCGAATACCGCAACAGCCCCGCGAGGCGGCCTACCGGCCGGCCTGGCACTTGATACGTGCGCGCTTCTCTGTAGGAGCTGTCGAGTGCAACGAGGCTGCGATCTTTTGATCTGATGCATCCGCGAAATTCTGGTCGGCTATCAGGCCGTCATCGCCAGCAGGCTGGCTCCCACAGTTTGGAATGCGTACGAACCAAACAAACAGGCCGGCGGTAAGGGCGAAACCATAAGCCGCCGTTACCGCAGCAACGGATATGTACACAATCAGCCCGACGACCAACCCCACCGTTCAAAAAACACCACCTAAACTTCACAAATCTGCATACGAGCAGCCCGATATGCCCCGCGGTCCGCGTAGTCCAGGATGGCCAACGCCCCGACTTCGGTTCGGCGGATGGTTGCTGCTGGGAGCTTTCCTGTTGGCCGGGCTGAACACTGTCTGGGCCGACTGGGATTTCACACAGAGCCTGCAAACCGCCGAAAAACGCTACGGTCCCCTCGGCCCCGCGCGCGGGCGAATCGAGGCCTGGAGTCAATTGCTGCAAAGCGAGCGCGATGCGCCTGAGCGCGAGCAGTTGACCGCGGTCAATCGCTTCTTCAATCAACAACTGAATTTCCAGGACGACACCCGCATCTGGCGCCAGACCGATTACTGGGCCACGCCCGTCGAAGCCCTGATCAAGGGCGCTGCTGACTGCGAAGACTATGCCCTGGCGAAATATTTCAGCCTGCGCGAACTCGGTATTCCCAGCGAAAAACTGCGCATCACCTACGTCAAGGCCCTGACCCAGAACCAGGCACACATGGTGCTCACCTTCTACAGCAGCCCCACCGCCGACCCGCTGGTGCTGGACAACCTGATCGGCGACATCCGCCCCGCCTCGCAACGCAAAGACCTGCTGCCGGTGTACGCCTTCAATGCCGAAGGTCTGTACCTGCCGGGTGCCAATGGCGGCAAACGCAGCAGCGACTCTAAAAAACTGTCGCGCTGGCAAGACGTACTGCAAAAGATGCAGGCCGAAGGCTTCGCCGTGGGCGATGGCTGAAGACCGCAGCAAGGAGCGTTGAATGAAACTGCGCAACCAATTGTTTCTCGCCATCTGCCTGTTCTTGCTGGTGGCGTTCAGCGGCAGTTTTTTTGTCAGCCTGGAAAGCTCTCGCGAGCAGACCCTAGGCCAGTTGCGCGCTCACGCCCAGGACGCGGCCACCGCGCTCGGACTGTCGCTGACCGCGCAGATCGATGACCCGGCGATGATGGAGTTGATGGTCAGTTCGATTTTCGACAGTGGCTATTTCAGCAACATCCGCATCGTCAGCATCGACAATCAGCAAGTGCTGGTAGAACGCAGCATTCCGGCGCAGACCAAAGGCGTGCCGGGATGGTTTGTCAGCCTGGTCAATCTGCGTCACGAGGGTGGCGACGCATTGATCATGCGTGGCTGGGAGCAGGCGGCACGGGTCGAAGTGCTGAGCAATCCGCAGTTCGCCCTGGCCAAACTCTGGGACAGTACCCTCGGCAGTCTGATCTGGTTGTTGGTCTGCGGACTGCTCAGCGCCGTGTTCGGTGGCTGGCTGTTGCGTCGGCAACTGCGTCCTCTCGAATCGTTGGTCAAACAGGCCGAAGCCATCAGTAAACGCGAGTTTTTGAGCCTGCCGAAACTGCCACGCACGCCGGAACTGAAACGCGTGGTGCTGGCAATGAACCAGATGGTCGAGAAGCTCAAGGCCTTGTTCACCGAAGAGGCCGCGCGCAGTGAAAAACTGCGCAGCGAGTCCTATCAGGACAGCCTGACCGGACTGGCCAACCGGCGCATGCTGGATGAACAACTGGCGGACCATTTACTGGTCGCCGAGCAACATGGCGACGGTCATTTGCTGACATTACGGATCAGTGACCTGAGCGGGCTCAACCAGCGCCTGGGCGGTCAACGCACTGATGCGTTGATCAGTGCGGTCGGCGAATTGCTCAAGCACCTGACCCGACTGCCGGAGCGACGCACCTGGCTGGCGGCCCGCAACCGTGGCGGCGAATTCAGCCTGTTGTCGCCGGGTCTGAACAGCGAAGACGCCGCTCGCCTGGCCGCAGAAATCAGCGCCACCCTGGAAAACCTGCGCCTGACCGGTGCCAGTGACTGCATGCCGGTCGCGCATCTGGGCATCGTCGCCTGGCACCCCGGCGAACCGGCCAGTGACGTGCTGATGCGACTCGATCAGGCACTGACCCAGGCCCACCAAAACCCCGAACGTCCCTGGATGCAGTTGAGCCACGGCGAGACCGTACCGAACCACGCGCAACATGACTGGCGCAGCTGGATCGACGATGCCCTGACGCAAGGTAAATTGCAGCTGTACTTTCAACCGGTGGTGCAATGCGCCGACACCAGTGAGGTGCTGCACCACAAAGTCCTCGCACGGCTGCTCGACCCGCAGGGCCAAGCGATTGCTGCCGGGCATTTCCTGCCGTGGATCGAGCGTCTCGGCTGGTCGGCACGCTTCGACCTGGCGATGCTTGAAGCGACCCTCGACTACCTTGCCGTCAATCGCTGGCCGCTGGCACTGAGCCTGTCCGGTGGCACCTTGCGCGATCAGTCGCAGCTGCAACTGATCCTCGACATGCTCGAATCACTGCCGGAACTGGCACCGTTGCTGACCCTGGAAATCGACGAACGCCAACTGCCGCCCCCCGACGATCTGCAACGACTGAGCCACAGCCTGCTCGACACCGGTTATCACATCGGCCTGCAGCATTTCGGCGGCAGCTTCAGCCAGATCGGCAACCTCACTCAATTGGGCCTGGCGTACTTGAAAATCGATGGGGCCTACATCCGGCACATTGATCAGCAGCGAGATAAACGGCTGTTCATCGACGCGATTTACCGGGCGACCAACAGCATTGACCTGCCGTTGATTGCGGAAATGGTCGAGACCCAGGGTGAGCTGGAGGCGATCAGGGAGTTGGGGGTGTTCGGAGTGATGGGCAGATTGATCGGGCCGCCGGAGCCGATGTGAGTTTTTTTCAGATACACCGCGTTATCGTTCATCGCGAGCAAGCTCGCTCCCACAGGGATTCGCGGCGTGCACCAGAATCCCGGTTCACTGAAAAATCTGTGGGAGCGAGCTCGCTCGCGATTGCGGTTTCACATTCAACTGTGAAGTTGACTGATCCAACGCGATCGCGAGTAGCCCACTTTTCAGATCAAACAGTATCCACCTTCAACGAATGATCATTGAGCATCCCATTGATGATCGTCGCCGTGTCCGCTCCGGAAATCACCCCGCCCGCCCCCGGCGTTACACCGTAATGGCTGGCCAGGTTGACGCCCGCCAGGTCGATGGTCTGGTTCGGTGCCGCGCCGGCCATGCCGCTGACGTCGATGCTGGTCACCAGCGACGCACCGCTGCCGCTGACAGTGAAGTGCAGGTAATCATCCAGCGAAGCGGCGGTGCCGTTTTCTCCTTGTAGCAATTGCGACAGGTCGAGTTTGTCGGTGCCCGGTGTGAAGTCGGTGATCACGTCATGGCCGCTATTGCCCTTGAGCCACTGGAAGGTGTCGGCGCCGCTGCCGCCGGTCAGGGTGTTGTTGCCCAGGCCGCCGATCAGGAAGTCGTCACCGCCCTCGCCCTTGAGCACGTCGTTGCCCAGGCCGCCGGTGATGATGTTGCTGTTGTTGTCGCCGGTCAGTTTGTCGTTGAAGTCGGAGCCGATGAGGTTTTCGATGGCGGTCAAGGTGTCGGTGCCGGCGCCAAAAGTGTTCTGCGGACCGCTCGCGCCCAGGTTGACCGTGACAGCTGAGGTGGCATGCGCATAGCTGGCAGTGTCATTGCCGGTGCCGCCATCGAGCAGGTCGTTGCCGATGCCACTGAACAGCAAGTCATTGCCCGCATCGCCATGCAGCGTGTTGTTGCCGGTACCGGCGGTGAGGATGTCATTGCCGTCACCGGCATTGATGACGTTGTCACCGTTGCCCGCCACCAGTGTGTCGTTGCCCGCCGTCCCGGTGAGGGTGTGGCCGTCCTGGTAGCTGATGGACACGTTGGCATTGTCGCTGCCGCCATGGTTGTCGCTGCCGCCATGGTTGTCGCTGGCGGTGTAGCTGCCGTGATAGTCCGGCGTGGTGTCGTGGGCGCCGGAATAATCGAGCTTCATGGTCAGCTGATAGCCTTCCGCGTTACCTGCACCGCTGCCGCCACCGACGTTGGCAATGTTGGTGACATGAATCTGGTAAACGCCATCGGCGTTTGCCGTGATGGTCTGGCCATCGGCGAGGGGAATCCAGGCGCCGCCGTTGATGGAGTACTCCATGGTGATATGGCCGGCGGCCAGGTTGTGGTCCAGATTGAGGGTTTCACCCTGCTTGAGGTTGACGGTGATGCGGTCCTCATCGTTGGTATTGGCGGCGGTGACCGGGCCCAGGTAACCACTGATCACCAACAGGGCGGTCATCGTTGCGGTGGTGGCCGCGAAGGAGCCGCGCACATTGCTCAGGCTCTGGTTGCTCGGTTTGACGCCGCTGCCGGAGAAGTCGATCGCACCGGTGCCGATGAAGTCCGCTCCCTTGGCAACCCAGCCGGTATTGAAGGTGGTTGGCGAAGCCTTGAGCGGGTCGCCGTCGGCGTCGGTGTCGTTGGCCAGCAGCAACTCGCCCGGCACCGTCACGCTGTTCGACAGCACGTTGGTGATGATGTGGTCATCGGTGGCCACCGGTGCCGCGTTCGGAATGACCTTGATCACCAGCGTCGAGTTGGCGAGATCGCCGTCGTTGTCGCTGACGGTGAAACCAATGTTTTCGGTGAGCACCACCGACGTGGTTTTCTGCGACACGTAGTTGTATTCGCCGGTATCCAGGTTCACCACCAGGGTGCCTTTGTTGTCGGTGGCGATGCTCAGGGTGTTATTGGTGGTATTGAAGGTGCCGTGGTTGGCGCCACCGCTGAAGTTCAGCGAACCCTGATTGTTGTTGCCTTTCGGATCGTAGGTGTACGTGGTGCCATCGACGGTGATGGTTTTGATGAAGCCGCCATCCGCCCCGAACGTGCCGCCCTCGCCCAGCAGCGAACCGGTGACTGGTGCGCCGATCACGGTGCCCGAGAGCACCGAGTTGAGTTGGCCGAGGTCGGTGACGATCACCGCGTTGGTATTGGTGCCCGTGCCGGTGCCGTCGTAGGCCAGTGGATCGAGGGCATCGTTGTCGACGTTTTTACCCAGGCCGATCGCGTAGTTCTTGATTTGATTGTCGGTGAGGAAGTCTTTCCAGTTCGCCTCATCCTGAGTGCCGATCGAGCCTTCGTTAGGTTTGCCGTCGGAGAAGAAGTAGCCGACGTTTTGTGCGCCCGTCAGTTTGCCGTTGGTGTTGAACGCATCTTGCGCGACGTCCACCGCCGCGTCGTAGTTGGTACCGCCGCCCGCCGACAGGCCGGAAACGATCGCCTTGGCAGTCGCCACGTCCACCCAGATTGAAGTCTTGTCGGTGGCGTTGCTGCTGAACGTCACGATCTGTACTTTGACGTCGCCGAGATCGTCGTACTTGTCGAGCAAGGCGCTGATGGCCTGCTTGGCCAATTCCAGCCGCGACAGGCCCGTAACGCCGGAGGCGTCGGCCATACTGCCAGACACGTCGATCACCAGCAGCAGGTTGGTGTCGATCTCCACCGCTGCCACCGAACGTTCCGATGCCACGGCCTTGGGCACGTCATCGACGATGTTGACTACGATGGTGCTGGTGGTGCTGTTGCCCGCTGCATCGGTGGCCTTGTAGGTGAAACTGTCGCTCAGGGTGTTCGGGCCATCGTTGGCGCCCGGCGTGGTTTTCGGTGCCGAGGTCAGGGTGTAGGTGTAGGTGCCGTTGGGGTTGAGCAGGATTTGCCCAAAGGCGCCGTTGGCACTGCCGACCAGGGTGTAGGTGATCGCGCCCGCCGCGCCGGTGACTGAACCCACCAGGGTTCCGGTAGCGGTTTCACCGGTGTTGCCCGGCTCGCTGCCGGTGACCGTGCCGGCCGCCAGGTCCTGGCCGTCCTTGCTCAGGTCGAGGGCTTTTTCGTAGACCGTCGCGTCGGTGTCGGTCACGGCTTTGATGTTGCTGTTGCAGACATCGACGGTGATAGTTGTGGTGCTTTGATCGCCATCGGCATCGCGCACGGTATAGGTGAACGTGTCGGTGGCACCCGGTGCAGCGACCGAGTTCGGGTTGCTGTGATAGACCGCGTTGCCATCGGCATCGAGGGTCAGGTAACCGTAGTTGCCGTTGATCTGCGAATTGAGCCCGCCCACCGCCGGGGTCGAAGTATTGCTGCCGGCGCGTACACCGATCACGGCACCGAGACCGTCGGCGCCGCCACTGTCATTGTCCAGTACGTTGCCACTGACAATCCCGCCCTCCGTCACCGAGACCGCGTCCGGTTTGGCCGTCGGTACGTCATCGACAATGTTCACCACAATGGTGCTGGTGACGACGTTGCCGAGGGAATCGGTGGCCTGATAGGTGAAGGTTTCGTGAGTGACGTTCGGGCCATCATTGGCGTTTGGCGAGGTAGTCGCTGGCGAAGTCAACGTGTAGGTGTAGGTGCCATTCGGGTTGAGCACGATTTGCCCGTGCTCCCCGGTGGCGCTGCCGACCAGCGCATAGGTGATCGCGCCCACGGCACCGCTGACCGAACCGACCAACGTGCCGGACGCGGTTTCACCGGTGCTGCCCGGCTGGCTGCCGACGACCGTACCTGCGGCCAGATCCTGGCCGTCCTTGTTCAGGTCGAGGGCTTTTTCGTAGACCGTTACGTCAGTATCGCTGACCGCTTTCAGGCAGCTGTTGTAGACGTCGATGGTGATGGTGGTGGTGCTTTGATCGCCATCGGCATCGCGCACGGTATAGGTGAATACATCCACTGCGCCCGGGCCGCTCACTGCGTTCGGATTGCTGTGATAGACCGCGTTGCCATTGGCGTCGAGAGTCAGGTAACCGTAGTTGCCGTCGATCTGCGTGTTGAGCCCGCCCACCGCTGCGGTCGAGGTATTGCTGCCGGCGCGCACACCGATCACGGCACCGAGACCGTCGGCGCCGCCGCTGTCGTTGTCCAGTACGTTGCCGCTGACGGTGCCGCCCTCTTGTACCGAATCAAAATCGGCTTTGGCCGTCGGTACGTCATCGACAATGTTCACCACAATGGTGCTGGTGACCACGTTGCCGAGGGAATCGGTGGCTTGATAAGTGAAGGTTTCGTGAGTGACGTTCGGGCCGTCGTTGGCGTTCGGCGAGGTAGTCGCTGGTGAAGTCAGGGTGTAGGTGTAGGTGCCATTCGGGTTGAGCACGATTTGTCCGTGCTCCCCGGTGGCGCTGCCGACCAACGCGTAAGTGATCGCACCCACCGCGCCGCTGACCGAGCCGACCAGGGTGCCGGACGCCGTTTCACCGGTGCTGCCCGGTTGGCTGCCGACCACGGTGCCAGCCGCCAAATCCTGGCCGTCCTTGGTCAGGTCGAGGGCTTTTTCGTAGACCGTTACGTCGGTGTCGCTCACCGCTTTCAGGCAGCTGTTGTACACGTCGATGGTGATGGTGGTGGTGCTTTGGTCACCGTCAGAATCGCGCACGGTATAGGTGAATACATCCACTGCGCCCGGGCCGCTCACTGCGTTCGGGTTGCTGTGATAGACCGCGTTGCCATTGGCGTCGAGAGTCAGGTAACCGTAGTTGCCATCGATCTGTGTGTTGAGCCCGCCTACCGCTGCGGTCGAGGTGTTGCTGCCGGCGCGCACGCCGATCACGGCACCGAGACCATCGGCGCCACCGCTGTCGTTGTCCAGCACATTGCCGCTGACGGTGCCGCCCTCTTGTACCGAATCAAAATCGGCTTTGGCCGTCGGTACGTCATCGACGATGTTGACCACGATGGTGCTGGTGACGACGTTGCCGAGTGAGTCGGTGGCCTGATAAGTGAAGGTTTCGTGGGTGACGTTCGGGCCGTCATTGGCGTTTGGCGAGGTGCTCGCTGGCGAGGTCAACGTATAGGTGTAGGTGCCGTTCGGGTTGAGCACGATTTGCCCGTGCTCACCGGTAGCGCTACCGACCAGCGCATAGGTGATCGCACCCACGGCGCCACTGACCGAACCGACCAGGGTGCCGGACGCGGTTTCACCGGTGCTGCCCGGTTGACTGCCGACCACGGTGCCAGCCGCCAGATCCTGGCCGTCCTTGTTCAGGTCGAGGGCTTTTTCGTAGACCGTTACGTCAGTGTCGCTGACTGCTTTCAGACAGCTGTTACTCACATCGATGGTGATGGTGGTGGTGCTTTCATCGCCATCGGCATCGCGCACGGTGTAGGTGAACAAATCCACCGCACCGGGACCGCTCACTGCGTTCGGGTTGCTGTGATAGACCGCGTTGCCGTTGGCATCGAGGGTCAGGTAGCCGTAGGTGCCGTTGATCTGGCTGTTCAGGCCGCCGATGGCCGAGGTCGAAGTGTCGCCGCCGGCACGCACGCCGACCACCGCGCCACTCGCCGCTGGGCCATCCGCGCCGCCGATGTCGTTGTCCAGCACGTTGCCGCTGACGGTGCCGCCCTCCGCCACTGAGGCCGAATCCGGTTTGGCGGTCGGCACGTCATCGACGATGTTGACGTTCAGTTCGCCATGGGCGGTGGTGTTGTTGTCGTCGGTCACCACCACGGCAAACAGCTCGGAAATGCTGTTGGTGCCGTTGCCAGTCGGGTGACTTTCGTTATCGGCCAGGGTGTAGCTGTAGCTCACAACACCGGTCACGGGATCAAACCCGGTGATGGTCAGCGTGCTGCCCAGCGGAGTGACGACCGATTGCGGGAAGCCTGCGACCACGCCACCGCTGACGACGGCGATACCGCCGACTGTCAGGGTTTGCACACCGTCCAGCGCAGTAATGGTGAAGGTGCCGTTTTGGGTCAGGGCCGGTGTGTTGGGGTCAGTGCCGTAGCTGAGGTTTTTTTCGTAGACGGTCAGTTCGCCGCCTTCGACGTTCAGGCCGTCGATAGTCACGCCATCGTCGTTGTTGTGAATGTTCAGCACCAGGTTGGCGGTGCTGGAATCGCCGTCGGCATCGGTCAAGGTGTAGGTGAACGTTTCAGTGCCGTTGCCACCGCCATGCAGGGCTTTGAAGTCGGCGTCGCTGGTGTTCAGGGTGTAGGTGTAAGTGCCGTTGGCATTCAGCACCAGAGTGCCGTAAGTGCCGACGAAAGTGCCGGGGGTAATCGGCCCGGAGTTTTCACCGACCGGCACGCGGTCCGCGCCTTGCACATCGTTGGTCAGCACGTTGCCGTTGAGGGTCAGCTGGGTTTCCGACGCCACGCCGTTACCGTCGTCGACGGCTTTGGGCACGTCGTCGGTGATGTTGATGTCCAGCGATCCGGTGGCGGTGTCGCCATTGCTGTCGCCGGCCACCACGGTGAAGTGTTCGCTGAGGCTGGTGCCGTCTCCGCTTGTATGGGTTTCGTTGCCGTTGAGGGTGTAGCTGTAACTCACCACGCCGGTGGTCGGGTTGTAACCGGTGATGGTCAGCGTGCTGCCCAGTGGGGTGGTGATCGACTGCGGGAAGCCCACGGCGACACCGCCGCTGATCACGTTGATCCCGCCGATGCTCAGGTTGCTCAGCCCGTCGAGGGCAGTGATGGTGAACGTGCCGTTCTGGGTCAGTGCACCAGGGTTGCTTGCCGAGCCGTCGGCGAGATTGGCTTCGTTGACGGTGAGTTCACCGCCCTCCACCGAGAGGCCCTTGAGGGTGACGGGATTGTCCGCCACTGGTGGAATGACTGGCGGAACGACTGGCTCGATCACCGCCGCTGGCGTGCCAGCGTCAGGGTCTGCATCACCATCGTGGCGCTCTTCGGGAAACTCGGGGATGCCGTTGAAACCGGCAGTGGGAAAGCCGATGTTCGGATCGACGCGCCCACCGACCTCTTCAAGCATGACGAAACTATGCCCGCCCCCCGCCACGCCACCCGGTGCACCGGTCGACGGCCCGGCTGCCGTGGCTTCCGCGGTTTGCGTCGGGTCATCACCAGCGGCAATGGCTTTTTGCAGTTGCTCAACATCGCTCAGTTGCGCCTGGCTCGGCGTCACCGCTTCGGCCGTGTCGACGTGGGGCGCGTGATCAGCCAGCAACTGTGGCGTCATTTGCAGGCTGCTGCCCCGACCAAGGGTCAGTTCCTGGCCATTTTGCAAATGCACCGCTACCGCGCCTTCGGCCCCGGTCGTCAGTTGATCACCGGCGAATAACCGGTCTCCTTCGATCAGGACACGACGAGTGCCGTCGCTTGAAACCGCGAACACCTGCCCGACGATCTTACTGACGATACCGATGAGCGTAGCCATGTGCATTTCCTCCGCTGCCAACCGCTGTCGGCATTTTTTTTATTGCGCGGAGCAATGCTTATGGATGGCTCAACGGGTTGCCCGGCGGATCGTCTACCGGTCAGCGGGTTTACCTGAGTAAGCCGTTGCCCTGGCGACGATCTCGCCCAGCGTGTTGCCCGCAGGCCACGTTTCTTTGCGCAACAACCCCTTTGCAATCAAAGGCATCGGGAACACATCGCAAATACGTTGCCCTGCGAGCGATGCGTAACGGTTCTGAATCACCCGAGTGACAAAAAACCGTCACTCAATTCCGCTACGCCTCCCTCCCCTCCAGCACTTCTCCGCCCTATGTCGATAAGTGGATCGGAACTTTTCACCGGCCCTGATGAGCGCCCTAAAGCTCATAAATCAAGGGCTTTCGTAGTGAACAATGTGCTGGATTTTGCAGAGCGCATAAGTTTTTTTCGGCATAACCCTTATGAGAAACACTTCTTAGGTTCTCTCCAGAATGTTCTTAGCTCTTCTGTAAAACGCGTGAAACGGTTTACCTATAAATGTCGTCAAATATTTGGCGACTAATAAAGCACCATCAGGAATCAGGGAGATGCACCATGCGCCTTTTAACCCCCCTATGCAGCGCGGTTCTGCTGGCCATGGCCTGCACTTCTCAAGCACATGCCATGTCATTGACCGAAGCCATTCAAAGCACCATCGCCACCCACCCGGAACTGGCGTCGCGGGTGGACAGCCGTCTGTCGGCTGACGAAGACGTGAAGGTCGCGAAGGGGGGCTTTTATCCGTCGGTTGACTTGAATGCCGCGTACGGGCGCGGGTACAGCGATAACACCAACACCCGGGCGTTCGGTAATCACCACACCGAAATTCTCAATTACACCCAGTCGGAACTGCGTCTGCGGCAGATGCTCTTCGATGGCTTCAACACCGCCAACGAAGTCGAGCGCACCAAAGGCGTGGTCAACTCCCGAGCCTATTACGCCCAGGGCACCGCTCAGGATCTGGCCCTGCGCACCATCGAGGTTTACCTCGAAGTGCTCAAGCGCCGTGAACTGGTGACGCTGGCCAAGAACAACCTGCAAGCGCATTTGCGGGTCAACGATCAGATCGGCCTGCGCACCGAGCGCGGGATCGGCAGCAATGCCGACGCCGACCAGTCCACCGCTCGTCGGGCGCTGGCGGAGAACAACCTCGACACCGCCGAAGTGGATCTGGCGGATGCCGAGTCGAACTTCGCCGCCGTGGTCGGGCGCCTGCCCGATGAACTGGAAGCACCGCCGTCAACTCGCGGCGAATTGCCGGCCACTTTGCAGGAAGCCCAGCAGAGCATGGTCGACAACAACCCGTACCTGAAATCCGCGCAGGCGGACGTGCAATCCGCCGAGAGCCAGTACGAAGTCGCCAAGTCGCCGTTCTACCCCCGCTTCGACGCCGAAGCCGCGGTTGGCGCGAACAACAACATTGCCGGCGAAGAAGGCCACGAC
This sequence comes from Pseudomonas sp. MAG733B, assembly GCF_036884845.1. NCBI lineage: Bacteria > Pseudomonadati > Pseudomonadota > Gammaproteobacteria > Pseudomonadales > Pseudomonadaceae > Pseudomonas > Pseudomonas sp. MAG733B. The sequence goes on from NZ_CP145732.1 coordinate 5,629,693, forward strand.
AACGAATGGCGGGTCGGCGTGGTGATGAACTACAACCTGTTCCGCGGTGGCAGCGACAAGGCTCGCCTGCAATCGGATGCACACAAGATCAATCAGGCGATGGACATCCGCAACAACGCCCTGCGCCAGCTCAACGAAAACATTCACCTGGCCTGGAACGCCATGGTCAATGCCAAGAAACAAACCCCGACCGCCCGTGAATACGCCGACACCAGCAAACGCGTGCGCGTGGCGTATCAGGATCAGTTTGGCCTCGGCCAACGCACCCTGCTCGACCTGCTGGACAGTGAAAACGAACTCTACAACGCCAACCGTCGCTACACCGAAGTGCTCTACACCGAAGAGTATTCGATGTACCGTGTACTGGCGAACATGGGCCAGCTGTTGAGCAAGCAGCGGGTCGTACTGCCCGCCGATGCCATCGCCCAGGCCGAAGTGAAGAGCGAAGCTCGTTTGCCTGAACTGAAGTAGTGCACGGGAGCGATCAATGTGACCAGCATGGAACCCGGCAACACCGGTGTCGATCCGCGCCTGAGCTTCGATGACCCGCTTCTGGACGGTCTGTTGATCCTCTGCAAACTTCATGGCGCGACTGTCAGTCGCGCCAGCCTGAGTGCCGGGCTGCCAATGGCACACCAACGCCTGAGCCTGGACCTGCTGCCCCGTGCAGCGGCCCGGGCCGGTTTGCAGGCGCGTCTGCTGCGCCGCGACCTCAAGGACATTTCCCCGCTCAACCTGCCTGTGATGCTGCTGCTCAACAATGGCCGCACCGCGGTCCTGCGCCGTTATGGCGAGGACGGCCGCGTGCTGATCCTGCCCAGCGAAGCGGATGGCGGCGAACAGTGGATCAGCCCGCAGGAACTGGCCGAGCATTACACCGGCCAGGCATTGTTCGCCCGGCCACGGCATGAACTCGAAGACCTGCGCTCGCCGCTGGTGCCCCGCGTACAAGCCTGGTTTCGCGACACGCTGAAGCTGTCGAAGTGGTTGTACAGCGATGCGATTCTCGCCAGTTTCCTGATCAACCTGTTGGGCCTGATGGTGCCGCTGTTCGTGATGCAGACCTACGATCGCGTGGTGCCGAACCAGGCCACGTCGACCTTGTGGGTGTTGTCCATCGGCCTGTTGATCGGCACCGGTTTCGAACTTGTCCTGCGCGTGGTGCGCGCGCATTTGCTGGACACCGCCGGCAAGAAGACCGACGTGATCCTCTCGGCGACTTTGTTTGAACGCATCACCGGCATGGCGATGAAAGCGCGGCCGGCGACCATCGGCGGCTTCGCCCAGAGCATTCACGACTTCCAGGGCCTGCGGGAATTTCTCACCGCCGTAACCCTCACCAGCCTGATCGACCTGCCCTTCGCCTTGTTGATGCTGGTGGTGATCGGCCTGCTTGGCGGCTGGCTGGTGGTGATTCCGGTGCTGGCGTTTCCGATCACGATCATCTTCGCCATGATCATTCAGGCACGCCTGCGCGACACCGTGCAGAAAAGCCTGAGCCTCGGCGCCGAACGCCAGGCATTGCTGATCGAAACCCTCGGCGGCCTGGAAACCCTCAAGGCGTGCAGCGCCGAAAGCGAGCGCCAGCACAAATGGGAAAGCACCCACGGCGCCCTCACCCGCCTCGACAGCCACGCGCGCAACCTCTCGGCGCTGGCGACCAACGGCACATTGTTCATCCAGCAGTTTTCCGGCATGGCGACCATCGTCGCCGGGGTCTACAGCATCATCGCCGGCAATCTCAGCGTCGGCGCACTGGTGGCGACCTACATGCTCGGCAGCCGGGTACTGGCGCCGCTGGGGCAAATCGCCGGGTTGATCACCCGCTACCAGCAAGCGCAACTGACCATGAAAAGCACCGATGCGCTGATGTCGCTGCCCCAGGAGCGCGATGCCCGGCAACGGCCGCTGGAGCGCACCCAACTGCAAGGCGCGCTGGATGTGGTCGGCGTGACCTTCCACTACAACGGCCAGAACGCCCCGGCGCTGGCCAACATCAGTTTCAGCGTCAAACCTGGCGAACGCATCGGCATCATCGGCCGCAGCGGCTCGGGCAAAAGCACCCTCGGGCGGCTGGTGATGGGCTTCTACGAACCAGAAGAAGGCCAGTTGCTGCTCGATGGCCTGGACCTGCGGCAACTCGACGTCGCCGACCTGCGCCATCAAATCGGTTATGTCGCCCATGACTTGCCGCTGTTGGCCGGTAGCCTGCGCGACAACCTGACCCTCGGCGCGCGCTACATCAGCGACGCCCGCATGCTCGAAGTGGCCGAACTCACCGGCGTTACCGAACTGGCCCGGCAACACCCGCAAGGCTTCGACCGCCCTGTCGGCGAGCGCGGCCAATTGCTCTCAGGCGGCCAACGCCAGGCTGTGCTGCTGGCACGGGCGTTGTTGCTCGACCCGCCGATCATGTTGCTCGACGAACCCACCAGCGCCATGGACAACAGCAGCGAAGACGTACTGCGACAGAAACTCCACGGCTGGGTCCAGGGCAAAACCGTGTTGTTGGTGACGCACCGCACCTCGATGCTCAGCCTGGTGGACCGGCTGGTGGTGCTGGACAACGGGCGGATCGTCGCCGACGGGCCGAAAGAAGCGGTCATCGATGCACTGCGCAAGGGCCGTGTCGGCTCTGCGGCGGTCTAGGAGTTGCCCATGCCTGCTTCATCGGATTCTTCGAAAGATCGCGGCTACTTCGACAGTTTCGGCAAAAGCGCCGAAGCCGAATTCATGCCGGAAACCGCCGGCGCTTCATTGCAGGACTCGCCGCGCTGGTCGCGGGTGACCGTGTGGCTGGCGGCCGCGTTGTTGATCAGCGCGGTGGTCTGGGCCAAGTTCGCCGTGTTGCAGGAAGTGACGATGGGCGAAGGCAAGGCGATTCCGTCGAGCAAGGTGCAGGTGATCCAGAACCTGGAGGGCGGCATCGTCACCGAGATCTTCGTGCGCGAAGGGCAAATGGTGAACAAGGGCGACACGTTGCTGCGCCTGGATGACACGCGCTACCTGTCGAACAAGGGCGAAAGCGAAGTCGATCGTTATGCACTGACCGCACAGGTCGAACGACTATCGGCAGAAGCGGAAGGCCGACCTTTCAAGCTCTCGGACGAAGTGATCGCCAAGGCGCCGCAAGTGGCCGAGGACGAGCGCTCGCTGTACGAACAGCGGCAACGCCGACTGGCCAGCGAACAACGCACACTGTCAGAACAACTGAGGCAAAAAACCCAGGAACTGGCGGAATTCCGCTCGAAAGCCGGGCAGTACAGTTCCAGTCTGGCGCTGGTCAACCAAGAGATGAACATGTCCGAGCCACTGGTCAAGACCGGCGCGGTTTCGCCGGTGGAGATCCTGCGGCTCAAGCGCAGCGCCGTGGAAATCCGAGGCTCGCTGAACGCCACCACTTTGGCGATTCCCCGGGCCGAATCGGCGATTGCCGAGATCAGGAGCAAGATCGACGAATCGGAACAATCCTTCCGTTCGGACGCGGCCAAAGAGCTGAATGAGAAACGCACTGACCTGTCGAAAATCACGGCATCGAGCATCGCCATCGACGACCGGGTAACGCGCACCACGGTGACCTCACCCGTCAAAGGCATCATCAAGGTATTGAAGGTCAATACCATCGGCGGCGTAGTTCAGCCCGGCAGCGACATGGTGGAAATCGTGCCGCTGGAAGACAACCTGCTGATCGAAGCCAAGGTCCGCCCCCAGGACGTCGCGTTCCTGCATCCGGGCCAGAAAGCCATGGTCAAGTTCACGGCTTACGACTACACAATCTACGGTGGGCTGAGCGCGAAGCTGGAACTGATCGGCGCCGACACCATCACCGATGACAAGGGCAACAGCTTCTACCTGATTCAGGTGCGCACTGATAAAAACCATTTGGGAGGGGATGTGAAACCGTTGCTGATCATTCCGGGGATGGTGGCGACGGTGGACATTATTACCGGGGAGAAGACGGTGCTGGATTACCTGCTGAAACCGGTGTTGAAGGCGCGGACCGAGGCGATGCGCGAGCGGTAGTCTGGGTGGAGTTTGTTGGTGGCAGTTCTGCCGTCTTCGCGAGCAAGCCCGCTCCCACATTCGACCGAGTTCCTAAAGGAGAAATGCGATCAAATGTGGGAGCGGGCTTGCTCGCGAAGAGGCCGGCACATACAACGACTATTTCGGCCCATGATTACGCTGGAAAACCTCCTCCCCCATCGCCGCAATCTGCCCCTCGATCAACGCCTCGAACGGCTTCAGCAACGGCGCAAACGAGGTCGGCGCTTCCAAGGTTTCCAGCGCCTGCACTATCGCCTCCACCGTCGATAACGCTCCCGGCCCCGGTGCCTTGCGCAGTCGATAACGGGACACGCGGCCTTCGGCCAGCGTCACCCTCGGCAATGCTGCCAGCAACGGATTGAGGTGCAGCATCTTGCGCGCCTTGCGCCAGGTGCCGTCCGGGACCACCAGCAACAGCGGTTCATCGGATGCGACATACGCCTGCATCGGCTGGGCATCGTCACCGGGAAACAACAACCGCGCCCGATACCCCGGTTGATTCAACAGGCTGGGCAAATCCTCAAACACTTCGCCGACGATCAACTCGGCACTCTTCAACCCCAGCGCCGCCAGCCGCGCGGTATTCAACGCATGGTTCACTTCACTCGGATGCTGCAACAGCAACACCCGGGTGCGGCTGTCGAGGCTGGGGATCAACGGGCACAGGCAATGCGTTTGCGGTCGCAGGCAACGCGGGCATTGGATTCTGGACATCGTCTTCAGGCCTGATTCAGTTGTGCTTTGAGAAGATCGCGGAAAGTCTGGATCAACGGCTCGCGGCTGCGGCCTCGGCGCACGATCATCGAGAACGGCGCCTGATAACCGAACGTCGCCGGCAACAGCACGCGCAAATCGCCCTTGTCGGCCCAGGCCTGGGCGTAGTGCTCCGGCAAGTAACCGATGTAGGCGCCGGACAGCACCAGAATCAACTGCGCTTCCATACTCTCCACCGTCGCAGCGCTGTGCTTGAAGCCGTGGCGGGCCAGTTCGGCCTGGCTCCAGTAGCCGCGACCTACCATGCGCTGCTGGGTGATGACCTGCTCGGGAATGCGCCGCTCGTTAAACAGCGGATGCCGCGTGCTGCAATAAAGCCAGTGCTGCTCGCGGTACAACGGCATGTACACCAGACCGCTCATGCGCGTGGAAAACGCGCCGATGGCCAGGTCGAGGCGATTGTCCTGCACGCCAAGCTGCAACTCATAAGGGCTCATCACCGACAAGTGCAAGTGCACGGCCGGGTGTTCCTGGCTGTAGGCGCCGATGGCTTCGGCGAACGGCAAAGCCTTGTCGCTGACCGTGGAGTCGATCACTCCAAGGTTCAGCGTGCCGCGCAATTCACCCTTGAGCGCGGCGGCGTATTGTTCAAAACCTTCCAGTTCGCCGAGCAGGCGCAGGGTTTCCTGATGGAACAACTCACCCTTGCTGGTCAGGCTGAAACCACCCCGACCACGATGGCACAGCACCAGGCCAAGCGCGGCTTCGAGCTGACTCATGTAGGTGCTGATGGCCGACGTCGAGAGGTTGAGCTCTTGCTGGGCGTTGGCGAATCCCTGATGACGTACCACGCTGACGAAGATGCGCAATAGTTTCAGGTCGGGTAAAGCGTTGGCCATGGGCTACTCCTGCTCTTGTGGCGAGGGAGCTTGCTCCCGCTCGGCTGCACAGCAGCCGTAAAACCTGCTCATGTGGTTTGTCTGCCGGACTGACGTGAATGGTTTTGGGGGGCTTTGCCCCCAGCGGGAGCAAGCTCCCTCGCCACAGGTGCGGCACATGGCCGCAAGTCTATCCCCGCCACCGCCATTAGTTTAGAAAAATCTGAACTAAGTATTTGCCCGTAGCGATTCTTCCCGGCCACTACATTTCGCAGAATCGGCGCCACAAGGTGCACCCGTCCTCCGTGAACGGTGCAACCCAATAAATAAAACAACGACGATGAGGCCCTACCCGTGGACAAGATTCTTCACCAACCACTGGGCGGCAACGAAATGCCGCGCTTCGGCGGCATCGCCACCATGCTCCGACTCCCCCACGTACCTACCGCTGCCGGTCTGGACGCTGCCTTCGTAGGCGTGCCGCTGGACATCGGTACTTCGCTGCGCCCCGGCACCCGCTTCGGGCCGCGTGACATCCGCGCCGAATCGGTAATGATCCGCCCGTACAACATGGCCACCGGTGCTGCACCGTTCGACTCCCTGTCGGTTGCCGACATCGGCGACGTGGCGATCAACACGTTCAACCTGCTGGATGCCGTGCGGATCATCGAAGAGTCCTACGACAACATCCTCGAACACGATGTGATCCCCCTGACCCTGGGCGGCGACCACACCATCACCTTGCCGATCCTGCGTGCCATCCATAAAAAGCATGGCAAGGTCGGCCTCGTGCACATCGACGCCCACGCCGATGTGAACGATCACATGTTCGGCGAGAAAATCGCCCACGGCACCACCTTCCGTCGCGCCGTCGAAGAAGGCCTGATCGATCCGGACCGCGTTGTGCAAATCGGTCTCCGCGCCCAGGGCTACACCGCTGACGACTTCAACTGGAGCCGCAACCAGGGCTTCCGTGTGGTTCAGGCCGAAGAGTGCTGGCACAAATCCCTGACGCCACTGATGGCCGAAGTTCGCGAGAAAGTCGGCGGCGGTCCGGTGTACCTGAGCTTCGACATCGACGGCATCGACCCGGCGTGGGCACCAGGCACCGGCACCCCGGAAATCGGCGGTCTGACGACCATTCAGGCGATTGAAATCGTTCGCGGCTGCCAAGGCCTCGACCTGATCGGTTGCGATCTGGTAGAAGTCTCGCCCGCTTATGACACCACCGGCAACACCTCGCTGCTGGCCGCCAACCTGCTGTATGAAATGCTCTGCGTACTGCCTGGCGTGGTCCATCGCTGAGGATCGGTCATGAACCTACGTGATCAGGTTTTGAAAGCGGCTGCCGATCTGGTATCCGCCTTCGCCCGTAACGATCGCGAAGCCTACTTCGGCGCGTTCAGCGCCGATGCCAGCTTCGTCTTCTACACCCCCGAACAGCCGCTGCTGTCGCGCGATGCCTACCAGGCGTTGTGGGACAGCTGGCGCGCCGAGGACGGCTTCGAAGTGCTGTCGTGCACATCGAGCAACGCCTTTGTCAGCCTGCAGGGTGACGTGGCGATTTTCATCCATGACGTGGCCACCGAGCTGCGCATGCAAGGGGAGCAACACTTCAGCCAGGAGCGCGAGACGATTGTTTTCAAGAAACAAGCGTCTGGCCAAGAACAACAAGGCCTATGGCTGGCCTGCCACGAACATTTGTCCGCAATGCCGGAAGGGCTGCCACCCCCTTAGCCAAACAGGTGACGCTCACACACGATGAGCGCGCCTTTATGATCGGAGCAGATCATGAATAACAACAACAAAGACAATAGCCTTAGCATCGAAACAAATGGGGTCGAACAGATCCCGGACAATGAGCGCACCGCACGGCCCAGCGACCTGTTTCGCTTGATCTTCGGTGGCGCCAATACCTTTGCAACCGCCGTGCTCGGCAGTTTCCCGGTACTGTTCGGCCTGTCCTTCCAGGCTGGCGTCTGGGCGATTGTGCTGGGCGTGGTGCTCGGTGCATTAATCCTCGCGCCGATGGGTCTGTTCGGCCCGATCAACGGCACCAACAACGCCGTGTCTTCCGGTGCACACTTCGGCGTGCACGGGCGAATCGTCGGTTCTTTCCTGTCGCTGTTGACCGCCATCGCGTTCTTCTCGCTCTCCGTCTGGAGTTCGGGTGATGCACTGGTGGGCGGCGCCAAGCGCTTGATCGATCTGCCAGAAACCGACCTGACCCTGGGCCTGGCCTACGGTCTGTTCGCGCTGCTGGTGTTGACGGTGTGCATCTACGGTTTCCGCTTCATGTTGTGGGTCAACCGCATCGCGGTGTGGGCGGCCAGCCTGTTGTTCCTGCTGGGCATCTTCGCTTTTGCCCCGGCGTTCGACAGCCAGTACGCGGGCACGGTGGCCATGGGTCAGGCCGGTTTCTGGGCCGCGTTCATCGGCGCAGCGCTGGTAGCCATGAGCAACCCGATTTCCTTCGGTGCGTTCCTCGGTGACTGGTCGCGCTACATCCCGCGTGAAACGCCGAAAGGCCGGATCATGGTCTCGGTAATCGCCGCGCAACTGGCCACGCTGATTCCGTTCCTGTTCGGCCTCGCCACCGCCACCATCGTGGCGATCAAGGCACCGGACTACATCGCGGCCAACAACTACGTTGGCGGCCTGCTGGCCGTTTCGCCGACCTGGTTCTTCCTGCCGGTGTGCCTCATTGCAGTGATCGGCGGCATGTCCACCGGCACCACCTCGCTGTATGGCACCGGGCTGGACATGTCCAGCGTGTTCCCACGGGTGCTGTCGCGGGTCAAGGCGACGTTGCTGATCGGCGTGATGTCGATTGCCTTCATCTTCATCGGTCGCTTCGCGGCGAACCTGGTGCAGAGCGTGTCGACTTTCGCCGTACTGATCATCACCTGCACCACGCCATGGATGGTGATCATGATCATCGGCCTGGTGACGCGTCGCGGCTTCTACTGCCCGGATGATCTGCAAGTGTTCACCCGTGGCGAGAAAGGTGGCCGTTACTGGTTCACCCACGGCTGGAACTGGCGTGGCATGGGTGCCTGGATCCCGAGCGCGGCCGTTGGCCTGTGCTTCGTCAACCTGCCGGGGCAGTTCGTCGGCCCACTGGGCAACCTGGCCGAGGGCATCGACATCAGCTTGCCGGTCACCCTGGGCCTGGCTTCGGTGGTGTACCTGGTGTTGCTCAAGATGTTCCCGGAAGCGAGCGCCGTATTCGGCCCGAATGATTCACGCAGCAAGAGCACGGACCCGCTCGTTAAACCGGCGATGCAACCCGTCGCCTGATTTTTCGCCTCACATAAAAAATACAATCGGAGACACGCCATCATGGCTTTGGATTTAATCGTCGTACTCATCTACGCCGCCGCGATGCTGATACTCGGCTACTACGGCATGCGCAAGGCCAAGACCCACGAAGACTACCTGGTCGCCGGTCGTAACCTCGGCCCGGGCCTGTACATGGGCACCATGGCTGCCACCGTTCTGGGCGGTGCGTCCACCGTGGGCACCGTGCGTCTGGGCTATGTGCACGGCATCTCCGGTTTCTGGCTCTGCGCCGCACTGGGCTGCGGGATCATCGCGCTGAACCTGTTCCTCGCCAAACCGTTGCTGAAACTGAAAGTGTTCACCGTCACCCAGGTGCTGGAAAAACGCTACAACCCAATGGCCCGTACCGCCAGCGCGACCATCATGCTGGCCTATGCCTTGATGATCGGCGTGGTTTCGATCCTGGCCATCGGCACCGTACTGCAAGTTCTGTTTGACCTGCCGTTCTGGGTCTCTGTACTGGTAGGCGGCGGCATCGTCGTCATTTACTCGACAATTGGCGGCATGTGGTCGCTGACCCTGACCGACATCGTCCAGTTCGGTATCCAGACCGTCGGCCTGATGTTCCTGCTGTTGCCAATCTGCCTGTACCGTGTGGGTGGCTGGGATCAACTGGTCGCGCAACTGCCGGCCGCCAGCTTCAACTTCACCAGCATTGGCTGGGACACCATCATCACCTACTTCATGATCTACTTCTTCGGCATCCTGATCGGTCAGGACATCTGGCAACGGGTGTTCACCGCCAAGAGCGAAAAAGTGGCGAAGTACGCCGGTACTTCGGCCGGTATCTACTGCATCATCTACGGCCTGGTTTGCGCGCTGATCGGTATGGCCGCTCACGTGCTGATTCCGGATCTGGACAACGTCAACAACGCCTTTGCCGCTATCGTCAAAGTCTCGCTGCCGGACGGCATCCGTGGCCTGGTGATTGCTGCTGCCCTGGCAGCGATGATGTCCACCGCCAGCGCCGGTTTGCTGGCCGCCTCCACCACCCTGACTGAAGACCTGCTGCCGAAACTGCGCCGTGGTAAAGAGTCGAACATCGCCACCAACCGCCTGTTCACCATGTTGACCGGTATTGTTGTTCTGGGCATCGCACTGGTGGTCAATGACGTGATCAGTGCGCTGACACTGGCCTACAACCTGCTGGTAGGCGGCATGCTGATCCCGCTGATGGGTGCGATCTTCTGGAAACGCGCCACCACCGCCGGTGCCATCGCCGCCATGGCATTGGGCTTCATTACCGCCCTGGTCTTCATGTTCAAGGACGGAATGGATGCCAACACACCGATCTACTACAGCCTCGGTGTCAGCCTCGTGAGCTTCGTGCTTGTCAGCCTGATGTCACGTCGCCCGGCAACACTGGCGAGCGCCGCCTAAGCTGAACATAACGACTTGATGCTTTCTTCGACGGGTGTGGCGTCGGTTGCCACACCCGTTTTTTTTCGTCTGAAGGAAAGTGCTCGAATTCCCTGAACGTCTGGTGCGCCTCGCCGAGGCCGACATCCTCAGCAGGGATAAAAACAACAACGCCCGCGAAGAACTGCCATGAAAAGAGCCGCCGTTCGTGCTGCCGTGCATCGATACATCAGCCGTTTGCTGGAAGGCCGGGATGACTTCGACGACAACGCCAGTCTGGTGCAGTTGGGGTTGGATAAATCGGAAATTGAAGAGTTGATCTTCCATCTGGAAGACGAACTCGGCTTGACGGCGTTCACCGCCGAGGAAGACCGGATGCTCAATACGGCCAGGACAGCCAGTGACTTGAGCCGGTTTTTGATGGAGATCGGGCGGCATTGACAACAAGCGTCATCAAAACGAACACACCCTTTGTGGCAAGGGAGCTTGCTCCCGCTCGAGGGCGCAACCCTCGCAAAATATGTCGAAGCGCAACAATTGAAACAGTGTGATCAAGAGGGGCTGCTTCGCGACCCAGCGGGAGCAAGCTCCCTCGCCACAAAGGCACCCTCTCCACCCACGGTTTATCCGTTCAGCGGCGACGCTGCTGGCGTCGGCGTTGCTCGTCGTCAGTACGAATAGGCACAGGTTGCAGAGGCGGTTCGATCAAACCGAGTGCGACACCCAGGTCGTGCAGCCAGTTTTGGATTTTCTCTTTCATGATGCCCCCTTCAGGGTAGTGCCGAGCGGCCAAAATTCTGTAGCCCCTTCGCACTGATAATAGTCCGAAGTCCTGAGCAATGCTCGCCCAAAGTGGCAATGATCTGTTACTGAATCGATCACAATCGGCCGCCATTAAATCATGCAATCGCCCGGGCCTGGCTTTGCGCCGACGGATAGACCGCTTGCTGCTCCTCGATCCACGCATTCAGATTGGCCCCGACCATGCCCTTGCGCCACATCAGCCAGGTGGTTGCCGTGGCAAACGGCTCTGACAGCGGGTGCACTGCCACGCTTTCACGGCCCGGCAGACTGGCGAGCATCGACTCCGACATCAGCGCCACGCCGGAGCCGGCAATTACGCACGCGAGCATCCCCGGATAGGATTCAATCTCCATTGCCCGGCCCATGGCCGCATGATCGCGGGAGAACCAGGACTCCAGGCGCGTCCGATAGGAGCAACCCGGACGAAAAGTGAACACCGAACGCCCTTCCACATCCCGCGCGCTGATCACCGGTGGATGATCAGCCTCACTGATCAGCACCAGCCGTTCCTCACACAACAACACGCCATCGAGCCCGGACAATTCCGGCGGACCGTCCACCAGCGCCGCATCGAGCCGCCCTGTGAGCAAACCTTCCAGCAGCTCACCGCTGGGCCCGGATTGGACTTGCAGGTTCACCGACGGGTAACGCCGGTGATAGCGCGCCAACAGTGCCGGGAGGTGAATGGCGGCGGTGCTGTACATGGTGCCGAGCACGAAGTCTCCCGCCGGTTGGCCACCCTGCACCGCCGCATGGGCTTCGTCGTGCAAGGCGAACAACTTCGCGGTGTAGTCCAGCAAGACTTTTCCCGCAGGCGACAGCTGCAAACGCTGACGCTCGCGAACGAACAGTTCTACGCCCAACTGCTCTTCCAGTTGCTTGAGCCGGGTCGACAGGTTGGACGGCACCCGGTGCAGGCGTTCGGCGGCACGGGTGATGGACGCTTCTTCCGCCACAGCCTGGAAGATCCGCAATTGACTGAATTCCACTACCTTCTCCAAAAAAGAACAAGTTACTCAATATTATTCATTTTTCAAGAAAGTCAATCGAACCTAGCCTGACGGTCATTGAACCTCTGTTGGAACTCTGACCATGTCGCCCTTGATTCGATTGTCCGCCAGTTTTATCGCCCTGATGATGGCCATGGGCATCGGCCGTTTCGCCCTGACCCCGCAACTGCCGCACCTGCTCAGTGAAGGCCAGATCGACCTGACCGCCGCCGGCCTGATTGCCGCCGCCAACTACCTCGGTTACTTCCTCGGTGCCGTGGACGCGATGTTTTCCCGGCGTCCGGCGCAAGTTCGCCGCCGTCTGCTGGGTGGCTTGTGGCTGTGTGTGCTGCTGACCCTCGCCTCGTTCTGGGCACACGGCTTCTGGCCGCATCTGATCCTGCGCTTCGGTACTGGCGTGGCCAGCGCCTGGGTACTGGTGATGATCACCGCGCTGAGCCAGCCGTTGGCCGCCGCCGCCGGACGCCCGCGACTCGGCGCCTTGGTATTTGCCGGACCGGGTTTGGGGATTTTTCTCACAGGGTTGCTGGCCTTGGGCTCGAACCTCTTGGGTCAGACGTCCGCTACGTTATGGCTGGTGTACGCCGCCGTCGGTTTGGTGATGTTGCTGGGGATTGTGCGAATCCTGCCGCAACCGCCGGCAACCGTGGCCGCTGTCGCCAACGTCGCGACTTCGGACAGTCGTGGTATCGGCCGGTTAGGCCTGGTCTATGCGTTGTACGGCGTGGGCTACATCATCCCGGCGACGTTCCTGTCGCAAATGGCTAGCGCGCAGTTCCATGGCCAATGGCAGGCCGATCTGTTCTGGCCGTGCTTCGGCCTGGCGGCGGCGATCGGCGTGGTGTTGGTGAGTGTGCGTCGGCCTACTTGGGGGACGACACGTCACTGGCTGATGGCGACACTGTGGCTGCAAGCGGCGGGGGTGTTCGCTTGCCTGCTGGGCAATGGTCCCGGCCTCGCGCTCGGGGTGATTCTGTGTGGCACGCCGTTCCTGGCCTGCATGCAACTGGTGATTCAACGCTCGCGGGAATTGGCGCCCCACGCGACGCAACGCAATGCAGGCCTGCTGACCGCATGTTTTGCCGTGGGCCAGCTCAGCGGGCCGTTGCTGGCGGCATTGAGTAGCCACTTCAGCGGTGGCTTGCAGCCCGCGCTGGTGGTCGCGGGCATTGGGCTGGTGATCGCCGGGAGTCTGCTGTTCAGTCCACTCAGGACTGCCCAAGCGCTCTGCGCAAACGGCGGCGAACCCACTGCTCAGCGCTGACAAAGGTGATGCCCAACAACACCAGCACCGCGCCGATTACAAAGTTGAGGCTCAGCTCTTCACCCAGCAACACCACACCGAACGTGACGCCGAACAGCGGCGTCATGAACGAAAATACCGCCAGGTTCGCCGCGAGATAACGGCGCAACAGCCAGAACCAGATCAAGTAACTGAAAAACGACACGACCACGCCTTGGAACAGCACACTGGCCACCGCCACGGTGGTCAGGCTGACGTGGGTGATCTGGCCGCTGAGCAGCGCGATCAACAGCAAACCGACGAAACCGATGATCAATTGATAGAACAAGGTCAGGGTCACCGGCGCCTCCGACAACTTCGAAGCCCGAACCACCACGGTGGTCGCACCCCATGCGGCACCCGCCAGTACGCCCAAAGCATCGCCCAGCAACATGCGGCGATCGAGATTATCCCACGACACCCCGCCGGCAAACGCGATGCCAATTCCGACAAAGGCCAGAATGATCCCCAACCATTGCACCGGCCGCAACCGCTCACTGGGCAACAACCAGTGCACGCCCAACGCGGTAAAAATCGGCGCGGTATAGAGGAACACCGACATGTGCGCGGCCGTGGTCAGTTGCAGGCCTTCGGAAATGAAGAAAAACTCCAGTCCGAACAAGGCACCGGCCAACAACCCACCGCGCCATGTGGCACCGACCTGATCCCAGCCGCCCTTCCAGCAGATCAACAATCCCACGAGCAACGCGGACATGCCCGAGCGCCCGGCCGCCTGCATGACCGGCGCAATGTCGGGCGCCGCCCATTTGATCATCACCTGCTGGACGCCCCAGACCAGGCACAAACCCAGCATCACTTGCAGGGCAAAACCATCGGCGCTACGCCGGGTGGCGCTCACTGGAGAACCTTGACTACGACATGGAACATGGCAACAACTCGGCAGTGGAAGCAAAACTCTGCCCCTGTAGGAGCTGCCGCAGGCTGCGATCTTTGTTTTTGAAGATCCAGATCAAAAGATCGCAGCCTGCGGCAGCTCCTACAGAGGTGTTTCGAGTATCAGCTCAGTTCAATGCGATCGGCATGAATGACAATCTGGCCATTTTTGTACAACGCACCGATGGCCTTTTTAAAGTTGCCTTTGCTGACGCCGAACATGCTGCTAATCACAGTCGGGTCGCTCTTGTCGCTGACCGGCAGGCTGCCATTGTTCTCGCGCAACTTGGCGAGGATCTTCGAGTTCAGGCTGGTGGCCGCTTCCTGGCCGACCGGTTGCAGGCTCAGGCTGATCTTGCCGTCGGCACGAACTTCCTTGATGAAGCCCTTCTCTTCTTTACCGGCGCGCATGAACTTGAAGATTTCGTTCTTGTGAATCAGGCCCCAGTGCTTGTTATTGATGATTGCCTTGAAACCCATATCGGTGGCTTCGGCAACCAGCAAGTCAACTTCCTGGCCCGGCGTGTAGTTGGCCGGCGTCTTGTCGAGATAGCGATCCAGACGCGCCGTCGCGGTAATGCGGCGGGTGTGCTTGTCGAGGTAGACATGCACCACGGTGTACTCGCCGGCTGTCATCTGACGTTTTTCTTCGGAATACGGCAGCAACAGATCCTTCGGCAGCCCCCAGTCCAGGAACACGCCGATACTGTTGACTTCAACAACTTTCAAACTGGCGAATTCACCTACCTGAACTTTTGGCTTTTCAGTAGTTGCGATTAGTTTGTCATCGCTATCCAGATAAACAAAAACGTTTAACCAGTCTTCATCTTCGCTGGGAATATCTTTTGGAATATAACGATTGGGCAAAAGGATTTCGCCATCCGCGCCGCCGTCCAGATATAAACCGAAGTTAGTGTGTTTAACCACTTGCAAACTGTTGTAACGCCCGACTAAAGCCATGTCCAATACCCTCATTACGTGGCGGCATTCTACCCGGTTTTGCAGGCCGCGTTCGGTAGCCGGCCCGGTGGCGCAAGAAAATCCTGCGAAGGCCTTAATTTTCCTGGCTTTTGCCATGGGTAGCTGGCCGCTCGTCTGACCATTCCGACGACTTTCGTCACTGCCCGGCAAGGGTAAAAAGAGATTTTCCGAGTCATGTTTTTAGTTAAAACAGCGACTTAGGGAAAATAGACCAACAACAATTCGCGGCTTGTTTCGCCCTTCACCTGAAACGTCCAAGGGATATTTGCCAAGCAAATTGCAGGTAATTCCTGTACGATGCCTGGCCAAGTTAATTTTCTACAGGTTAATGGCCGCCATGCGTGTAAAAGCATCCACCAGCAAAGCAAAGCCAGCTCCAGCCGTTGAAACCAGCGAATCGATCAACAACCAGATCGCTGCATTCCTCAAATCCGGCGGTGAAATCCAGCAAATTGCCAAAGGCGTCAGCGGCCAGACGTTCGGCCCGTCCAAGCAGATCACCTTGGGCAAGAAGTAACACCCTTCGCTTCACCTGGTCCCTGGGCGCTTTGAGCTTCGAAGCGCCTGGACTGGAACCCTCGCAACAACTCCCTCGCAAACAATCAATCTTGTAAAAATCGACGAACGGCCCTCGATGCCCGTCATTCGCCGGTATCCTTGCACGCGTCTAGATCAAGCGTTTCAGCAGGCCTCTCCGCCCGCCCCCGCTGTTCATGGAGCGACGCATGTTCAAACCCTCCTGCTTACCCATCCTGCTAGTCAGCCTTATGGCGTGTTCGATCGCCCATGGGCAAATCTTTCAACGCGAGCTGGGGGATTTCGATCTCAAACTCGGCACCAGTCCCAGCCGTAGCATGGCCCAAGGCTTGGTCAAACCCTCGGCCGCCGGCTCATTTCATGGCGGTCTGGACCTGACGCACAACAGCGGCTTCTACTTTGGCCAATGGTCGCCCAGCATGGGCATCAGCCCGGGGAAAAATCTCGAGATCGATTCCTACGCAGGCTTTAAACAACCCTTCGACCAAACCTTCGGCTACGAAGTGGGCATGATCCATTACAGCTACCCCGAAGTGGAAACGCTCGACAGCCAGGAGCTGTTCGGTGGCCTGACCTTGCTCGGCAGTCGTTTCGGCATCGCTTTGAGCAACGACCCGGACAAACAGAACAACACGCTGTTCGCCGACCTCAGTGGCAATCAGCCGTTCGGCATCGGGATCAGCATGAAATACACCACCCACCAGCTGAACACGCCCGTCGCGGTGGACGGTGGTTACGTAGGAAGTTTCACCGATTGGTCGGTGAAACTGTCTCGACCGTTCATGGGCATCGACCTCAACCTGATCTACAGCGACTCCAGCCTCAGCGGCAGCTATTGTTCAGCCTATTCCGGGCACAACAGTCAGTGTGACGGGCTCGTTACCCTCAAGGCTGAACGCGCCTTCTATTGATTGGCTGAACTGCCGGGCTGATCTTGCGTTCACATGAGAATCAGTCCCCGAAGCCAGGCTTTCGCAAGGATTCGCCCATGTCTCGCTGGTTAAAACAGATCGCCTTCGTGCTCATGTTCACCCTCGCCCTCGGCGCGTGCAGCCGCATGGGCCTGGCCTACCGCAACCTCGACGTGATCATTCCCTGGACGCTCGGCGACTACCTGGACATGAACGGTGAGCAAAAAGGCTGGCTCAACGAGCGCCTCAAGGAACACTTGAGCTGGCATTGCACCACGCAAATGCCGGGCTACCTCGACTGGCTGGATCGACTGCAAACCATGGTCGCCACGAACCAGGTCACCGATGCCGCATTGCAAGCCCGCGCGCTGGAAGCCAAACAGGCGATCGCCGAAACGGCCCGGGAAATCACCCCCTCCGCGGTCGAATTGCTGCAAGGGCTGGACGACACGCAGGTCGCCGAAATGAACGAGGCCTTCGCCAAAGACCAGCGCAAACGCCAGGCGCAATACCTCAAACCCTCCCTCGATCAGCAGATCAAGGAACGCGGCGAGCGCATGGAAAAACGCCTGGGTGACTGGCTTGGCCCATTGAACGCCACTCAGCATCAGCGCGTCGTGGCATGGTCGAATGCCTTGGGCGACCAGAACACGCAGTGGATCGCCAATCGCGTCCACTGGCAGAAGCAGTTCAGTGCGGCAGTGGCGCAACGCCACAGCCCTGAATTCCCACAACAAATCGAGACGCTTCTGGTCGAACGGGAGCGTTTATGGACGCCTGCTTATCGTCAGGCCTTCGCTGCCACGGAAGCGCAGGCACGCTCGCTGTTCGTCGATTTGATGGCTGAAAGCACGCCGGAGCAGCGTCAGCGGTTGCTGACGAAAATCGAGGGGGTGAAGAAGGACTTTAGTGATTTGAAATGTCTGAAGGCTGCAAAACAAAGCTGAACATGTATACCCCCTTTATGGGAGCGGGCTTGCTCGCGAAAGCGGTGTGTCAGACGACATCAATCCTGACTGTTACACCGCTTTCGCGAGCAAGCCCGCTCCCACAGGTGTTTTGTGTGATCCTCAGGCAATCTGCGCCTTCGACGCCACCTCTTCAAATGTCACTTCATCCAGCGCATCTTCCTGCTCATCAAGCACCTGCCGTGGATGATCATTGCCCGGAATGCTGCTGTCGATCAGGCTCAGCAAACTGGAACCCCGAGGCGTCAAAATGTAATTGGACCCGGTGCCTCCCTGCTCCTCCGGCCGAGGCTCGATGTAACCGCGCTCCAGCAGTAATTTTTCGTACTCACCCGCCACCGCTTTCAGATGGTCAAGGTTCTCAGTCTGCTCACCTTCCGACGCTTTTTCCGCTGCGTACTGTTCGGCGTAAGGCCTTGGCGTGAAGCTGGCTTCGCCGTGCTGTACTTCATGCAGCAGGCGCTCGATCAAATCCCAGTTATAAGTCGTCATCCTGCAACCTCCGGTGCCCGTGAGTGAGGGGCTACATAGGTTGTGACCGGCATGGACTACAGCCGTTCAGCCCGGTTTTTTGCCACTACCGACCGGCGGTATGTCGAATTCCCGGCAAGCCAAACGACTAGGCTGTGTAAGTCACCTCCCAGCCCCACGCAGGAGAAATCACTATGAACATTCAGAATCATCCCGTCGTGTCCCGGGAAGAATGGCTCGCCGCCCGTAAACAACACCTGGCGCACGAAAAAGCCTTCACCAAGGAACGGGACAAACTCAGCGCCGAACGCCGCGCCTTGCCTTGGGTGAAAATCGACAAGGACTACCACTTCCAGGGCCCCAACGGTGAACTGAAGCTCGCCGACCTGTTCGGCGGGCGCAGCCAACTGGCCATCTACCACTTTATGTTTGCCGACGGCTGGGACGAAGGCTGCCCCGGTTGCTCGTTTCTCTCCGATCACATCGACGGCGCCAACCAGCACCTGGCCCACCATGACGTGGCCGTGGTGGCGGTGTCCCACGCACCGTTCGCCGAATTCCAGGCGTTCAAGCGGCGTATGGGCTGGAAATTTGATTGGGTATCGTCAGAAGGTTGCGATTTCAACTACGACTTTGGCGTCTCGGCCCGAGCCGAAGATGTCGCCGCCGGCAAGGCTACCTACAACTACGAAAAAACCGACGGCTCCGAGGAAGAACTTCCCGGCCTGAGCGTGTTTTATCGCAACGAGGGTGGCGAAATTTTTCACACCTATTCGACTTATGCCCGGGGCCTGGACATGTTGGTCGGAGCCTACAACTACCTCGACTTGACGCCTAAGGGCAGGAATGAAGAGGAAATCATGGAGTGGGTGAAACACCACGACAAGTACGATGACAAGACCTCGGCAAGTTGCTGTCACGGTGGGTAAACCCAGGGCTCCTCCACAGGTACTGACGGCCAGAGCTGAACTTTTTCCTACCTCCAGGCCTCAACCGGTTAACCCGCCTTAACCGGAACTGAGGCCTGACACATGAAAACCCTGCTCAAGCTCACCCTCGCCGCCACGCTCGCCTGCGCCCTGCCCGCCTGGGCCTGCACCCCCGAGGAAGCCACTCAAAAACGCGAACAACTGGCCAAGGAAGTCACAAAACTCACCGAGCAAAATCCGACCAAGGCCAAGGAGATCAACGATGAGTTGCAGAAAATGGACCTGGGGACTGCCGCGAAAGATCTTCCAGACAAGTGCCAGTTGATCGATCAGCGCTTGAAAGAGTTGGGAACAGCAGAGAAGAAAGCCGAGAGTTGAAGAACGCCGCCCATAAAAAACCGGACATCTGTCCGGTTTTTTATGTCCACTGCCTAAAGCATTTACTCAGCAGCCGGTGCTTCCGGCTTGCGACGCTTCAGCGGGGCCATGCCGTCCTTGCTCACCAGAGAATCGCTTTTCGGGCGATTGATGCTCTTGCGCTTGGTCGGGGTCTTGGCGGCGGTTTTTTTCTTGTCGCCCTTGGCGTCGGTCTTTTTCTTCTTCACACCGACAGCCTTGCCCGAGGCCTTGACCTTTTTCGGTCCGCCGTAGACGCCTTTGACTTCCTTGATGGTGCGGCGCTCGAAGCTTTGCTTGAGGTAGCGTTCGATGCTCGACATCAGGTTCCAGTCGCCGTGGCAGATCAGCGAGATGGCCAGGCCATCGTTGCCGGCGCGGCCGGTACGACCGATGCGGTGCACGTACTCGTCGCCGCTGCGCGGCATGTCGAAGTTGATCACCAGGTCCAGGCCGTCCACGTCCAGGCCGCGAGCGGCGACGTCGGTCGCAACGAGGATTTTCACCCCGCCCTGCTTCAGACGGTCGATCGCCAGTTTGCGATCCTTCTGGTCCTTGTCGCCGTGCAGCACGAACGCCTTGTATTCCTGCGCCACCAGACGACCGTAGATGCGGTCAGCCATGGCCCGGGTGTTGGTGAAGACGATGGCCTTCTGGTAGGTCTCGTTGGCCAGCAGCCAGTTCACGATCTGTTCTTTGTGCTGGTTGTGGTCAGCGGTGATGATTTGCTGACGGGTGGTTTCGTTCAGTTGGCTGACCGCGTTGAGCTGCAGGTGCTCAGGGTTGTTCAACACCTTGGCGACCATCTCGCGCAGGCCCGAACCACCGGTGGTAGCGGAGAACAGCATGGTCTGCTGGCGGTTGGTGCACTCGTCCACCAGACGCTGTACGTCCTCGGCAAACCCCATGTCGAGCATGCGGTCGGCTTCATCGAGCACCAGCACTTCGACTTCTTTCAGGTCGAGGTTGCCGGCGTTCAGTTGCTCGATCATCCGGCCCGGCGTACCGATCAGGATGTCCGGCACCTTGCGCAGCATGGCGGCCTGGACCTTGAAGTCTTCGCCGCCAGTGATCAGGCCGGACTTGATGAAGGTGAACTGCGAAAAGCGTTCAACTTCTTTCAGCGTCTGCTGAGCCAACTCACGGGTCGGCAGCAGGATCAGGGTCTTGATGCTGACCCGGATCTTGGCCGGGCCGATCAGGCGATTGAGGATCGGCAAAACGAATGCAGCGGTCTTGCCGCTACCGGTTTGCGCTGTCACCCGCAGGTCACGCCCTTGGAGCGCCAGCGGAATTGCCGCTGCTTGCACAGGCGTTGGCTCGACAAATTTCAGCTCGGCCACGGCTTTGAGCAGGCGTTCGTGCAGGGCGAATTGGGAAAACACGGGTGCTACCTCGAAGAAATGCAAAAAAACAGCTGCATAGGGTACCGGTTTCGAGCGCCGAGGCCGAGTTTCTTTATGCAAACGACAGTAAACAGTGGCTTTTTTGTTGCCTGATTTGTCATCGAACGTAATACAAAGCGTCTTAAATGCTCTAATCGCCTGTCGCGTCTTACAGAAGAATCGTTTTTACCCATGGATATCAAACAGCTCTGGATCAACATCCTGGACCTTTGGGGTGCCCTCGATCAGCATCCGCTCGTGCACTCCAGCCTGTCGCTGTTGCTGCTGTTGGCGATTGCGCTGGTCCTCGGACGGGTGGCGCGCTACCTCATACTGCATGCGGCCAAGATGCTCGGTCGCCAGCCGGCGCTGCACTGGATCAATGACTTTCTGCAGAACAAGGTGTTTCATCGCCTGGCGCAGATAACCCCCTCGCTGGTGATCCAGTTCGGCCTCAACCTGGTGCCGGACCTGAGCAAAACCAGCCTGAATTTTCTCGGCAATGTGGCGCTGGCCTTCACCTTCCTGTTTCTGCTGCTGGCGGTCAGCGCCCTGCTCAATGCGTTGCTGGACATCTACGCCCGCACCGAACACGCCCGCACCCGCTCGATCAAAGGCTACGTGCAGCTGACGAAAATGGTGTTGTACGTGTTTGGCGCGATCATCATCGTCGCCACGCTGATCGACCGTTCGCCGCTGTTGCTACTGTCGGGTCTGGGCGCCATGTCGGCGGTGATTCTGTTGGTCTACAAGGACACCCTGCTGTCGTTCGTCGCCAGCGTGCAGTTGACCAGCAACGACATGCTGCGGGTCGGCGACTGGATCGAGATGCCGCAAGTCGGTGCTGATGGCGATGTGGTGGACATCACGCTGCACACGGTCAAGGTGCAGAATTTTGATAAAACGATCGTGTCGATCCCGACCTGGCGCCTGATGTCCGAGTCATTCAAGAACTGGCGCGGCATGCAGGCTTCCGGTGGCCGCCGAATCAAACGCAGCCTGTTCATCGACGCCAGCGGCGTGCGTTTTCTGCGCGATGAAGAAGAGCTGAAGTTGTCGCAGGTTCATTTGCTGACCGACTACATATCCCGCAAACAGGCCGAACTCAAGGCATGGAACGAGGCCCAGGGCAACGTCGCGGCCATGTCGGCCAACCGCCGACGCATGACCAACCTCGGTACTTTCCGCGCCTATGCGCTGGCGTACTTGAAGAGCCACCCGGAGATCCAGCCGAACATGACGTGCATGGTTCGGCAGATGCAGACCACCGCGCAGGGTATTCCGCTGGAAATCTATTGCTTCACCCGCACCACGGCGTGGGCTGATTACGAACGGATTCAGGGGGATATTTTCGATTACTTGCTGGCAGTGCTGCCGGAGTTTGGCTTGAGCCTGTACCAGCAGCCGAGTGGTACGGATTTGCGGGCCGGATTGCTGCCGGCGGTGCTGGGCGCGAGCCATATTCCTGCGCCCGAAAAACATGTGATGTAACCCCGTAATTCATGTGTAGGAGCTAGCCTGCTAGCGATTGCGGTGTATCAGTCACATCTGTATCGACTGACACTCCGCTATCGCCAGCAGGCTGGCTCCCACATCTATGGATACCCCCATTTCTGCAATACTGTTTTTGATGTGTGTTTGGCTTGCTTTCATCTATCCGGCGTCTGGGGGACGACCCTGCGCCTCGATGAGAATCGCGCCTGACGGCCCTTCATAGGGAGAAGGCTTTTTCAGCCTTGTGGGAGCCCAGGGTAGTCGTCAGGCCGGTTGGCCGTTCACGTCATCTGTTATCCAGCATCGCAAAACCAGGTGGGTGGTGCTCGGGTGGCAGCGGGGTCAAGCGTTCATCGCGCTTGACCCCGCCTTGAATTCATCATGGTGAGCGGCGATCGACCAGGCGATTCTTGCCAGTTTGTTGGCCAGGGCGCAGACCACACGGTTGGAATGATGGCGAGCCAGTAGCTGGCGAACCCAATCGGCTAGCGCTCCTGTCTGTCGTTCCAGCCCCATCAGATACACACGGGCGCATTGAATGAGCAGTCGCCTTTGATTTCGGTCACCGCGTTTGCTGATACCCAAAAGTACGGTCTTGCCACCGGTGGAATGTTGTTTGGGCACCAGCCCAATCGAGGCTGAATAGTCTCGACCGCACTTGAACTGCTGGCCGTTGCCCAACTCCGCAGCCAGGACGCTGGAGGTGATCGGGCCTACGCAAGGTATCGTCATCAGGCGAGAAGCCAGATCATCTTCAGCGGCTTGGCGTTCAACCTGCTTGTCCAGCGCCTTGACCTGCCCGTCCAGGTAGTTGAAGTGCGCATGCAGTCCCAGCAGGATTTGTTTGATCAGCGCAGAAAATGAGCATTCCTCCAGCAGCGCTGGCAGTTCTTTGATGGAGTGAAAGCCTGGGGACAGGCTGATACCGACCTCCAACAGGCCGGCGTGAATCCGATTGACCGTAGCGGTGCGCTCCTTGATGTAGGACTCGCGCACTGAGTTGAGCATGGCCAGCGCTTGTTGCGCTTCGGTTTTCGGGGACACAAAACGCATGGTCGGGCGGCTCGCCGCCTCGCAAATCGCCATGGCATCGGCGAAGTCGTTCTTGTTGCTTTTTACATAAGGACGCACGAGATGAGGCGCTATGAGCCTGGGCATATGCCCCCATTTTGCTGCTTCTCGCGCCATATAGTGGGCGCCGCCACAGGCTTCCATCACCACCGTGCACGGTTCAAGGTTGGCCAAGTGCCTGGCCAGTCCCGCGCGATTGAATTTCTTGTGGTAGAGCTCATGACCGCGATCATCTTGAGCATGCAGATGGAAGGTATGTTTCCCTAGATCGATAGCGACAATAGTTACGTTGTTCATGGCAATGGCCTCCGAAAGACACCCTGTGAAAGCTTAGAGAGCAATCACAGGGTGTGAGGGGGTAGCCATTTCATTAGGGGTTATGCGGTGGCTGGAGATTTGCGTATGCCCAGTCGACTGATCCACACCGCCGCCAGAATCACACTCCCGCCAAGGAATAACCGCCCCAGCTCCTCATGCTGATTCCAGATCAACAAATTGATCAGCAATCCCACCGGCACATGCAGGTTGTTCATCACCGCCAGTGTCCCGCCATTGACCAGGCACGCGCCTTTGTTCCACCAGTACAGCCCCAGCGCGGTCGAGACCAGGCCGAGGAACAGCAGAACGCCCCATTGCAGCGGCGCTTCGGGCAAAAAATTCTGTTTGCCGAACAGCAGGAACGCCGGCAACGCCACTGCCAATGCGCCCAGATAGAAATAGCCGAAGCGCCGGTAATGCGGCAGGTCGCTCGGATGTCGCGCGACCAGATGCTTGTAGAGGACCTGCCCGGCGGCATAGGTGAAGTTGGCCAGTTGCAGCAACAGGAAGCCCATGAAAAAGTCGGGATTGATCCGGTCAAAGCGAATCACTGCCGCGCCTGCCACCGCCACCAATGCCGCGATCAAGGCCCAGGGATTGAAGCGGCGGTTCAGCGCATCTTCGATCAGGGTCACGTGCAGCGGCGTCAGGATGGTGAACAACAGCACTTCCGGCACCGTCAGCACGCGAAAGCTCAGGTACAGGCAGACATAGGTCACGCCAAACTGCAACGCGCCGATGAGCAACATGCCACGCATGAACGCCGGCTCGACCGAACGCCAGCGTGTCAGCGGAATAAACACCAGCCCCGCCAACAGCACACGCACCAGCACCGCGAAGTAACTGTCGACATGACCGGCCAGGTATTCGCCAATCAAACTGAAGGAAAACGCCTGGATCAGCGTGACAAAAAGTAGATAGCCCATGCTCGCCTCATTTTGAATGGCGGCGACGATAGCGGGTTTTGCCCCTAATCGCTAACCATCGACCAACACAAAACCTTGTAGGAGCTGAGCTTGCTCGCGATGACGGAGTGTCAGCCAACATCAAGGAAACTGATCCAGCGCCATCGCGAGCAAGCTCGGCTCCTACAGGTTCTGCGTTGTTCACAAAATCGCAGGCAAAAAAAAGCCCGATCTCGCTAAAGCGTTCAATCGGGCGGCAGCACTCAGGAGCAATAAGTGCAAAGGGAGGTTCGATGCGCGTACAGGCTTGAAGGGTTGCGCCAGGTCACTAGACCATCCGGTGATTATCTGGCGATTAACGGGTCAGGCCACTTGGGAAAGCTTGGCGTTCGCCTGGTTCAGGCCCTTCTCCTGGAAGTCGCCACCCAGGTTCATGCCTTCGGCGTGAATGAACGTTACGTCGTGGATACCGATGAAGCCCATGACCTGACGCAGGTACGGTTCCTGGTGATCCGCGGTGCTACCGGCGTAGATCCCGCCGCGAGCCGTCAGCACGTAGGCGCGCTTGCCGCTGAGCAGACCTTGAGGACCGGTTTCGGTGTACTTGAAGGTCACACCGGCACGCAGCACATGGTCGAGCCAGGCTTTGAGCGTGCTTGGAATCGCGAAGTTGTACATCGGCGCGGCCATCACCAGTACGTCGGCGGCCAGCAATTCGTCGGTCAACTGATTGGAGCGCTCCAGGGAAAGCTGTTCGATATCGCTGCGCTGCTCGGCAGGTTTCATCCAGCCGCCCAGCAGGTTGATGTCCAGGTGCGGCACCGGGTTGACGGCCAGGTCACGAACGCTGATCTCGTCTTTCGGGTGTGCGGCTTTCCACTGGCTGATGAAGGTCTGGGTCAGTTGACGGGAAACCGAGTCTTGCTGACGGGCACTGCTTTCGATGATCAGAACGCGGGACATTGGATGTAGCCTCCATCTGAGAATGCTGTAGGTCGATGGAGTGAAGGTTAAACAGTGCCATATCGATGAAAAAGCGCAAATAACTGCTATAACCGATCAAGAATTTCGTTTATAAGCGGAGCATGGTCAGTTGGCCTGCTCCGCTGGATGTCATTTCGGCTTGCAGGTCATGCTGATGTACAGCTTGATGATTTTGCGGTTGAACTTGGCTGAAAGATCCGCACTTTTACCGGCATCGAGGTTGATCCTGCGGGTCTTCGGCGATTCAGGACCATTGCGAAACACCACCGAGCATTCGGCAGCGGTGTCGCCGTAGTTGTTAACGGTGATGGAACCCATGTCGTAATCGGAAGCGTAGGTCGTGTAGTCGATCTTCAGGCCATTGAGTTCTTTTTGTACGTCGATCGGATAAGCAAACGCAGTTAGCGGCAACATCGCCAGCAGTACAAACCCCGATCTTGAATAAAACAGATTTTTCATTCAGCAGTCTCCAATAAGAACTGCGCAGCTTAGGACAACAGGAGCTCATCATGAAAGCGCCCCGCGTGACCCTTGATCAATGGCGAACGCTTCAAGCCGTGGTCGACCACGGTGGTTTCGCCCAGGCCGCCGAGGCGCTGCACCGCTCGCAATCGTCGGTCAGCTACACCGTGGCGCGCATGCAGGATCAACTCGGCGTGCCGTTGCTGCGCATCGACGGCCGCAAAGCGGTGCTCACCGAAGCCGGTGGCGTGCTGCTGCGTCGGTCCCGGCAATTGGTGAAACAGGCCAGTCAGCTGGAAGACCTGGCCCACCACATGGAACAAGGCTGGGAAGCCGAAGTGCGCCTGGTGGTCGACGCCGCTTACCCGAACGCCCGCCTCGTCCGCGCCCTGACCGCGTTCATGCCGCAAAGCCGTGGCTGTCGGGTGCGTCTGCGCGAAGAGGTGTTGTCGGGGGTGGAAGAAGTTCTGCTCGAAGGCGTGGCCGATTTGGCCATCACCGGGTTCAGCATTCCCGGTTATCTCGGCGCGGAGCTGAGCGATGTCGAATTCGTCGCGGTCGCCCACCCCGAACATCCCCTGCATCGTCTCAACCGCGAACTGAATTTCCAGGATCTGGAAAGCCACATGCAAGTGGTCATCCGCGACTCCGGTCGCCAGCAACCACGGGACGTCGGCTGGCTCGGTGCCGAACAGCGCTGGACCGTCGGCAGCCTGGCCACCGCCGCGACTTTCGTCGGCAGCGGCCTGGGGTTCGCCTGGCTGCCAAGGCACATGATCGAACGGGAACTCAAGGAAGGCACGCTCAAGCTGCTACCTTTGGATCAGGGCGGCAGCCGTAACCCGAGTTTTTACCTGTATTCAAACAAGGACAAACCGCTCGGCCCGGCGACGCAGATTCTCGTCGAGTTGCTGCGCACCTTCGACACCGCACCGCTGGACGCACCGTTCGCCGCCCCTGAACAAGCCTGACACGGAGTGTATGCATGGCCTATTTCGAACACGAAGGTTGCAACCTGCACTATGAGGAATATGGCCACGGCGCGCCGTTGCTGCTGGTCCACGGGCTGGGTTCCAGCACCCTGGACTGGGAAAAACAGATCCCCGCGCTGGCTGCCCACTACCGGGTGATCGTCCCGGATGTGCGCGGTCACGGGCGCTCCGACAAGCCCCGCGAGCGTTACAGCATCGCCGGGTTCAGCGCCGATCTGGTGGCGCTGATCGAGCATCTGGACCTCGGCCCGACACATTATGTGGGGCTGTCCATGGGCGGCATGATCGGTTTTCAACTCGGCGTGAATCAGCCGCAACTGCTTAAAAGCCTGTGCATCGTCAACAGCGCGCCCGAGGTCAAACTGCGCAGCCGCGACGACTATTGGCAGTGGTTCAAACGCTGGAGCCTGATGCGCGCGCTCAGCCTTCGCACCATCGGCAAAGCCCTGGGCGGCAAATTGTTTCCCAAACCCGAACAGGCAGAATTGCGACAAAAGATGGCTGAACGCTGGGCAAAAAACGACAAACATGCTTATCTCGCCAGCTTCGATGCCATTGTCGGTTGGGGTGTCCAGGAACGACTTTCAAAGGTCACCTGTCCAACCCTCATCGTCAGCGCCGACCGTGACTACACACCGGTTTCGCTGAAGGAAAACTACGTAAGACTGCTGCCGAACGCGCGGCTGGAAGTGATCGCCGATTCGCGTCACGCCACTCCGCTGGACCAGCCCGATCAATTCAACCAGACACTGCTCGAGTTTCTCACCGCAGTCGACACCAACACACTCAGGATCACTGACCCATGCTGAAAAAAATCGCCCTCGCCGCTGGCTCCGTACTGTTTGCCGCCAACCTGATGGCGGCAACGCCTGCCAAGGCGCCGCATGTTCTGCTGGAAACCACCAATGGCCAGATCGAAATCGAACTGGACCCGGTCAAGGCCCCGATCAGCACCAAGAACTTCCTTGAGTACGTGGACGCCGGTTTCTACAACAACACGATTTTCCACCGCGTGATTCCGGGCTTCATGGTCCAGGGTGGCGGTTTCACTCAACAAATGCAGCAAAAAGAAACCAAGGCACCGATCAAGAACGAGCACAAGAACGGTCTGGTCAACGTCCGTGGCACCTTGTCCATGGCCCGTACCTCGGTGCCAGACTCGGCCACCAGCCAGTTCTTCATCAACGTCAAGGACAACGATTTCCTCGACCAGGGTGACGGCTACGCAGTGTTCGGCAAAGTGGTCAAAGGCATGGATGTGGTGGACGTCATCGTCAATTCGCAAACCACCACCCGTGGCGGCATGAAGGATGTACCGGCCGACCCGGTGTTCATCAAGTCGGCCAAGCGCATCGACTGAAACTAAGCTGGACAAGGATGTCCGAGCGGTTGCCGGTGCTGCCGGCAACGCTCAAACCGTTAAAAGGAGAGCCCGTGCGCGGGCGAGAAACCGATGCTTTATCGCCGTTTTGAAAAACTGATCGACATCTTCCGCGACGCCCCGACAGCCGCTCCACCGGACCGCGTCCTGCCCTTCTACACCTATTACCTCAAGCAGGTCTGGCCGAGTTTCGTCGCCCTGCTGATCGTTGGCCTGTTCGGCGCATTGATCGAAGTGGCGCTGTTCAGCTACCTGAGCCGCATCATCGACCTGGCCCAAGGCACGCCCAACGCCGATTTCTTCAAGGAACACGGGATCGAACTGGCCTGGATGGTGGTGGTCGCGCTGATCCTGCGTCCGGTGTTCGTCGGCCTGCATGACCTACTGGTACACCAGACCCTGAGCCCGAGCATGACCAGCCTGATCCGCTGGCAAAACCACAGCTACGTGCTCAAGCAGAGCCTGAATTTTTTCCAGAACGACTTCGCCGGGCGCATCGCCCAACGCATCATGCAAACCGGCAACTCCCTGCGCGATTCCGCCGTGCAAGCGGTGGATGCGTTGTGGCATGTGCTGATCTACGCGATCAGTTCGCTGGTGCTGTTCGCCGAAGCCGACTGGCGCCTGATGATTCCGCTGCTGACCTGGATCGTCGCCTTCATCAGCGCCCTCTATTACTTCGTACCACGGGTCAAGGATCGTTCGGTGGTCGCTTCCGATGCGCGCTCAAAACTCATGGGGCGGATCGTCGATGGCTACACCAACATCACCACCCTGAAGCTGTTCGCCCACACCAATTTCGAGCAGCAATACGCCCGCGAAGCGATCAAGGAACAAACCGAAAAAGCCCAGTTGGCCGGCCGTGTCGTGACCAGCATGGACGTGGTCATCACCAGCATGAACGGCTTGCTGATCGTCGGCACCACCGGCCTGGCCCTGTGGCTTTGGACGCAATCGCTGATCAGCGTGGGCGCCATTGCGCTGGCCACCGGGCTGGTGATCCGCATCGTCAACATGTCCGGCTGGATCATGTGGGTGGTCACCGGCATCTTCGAAAACATCGGCATGGTGCAGGACGGTTTGCAGAGCATCTCGCAGCCGGTCAGCGTGACCGACCGCGACCAGGCCAAACCGTTGACCGTGGCCCGTGGCGAAGTGCGTTTCGAGAACGTGGACTTCCACTACGGCAAGCGCAGCGGGATCATCGGCGGGCTCAACCTGACGATCAAACCGGGTGAGAAGATCGGCCTGATCGGCCCGTCCGGCGCCGGCAAATCAACCTTGGTCAATTTGCTGCTGCGCCTCTACGACGTGGAGGGCGGGAAGATTCTCATCGACGGCCAGAACATCGCCGACGTCGGCCAGGAAAGCCTGCGCGAACGCATCGGCATGATCACTCAGGATACGTCCCTGCTGCATCGTTCGATCCGCGACAACCTGCTTTACGGCAAACCCGATGCCACCGATACCGAACTCTGGGAGGCCGTGCATAAGGCTCGGGCCGACGGATTCATTCCAACGCTTTCGGATGCTGAAGGTCGCATCGGTTTCGATGCCCATGTCGGTGAACGCGGGGTGAAACTTTCCGGCGGCCAGCGTCAGCGGATCGCCATCGCTCGCGTGTTGCTCAAGGACGCACCGATCCTGATCATGGATGAAGCCACGTCGGCACTGGATTCGGAAGTCGAAGCGGCGATTCAGGAAAGCCTGGAAACCCTGATGCAGGGCAAAACCGTGATCGCCATCGCCCACCGACTCTCGACCATCGCCCGGATGGACCGGCTGGTGGTGCTGGAGAACGGCAAGATCGCCGAAACAGGTAGTCATGCCGAACTGTTGGCCCACGGCGGCTTGTACGCACGGCTGTGGCAGCATCAGACGGGTGGGTTTGTCGGGATCGATTGAACCGCGAAAATCAAAAGATCGCAGCCTTCGGCAGCTCCTACAGAGGTAACACCTGTAGGAGCTGCCGAAGGCTGCGATCTTTGCTTTATTGCTGGCGGTATGGCAACACCGTCCGCGCTTCCTCGGCATACGCCAGCACACCCAGCCGTTCCTGCTGAAGGAAGTCTTTGACCGCCGCCTTCAACCCCGGATGACGCAGGTAATGCCAGGAATGGGTGATCACCGGTTCGAACCCGCGAATCAACTTGTGCTCACCCTGGGCACCGGCATCGAAACGCTGAAAGCCATTGGCAATCGCATAGTCCATACCCTGGTAGAAACAGGTCTCGAAATGCAGGCGATCGAACTCCGCCAGGCAGCCCCAGTAACGCCCGTAGAAGCTGTCGCCCCCCACCAGACTGAAGGCCATCGCCACCGGCCGTGAGCCTTGTTTGGCCAAGACCACGCGAATCGATTGCGGCATGCGCTCGGCCAGCAGGCTGAAAAATTCGCGCGTCAGATAAGGCGTTTGCCTACGCACGGCGTACGTATTGGCGTAGCAGGCATAGACAAAATCCCACTGCGCCTGGGTCAGCTCCCGCCCTTCCAGCCACTCGAACTCGAAGCCCTGTCCCACCACCTGTTCGCGCTCCTTGCGCATCTGTTTGCGCTTGCGCGAACTCAGCACATCGAGGAAATCCTGAAAGTCGCGATAGCCGCGATTTTGCCAGTGATACTGGCAACCGATGCGCTGCAACCAGCCCGGTTGCTCGGCCAATGCGGCATCGGTAAACGGGTCGGTGAAGTTGATGTGGGCACTGGAGAGTTGTTCGATTTCCAGATAGCCCGGCAGACTTTTCAGTAGCTCGAAACCATCCTCGACACTGGCTGCCAGCAATCGCGGACCGCTGACCGGACTGAACGGTACGGCGGTCAACAGCTTGGGGTAGTAATCGATTCCGGCACGCTCGCAGGCATCGGCCCAGGCGTGGTCGAACACGTATTCGCCGTAGGAATGCCACTTGCGATAGCTGGGCAATGCGGCAATCAACCGATCCCCTTCGACGTGCAGCAAATGCTCGGGTTGCCAGCCGGAATGTGGCCCGACACTGCCGCTGTCTTCCAGTGCGCTCAGAAATGCGTGGCTCAGAAACGGCTGATTTTCAGGCACCAGCGCGTCCCACGTTTGCGGAGCGATTTCAGACAGACTTTGCAGGCGTTGCAACGGCATTACCGTCCTCACTCTTCTTGGCGTGAAAGCCCCGCAAGTATCGCCGATCGCTCCCGGATGCACACGATCAATTCGACGACAGCGCTCTAACTCAACAGTTCGCGACGACTTTGTATCGTCACCGACATGCCATCACATTGCCACTGCACTGTCATAAACCGTCGCGATACTGGCGCCTGTTTTTAGAGCGTCGGGTTCTAACCCGGCCACTGTTTTCCGTCCATCACTGGTCGGTTGTGCCCTGGATGGCTCAGCCATCCACTCTCATCTTCGGAGATTGATATGCGTCTTGCTTCCACGAAAACTGCGGCGGCCCTGTGTGGTGGCCTGCTGCTGGCCATGAGTGTTCCAGCCAGCGCCGCAGTCGACGCCAAACTGCTCGACATGCTCAAAGCTAACGGCTCGATTACCAACGCGCAGTACAGCGAACTGCAAGCCGAGCTGGCCAGGGATCAGAAAGACCAGCAAATTGCCCGTCAGGCTCAACAAGAGACCAACGAGCAAATCGCCGCAACTGCGAAGAAAACCAACGAACTGAGCACCTTCGACCAGAAACTGGCGTGGGCTGCCAAGACCCAGTTCAAGGGCGACGTGCGCTTCCGTCAGGAAAACGTCCACAACGATGGCGTGTCGAACAACAAAGACCAGGATCGTCAGCGCATTCGTGCCCGCCTGGGTGCCTATACCGAAATCAACCCGCAGGTCGACACCGGTATCCGTATCGCCACCGGCAACAACGATGACCCGCGTTCCACCAACCAGAGCCTGGACAACTACTTCGACAAGAAGCAGATCTGGCTTGACCAGGGTTACGTCGATTACCACCCCGACGCCATCAAGAACCTGCACATCGTTGGCGGCAAGATGCCACAGCAATGGGTGAGCATGGGCGACGTGATCTGGGATAGCGACATCAGCCCTGAAGGTCTGTCCCTGTCGTACAAGTACCCGCTGAGCGGCAGCACCGAGCTGTTCGGTAGCGCCGGTCACTACACCCTCAAGGACAACGTCGATGGCGATGGCGTGCAGTTCAAGCACGACCTGCGTCTGTACGCTGGCCAGTTGGGCGCGCGCTTTGGCATCACCGACAACCTGAAACTGACTCTGGGCGGCAGCGTCTACGGTTACGACAACGACGACGACATCACCCCGGGCGGTACTTCCATCCCGGCCGCGCTGGCAATCAACGGCAACAGCCCGAACGAACAGTTCAAGCTGTTCGAAGGTTTTGGTCAGCTCGACATCGGTGGCCTGCCATTGCCACTCTCGCTGTACGGTCAATACGTCAACAACGACGATGCCAGCAACGACCAGGACACTGCCTGGCTGGCCGGTGTGAAGACCAAGGTCTACGGTTTTGCCATCGACTACAACTACCGCGACGTGCAGCGTAACTCCGTGGTTGGCGCTTTCACCGACTCCGACTTCGCCAACGGTTTCACCGGTTCGCGCGGCAGCAAGTTGAAAGTGAGCTACGAGCTGGACAAGAACTTCAACCTCGGCGCGACGTACTTCATGGCTAACTCTGACTACACCAACGCCACCCTCAAGGACTCCGACATCAACACCCTGCAACTGGATGCTGAAGCGAAGTTCTGATTCACCCCGCTACACGACCCGGGCAGGGAAGCCCGGGGCGCTTTTACAGCCTGGCGTTGGTCCGACGGTCCCCATCATCCGTCCGCCGGATCAACGCGAGTCTGTTTTCCAGTGTTACCGCATGATCCCCTCTGCATTCAGCGACGGTCTTCGACCCGCGCCTGACTCTTGCTCCAGTCCGTCAACAGGCTGTACGCCACCGCCAGTAACGTCGGACCGATGAACAGGCCGATGAAGCCGAACGCAATCAACCCGCCAAACACCCCCAGCAACACGATGACCAACGGCAAGTTGCCGCCGCGACTGATCAGGTACGGCTTGAGCACGTTGTCCACGCCGCTGATGATGAAGGTGCCCCAGATGCCGAGGAATATCGCCATCCCGTACTCGCCTTTCCAGGCCAGCCAGGCCGTGGCCGGAATCCATACCAGCGGCGGTCCCATGGGGATAAGACTGAGCAGGAACGTCACGATGCCAAGTACCAGCGCCCCCGGCACACCGGCGATCAGGAAGCCGATCAGCGCCAGCACGGCCTGAGCCGCCGCCGTGCCGATCACCCCGTTCACCACTCGCTGCACCGTGCCCGCCACCAGTTCGATGTAGTAGCCGGCACGCTTGCCGATCAGGCGCTCGAGCAAGCCATGGACAAACGCCGCCAGCCGTGGCCCGTCACGATAGAAAAAGAATACGAAGACGATGCTCAACGTCAGCTCGAGAATGCCGCCGCCGATCTGCGCACTGCGCGCCAGCAGCCAGTTGCCGACCTGGCCGAAATAAGGCTTGAGCGACACCATCATCGCCGCGCCCTGCTGATCGATGCTGTTCCAGATCCCCACCAGACGACCGCCCACCAATGGAATGCCACCCAGCCAGGCCGGTGCTTCCGGCAGGCCATCGACCTGCACATCCTTGATGAACGCCGTGGCATCACGTACATGGTCCGCCAGGTTGAAGCCCAGCCACACGAGCGGCGCCGCCACCAACACCATCCAGCCCATGGTCAACAGGGCTGCCGCCAGCGATTCGCGGCCATTGAGCCAACGGGTCAGCAGGCGCATCAACGGCCAACTGGCGAACGCCAGCACCGCGCCCCAGAACAACGCCGACCAGAACGGCGCCATCACCCAAAAGCTCGCGCCAAACAGCACCAGGAGCAGGATCTGCACCAACAGCCGATCGTTATTGATCATCCAAGGTCTCGAAAAAATCAGTCGTCAAAAGAATAGGCGAACGCGCCACGCGCGTTCGCCAGATACAGCCTAGCGCAACAGCTCGATGTGCAGGCCAGAGCCTTCGACGCTACCGGTTTCCATCCGCGCCGCACGCACGCCCTGGTCGATCAACGCCTGACGCCAGGCTTCGGCATTCGGCCCGGAAACACTGACCCGCAACGTGGTGTCCAGGTTCAGCCCACGGGAGATCAAGCGCAGCCAGGTGTCGCCCGGCGTCTCAGTCAGTTTGGGAAAGTCGAGCTCGCCGGTGCTTTTGAGTTCGCGCAACAAGGTTGCGGAGGTCGGCAGCAAATCGCCCAGCGGTGCGGCCGCCTCAAACTGTTCGACGTGCAGGTAGGCTTTGCGATTGCCGCGGGTGATGCTGTAAAGCGCCACCAGCGTGTTGTCTTTCGGAGCCGCCAGGCGCAACAGCAGGTACGCCTGCTCATTGTCGGAGCCATAGAGTTTGGCGTTGCCGAACACTTCGTTGGCCCACAGGCTGCTTTCGCCACAATCGCGGGCCTGGCACCAGAACAGCAATTGCGCGTCCTGCTTTTGCAAGGCTTCGCGGGCAGCGGTGAAGGCTTGGGTCGCCGAATGCTCCGGCGGCAGCTCGTACGTCACCGACGTCGCAGTGCCACGGGCGCTGACCTGGCCATCGAAGCGCAACTGGCCGCTGATCTTGCGGATCGAACCGAGCGGATAAATCCGCTCAAGATCGACCGCCGGGCGATAGTCGACGATCTGCGCATCGACCATGCGCGGCACGATCGGCAGGTCCTGGCTGCCTGGAATATCAGCGGCGAACAACAAGGGACTGAAACTGCACAGCGCCAGCAGACTGAGGGATCGCATCGATAGACTCATCGGATCAGCATGGCCTGGGCACCCTTGATGACACTGGCTTCATCGGCGCGTTGCGGCACCAGTAAGCCACGCTGCACAGCGGGCCGGGCCTCCATGGTCGCCATCCAGCGTTGCAACGCCGTCAAGCCGTCCACCGAGACGCCGGACCACTCATAACCACGTACCCACGGGAAGGTCGCGATGTCGGCGATGCTGTACTCGCCGGCAAGAAACTCGACGGTTTGCAGACGCGTGTCGAGCACTTCGTAGAGGCGGCGGGTTTCATGCTGATAGCGGTCGATGGCGCCCTGGAGTTTTTCCGGAAAATAACGGAAAAACACGTTGGCCTGGCCCTGCATCGGGCCTATTCCGCCCATCTGGAACATCAGCCACTGCAAGACCACCGAACGCCCCTTGGGGTCGGTTGGCATCAACTTGCCGGTCATTTCAGCGAGATAAATCAGGATGGCGCCGGACTCGAACACGGCAAAATCGCCGTTGGCGCGATCGACAATCGCCGGAATCCGGCCATTGGGGTTGATCTTGAGGAAGTCCTCGGACTTCTGTTCCTTATTGTCGAAACTCAAGGCATGCACCGTGTACGGCAGGCCGAGTTCCTCGAGCACGATAGAGACCTTGTGGCCATTCGGGGTCGCAGCGGTGTACAGATCTATCATGGTTGTCTCCCATTTCAACCCGCCCAGCCTCGACAGTTGCCCGGTGCAAGTCAAGGAATGGCGAAAAACCGATTGAAACAGTCTGCGACAAGGTCGGCACCGGACTCGTCATTCAAGTGCAAATGATGGCCGCCTGGCAGCTGTTCACGGCTAAAGGGTAGACGTTCCAGCAATTCAGGATGTTTGGCGAGCATGCCGTCGGCGGCAACCACCAGTTTTGCCGGACAACTGATGCGCTGGACGAAGGCCATCGCCTGTTCGGTGGTAAGACGCAGCGGCGATGGCAGTGTCAGGCGATTGTCGGTGCGCCAGGTGTAACCGCCCGGCACCGGCATCAAGCCACGTTGGGCCAGCAGTTCGGCGGCTTCGCGACTGACTGCCACCAAGCCTTTCATGCGCGCTTCAATGGCTCGGTCGAGGTTGTCGTAGACCGGTTTGCGTTTTTCCCGCAGATCCAGCTGCGCCTGAAGGGCCATGCCCATTCGCTCGGCAGCATTTTCGCCTTTGTCTGTAGGAGGAATCACACCATCGATCAACGCCAGATGGGTGACACGCTCCGGCAGCGAGCCGGCAATGATCAGCGAAGCGATCGCGCCCATGGAGTGCCCCAACAGCGCAAATCGATGCAAGCCAAGCTGTTCGGCGACTTGCAGCACATCGTGGGCATAGTCCCACATGGCGTAGCCCGCGCCGGGCGGGCGATGCCCGGAATGACCGTGCCCGGCCATGTCCAGCGCGATGATACGCAGGCCTTTGAGCTTTGGCGCCAGCCGGGCGAAGCTGTTGGCGTTGTCGAGCCAGCCATGCAGCGCAATCACCGGCAAACCGTCTTCGGGACCGAACAGATGCGCCGCCAACTCGATGTGCGGCAGGCTCAGGCGGACTTCTTCGACGACGTTGCTCATGCGCAATCCTGTTGACGACCGTCCCAGCGGCTGAACAGGTTTTTCAGCATCGCGGCAGTGTCCTGCGGACGTTCGAGCGGAAACATGTGGCCACCGGGCATGGTCAGGACTTCACCCTGCGGCAGGCGTCCGACCGAACTGACGTGATGGCGCATCACCACCCGGCTTTTGTGCCCGCGCACCACCGCCAGCGGCACTTTCAATTGCCGTGTGCTGCCTGGGCTGGTGTGTGGCACTCCACGGAAGATGCTGATTTCCGTCGCAGGGTCGAAACGCAGGCGCAGTTTGTTTCCAACCTTGTGCAAACCGTGCTGCAGATAGGCGTCAAAACATTCGGCATCGAAACCGCGAAACAGGGTTTTGCCGGCGAAATAGTGGCGGGCGCTTTCGAGATCGGCGAACTCTTCCCGCCGTCCCAAGGTCCGGCCAGCAGGCGTCAACTTATCGATGAAACCGAAACGCTTGGCCGCGCGGATCACCCATTGATCGGTACGAGTCAGCACCGGCGAATCGAGCATGACCACCCCGCGATATAGCTCGGGGCAACGCAACGCTGCGTGCAGGTGCAAGACCCCGCCGAAGGAATGGCCGACGCCCCACACCGGTTCTGGTTGCTGCCGGAGATGATGAATCAGCTCGTCCACCAGGTTGTACCAGTTGTCGTCCGCCGGAAAACGCGGGTCATGAGCGTGCTGCTCCAGATGCGTCACCTGATACTCGGGCGCCAGCGCCGCGAACAATTTGCCGTAGGTGCCCGAAGGGAAACCATTGGCGTGGGCGAAAAATATCTGTTGCGACATACCGGCAAATCCATGAGCGAGAACAGGTGTTGATTGTCCGTAAGACCGCGTCCTACAGCAATGACCGTAACTGACAGGAATGATGACAGTCCGGTCAAAGCTATGGATCGCCGTCAACGTGCCGGCGGCTTCTCACCCAGCGGCACTACTGCCATGGTCAGCCGCGATACGCAACTGGCCTTACCTTCATCGCTGGTCAGGCGGATGTCCCAGACATGGGTCGTGCGCCCGATGTGAATCGGCTTGGCAACAGCCGTCACCCGACCGCTGCGCAGGCCGCGCAAGTGGTTGGCGTTAATTTCCAGCCCCACGCAATAAAACTTGCTGGCATCGATGCACAGGTAACTGGCCATGGAGCCGACGCTTTCGGCCAACACCACCGACGCACCGCCATGCAGCAAGCCGTAAGGCTGGTGGGTGCGGTGGTCGATGACCATGCTCGCGGTCAGGGATTCTTCATCGAAGGCTTCAAAGCGGATGTCCAGCACTTCGCCGATGGTGTTTTTCTGGATTGCGTTCAACTGTTCGATGTTGGGAGTGGTGCGCCACAGACTCATCGCAGATTTTCCTTGTTGGTTTTATTCGTGCCTCAATCCTGCCACAGCACCGCTTCGTTGCGCTCGCTCCATTCTTCGAAGCGGGCACCGTAGGCCGCTTCGATCACGTTGCGCTTGATCTTCAGGGTTGGCGTGAGGAAGCCGTTTTCAACGGCCCAGCTGTCCTTGACCACCACCAGCCGCCGCAAACGCTCGTGTTTGTCGAGGGCGTTGTTGACCTCCTCCAGCAGCTTTTCCAGGCTGGAATGCAACCCCGCCCGCGCCTCTTGTTTCCCGACGGCAGACAGTACGCACAAGCCCAGCGGCGCACTCAAGCCATCGCCGACCACGCACACCTGTTCGATGCGCGAATGCACCGCCAGGCGATTTTCAATCGGCGCCGGCGCCACGTATTTTCCTTTGCTGGTCTTGAAGATTTCCTTCAGGCGCCCGGTCAGGCGCAGGTTACCTTCGGCATCTTCTTCGCCCTTGTCGCCGGTACGCAGGAAGCCGTCCTCGGTGATGGTGTCAGCGGTTTTCTGCGGTTCCTTGAAATAGCCGAGCATGGTCGCGCCGCTGCGCACCATCACCTCGCCCGACTCATCGATGCGGACCTCGACTTCCGGGCAAGGCTTGCCGATCCAGCCGGGTTTGTTCTGCCCCGGCAGGCAAATGTGCGAATAACCGCAGCTTTCGGTCATGCCATAGACCTCCAGCACGTCCAGCCCGAGCTTGCGATACCACAACAGCAAGCTCAGCGGCACCGGCGCGGCACCGGACAGCGCCACGCGCAAGGCATCGAGCCCCAGCCCGGCGAGGACTTTATGCCCGACCCGCTTACCGATGATTGGCAGGCCCAGCAGGAAGTCGAGGCGTTTTGCCGGGATCTTGCCGTACACGCCCATCTGGAACTTGGTCCAGATACGCGGCACGCCAAACAGCGCGGTCGGCCGGGCTCGTCGCAGATCGGCCAGGAAGGTGTCGAGGCTTTCGGCAAAGAACACGGTTTGCCCGGTATAGATCGACGCCAGTTCAACGAACATCCGTTCCGCCACATGACACAGCGGCAGATACGACAGCAGTCGATCCGACTCATTGAGACCAAACAGCTGCGTACCACGTGTGGTGGCGAAACCCAGATTGCCGAAGCTGTGCATCACGCCTTTGGGCATGCCGGTAGTGCCGGAGGTGTAGATGATGGTCGCCAGTTGATCGGCGCCGGGTTTGGGGTCGTCCTGGATCGGCGAACTGCGTTGCAGATCGTCCCAGCTGAAATTGAAGGAGCCCGGTGGGTGCAGTGGCAGGCTGATGGTCGGCAGATCGGGATTGACCCCGCGAGACATGCCGGGCCAATCGTCGAGCTTGCCGATAAACGCCAGCGCCGCTTCCGAGTGTTCCAGCACCTGGGCCACGGATTCGGCCGTGAGATTGGGGTACAGCGGCACCGAAACATGCCCGGCCATCCAGATCGCCAGGTCGGCGATGATCCAGTGCGCGCAGTTTTTCGAGATGAGAGCGATGTGACTGCCTTGGGGCAACTCCCGCGCCCGCAACCAATGCGCGGCGCAGCGAGCCTGATGACCGACGTCGGCCCAAGTCAGGGTCTCGACTTGCCCACCGCCGATGGGCTGAACCAAAAAGCGCTGACGCGGATGGCGGGCCTCACGCTCGTAGAAAACGTCCAGCGGCAAACGAAAAGCGGCAGACATGCGACTCGCTCCTTTGGTTTTGGTCTGGAGCAAGCGTAGCTAACCAAGCAAGTGCTTGGTTGAAATTTTGTAAGAAAAAAATAGATCAAAAGATCGCAGCCTTCGGCAGCTCCTACAGGGTGCACACCATCCCGATGTAGGAGCTGCCGAAGGCTGCGATCTTTGCTTTTATGGGTGCTTGATGCTGTCGAGTTTCATGGAGCCGACCAACAGTTCATCACCCTTGAGCTCCGCCAGCCCGGCCGTGCTGACCCTCTCCGGTGGATGCCCGGCGCCATGTTGCAGGTAGCTCAGCAGATTCCCCACCAGCGGGTTGTGGCTGACCAGCAACACGTTGCTGACCGCAACCATCTGTTCGGCCACCTTGTCCGGCTCGGTGTCCGGTGTCAGCCATTCGACGGTGCGGATTTCCGGTTTGAAACCCAATGCCTCGTGCACCAGCTGTGCGGTCTGCTGCGCTCGCAGGTACGGACTTGCATAAATCGCCGTCAGCGGCTGGCCAATCAAGTACGCAGCGCTGCGCAGCACTTCTTCACGACCGTGGTCCGTCAGTTCCCGCTCCGAATCGCTGGAGCGGGAGCCGTGTGGCACCGCTTCACCATGACGCAATACCCAGATTTTCATAGCTTGGGTTCCTCATCTCGGGCCGGGTGTGGCGCTGGCGCCACGACGTGCGGCGCTTCACCTTCCGGCGTACGCGGCGTTGGCCAATCGGCAAACGGCCAAGGCTTCTGGTCGCTGTGAAAACTGCCGAAACGACCGATCTGCGCCAGGAACTGGCTCAGACTGTCGCCGAAGTTCATCAGGCTGGCGCTCGGAGCGCCATAAATCAAACGATAGATCAACTGCACCAGCACCACGGCACCCAGGATGAATTGCGCCACTTGCCAGACCAGCACAAAGACGATCATCCACAGCACTCGCAGCAAAATGGATTCGTACTTGGCTTCTACTTTCTGATCGTTCATGTCTCGCTCCGTTCCGGTTAAGTAGTGGGCTCAGTTGAAACCGCTGGTGGAAATAAAGTCGACGTCGGTCTTCGGCTCGCCGCGCATCAGCAGGCCGATCACCTGCTCAAGCGTGCGCCCTTCAAACAGGATCGCATGCAGCCCGGCGACCAGCGGCATGTACACGCCGACCTCTTGGGATTTGGCTTTGAGTACCTTGAGAGTGTTCACACCTTCGGCCACTTCGCCCAGACGGTTGACCGCCTCGTCCAGGCTCAAGCCCTGGCCGAGGGCAAACCCGACCTGATAGTTGCGGCTTTTCGGCGAAGAGCAGGTCACGATCAAATCGCCCACGCCCGCCAGCCCCAGGAAGGTCATCGGGTTGGCGCCCTGATTCACCGCGAACCGGGTCATTTCTGCCAGCGCCCGGGTGATCAGCATGCTCTTGGTGTTTTCGCCCATGTCCAGCGCCACCGCCATGCCGGCAATAATCGCGTAGACGTTTTTCAATGCACCGCCCAGCTCCACGCCGAAACGGTCGGCGCTGGCATAAACGCGAAAAGTGCGGCCATGCAGAACGGCCTGGACACGCTCGCAGAGTTCTTCGTCTTCACTGGCGACCACCGTGGCGGTCAGCGCGTGTTCGGCGATCTCACGGGCCAGGTTCGGCCCGGACAGCACGCCGATGCGCGCTTGCGGGGCGATCTCTTCGAGGATCTGGCTCATCAGTTTGAAGGTCTGGGCTTCGATGCCCTTGGTCAGGCTCACCAGCATTTTGCCGCGCAGCAATTCGGCGTGCGGGGCCAACACTGAACGCAACGCGCTGGACGGCAGTGCGACGAAACTAAGGTCGCAGGCTTCCAGGGTCGCTTGCAGGTCGGTGACCGGGGTTACGCCGGGCAGAATCTTGATGCCTTTGAGGTAACGCGGGTTTTCGCGATTGACCCGAATGGCCTCGGCCTGGTCGGGATCACGCATCCACTGCAGGACCTGATGGCCGTTCTCGGCCAGCAGATTTGCCACGGCGGTACCAAAACTTCCGCCTCCCAGGACCGCAATCGGGCGCTGTTCAGTCATATGCAATCCGTTAATCCATACCAGTGGCGATGTCGGCATTATACGGAGCGCCCCAGTCGCGGCCAGCCCCCGCGTCAATTACCCGCGCAGATGGAAAGAAGTCCGATAAAACCGCGGAAAATGCTGACATCGTGACTGGAAAAGTCATCGGGCTCGGTTAACATGCGCGCCAACAATAATTAACAAGGATGTGTTGTGTCGCTGGGCTCTCCATCTCCCCACTCGCCGTTGGTGCTGGCGCTGGTTTTCAGCTCGCCATTGCTGGCTGACGATTTGTTCCTCGACAGCGATCCGCTGCCGCAAGTGCTCACGGCCACGCGCCTGAAGCAGTCGCCGGCCGCCGTGCCGGGGAGCATGACGGTGATCGACAATGCGCTGATCACCGCCAGCGGCGCGCGGGACATCAGTGAGGTGCTGCGGCTGGTGCCGGGCATGATGGTCGGCAACATCAGCGGCAATCAGGCCACCGTGAACTACCACGGCACCAGCGCCGGCGAAGCGCGACGCATGCAGGTATTGATCGACGGCCGTTCGGTGTACCGCGCGGGCCTGGCCACGGTGGACTGGAGCGACATCCCGGTGGCCATGGAAGACATCGAGCGCATCGAAGTTTTTCGTGGACCCAACACCGTCAGCTACGGCGCCAACGCGCTGATGGCGGTGGTCAACATCATCACCCGCAACCCGGCGGACAGCCACGGCACGCGGATGAAAGTTACCCGCGGCCAGCGTGGTATCAACGACTTTTATGCCAGCCAGGGCGTTGGCTGGGAGGATGGCGACTTGCGTTTGTCCCTGTCCGGCCAGCAGGACGATGGCTTCGACAGCGACCGTCGAGGCGCCGATTATCACGACAGTCGCCGCCTGAATCGCTTTAACCTGGCGGTCAGCCAGACGCTCAACGAGCAACAAAGCATCGATTGGCAATTGAACGCCAAAGAAGGCAGCAACCAACGCCCCTATACCTACCGCCCGGTGTTCTCGGGGATTACCCGCGCCGGGGACGATTCCGACGTCAAGGCCAAGGACTACGCCGGCTCGCTGCGCTGGAATCTCGACATCAATCCGGATCACAGCCTGTATATCCAGGGTTCGGCCCAACACTGGGATCGCCAGCAAACCTGGCGCGCCTGTGATGCCGAGGTGTCGTTCAGCCCGCAACTGACCGAACTCTGGCAACTCAACCCGAACTACACCGAGCGCCTGGCCCGCAACATCACGCGCTTCACCGGTCCCGGTGCGCCGGCGGGTACGCCAGCCGAGCAGGCGCTGGCCAATCAGGTCCTCGATCAATGGCGCAACGGCGCCAGCCAGACCGTCTGCGGCGACATCGACCAAAGCGCACGGGAAACGC
This sequence comes from Pseudomonas sp. MAG733B, assembly GCF_036884845.1. Taxonomy (NCBI): domain Bacteria; kingdom Pseudomonadati; phylum Pseudomonadota; class Gammaproteobacteria; order Pseudomonadales; family Pseudomonadaceae; genus Pseudomonas; species Pseudomonas sp. MAG733B. The sequence continues at coordinate 5,672,981 of NZ_CP145732.1, forward strand.
GCTACGATCTTGAATTGCAGGACACCCTGAGCCTGTCCGATAGCCTGCGACTGGTTAGCGGCGTGAACTATCGTTACGACCGGGCAGATTCCGAGACCTACTTCAATGGCACCCTCGATGACACGACGTGGCGGGCCTTCGGCCAACTTGAGTGGCGCGCCAGTGAACACTGGTTGTTGCAGGGCGGCGCGATGTTCGAAGACACGCGGTTGATCGGCAGTTCGCTGACCCCGCGGGTGGCGGTCAATTACCTGATCAACCCGCGCCATGGGTTGCGTGCGGTGTATTCCGAAGCCATTCGCTCACCGGACATGTTCGAGAACAGTGTCAACTGGAGTTACCGCGTCACCAACATCCAGCCCGGGGCCTACGGCCAGTCCAGCGCCCGTTACTTCGTCAAGACACGCGGCCCCGGCGACCTCGATCAGGAACACATGCGTTCCCGGGAACTGGGCTACAACGGCTACTTTGCCGAGTGGGGGCTGGCGGTCGATGTGAAGCTGTTCTACGACGAAATCACCGGCATGATCAGCGAGCCGCTGCGCAACAACCAATACATTGCCAGCAACTCCAACACGGCACGTTTTTCGGGAACCGAAACCCAACTCGACTGGAGAGTCGGCACTGCCGACCGACTGCGCCTGACCTACGCCTACGTCGATTCCGATGCGAGCAACCCGCAGGATGCGCTACAGACCGCACGCAACAGCGGCTCCGTCGGCTGGCTGCGCGATTGGGGTCAGGGCTGGAACAGCGCTCTCTTCTATTATGGCGACGATGCGCTAAACGGTTACCGCTTCGAGCGGGTCGACACGCGCATCGCCAAGCAGATTCGCCTCGGCAAGGCCAATCTGGAACTGGCCGGCGTGCTCCAGCAACGCCTCGACAATCAACCCACCACTTTTGTCGACAACAACTACGACGAACGCCGAGTGCTGTATTTCAGTGCGGAGCTGGCGTTTTAAGATGGCGCATTGTCCGCCACGCAAGTCGCCAGGTGTGGGGCACCTGTTGGCCATGCTGTGCCTGGTGATCGGTGGCTGGCTGAGCAGCCTGTCGACCAACGCTGCGGACATTCTGTTGACCGGCGCCGAGGACAGCCCCGGCGTGCAATCTTTCATTCAGGCCCTGCGTGAATTGCGCCCTGGCGATCAGGTGCGCTTCCAGCCGCTGGTCGATCTGCCTGCGCCAGAAAAACTGGACGACGACACGCGTTTGATTCTGCTAGACCTGCCGAGCCTCGACTGGCGCCTGCAGGATCCGGAAGGCCCGGCGACGCTGGTAATGCGCATCAGCCGACTGCAAGCGCGCCAACACTTGGGTGACAGCCTGCCGCCGTACCTCAGCCTGCTCTGGAGCGATCCGCCGCTGGACCGCCAATTGCGCCTGACCCGACTCTTGCTGCCCCAGGTCAAACGGGTCGGCGTGCTGTATGACGATCACAGCGAGTTTCTGTTGAAGGAACTGCGCCGGGCCGCTTACACCCTTGGGCTTGAGGTGGTCACCGAACGCTGGGACAACACCCACGACAGTCGTCCATTGCAGACCTTGCTCAACAACAGCGATGTGCTGCTGGGCCTCGATGACCCCGATCTGTTCAACCAGAAAACCGCGAAAAACCTGCTGCTCAGCAGTTACTCGCGACAACTGGCGCTGATCGGCCCCAACGCAGGATTCGTCAGGGCCGGAAGCCTTGCCAGCACTTACACCGATCAGGGTGACTGGCTGGTGATACTCGATCAATTGCTGGATCAGCCACCCGCGACGTGGCCGCGCACGCTCTACCCGCTTCGCTTCAAAGTCTCAAGCAACCCGCAGGTGGCTCGTTCATTAGGTATGGAACAGATAAACGAAGCGTCTGTCGCAACACTGTTGGCCGAAAGAGAACGCCGCCCATGACCTTCCGTCGACGTTGGGACATCAACACCCGAACCCAGCTCATCAGCCTCGGCCCTGCCCTGTTGCTGACTTTGTTGTTGATCAGTTTCTTTACCTTCGTGCGGATCCAGGACCTGCGCCAGGAGCTCAACCACACCGGCCAACTGATCGCCAACCAATTGGCCCCGGCCACTGAATACGGGGTGATTTCCGGCAACAACGAGGTGCTAGAGAGCCTGCTCAAGGCCACGCTGGCCACGCCCAACGTGCGTTTCCTGGAAGTGCAGGACAGCGCCAACCGGATTCTGGTGTATGTCGAGCAACCGTCGGCCGACCACACCCGCCCGCATCAGGTCGAAGTGTTCCAGGCGCCGGTGCGCCTGCAACGGGTGCCGCTGCACAATGATTTTTTCCAGAACAACAAAGTCGCCAGCAATGCGCCCGCCGAAGACTATCTGGGCCGGGTGATCGTCGGTCTGTCCAACGATGCATTCAGTCAACGCCAGCAGGAGATCCTGCTCAAGGCTGCGATTCTGGCGCTGTTCGCCCTGCTGTTTACCTTCGTTCTCGCCCGCCGCCTGGCGGGGAGCCTGTCGCAACCGATCCGCGACATCGGCAATGCGGTCAAGGCAATCCAGGACGGCGACTACAAAACGCCGCTGCCCATCGTCGACGACACCGAGCTCGGCGCCCTGTCGCAACACATCAACAACCTGGCCAGCGGTCTCGAACAGGCCAGCCGTGAACAGCATCAAGCCATGGCGCAGTTGATCCAGACCCGTGAAGAAGCGGAAAAGGCCAACAACGCCAAGTCCGATTTCCTCGCGATGATGAGCCACGAACTGCGCACGCCGATGAATGGCGTGCTGGGTATGCTGCAGTTGCTGGAAACCACGCAGATGACCGACGAACAGGTGGAATACGCGGCGCTGGCTTCGGAATCCACCGAACACCTGCTCAAGGTCATCAACGACATTCTGGATTTCTCGCGCATTGAACGCTCGGAACTGGAGCTGGAACACATTCCGTTCAACCTCGCCGACCTGATCGGCACCTGCGCCCAGGCGTTCCAGCACAGCGCCGCACAACGAGGGCTCGATCTGCAATTGCAGGTTCCAGAGGACATGCGGGCGCTTCAGGTTCAGGGTGATCCGACGCGAATCCGGCAGATTCTGGTGAACCTGATCGGCAATGCGCTGAAGTTCACCGAGCAGGGTCGCGTGTCCATCGAACCGCAGTGGCAGTCACTGGATCACGAATTGCTGTGGTTCACCTGCACGGTGCGCGACAGCGGGATCGGCATCGCAGCCGAGAGCCTGGAACTGATGTTCAACGCGTTCCAGCAGGCCGACAGTTCTATTTCAAGACGTTACGGCGGCACCGGCCTGGGCCTGCCGATTGCGCGCACGCTCGCCGAACGCATGGGCGGCACCTTGCGCGCCCAGAGCGAAGAAGGTCGCGGCTCGGTGTTCACCCTGGAAATCCCGCTGGCGTTGTATCAACAGCCTTTGCCGGTACTGGCACCGCGGGCGCCCACAGGCAAAGGCGACGGTGAAGGGCGCAATGTGTTGCTGGTCGAGGACAATCCGGTCAACCAGACGGTCATCGAAGCCATGTTGCGCAGTCTCGGCTTTACAGTCAGCGTCGCCGCCGATGGCATGCAGGCGGTGCGCAGTGCCGAGAGCCTGATTTTCGAAGCGATCCTGATGGACTGCCGATTACCGATCCTCGACGGCTATGAAGCCACCCGACAGATTCGCCAACTGCCCGGTTGCACCGACTTGCCGATCATCGCCCTCACCGCCAATGCCTTGCAGGGTGATCGCGAAGCCTGTTTGTCGGCGGGGATGAACGATTATCTGGCCAAGCCCTTCAAACGTACTGATCTTCAGCAAATTCTGCAGCGCTGGGTGCAGTAGTACAGGCCTTTCGAGCATCTGCGACTGGCGTGAAAGGCGAAAGTGCGGCAGTCTTAGGCACCCGAACAGGCCCGAAAAGGGGCTTGAATAAAAATTTCAGTGCACAAGTGTACATTCATGTCCTTGGTGCTGTGACTTTCACCACAACGCAATAGTCTATGAGTAGGCTGCCGGTTCGAGGCATGAACGCTTCGATCGGCCGGGAAGATTTGCCCCACCTGCCGCATGGGACTATTGAGGAGCTCGCATGACCAAACAAAACGCCTTTACCCGGGAAGACCTGCTGCGCTGCAGTCGCGGTGAGCTGTTCGGCCCAGGTAACGCGCAACTGCCCGCCCCGAACATGCTGATGGTTGATCGCATCACCCTGATCAGCGAAGAAGGTGGCAAGTACGGCAAAGGTGAATTGGTCGCCGAGCTGGATATCAATCCGGACCTCTGGTTCTTCGCCTGCCACTTCGAAGGCGATCCGGTGATGCCGGGCTGCCTGGGCCTCGACGCCATGTGGCAACTGGTCGGATTCTTCCTCGGCTGGCAAGGCCTGCCGGGCCGCGGTCGCGCCCTGGGTTCGGGCGAAGTGAAATTCTTCGGCCAGGTCCTGCCGACCGCCAAGAAAGTCACCTATAACATTCATATCAAGCGCGTCCTCAAGGGCAAGCTGAACCTGGCCATCGCCGACGGTTCGGTCACTGTCGACGGTCGCGAAATCTACACCGCCGAAGGCCTCCGGGTCGGCGTGTTCACCTCCACTGACAACTTCTAAGGGTTATCCGCATGCGCCGCGTCGTTATCACTGGTCTGGGCATTGTTTCGTGCCTGGGCAATGACAAAGAGACCGTCTCCGCTAACCTGCGTGCAAGCCGCCCTGGCATCCGGTTCAACCCGGAATATGCCGAAATGGGTCTGCGTAGCCAGGTTTCCGGCTCCATCGACCTCAACCTTGAAGAGCTGATCGATCGCAAGATCTATCGCTTCGTCGGCCACGCGGCGGCTTACGCCTACCTGGCCATGAAAGACGCCATCACCGACTCCGGCCTGACCGAAGAGCAGGTGTCCAACCCGCGTACCGGCCTGATCGCCGGTTCCGGTGGCGCATCGACCCTGAACCAGATGGAAGCGCTGGACATCCTGCGCGAGAAAGGCGTCAAGCGCGTCGGCCCATACCGTGTAACGCGGACCATGAGCAGCACCGTTTCCGCTTGCCTGGCCACTCCGTTCAAGATCAAGGGCCTGAACTACTCCATCGCTTCTGCCTGCGCCACCAGTGCTCACTGCATCGGTACCGCCATGGAACAGATCCAGATGGGCAAGCAGGACATCGTGTTCGCCGGCGGCGGTGAAGAAGAGCACTGGAGCCAGTCGTTCCTGTTCGACGCCATGGGCGCCCTGTCCAGCAAACGCAACGACACCCCGGAACAAGCCTCCCGTGCCTACGATGCGGACCGTGACGGTTTCGTCATCGCCGGCGGTGGCGGCATGGTCGTGGTAGAAGAGCTGGAACACGCTCTGGCCCGCGGCGCGAAGATCTACGCGGAAATCGTTGGCTACGGCGCGACTTCCGACGGCTACGACATGGTTGCCCCGAGCGGCGAAGGCGCGATCCGCTGCATGCAGCAGGCGCTGTCCACCGTCGACACCCCGATCGACTACCTGAACACCCACGGCACTTCGACTCCGGTCGGCGACGTCGCGGAAATGAAAGGTGTGCGTGAAGTGTTCGGTGACAAGGCTCCAGCCATCAGCTCCACCAAGAGCCTGTCGGGTCACTCCCTGGGCGCCGCCGGCGTTCACGAAGCGATCTACTGCATGCTGATGATGGAAGGCAACTTCATTGCCGGCTCCGCCAACATCGACGAACTGGACCCTGCAGTAGCCGATCTGCCGGTGCTGACCAAGACCCGCGAAAACGCCACCATCAACACTGTGATGAGCAACAGCTTCGGTTTCGGCGGCACCAACGCCACGCTGGTGCTGAAGCGCTGGGAAGGCAAGTAATTCCCCGCCGCTGAGCCGCACATGAAAACGCCCCGACTGGTTCGGGGCGTTTTTTTTGCCTTTAGAAAAAACCTCAAGACATATACAAATCCCGTAGGAGCTGCCGAAGGCTGCGATCTTTTGACTTCAAGGCAGATCAAAAAATCGCAGCCTTCGGCAGCTCCTACAGGGGCATTTGCCGTTTCTGAACATGAAGCATTTGTCATGAAACTCAAGGCCCTGCGATTGAATGTCGCGTATTTCAAGGCCTGCGGGATTTTCTCCGATTCTGCAACAGTCCCTTTCCAAACTCAGTCGTTTACTTAGCAAGCTACCAAACCCTATAACAGAGTCCTGCACACGCCTTGCTGCAGATAACAGAGATTGGAGCTAGCAGATGACTGTAAAAGTGACTGAACGCGACGATTCACATAAATCCCACGAAGGCGTAGCCGCCGGTATCCGCATCTGGGATGTGCATCAACAAGGTTTGCTGGTCGGGATGTTCCACAACGAGATCGACGCCCACAACTACAAGGCTGAACTGGAAACGCTGGAGCATAAACGCGAACTGGCGACCGGTTGAAAAACGCTTTTATCACGATGCAGCCTGCCCCTTCCCTCCCGGGCAGGCTGCAATCTCTTTCAGACAACCTCGAGCAACGTCAAATACAGATCGCCCTCGATCGACACCGACGGGACTCGATCAACAATCCGACCCGCTTCAAGCCTGACCACTTCGACTTCGCCATCGCCCATTCCGTCATTGCGAATCGAAAACTGCAGCGATGACGGGTGACGCTTGGCGTAATCGAAATCCATACCGCAGGCGATCAGGAAATCGATTTTTGCCTCGGTGAGCTCAACCTGGCTGTCGCGCTCGCCCTCCTCCAAGTTGTAGTAATCCAGGCACAGATTGATACCGAAGGGGCAGCCATTGACGAGGCTATTGATAAACTTACCGTCATATCCATCAACGTAACTATGCTCGGCCCGCACGCTACTGAGTTTCTTCACCCTGACGACGATTTCTTCGGAAAGCCTGAATAGCCAAAAGTCCCCATCCATACTCAAGTGTTTGCCAAAGTCGATACCTGATACATGGCGTTTCGGCCACATCGACATCAATGGCCTGTCAACTTCATATTCTTTATTGGAAATGGCCAGCAGGTAATTAATAACATCGTAATAACTCGATTCACCTTCTCCAACTTTGATGAGCGTCGCACAACTCCCCGCCAGCAATACAATCTTGCCGTACCGTTCAATTGGAAGTTCTGTCATCAATGAAGCTACACCTTCGGGCACCTTCTCCAGATAGGCAGAGTTCAGTTCATGGAGCTCCGCTTCGCTGCGGACCTCATGCCAGGGGATGTTCCAGAAGAACTCAGGCAGTGTGAAGAAAAGGCAGGCGGCCCCGTCATGGTCCTCTCGGGCAGCCTTCGCGGCCATTTTCATCTTCCAGAGCACATGGTCAACCCGTGCATCCAACTCACTCGCCAGGTACTCGCTGATGGTTTGATAGGAGGACCGTTGCTTTGAAAACTGCGATTTGAAAGTGGGCTGACGTAACGAAGCGATACTTACAAGCATTGTTTTAATCCTTATTGATTGAAGTTCATTCCATTTGTTTTCTCCAGATCATTAAAACTATATTTTTTTGATAAAAGAAAACCCGAAAGATCGTATCGATACAACCTTTCGGGTTCAATGTGCAAAAACTCGTGAAGTGCTAGCAAACATGTAAGCCCGCTAGAACAACGATTTGATTACCACATCAGATCATCAGGAATCTGATAGGCCGCGTACGGATCTTCCTCAACGCTGACTTCTTCAGTCTTGACGTTCATCTGCACGATGCGCTGCGGATCGCGCTCCTGGATCTTCAGCGCCGCTTCACGCGGGATCACTTCGTAACCACCAACGTGATGGACGATGGCCAGCGAGCCGTTGCTGAGCTTGTTGCGCATCAGCGCGTTGACCGAGAGGCGCTTGACCTTCTTGTCGTCGACGAAGTTGTAGTAATCCTCGGTCGTCAACTTCGGCAGGCGCGTGGCTTCGATCAATTGCTTGATCTGCGCAACACGGGCCTTGGCCTCGGCTTTTTCCTTCTGCTGACGATTGAGCTCCTGATCGCGCTTGACCTTCTCGGCCATGGCTTCCTGAGCCGCGCGCTGCTGGGAATCATCGAGTTCGACCTGGCCTTTGTGGGCCAGACGCTGTTGCTTCTGCTTGTCTTTGCTGACCTGTTTGGCCTGCTTCTGGTTGACCAGCCCTGCTTTGAGCAACTGGTCGCGAAGGGAAATGCTCATGGTGCTTATTACTCACTTAGGCAACTGCTCAACCGCAGCTGGGCAAATTCTTTTCCTGACGTTTGGCTTCGCCCCATAAGGCGTCCAACTCTTCGAGGGTGCAATCTTCCATGGGACGGTGGGTGTCGCGCAATGCCTGTTCGATAAAACGGAAGCGTCGTTCGAACTTTCTGTTGGCGCCACGCAGCGCGGTTTCCGGATCAACCTTGAGGTGTCGCGCCAGATTGACCACGGAAAACAGCAGGTCGCCGATCTCCTCGGCTACGGCCGCCGGATCGTTTTCCGACATGGCTTCGAGCACTTCATCAAGCTCTTCACGGACTTTATCGAGCACCGGCAAGGCGTCCGGCCAGTCGAAACCGACCTGACCTGCACGCTTCTGCAATTTCGCCGAACGTGACAATGCCGGCAATGCAGCGGGCACGTCATCGAGCAACGACAACTGCTCCGGTGCCGCGGATTTCTCTGCGCGCTCTTCAGCCTTGATCTCTTCCCAGCGTTGCTTGACCTGGTCTTCATTCAGGCGCGGCACGTCCAGCGGCGCGTACAAGTCGCCGGTAGGGAACACGTGAGGATGACGACGGATCAGCTTGCGAGTGATGCTATCGACCACGCCGGCAAACTCGAAGCGCCCTTCTTCCCGGGCCAGCTGACTGTAATAAACCACCTGAAACAGCAAATCGCCCAACTCACCCTGCAAGTGATCGAAGTCCCCGCGCTCGATGGCATCGGCGACTTCGTAAGCTTCTTCAAGGGTGTGCGGGACGATGGTGGCGTAGGTTTGCTTGATGTCCCATGGGCAACCGAACTGCGGATCGCGCAGGCGGTTCATGAGGTGAAGCAGGTCTTCGAGTGAATACATTTATCTAACTCTGCAAGAACCTGTGGGAGCTGGCCTGCCAGCGATGGCATCACCTCGATTCCACTGAAGGACCGAGTTGTCTGCATCGCTGGCAGGCCAGCTCCCACATTGGATCGAGGTCACCATCAAGGCGTGCGGTTACGCCGCGTTTCGATGATGTTCGGCAACTGCGAAATCCGCCCGAGCAACCGTCCCAACGCGTCCAGCCCCGGAATCTCGATGGTCAGGGACATCAGCGCGGTGTTGTCCTCCTTGTTCGAGCGGGTATTGACCGCCAGCACGTTGATGCGCTCGTTGAGCAGCACTTGCGAGACATCACGCAGCAGACCGGAACGGTCGTAGGCGCGAATGACGATGTCCACCGGATAGGTAAGCACCGGCACCGGCCCCCAACTGACCTGGATGATCCGCTCCGGCTCGCGCCCGCCCAGTTGCAGCACCGAGGCGCAGTCCTGGCGGTGAATGCTCACGCCGCGGCCCTGGGTGATGTAACCGACGATTGCATCTCCCGGCAACGGCTGGCAACAGCCGGCCATCTGGGTCATCAGGTTGCCCACGCCCTGGATCTGGATGTCGCCACGCTTACCCGGTTTGTAGCCGGTGGCTTTGCGTGGAATCAGCTCAAGTTGCTCGTTGCCCCGCTCCGGCTCGACCAGTTGCTGCGCCAGGTTGACCAGTTGCGCCAGGCGCAAATCGCCGGCACCGAGGGCGGCGAACAGGTCTTCGGCGGTTTTCATGTTGGCCTTGTCAGCCAGCTTGTCGAAATCCACCGCCGGCAAACCGAGGCGATTGAGCTCGCGCTCAAGCAGCGTTTTACCGGCCGCGACGTTCTGGTCACGGGCCTGCAACTTGAACCAGTGAACGATCTTCGCCCGCGCCCGCGAGGTGGTGACGTAACCCAGGTTCGGGTTCAGCCAGTCGCGGCTCGGGGTGCCGTGCTTGCTGGTGATGATCTCGACCTGCTCACCGGTTTGCAGGCTGTAGTTGAGCGGAACGATGCGCCCATTGATCTTGGCGCCGCGGCAGTTGTGACCGATTTCGGTGTGCACGCGATAAGCGAAGTCCAGCGGCGTCGCGCCCTTCGGCAGGTCGATGGCGTGACCGTCCGGGGTGAAGATGTAGACGCGATCAGGTTCGATATCGACCCGCAGCTGTTCCGCCAGACCACCGATATCACCCAGCTCTTCGTGCCACTCGAGCACCTGACGCAGCCAGGAGATTTTCTCTTCATAGTGATTGGAGCCGGATTTGACGTCGGTGCCTTTGTACTTCCAGTGTGCGCAAACCCCAAGCTCTGCCTCTTCGTGCATGGCGTGGGTGCGGATCTGCACTTCCAGCACCTTGCCCTCGGGCCCGATTACCGCCGTGTGCAGCGAGCGGTAGCCGTTCTCTTTCGGGTTGGCGATGTAGTCGTCGAACTCTTTCGGAATGTGCCGCCACAGGGTGTGGACGATGCCGAGCGCGGTGTAGCAATCGCGCATTTCCGGCACCAGCACGCGAACGGCGCGCACGTCGTAGATCTGGCTGAATTCCAGACCCTTGCGCTGCATTTTGCGCCAGATAGAATAGATGTGTTTGGCCCGGCCGCTGATGTCGGCATCGACGCCGGTGGCCTGCAATTCGTTTTTCAGCTGGCTCATCACGTCGCTGATGAAACGCTCGCGATCCAGTCGCCGCTCATGGAGCAACTTGGCGATCTGCTTGTACTGATCGGGCTCAAGGTAACGGAAGGACAAGTCCTCCAGTTCCCACTTGATATGACCGATACCCAGGCGATGGGCAAGCGGTGCGTAGATGTCGAAGACTTCACGGGCGACGCGGTTGCGCTTTTCGTCGTCGGCGGTTTTTACCGCACGGATCGCGCAGGTGCGCTCGGCCAGTTTGATCAGGGCGACGCGAACGTCGTCGACCATGGCCACCAGCATCTTGCGCAGGTTTTCAACCTGGCCCTGAGTGCCGAGCACCAGGGATTTACGCGGGCTCAAGCTGTCGCTGATCGCCGCCATGCGCTGCACGCCGTCGATTAGCTTGGCCACTACAGGACCGAAGCGCTGGCTGATCGCCGGAAGCTGGATCTGGCCTTCGCGCACGCCACGGTACAGGACCGCGGCGACCAGCGAATCCTGATCGAGTTTGAGGTCGGCGAGAATCTCGGCGATCTCAAGGCCGGTGCGGAAACTCGAGTTTCCTTCCGACCACAGATTCTTGGCCGCATTGGCCTGTTGCTCAGACTCGCGAGCGAACTCGCAAGCCTCTTTCAAGGCTTCGCGATCCAGTGCCAGATCGACACTGACCGCATGATCGAGCCAAGCCTCGAGATTGATACTGCCGTCGGTGTTGATCGGCTGGTGTGCTCTCACCTGTACCATCTTGCTTACCTTCCCTACGACGCAGATTCAATGCGTCAAATCGCTGACCTTCGTTGCCGGTGCGCCCACGTCGGGCTGATGCGCGGCTGCACGGGCGGGCCAGTCGGACCAGACGAGCATCCTAGCTCGCTTCAAATAACGCCATGGCCTCGACATGTGCCGTCTGAGGAAACATATCGAGAATCCCGGCACGTTTTAACCGGTAGCCCTGCTTGATCAATTCGACCGTGTCGCGCGCCAGAGTTGCAGGGTTGCACGACACATACACCAACCGTTCGGCACCCAAGGTCTTGAGCTTGCGCACGACCTCGAAAGCACCGTCACGCGGTGGGTCCAAGAGTACCGCACAAAAGCCTTCGCGCGCCCATTCGGCGTCGGTCAAAGGCTGGGATAAATCGGCCTGAAAAAACTTCGCGTTATGCAGATTATTGCTAGCGGCATTCGCGGCTGCCCGCTCGACCATCACCTGCACACCTTCCACCGCCACCACTTCGCGAACGGTCTGGGCCAGCGGCAAGGCAAAGTTGCCCAAGCCACAGAACAGATCGAGCACGCGCTCATCCGCGGTCGGTTTCAACCAGTCCAGCGCCTGGGCAACCATTGCTTCGTTGACCGCGGCGTTGACCTGCACGAAATCTCCGGGCCGGTAAGCCAGTTCCAGATTCCACTGTTCCAGACGATAGCCCAACGACTGATCGGCCTCGACTGGTTGTGGTTCGCCCTCGCCATGCAGCCACAACTGGGCTTCATGGAACGCGCAAAAATCCTTGAGGATCGTCAGATCGGCGTCAGACAACGGCGCCATGTGACGCAGCAAAACTGCCAGCGATGAACCACTGAACAATTCCACATGCCCGAGCGCCTGAGGCTTGCTCAAGCGACGGAGCATCTCCGGCAAACGGGTCATGATTGGTTGCAAGGGCTGTACCAGCACCGGACATTCATTGATACCGACAATGTCCTGGCTGCCGGCGGCGCGGAAACCGACTTCGAGTTTCTTTGCCTTCATGTCCCAGCGCACGGCGACACGGGCGCGGCGGCGGTAGCCGAATTCCGGACCGCTCAAAGGCGCCGCCCATTCTTCAGGCTCGACACCGGCGACCTTGGACAATTGCTCGGCGAGCATGCGCTGTTTCAGGGCGAGCTGTTCGTTATGAGGCAGATGCTGCACGCTGCAACCGCCGCAACGGCCGGCATGGGCGCACGGCGCCGGACGACGCAATTCGCTGGCCTTGAATACCCGTTCGGTGCGCGCCTCGACCACTTTGCCGTGTGCGCCAAGCACACGCGCCTCGATCTCTTCACCGGCCAAAGCGCCGATGACGAACCAGGTGCGGCCTTCGAAAAACGCGATACCGCGACCGTCATTGGCCAGGCGCTCGATGGTCAGGCGCTGCTTTTTGCCGGTCGGAATTTGTGGGGCCTTGCTGCCGCCGGTGGGCTGGAAGCGCAGGCCTCTCTCATGCTTGGCCATCAGTTGGGCGCGTCGAAAATGCCGGTCGACAGGTAACGGTCGCCACGGTCGCAGATGATCGCGACGATCACCGCGTTTTCAACTTCTTTGGACAGGCGCAGCATTGCCGCCACGGCACCGCCCGAGGACACGCCGCAGAAGATGCCTTCTTCGCGGGCCAGTCGACGGGTCACGTCTTCGGCTTCGCTTTGCGCCATGTCGACGATCCGGTCCACGCGATCGGCCTGGTAAATCTTCGGCAGATATTCCTGGGGCCAGCGACGGATACCCGGGATCGCCGAACCTTCCATCGGTTGCAGACCGATGATCTCGACGTTTTCGTTCTGCTCTTTCAAGTAGCGCGAAACGCCCATGATGGTACCGGTGGTGCCCATCGAGCTGACGAAATGGGTGATAGAACCTTCGGTCTGGCGCCAGATTTCCGGGCCGGTGGTGGTGTAGTGCGCTTCCGGGTTGTCGCCGTTGGCGAACTGATCCAGCACCTTGCCACGGCCTTCGGCTTCCATCTTCTGCGCGAGGTCGCGGGCGCCTTCCATGCCTTGCTCCTGGCTGACCAGAATCAGCTCGGCGCCATAAGCGGTCATGGCGGCCTTGCGCTCTGCGCTGGAGTTATCCGGCATGATGAGGATCATCCTGTAACCCTTGATCGCGGCGGCCATGGCCAACGCGATGCCGGTATTACCCGAGGTCGCTTCGATCAGCGTATCGCCGGCGTGGATCTGCCCGCGCAACTCGGCGCGGGTGATCATCGACAGCGCCGGACGGTCCTTGACCGAACCCGCCGGGTTGTTCCCTTCGAGCTTGAGCAAAAGGGTATTGCTGGTGGCGCCGGGCAGGCGCTGCAAACGAACCAGCGGAGTGTTGCCGACGCAATCGGCGATGGTTGGGTACTGCAAGGTCATGGCGTATTCGCAATCCAGACTGCGGGGGCGCCTATCATACCGGCAAACCTCGGAAGGCCATATCACGCAAAGTGTGGTGCTTATGGCTTATGGGAATAAGGCGCTGGATCAGTCTTCATCTGCGTGCGCAACATTCAGCGCATAGAACTCATGCAGCTTGGCTTGCAACAAGTATTTGTCGGGAAGCTGAACCTGATACTCGGCGATCAGCGCTGGCGACAGACTGCGGTTAAGGGCGTACTCGACAACCTCGTCATCCTTGCTGGCACAGAGCAACACACCAATGGCGGGGTTTTCGTGAGGCTTGCGCTCGTCGCGATCGAGCGCTTCAAGATAAAAGTCGAGTTTGCCCAAATATTCCGGTTCAAAACGGCCGACCTTGAGTTCAATGGCCACCAGACAATTAAGCCCACGATGAAAGAACAGCAAGTCCAGCGCAAAATCACGCCCGCCGACCTGGATCGGATGTTCGGACCCGACGAAACAGAAGTCACGGCCCAGCTCATTCAGGAAGTCCTTGAGGCGTGCCAACAATCCTTTATGCAAATCCGTTTCGGCATGACTGCCAGGGAGGCCGAGAAATTCGACCATGTAGGCGTCGCGGAATATCTCCAGCGCTGCAGGGTGAGTTTGTTTCAGAGCGGCCGAGACTTTTGCCGGCTGAGTCACGCTGCGCTCGAACAGCGCAGCTTTGAACTGGCGCTCCAGTTCACGCTTCGACCACCTCTCCTGAACCGCCATACGCAAGTAAAACTCCCGTTCTTCCGGACGTTTGCTCTGGCCAAGGATGATCAGGTTATGCGACCACGATAATTGTCGCGCCAGTGGTGCGACTTTTTCTTCGACGCAGTAGATCTCATAAAACTGACGCATGCGGAACAAATTTGACCTTGTAAAACCGCGCAACCCAGGTTGAGTTTGAGCCAGATGCTCGGCCAACTGCCCGACTACGGCATCACCCCATTCGGAATTTTCCAGCTTTCGACTGATGTGAGCGCCGACCTGCCAGTACAACTCGATCAGTTGGGTATTGACTGCTTGAATGGCCTTTTGTCTGGAACTGTGAATCAGCGCGAGGACTTCATCGAAACGGTGATCACTTGTGCTAGTGGGAACGCTGGGTGCATTCATGCCCGACTCCTTGAGGATGAGTAAAAGCCAGAGCTTAAACGGTCAAGGAAGCCTCAAAATGCCGGTGATACCCTTTCGGAAACTTCGTACAACATCTCAGGAACGCTCCGCCATGATCAGCCTGATGGTGGTTCGGTCAGATTTCCATTCCGTCCTGAAAAACAAGGGGTAACAAATCGCTGTCAGCAAATGCACTTTTCTGTAAGAAAAAAGAATGTGCTCATCGGAAATTTCCTGCACCTCGCAACGGCATGCATGAACTAGTTGGCATCAGAACTTACAGATAATCTTTTTCAATGTTCAGTCAAACACGACGTCTGACTGCTCATAGGGTGCGGGACAAGCGATAACTCGCTGGTGATGCTCACACCTTAAACTTAGCCAAACTGAATTCATCTCAAGGAAGAAAACCAATGAAGATTTTACTCGCCCTACCCTTTGCCGCACTGATGATTGCGAGCGGCCAAGTCTCTGCTGCATGCGTTTATATTCAGAATACCTATAGTGGAATCGTGCCTGCCAACTCATACGTAGTTGTGCAGGGGCCGTTCACTATCACTAGCGCTAATGGTTGTAGACAAGCGAATATCACTTCTACCATTGCGGGCTTGGGGCTTGGTTCCCCACCCAATCTTGTAATTGAAAAACTGGATGGTTCTATTTGGAAGCACGTTGACGGTGGCAATCGCAGCACTGCTTCTACACTTGGAGCACTCGGCACCTATCGGGTTCGCCATGTAAACGAACATAACGTGGCAAGAGGTTACTCCGGCACTACACGTTATGGACGTTAAACTGTAAGGCTGCCGGTGCCCATCGTCTCCACTCCTGGGCACCGGTGATCTCAAGCTTGGATGCTGACGGATAGGTCGCTTTGAACTGAACTCGCGAAATAGGAAAGCGCGCCCAAGACATGATTTGCTCGAATCAGGCCTTTGGTGAATTCATGAAAGCCAGCGGCTTCAGTTGTTTTATGCGCCAGCCTGTCCTCAAGCATCTGATTGAGCATGGCTACTGCATTGAATTTAACGTCTGCTCCAGCTTGATGGCCATTTTCATCCGTTGCCATACTGCCTGACGTGAAGATGATCGATACATAATTATCTATCAGACCATTCTCACGAAGCAAAGAGCCAACCATGGCAAGCTCATAGGTACTGACTGACGTAAAGTCATATCCCTTCAGCGAATCCTTCAACTCTTCAATTGAAAGTTTTTCATCAAGCTTCAACACATCAACCGCATCGCCGGCATTGGTCTTCGTGTAACTATTAGTCATCTCAAGAGGATTCTTGACGAAATAGGCATCTGATTTCATCGACAAGGCTGGGTAATTAATATTCAAAAGACATCTCCCTGATTTTTTATTCTCAAGCTAGATATCGCCACCCAACTTTAAACCTTGAGAGTTTTGTCCAAGGAATGCCCTGTGAAGATGTTGCGAATTATCTCAAAACAACAATCTGATCATCGCTGATTAAACCGGTGATGTGTGAACCAACAACCGCATATTCATCCGCAAACCCGCCGCGGTGTTCTGCGCCCAAAGTTGTCCACCCTGACGCTGCACGGCGTTCCTGGCGATGCTCAGCCCTAGGCCAAACCCGCCGTCTCCAGGTCGTGAACCGTCGAGACGCGTAAAAGGCAGGAAGATCCGTTCCAGATCGGTTTCCGCTACACCACCGCCCTGGTCTTCCAGCCACAGATGCCAGAACTTGCCCTCACGGCGACCACCGAGGGCGACGATGCCGCCGGCCGGAGAATGCCGGATAGCGTTGCGCAGCATGTTTTCCAGCGCCTGCGCCAGGGTGTTGAGGTTACCGCGCACCCAGCAGGAAGCATCGACCTCGCAGCGCAATTGGGCGGGCGACCAGCAGCTTTCATAGCAGGCGTTTTCGGTGAGCATTTCCCACAAGGCCTGGACCTGGATCGCTTCATCGGGCAATCGCGTGCGTTCGGTGTCGAGCCAAGCCAGTTGCAGCGTGTCTTCCACCAGCCGCTGCATGCCATCGACTTCGCGGCCAATACGCTCGCGCAGGGCTTCCAGCCCTTGCTCGCTTTCGCTGGCCACCCGCAGGCGACTCAGTGGCGTGCGCAGTTCGTGGGACAGGTCGCGCAGCAATTGCTGTTGCAGCGCCACGGTAGTTTGCAGGCGCTCAGACATGTGATCGAACGCCCTGCCCAGTTCACCCAACTCATCGGAGCGATTGGTGGTCCGGCTCGACAACCGTACATTCAACTGATCGGCGCGCCAGGCATTGGCCTGTGCGCGAAGGTGATTGAGCGGCACCACCAGCAAGCGGTACAACCCGACGCACAGCAGCAAAGTGAACAGTCCCGGAATCACGCCGTTGGTGATCACGCGCCAGAACACCCGGTATTGCCCGGGCACGAAGCGTTGGGGCAGTTCGATCACCAGGCTGCCGGCGGAGGGATCGCCGGGAAACGGTACGCGCATCCATGGCCGACCTTTTTTGTGGATCGGCCAATCGAGGCCGCGCAGAAAGGTCAGGTGCTCGATGTCCTTGTCGGTCAACGGCTGGCTGCCCAAGGACTGCAAATCACCGCCGATGACACCCACCCAGCTCTTTTCCCGGCGTTGCATGCTTTGCAGCCAGCGGTCGACGCCCTGACGCTCGTCCTGACGCCACGCCTGCTCGGCTTCGGCGGAATAGCGCGTCAGGGTGCCTCGGGCCTCGTCCGAGAGGAACTGATTGCGCTCCTCCATGTAGCGGCCCCAGGACCAACTGAGCCAGATCATCAGCAGACAGAACGCCACCAGCAGACAGGCGAGTTTCCAGAACAGCGAGTGCCGCCCCGGCAAATTACATTTCATCGCCGGCACTCAGGATATAACCCTTGCCCCAGACCGTGCGCACTTCACGCTCGGTATAACCGATGGCCTTGAGTTTGCGGCGAATCTGGCTGATGTGCATGTCCAGGCTGCGGTCATGGGCCGCGTAACCACGCTGCAGCACATGTTGATAAAGGAAGGCTTTGCTCAACACTTCTTCGCCATTGCGGTTAAGGGTTTCCAGCAGCCGGTATTCGCTGCGGGTCAGGCCGGCCGCCTGCTCGCCGTAGAAAACCTCGAACAGATCGTCGTCGAAACGCAGGTTGTCCGTCGCCGGGGCAATCGCCGCCATTGTAGGCCGGCGATCAAGCGCAACCCGGCGCAGGATCGCTTCGATGCGCACGCGTAACTCGGCCATGCTGAAGGGCTTTGGCAGGTAATCGTCGGCGCCCAGGCGGAAGCCGCTGATGCGATCCGCCTCGGCACCGAGCGCCGACATCAACAGAACCGGCGTGGAATGGCTCTGGCGCAATTGCGTCAGCACCGACAGCCCGTCCAGGCCCGGCAGCAGGATGTCCATCAGCACCACATCGAAGGCTTGATCGCGGGCAGCGTCCAGTCCTTCCTGGCCGTTCTGGCACCAGGTCACCTGAAAGCCGCTACGACCCAGATGCTCGTGGACATAGGCACCGAGCACGAGGTCGTCTTCGATGGAGAGGATACGGGGATGGCCGGCAGCAATGGGAGTCATGAGTATCTGCAAATAATTCTCAGTTGACAATTATTCAAGATTGCATCGCACAGGGCAACCCAAGGGTTCTCCCAGCCTGTAAAAGTGTCGAGCCAACCGACGAATGACGACATCAATTTTACGAAGATTGCCCGCCTGCAAATCGCTACACTGCGCAGATGACGCGTGCCGGACGCATGCGCAGGTCTATCGATAGCTGGATGCAGGAGAGATGCGTGCTCAAGAAACTGGGAATTAAAGGCCGCGTGCTGTTGCTGACCCTGTTGCCGACCAGCCTGATGGCGTTGGTCCTGGGCGGCTATTTTACCTGGATGCAGCAATCGGACCTGCAAACCCAACTGATGCAGCGCGGTGAAATGATCGCCGAGCAACTGGCGCCATTGGTGGCGCCGGCCATGGGTCACCACAACAATGAGCTGCTGGAACGCATCGCCACGCAGTCCCTGGAACAACCGGACGTGCGTGCCGTGACCTTTCTCGCGCCGGACCGCACGCTCCTGGCCCACGCCGGGCCGACCATGCTCAATCAAGCCCCGCTGGGCGACGGCTCGCAGATGCTGCGCCGCAGCGGCAATGACGCGACCCGTTATTTGCTGCCGGTGTTCGGCAAACACCGCAACCTCGCCGGCGACGTGATTCCCGATGAAGCCGACCGACTGCTGGGCTGGGTCGAACTCGAACTGTCCCACAACGGCATGCTGCTGCGCGGTTACCGCAGCCTGTTTGCCAGCCTGATGATGATCGCCGCCGGTCTTTGCGGGGCGGCGCTGCTGGCATTGCGCATGGGGCGCACGATCAATGGCCCGTTAAGCCAGATCAAGCAAGCCGTGGCCCAACTCAAGGACGGTCATCTGGAAACCCGCCTGCCGCCCCTCGGTAGCCAGGAGCTGGATGAACTGGCGTCCGGCATCAACCGCATGGCCGGCACCCTGCAAAATGCCCAGGAAGAATTGCAGCACAGCATCGACCAGGCCACCGAAGACGTGCGCCAGAATCTGGAAACCATCGAAATCCAGAACATCGAACTCGACCTGGCGCGCAAGGAAGCCCTGGAAGCGAGCCGGATCAAGTCCGAGTTCCTGGCCAACATGAGCCACGAAATCCGCACGCCGCTCAACGGCATTCTCGGTTTCACCCACTTGCTGCAAAAAAGCGAGCTGACCCCGCGCCAGCTCGACTACCTGGGCACCATCGAAAAATCCGCCGACAGCCTACTGGGGATCATCAACGAGATCCTCGACTTCTCGAAGATCGAGGCCGGCAAACTGGTGCTCGACCATATTCCGTTCAACCTGCGCGACTTGCTGCAGGACACCCTGACCATTCTCGCCCCGGCCGCCCACGCCAAGCAGCTGGAACTGGTGAGCCTGGTTTACCGCGACACGCCGTTGTCGCTGGTGGGTGATCCGCTGCGGCTCAAGCAGATCCTCACCAACCTGGTCAGCAACGCGATCAAGTTCACCCGCGAAGGCACCATCGTTGCCCGCGCCATGCTTGAAGAAGAACACGAAGACAGCGTGCAACTGCGCATCAGCATCCAGGACACCGGCATCGGCCTGTCGAACCAGGATGTGCGCGCGCTGTTCCAGGCGTTCAGTCAGGCCGACAACTCGCTGTCGCGACAACCCGGCGGCACCGGGTTGGGACTGGTGATTTCCAAACGCCTGATCGAACAGATGGGCGGCGAGATCGGCGTCGACAGCACGCCGGGCGAAGGTTCGGAGTTCTGGATCAGCCTGAGCCTGCCGAAAACCCGCGACGACGCCGAAGACTTGCCCGGCCCGCCGCTATCCGGCCGGCGTGTGGCGGTACTGGAAAACCATGAACTGGCCCGTCAGGCCTTGCAGCACCAACTGGAGGATTGCGGCCTCGCCGTCACCCCGTTCAATACCCTGGAAAGCCTGACCAATGGCGTAACCGGCGCGCATCAGACTGATCAGGCAATTGACCTGGCGGTGCTGGGTGTCACTAGTAACGACATGCCGCCCGAGCGCCTCAACCAGCACATCTGGGACCTCGAACACCTGGGTTGCAAAGTGCTGGTGCTGTGCCCGACCACGGAACAGACGCTGTTCCACCTCTCGGTGCCCAACCCTCACAGCCAGCTCCAGGCCAAACCGGCCTGTACCCGCAAACTGCGGCGTGCGCTGTCCGATCTGGTCAACCCGCGCCTGCCCCGCAGCGAACCCGGCGAACCGGTCTCCAGCCGCGCGCCGAAAGTGCTTTGTGTCGACGACAACCCGGCGAACCTGTTGTTGGTGCAAACCCTGCTCGAGGACATGGGCGCCAAAGTGCTGGCCGTGGAGAGTGGTTACGCCGCCATCAAAGCGGTGCAGAGCGAGACCTTCGATCTGGTCCTGATGGACGTGCAGATGCCGGGCATGGACGGACGCCAGAGCACCGAAGCGATCCGCCAGTGGGAAAGCGAACGGCATTGCACGCCGCTGCCGATCGTCGCCCTCACCGCCCACGCCATGGCCAACGAAAAACGTGCATTGCTGCAAAGCGGCATGGACGACTACCTGACCAAACCGATCAGCGAACGGCAACTGGCACAAGTGGTATTGAAGTGGAGTGGCCTGGCGCTGCGCAATCAGGTCCCGGAGCGTTCCGGCGACAGCCATGGCAGCGCCTATGAATTGCTGGTGTTGGATCACGAAGAAGGTTTGCGTCTGGCCGCCGGCAAGGCCGATCTGGCGGCAGACATGCTGGCAATGCTGCTGGCCTCGCTGGAAGCCGACCGCGAAGCGATTCGCCAGGCCCAGGCAAGCCACGATCACAACGCCCTGATCGAACGGGTCCATCGCCTGCACGGCGCCACTCGTTATTGCGGCGTACCGCAATTGCGCGCCGCCTGCCAACGCAGTGAAACCCTTCTCAAGCAACAAGACCCGAAAGCCTTCGGCGCGCTCGAAGAACTCGACCGGGCGATCAATCGCCTGGCCGCCCAGGCACGGATCAATGCTTGATGCACAGCAAGGTTGTTGGCAGCCACACGGATTAACGTAGCAAAATTCCCGGGAGGATTTATGCGCACGATTCTTTTCAGCAGCCAGACCTACGACCGCGACAGCTTTCTTGCCGCCGACTTGCCATCCGGCATCGAGTTGCACTTTCAAGCGGCACGACTGAGCCTCGATACGGCAGCGTTGGCCGAGCATCACGAAGTGGTCTGCGCCTTCATTAACGATGACCTCAGCGCCCCGGTGCTCGAACGTCTGGCCGCCGGCGGCACACGCTTGATCGCCCTGCGCTCGGCCGGTTACAACCATGTCGACCTGGCAGCGGCCAAACGCCTGGGCTTGGCGATTGTGCGCGTTCCGGCCTACTCGCCCCATGCCGTGGCCGAACACGCGGTGGCGCTGATCCTGGCACTCAACCGCCGTTTGCACCGCGCCTACAACCGCACCCGCGAAGGTGATTTCAGCCTGCATGGGCTGACCGGATTCGACCTCGTAGGCAAGACCGTCGGCGTGGTCGGCACCGGGCAGATCGGCGCGACCTTCGCCAAAATCATGAACGGCTTCGGTTGCCAGTTGCTGGCTTATGACCCATACCCCAACCCTCAGGTCGAAGCGCTGGGCGCCCGTTATCTGAGCCTGCCGCAACTGCTGGCCGAATCGCAGATCATCAGCCTGCACTGCCCGCTCAATGAACAGAGCAAACATTTGATCAACCGCGAATCACTGGCGCACATGCAACCGGGCGCGATGTTGATCAACACCGGTCGCGGCGGTCTGGTGGACACACCGGCGCTGATCGAGGCGTTGAAGAACGGTCAGTTGGGTTATCTGGGGCTGGACGTCTATGAAGAGGAGGCGCAGCTGTTTTTCGAGGACCGCTCAGACCTGCCCTTGCAGGACGATGTCCTGGCGCGACTGCTGACGTTCCCCAACGTGATCATCACGGCGCACCAAGCCTTCCTGACCCGCGAAGCCCTGGGCGCGATTGCCGCAACCACCTTGCAGAACATCTCGGCGTGGGCGGCCGGTACGCTACAGAATCAGGTCGAGGGCTGATCGGTTCAGGCTTTCGACAAAAGAATCATCAGCCCCAGCCAACCGAAGCCGAGCAAACGCGCCAGCCAGCTATGCCCGGGGCGCAGCAGGAACCAGACAAAAAACGGCGGCAGCAAAAACACCATGATCTTCAGCCAGAGTTCTACCGGGCGCGGTCCTGCGGGCGCTGGAACCGGGGCCTGGATTTGAAGTTCAGGTTCAGGTTCAGCTTCGGGTTTGCGTCGACGCCCAAACGCCGCAGGCGTCACTCGGGGCACACTTTCATTGGTGGGTAACCGCCCGAACGAAATCACCGCTTCCTGTGGCGAGGTTGCCGCTTGCCCCGCCTGTGCTGGCGCACCGCAATGAATACAAGCAGGCGCCGTTGAACTGATGCGTTGCTTGCATTCAAAACACTCGATTAACGCCATGTCCATTCCTTAGAGATGCAAAAGCGGCAGTGTGCCATGACTCGACCGGCAAATTGAACCTGATCGAAGGTCATATGCCCACGCCATGCTGCGCGCAAGCCCGTGCTAGCATATCGCGCATATTTGGAGGACCCATGGTCGAACACGATTTCCGCTACAGCCTGATGAACCCGCAACACACCCTCACCGAATGCCGCGCCCTTGTGCCGGGGCGTTATCAAGTCACCGGCAACGGCGGCTCGATTCGTAATAACGACGTGTTGGTAGTGACCCTCAAAGGTGCCAAGGACTTGTCCATGCGCCTGACCGTCGAAACGGTTCGCCACTTGATCAACCCGCCCGGTCAATGGGTCGCGGTGGCCAGCGGTCCGGTGTTCGGCGAATTGGCGATCCACACCTGGCAAGTGAACTGCGACAGCTGCGCCAAAGAACTGAGCTTCGAGTTCGCGGTCGACGCCAAGCTGGGCAACAAGGCCGAAAAGCCTGCCGCCACCGCGCGGATTGCCGAGCTGGGCTGGACCACCGTCGGCGAAAAACACCTGTGCCCGAAATGTCAGGAGCCCGCGTGATGAAACGCCTCGCCCTGGCCGGTATGGTCGGTGCAAGCCTGCTGGGTTGTGCCGCCGAGCCTGTGCAATTGCAACAAAACCGCAGCTACATTCTGGAATGGATCGGCGAACGGCCGTTGATGGATTACAGCCACCTGACCATCACCCTCGGTGAAGACGGTCGCGCCTACGGTAACGGCGGCTGCAACCACTGGTTCGCGCCGTACACCCTGGAAGGCAACAAGCTGAGCTTCGGCAAGATCGGCAGCACCCGCAAACTTTGCGCACCAGCACTGATGGAGCAGGAAAAACGCTTCCTTCAGGCGCTGGAAGGCGTGCAACGCTGGGACGTCTCGTCGATCGAGCAGATGCGCTTCTGGCCGGCCGAAGGCAAGCCGCTACGCTGGTGGCTTGAAGAGGGTTGATCAACCTTCTTCAAACTCAAGTGAAAGACTGTGGCGAGGGAGCTTGCTCCCGCTGGGCTGCGAAGCAGCCCTAAAACCAGTCACCTCGTTTCGTCAGGCTCATTGTGCAAAACGGTTTACGACTGCTGCGCAGTCGAACGGGAGCAAGCTCCCTCGCCACAAATACCTCGTCAGTTTTTAGCCTGCAACGCCTCCAGCTTCGCCATCACCCCCGCCGCCGTCTGCTCGCCCATCAACTGTTCGCGCACCTTGCCCTTGTTATCGATGATGTAGGTCACCGGCAGCGCCTCACTGCGCGGCAACTCGAATACCTCGGAAGGGTCCTGCGCCAGCACAGTGAATTTGATACCAAGTTTTTCACTGGCGCCTTTCAGCTCTTCGCCCTGCACATTGTCGAAGTTGACGCCGAACACACCGATCTTCTTGTCCTTGAGCTGCTCGGCCAAGGTGTTCAACTCCGGAATCTCGGTACGGCACGGGCCGCACCATTCAGCCCAGTAATTGAGCACCAGCCATTTACCGTCCAGACGCTCGGCGGCGACCTTCTGCCCGTTCTGATCGATCCCGTAGTCGTTACCGCAGCCCCCCAGCATCAACGCCCCGATGATCGTCAATGCCGCTGCCAGTCGCCTTGTCATGTCGTGTTCCTTGTCAAAAATTGAATGCGCCTGCGACCCATCGCCTCTCACGGTTCTGGAATGCGCGCTGCACGGTTAGAATAGCCGCCACCTTACGCAAGATGCGACCCGCACATGACCGATCTGACGCTTTATCACAACCCGCGCTGCTCGAAATCCCGCGGAGCGCTCGAATTGCTGGAAGCCCGTGGCCTGACCCCGACCGTGGTCCGCTACCTTGAAACCCCGCTGGACGCCGCGCAGATTCAGAGTCTGCTGGGCAAACTCGGGATCAGCGCCCGGCAATTGCTGCGCACCGGCGAGGACGAGTACAAAACCCTCAACCTGGCCGTCAGCAATCTGAGCGAGGCGCAATTGATCGCCGCCATCGCCGCCCACCCGAAACTCATGGAGCGACCGATTCTCGAAGTTGGCGATAAAGCCGTCATCGGCCGTCCGCCGGAGCAGATCCTGGAATTGTTGCCATGAGTGCGCCGTACATTCTGGTTCTGTATTACAGCCGCAGCGGCTCGACCAACGAAATGGCCCGGCAGATTGCCCGTGGCGTGGAGCAGGCCGGTCTTGAAGCGCGGTTGCGCACGGTGCCGGCGATTTCCACCGAGTGCGAAGCCGTGGCCCCGGACATTCCGGACGAAGGCGCGCTCTACGCCAGCCTCGACGACCTGAAAAACTGCGCAGGCCTGGCGCTGGGCAGCCCGACCCGCTTCGGCAACATGGCGGCGCCGCTCAAATACTTCCTCGACGGCACCAGCAACCTGTGGCTGACCGGCGCGCTGGTGGGCAAACCGGCCGGCGTGTTCACCTCTACGGCGAGTCTGCACGGCGGCCAGGAAACCACCCTACTGTCGATGATGCTGCCGTTGCTGCACCACGGCATGCTGATCACCGGCCTGCCCTACAGCGAATCGGCATTGCTGGAAACCCAGGGCGGCGGTACGCCCTATGGCGCCAGCCACCACGCCGGTGCCGATGGCAAAAGCGGTCTGGATTCACACGAAGTGGCGCTGTGCCGCGCGCTGGGCATGCGCCTGGCCAAGACTGCACAGAAACTGGAGGGCTGAGGGTGGCCAAGAAGCCGAAAATCCTGCCCGCCATCGATTGGCTCGAACCTCGCGTCCGGGCCATGCGCGTGATCAGTCTGATGTGCTTTTTCGGCCTGGTGGGGTTGCTTTGCGTTTACTACCTGCTGGTCGCCGATCTGCACGGCGCGCGGCCATGGGTGATTTTGCTGATCGAACTGGTGCCGCTGCTGATACTGGCGCCGGGGATGATTATCGGCAGCCCGCGCGGGCATTCATGGATGTGCTTTGTGGTGAATCTGTATTTCATCAAGGGCGCGTTGGCCGCGTATGACCCGAACCGGCAGGTTTTCGGTTTGCTGGAGATGGGTGCGAGCCTGGCGGTGTTCTGTTCGGCGCTGTTGTATGTGCGGTGGCGGTATCAGTTGAACCGCAAATTGGCTGGCGAGGGCGAAATCTCCGTCGCCTGATCCGACGTCTTCGCGAGCAAGCCCGCTCCCACATTTGATCGCATTTCAAATGTGGGAGCGGGCTTGCTCGCGAACGGGACACCGCGGTGTCAATGATTGACGGTATAAGCCAGCATCATCGAAATCTGGCTCATCGGCCGCCCGCCACTTTCTTCGTACCACTGGTTGAACACATCCTGCACCAACGCGAGGTCACGCAGGCTGCTCGGCACTTTGTCGATGATGTTCTGTGCGTTCAACGCCGCCACCACGTCGTAGCTCGGCACAAAGGTGTCCTTGCCGACCATGCGCAGGAAACGCGGCGCCGACAAACCGCCCAACTGATGGCCACGCTTTTTCAGGAAGGTCCAGAGGCCGACGATGTCGGTCACCGGCCATTCGGCGATCATCGCCCCGAAGCTGCCCTTCTCGTGGGCGACATCCAGCACAAACTGCGCATTGCGTGGCACGCTCTTGAGCTTGCCCAAGTGGCGGATGATCCGCGCGTCCTGCATCAGGCGTTCGAGATGTTCGGCGCTCATCAGCACGACTTTTTCCGGGTCGAACTTGAAGAACACTTCTTCGAAGGCCGGCCACTTGGCATCCACCAGGCTGTGCTTGAGCCCGGCGCGGAACACCCGCAACGCCATGGTCGAGAGGTAACGATCGTCGGTGATGTCGCGCAGTTGCGCCGGGGTTTTGGGAACGGGCAGATGGGCTTCCAGTTCAGCTGCCGAACCGAATCGGTTCAAGCAGTATTCGTTCAGCCACTTGTAGTCGCGCATGCCCTCTCCTGAGGATAGAAACGAAAAACCTGTGGGAGCCAGCCTGCTGGCGATGAAGGGGTGTCAGTCAACAATGATGTGTCTGACACACCGCCATCGCCAGCAGGCTGGCTCCCACAGTAATCGTGTTTAGAGGTTGACCACATTGACGAAGCGCGAAGCCGCCGTCTCGTCGATCTTGAGGTTGGTGAAGTCGAACAGGTTGCGGTCCGCCAGTTGCGACGGGATCACGTTCTGCAGGCTGCGGAAAATGCTCTCGGTGCGCCCCGGCGTCTTGCGGTCCCACTCCTGGAGCATGTCCTTGACCACCTGACGCTGCAGGTTTTCCTGGGAACCGCAGAGGTTGCACGGGATGATCGGGAATTGCTTGAGGTCCGAGTAGGCCTGGATGTCTTTTTCGTTGCAGTAGGCCAACGGGCGGATCACCACGTTGCGACCGTCATCGGCCCGCAGTTTAGGCGGCATGGCCTTGAGCGAACCGTTGAAGAACATGTTCAGGAAGAACGTCTCGACGATGTCGTCGCGATGATGACCGAGGGCCATTTTGGTCGCGCCGATTTCGTCGGCAAAGGTATACAGCGTGCCGCGACGCAGGCGCGAACACAGCGAGCACGTGGTCTTGCCTTCCGGAATCAGTTCCTTGACCACCGAGTAAGTGTCTTTCTCGACGATGTGGTACTCGATGCCCAACTCTTTGAGGTAGGCCGGCAGCACGTGCTCCGGGAATCCCGGCTGCTTCTGGTCCATGTTCACGGCCACGATCTCGAACTTGATCGGCGCGACCTTCTGCAAGTGCATCAGCACATCGAGCATGGTGTAGCTGTCCTTGCCACCGGACAGGCAGACCATGACCTTGTCGCCGTCTTCAATCATGTTGAAGTCGGCAACCGCCTCACCGGCCTGACGGCGAAGGCGCTTTTGCAGTTTGTTCTGGTTGACCGTAAGAGTGCCCATGACGCGAAATCCGTGAGGTGTGACGAAAGGCGGGCATTTTACGCAAAAACATTCAAAGGGCGAAGAGTCTATGGTCTACAGACCCTTCAGCGATTACCCGGCTGTTTTACAGCGCAATTTGCTCTAAGCCCCTGCTGCTTGTGCGGTTAAGACCTTCCTATACTGCGACATAAGGTCGCATTCGAATTCCAGACCTATTACTTACTTGGCCATTGGCCCGTAGGCGCTCCACTGGGGGGCGACGGTAAATACAAGAGGAGTGACTGGCATGATCCATCACGTAGTGGGGCTCTTCACCCACCCTGACCAAGAATGGAAAGAAATCCGTGGCGACCAGGAGGAAAGCATCAGCCACATGTACCTGACCCACACGCTGATTCTGGCGGCGATCCCTGCTGTGTCGGCGTTCATCGGCACCACGCAGGTCGGTTGGGTCATCGGCAATCGCGCGCCGGTGATGCTGACGATGGAAAGTGCGCTATGGATGTCGGTCATGTCGTACCTGGCGATGCTCGGCGGCGTTGCAGTGATGGGGGCGTTCATTCACTGGATGGCCCGCACCTATGACGCCAACCCGAGCCTGGCCCGTTGCGTGGCATTTGCAACCTACACCGCGACTCCGCTGTTCATTGGCGGTGTGGCGGCACTGTATCCACACTTGTGGCTGGGGATGATCATCGGCACTGCGGCGATCTGCTACACCGTCTACCTGCTGTATGTCGGGCTGCCGACCTTCATGAACATTCCATCTGACGAGGGATTCCTGTTTTCCAGCTCGGTGCTCGCCGTAGGCCTGGTGGTGCTGGTGGCCATCATGGCGTTCACCGTGATTGTCTGGGGACTCGGCGTGGGGCCGGTCTATACGAACTGACTGCACAGAATAACTAGAGTCTGCCGACACAGGCCGCCGCAAGGCGGCCTTTTACTGCTTGAGCAACAGAAACGGTCGCGACCATTCGGCGCTTTGGCGATTCGCAAGGCCCCGGGGTTGCGGCATACTCGACGTCTCTGGAGATCCATCAAGCATGCCCGAGCAACTCAATACCCGCGTCGAAGACTGTTTCCAACAAGCCGAATCCTTTTTCAAACGACCTTTCAAACGCCCCGTGGTGAGCCTCAAGCTGCGCGGGCAAAAAGCCGGTGTCGCGCATCTGCACGAGAACCTGCTGCGCTTCAACCCGCAGCTGTACCGGGAAAATACCGAAGACTTCCTCAAGCAGACCGTGGCCCACGAAGTCGCACACCTGATCGCCCATCAACTGTTCGGCGACCGCATCCAGCCCCACGGTGAAGAGTGGCAGCTGATCATGCGCGGCGTGTACGAACTGCCGCCCAATCGTTGCCACACCTACGACGTCAAACGCCGCAGCGTGACCCGCTACATCTATAAGTGCCCGTGCCCCGACAGTGATTTTCCGTTTTCGTCACAGCGTCATGGCCTGGTGCGGCAGGGGCGGCGGTATTTGTGTCGGCGCTGTCGCAGTACCTTGGTGTTTAGCGGGGAGATGCGGGTTGAATAGCAAGATTTCCTGGGTTTGTACCGGCCTCTTCGCGAGCAAGCCCGCTCCCACATTTTGATCGCATTCCCCTGATTAACTCGATCAAAATGTGGGAGCGGGCTTGCTCGCGAAGGCGTCCTCAAAAACGCTAGAGAACCACCTTGGCCCGACGCAGTTTTTCTATCCGCTGCGCACTAAACCCCAACTCCCCCAACACCTGATCCGTATGCTCCCCCAACGCCGCACCAATATGTCGAGGCTGCGGCAAGCCATCCGAAAACTTCAGCGGGCACGCCATCTGCGCCTGACTCGAACCATCCCCACGCGGCACTTGCGTCACCAGCTCTCGCGCCTGCAACTGCGGATGCCGCACCGCTTCCCCCAGACTCAACACCGGCTCGACACAGGCATCCAGCTCTGCAAACAGCGCACTGAGTTCGGCAAAGTCATGCTTCTCGAATTCTACTTTCAGCGCATCCTTGAGCTTCTTCTGCTGCGCCGGTTGTGGCGACAGGCCCAGGCTCGCCAGTTCTTCCAGCCCCAACGCCACGCACAACTGCTTCATGAATGCCGGCTCCAGACTGCCTACCGACAACCAACGTCCATCCCTTGAACGGTAGTAATCGTAGAAGCTGCCGCCATTGAGTATCTGGTCCTCCCGGCCCGGCTCGACGCCACAGGCCAGATACCCGGCGCCGGCCATGGCGTTCAGGCTGAAGGCGCAGTCGGTCATGCTCACATCCAGATGCTGCCCCTGCCCGGTTTGCTGGCGGGCGATCACCGCCGCCAACAGGCCGATCACGCCGTGCAGCGAACCACCGGCAACATCCGCCACCTGCGCGCCCAAGGGCAACGGTCCGCTGTCGGCGCGGCCGGTGTAGCTCGCCAGCCCGGCCAACGCCAGGTAATTGATGTCATGGCCGGCGCGGTCCTTGTAAGGACCGGTCTGGCCGTAACCGGTGATAGACACATATATCAGCTTCGGATTGATCGCCTTTAAGGCTTCATAACCCAGGCCCAGACGCTCCATGACGCCGGGGCGGAACTGTTCCAGCACGATGTCGTAGTCCTGCAACAGCTGCTTGATCACCTCCAGCGCTTCGGGCTGCTTGAGGTCCAGCGCCAGGCTGCGTTTGTTGCGATTGAGGTAGGCGTGGCTGGCCGATACGCCCTGGTCGTGGGGCGGCAGTACACGCACAAGATCCATGCGCGTCGGTGATTCGATGCGCAGCACTTCGGCGCCCATGTCCGCCAGCAGTAACGAGGCGAATGGCCCCGGCAGCAGAGTCGAGAAATCCAGAACCTTGAGTGATGCCAGTGGACCGAGCATGAATGTTCCCCCTGAATGATGCCTCCAGACTAGGCAGCCGGACGCTCAGGGGCAATCACCTTATGTGCCAGTGACGCTGACCGTTGTGCTCAGGTCGCAGGCAGAAAAAAACCCGCCGAAGCGGGTTTTTTCATCACGACAAGGCTTACTTGGCGTTAACCGGGGTTACCTCTTCGGCGTGGCCCAGTACATCGTCCTTGGGCTCGTCGGCAATGCCGCGACCGCCCGAGGCCAGCTCGGATTGCAGCACGTCGGTGTCCAGCTCCTTGACCCACTTGGCCACGACGATGGTCGCCACTGCGTTACCGACCAGATTGGTCAAGGCACGGGCTTCGGACATGAAGCGGTCGATACCGAGGATCAGCGCCAAACCGGCAACCGGCAGGTGGCCAACGGCGGACAGGGTCGCAGCCAGCACGATGAAGCCCGAACCGGTCACACCGGCAGCGCCTTTGGAAGACAGCAGCAACACCACCAGCAGGGTGATCTGGTGCGTGATGTCCATGTGGGAGTCAGTTGCCTGGGCAATGAACACGGCCGCCATGGTCAGGTAGATCGCAGTACCGTCGAGGTTGAACGAGTAACCGGTCGGGATCACCAGACCCACGACGGATTTCTGCGCACCCAGACGCTCCATCTTGATCAGCATGCGTGGCAGTACCGACTCCGAAGAAGAAGTACCCAGCACGATCAGCAGTTCTTCACGGATGTAGCGGATCATTTTCAGAACGCTGAAGCCGTGAGCGCGAGCGATACCGCCCAGCACGATCAGGATGAACAGCAGGCAGGTGATGTAGAAGCAGATCATCAGTTGACCCAGCTGCACCAGCGAGCCGACACCGTAGGCACCGATGGTAAAGGCCATCGCACCGAAGGCACCGATTGGCGCGAGCTTCATGATCATGTTGATGATGTTGAACATCACGTGGGCGAAGCGATCGATGAAGTCCAGCAGCGGCTTGCCGTAGGCACCCAGGCGATGCAGGGCAAAACCGAAGATCACCGAGAACATCAGCACTTGCAGGATGTCACCCGTGGCGAACGCGCCGACGATGGTGCTCGGGATCACGTTGAGCAGGAAGCCGATGACGCTTTGATCAGCACCGGCCGCAACATAAGTGGCGACTTTGGAAGCATCCAGGGTGCTGACGTCGATGTGCATGCCGGCGCCTGGCTGCACGATGTTGACCACGACCAGGCCAACCAGCAAAGCGATGGTCGAAACGATCTCGAAGTACAGCAGCGCGTAGCCGCCGGTCTTGCCGACCGACTTCATGTCCTGCATGCCAGCGATACCGCTGACGACGGTGCAGAAGATGATCGGTGCGATGATCATTTTGATCAGCTTGATGAACCCGTCACCCAGTGGCTTAACGGCCACACCGATCTGGGGATAGAAATGACCGAGCAAAATACCGATGACAATTGCAACGATCACCTGGAAATACAGGGATTTGTACAGTGGCTGACGAGTCGTCATTGCAAAGTTCCTCAAGAGTGCGCGCTGCCAACATCCATCTATGGCCGGCGACACCTGAATTGCGAACCCTCCTGCACTGGAGGGATTTGTTTTTTCGAGCTGCGCGACGGCAAGCATCTACCGGTTGTATCGCAAAGCCCGTGCCACCTTCCGGCAAACCCCTGCAAGCCTTTTGATATCAAGGGCTGCAGGTTTTTCTTTGTCTCCTGACTGCCACGATGCAGTGGCGGATTTCCGCCCTTCGGCCAAATCGCCTCCTGCAATTTGGCGGATATCCGCCTTGTTCATCGATTGGAACCGCGGCTACCATCCGTCGCTCAATGCACGGATTTGCCTGTTATGCGCGAACGCACCATCGCCAGTCATTTCGCCCGCGCCGTGCTCGGTGGTGCGCAGCGGCGTGGCTTCGACTATTCCAGCCTGTTGCAGCAACTGGGGATCAGCCCCGAGTTGCTCGACGAGCCGCGGGCGCGCATCGCCCCGGAGCAGTTCACCCGGCTGATCCAGACACTGTGGCTGGCGCTGGACGACGAATACCTGGGTTTCGGGCACGGTCCCAGCAAGCCGGGCAGCTTCGCGATGATGTGCCATGCGGTCATCCATTGCCGTAATCTGGATAAGGCGCTCAACCGGGGCTTATTGTTTTATAGCCTATTCCCCGACGCCCCGCGCCTGACCCTGACGCGTGAAGACGAAATGATCCGCCTGAGCCTGGACGATTCGCAGCTCTGGGACCCGGACCATTTCCTCAGCGAAAGCCTGTTGGTGATCTGGCACCGTTTCGGCAGTTGGCTGATCGGCCAGCGGATTCGCCTGGAACAGGCCACGTTCAGTTATCCGCGGCCGGAACACGGTGCCGAGTACGACTTGCTGTTCTCTTGTCCTCTGACGTTTTCCACATCCCAGAGCAGTCTGCTGTTTCACAGCCGCTACCTGAACATGCCGCTGTTGCAGGACGAACGCACCCTCAAGCATTTTCTCGAACACTCACCGGCCAATCTGCTGTCGCGCCCGGATGACGGCAACACCCTGAGCAGTCAGTTACGGCGCTTGCTCAGCAGCGACAGTTCACGCTGGCCGGATCTGGAAGCCGTCGCCGCGCACCTGCATATCAGTCCGCAGACGCTGCGCCGGCATCTGCGCGAGGAAGGCACCAGTTTTCAGGAGTTGAAGGATCAGTTGCGCCGCGACATTGCGATCTATCACCTGAGCCGCAACGATCTGCCCTTGCAGCAGATCGCCGAACAGCTGGGATTCTCCGAGCCTTCGGCGTTTCATCGGGCGTTCAAGAAGTGGACGGGGCTGACACCGGGGGCATATCGGGCGCAGGAGAACTGAGCGCATAACCTGTAGGAGCACGGCTTGCCGGCGATGGCGGCTTCAAGGACGCCATCGCCGGCAAGCCGTGCTCCTACAGGTATTCGGATCACACCACCGGAAACTGAATCCTGAACGCCGCCCCACCCATCGGTGAATCACCCAGCGTTAGTTTGGCGCTGTAACTTTCGATGATGTCCTTGACCACCGCCAGGCCGATGCCCTGCCCCGGGTGCTGACGATCCAGGCGTTCGCCGCGTTGCAGGATTCGCGCGCGTTGGTCGGGTGGTACGCCGGGGCCGTCGTCCTCGACGCACAACTCGATGCCGCTGAGCGTCTGCCGTACGCTGACGCGCACTTCGCCCAGGCACAGGCGATAGGCGTTTTCCAACAGGTTGCCCATCATTTCCAGCAAGGCCCCCTGCTCGATCGGCACATAACACTCCTCCGGCAGATCCAGCGCCACCCGCACGCGTTTGTCGCGATAGACCTTGTCCAGCGTGTCGCACAGGCTTTGCAGCACCGGGCGCAGGCGTACCTGATGACGCACCAGTCCGCTTTTGCGCAGGCTGGCGCGCTGCAACTGATAGCTGATCTGCTGGCTCATGCGCTCGATCTGGGTTTGCAGCACCCAGGCCTGATCACGATCTTCGGGGCGTTGAGCCATGTCCTCGCTGACGCCTTGCAACACCGCCAGCGGAGTTTTCAGGCTATGGGCCAGATCATCGAGGGAATCACGGTAACGGCTACGCTGTTCCCGCTCGCTGTGCAGCAATCGGTTGAGGGAACCGGTCAGGCGCAGCAGTTCGCGCGGGTGTTGCTCGCTGAGGCTTTCGCGGTCGCCGCTTTCGATTTCATCGAGTTCCTGACTGAGCCGGCGCAATGCCTGCAAGCCCCAGGTCAGTCCGATCCACAGCAGCGCCAACAGCACCAGCAACGCGGCGCCGAAACCCAGATAGAGGTTTTCCCGCAGGCCTTCGAGGGTGATTTCGTATTCGCGAACCGGTTGCAGCGCAACAATGCTGAACGCCGCACTTTTGCCGCCCAGCAACTTGACCTCGACGTCATAGACGAAGAACTCCTCGCCACTGGCTTCGCTGATCCTGGCGAACTCGTTGCCGCGCCCGTCGTAGCGCGGCTTGTAGTTGATCTTCTCTTCCTGGGTAGCCTTGGAGCGCCAGACCAGATGACCCTCGCGGTCATAGATATAGCCGAGCAATCGGCTGTCGGTGAGATTGAAGCGCTCGTCAGGCAGTTGCGCCGGCATTTGCAAGTGGTTGTTCTCCACTCGCGCGGCAGAGATCAGCGTCGTGACGTCGGACGCCAGACGCTGCTCGATGGAGTCCTGCAACGCGAGGCTGAACGCACCCTGCATCGCCGGCAGCAGCGCCAGCATGAACAACACCGCCAGCAGTGTGGCGGCGAGCATCAAGCGGACACGAAGCGAACGAATCAAGTGCAACGCTCATTGAACAGATAACCGAGGCCACGCACGGTGTCGATCGGTTTGAACCCCACCGGCCCTTCGAGTTTGCGCCGCAGGCGACCAACCAGCACTTCGATCACGTTCGGATCGCGCTCGTCGTCATCCGGGTACAGCTGCTCCATCAAACGGTCCTTGGCCACCACCTGCTGATGATGGCGCATCAGGTATTCGAGGATGCGGTATTCGTAGGCCGTCAGCGCCAGCGGCTGATCATCGAGGGTCGCCTGTTTGCGATTGAGGTCCAGCACCAACGGCCCGGCAACGATAGTCGACTGGGTGAAACCGCTGGAGCGACGCAACAACGCATTGAGCCGAGCGTCGAGCTCTTCGAACTGGAATGGCTTGACCACATAGTCGTCGGCCCCGGCGGCCAGGCCTTCAACCTTGTCCTGCCAGTTGCCGCGCGCGGTGAGGATCAGGATCGGAAAGGTCTTGCCCCGCGAGCGCAGCTGACGGATCAGGTCGAGACCGCTCATGCCCGGCAAACCAAGATCGATCACCGCCAGATCATGGTTGAACTGCTCAGTCTGGTACAACGCCTCCTCGGCATTGGCCACGGACTCGACCACATGGCCGCTTTCCGTCAGGCGGGTTTGCAGGTGATGGCGCAACAGCGCTTCATCTTCGACGACCAGCAGTTTCATAACGCTCTCCCGGGCAAATCAAAATCTCCAGAGGTACAAACCTGCACCTCGATGGCTAACATGACAACGGCTTGCCGATACCCAGTGGATAAGACAAATCGTAGCGGCCCATGAGATCCTCATGGCGAAGTTTAATGCCATTGTGCGAGACCGACACATCGACGTACGTGGCGTAATAGCCGGAGTGGACGGCTTGCTGGCCCAGACTTGCGCCCCAGGCACTGCGCCTACCCGGCACAACATTAACGCTTGAACCGCTCAGCACACGGGACTTTTTTACTTTGCCGCCTGTCTCTCCAAAGGTAAGGCTGCCGAAGTTGTCGTCGGCAGCATGGGCGGCGGCACTGGCGCCCAGAACTGTGAATGCCAGCAGCAGATTTTTAAAGCCAGTCATAGGGAGTTTCCTCATGCGCTGTTCGCCTTTTGGGTACGTGCAAGATACCCGGCGTGCCCTGAACTCCCCCTGAACGCACTCTGAACCTGAGCTGAACCAAATCGACCCGACTCTTTCGACACGTTTCAACAGGAGATTCGACCATGCGCATGTTTCTCGCTGTCCTCTTACTGACGTTGAGCGGGCTCACCCAAGCCGCCATCAAGACCCAGGAAATCCCCTACCAAAGTGCCGACGGCACAAAACTGATCGGCTACTACGCCTACGACGACGCGATCAAAAGCCCGCGCCCAGGTGTCGTGGTGGTGCATGAATGGTGGGGACTCAACGATTACACCAAGCGCCGCGCCCGCGATCTCGCAGGGCTGGGCTATAGCGCGCTGGCCATCGACATGTATGGCGATGGCAAGAACACCGAACATCCCAAGGACGCCA
The DNA here is from genome assembly GCF_036884845.1 of Pseudomonas sp. MAG733B. NCBI lineage: Bacteria > Pseudomonadati > Pseudomonadota > Gammaproteobacteria > Pseudomonadales > Pseudomonadaceae > Pseudomonas > Pseudomonas sp. MAG733B. The sequence continues at coordinate 5,709,179 of NZ_CP145732.1, forward strand.
TGGCGTTCATGCAAGCGGCGTTGAAGGACAGCGCAGCTTCCAGCGCTCGGTTCCAGGCCGGGCTCGACTTGCTGAAGAAACAGCCGCAAACCGATCCACAAAAAATCGCCGCCATCGGTTACTGCTTTGGCGGCGGTGTGGTACTCAACGCTGCACGCCAGGGTGTGCCGCTGGCCGGGGTGGTGAGCTTCCACGGTTCGCTGGCGACCAATACCCCGGCGAAACCAGGCAGCGTGAAAGCGAAAATCCTCGTCGAGCACGGTGCGCTGGACAGCATGGTCACGCCGGATAACGTCGCGGCGTTCAAAGCCGAAATGGACAAGGCCGGCGCCGACTACACGTTCGTCAGTCTTGAAGGCGCCAAGCATGGCTTCAGCAATCCGGATGCCGATCGCTTGAGCCATGGCGATCACGGCGGGCCGGACATTGGCTACAGCAAAGCGGCGGATGAAAAGTCGTGGGCGGACATGCAGGCATTTTTCAAGAAAATCTTTGGCTGATCAGGTAAACCGCGGCGCGGCCATCGCGAGCAGGCTCGCTCCCACATTGAAATGCATTTCCCTGTGGGAGCTAGCCTGCTAGCGATAGCTGCGCCGCCGATCTCAAGCTTTGCACTACCCAGCCGCAACCCAACCCGGCAAAATGCCCGACATGAATCCCGTCCCCGCCCTGCCCGCCTGCTGCACGCCCCTCGATGCCCATTGGCCGCTGCCGGTTGTGCTGCCCGATGCGGTGCTGTTGAGCACCCGCTTCAATCCCTCGCAACTGCTTGGCGATGACTTCCAGCGCAGCGCCATCGAGGCGCCGGCGAGCATCCAGCGTTCCGTCGCCAAACGGCAGGCGGAGTTTCTCGCCGGGCGGATTTGCGCTCGCGCCGCGCTGCAACAACTGGAAGGCCTGAGTTTCAGCCCGGCCATCGGCGAAGACCGGGCACCTGTCTGGCCGGCGCATATCACCGGTTCGATCACCCACAGCACCGGCCGGGCCGCAGCCATCGTCGCGAACAAAAGCCACTGGCGCGGTTTGGGCATGGACCTGGAAAACCTGCTCAACGTCGAACGCGCCGAGCGCCTGGCCGGGGAAATCCTCACCCCACCCGAACTACAGCGCATGGCCGCCGGCCCGCGCGAGCAACTGGCGCTGCTGGTGACCCTGACCTTTTCCGTGAAGGAAAGCCTGTTCAAGGCGCTCTATCCGATCGTTCAGCAGCGCTTCTACTTTGAACACGCCGAAGTGCTGGAATGGACTGAAGCCGGTGAAGTGCGGTTGCGGTTGCTGACGGACCTGTCCAGTGAATGGCGCAACGGCACCGAGCTGGAGGCGCAGTTCGGGGTGCGGGATGGGCAGTTGTTGAGTCTGGTCAGTATCAAGGCCTGAAGACTTATGGTGTTTGCAAGGACCTCATCGCGGGCAAGCCTTGCTCCTACAGAATCGAAGCGCTCGCCGATTTCGCAATCAACACAGAACCTGTAGGAGCAAGGCTTGCCCGCGATGAGGCCGGAACAGACACCATGGCCCTCAACGTCTCTCCTGATTCCTCGGCCAACTCAAACTGAAACAGGCCCCGCCCAGGCTCTTGCTCTTGCCGATCAACGCTCGTCCGTCATGCCAATGGATGATCCGCCGCACGATCGACAACCCCAACCCATGACCTCCCGACGCACGGGTTCGACTGTCGTCGAGGCGCAGGAACGGGGTGAATATTTTCTCCCAGGCAATTTCCGGCACACCCGGCCCGTCATCCTCGACATCCACCCGACAGCGCTGCTGCCCCACCTGATAGCTGATGGTCACCCGTGACTGCGCGTGGCGCATGGCGTTGGTCACCAGGTTCTGAATCGCCCGGTGCAGGTAACGCGGCTCGGCCTCGACCCAGGCGTCGTCGTTATCGGCTGCCGACAGGCACAACCCGCGTTGCACGGTGACATCGGCACGCAACGGCGCCAGTTCCTCGATCACCTGATTGACCAGCGCATCCAGATCGATGCGCTGAAAATTCAGCGCCGGGGAACCTTGCTCCAGCCGCGCGTAGGTCAGCATCTCGTCCACCAGACGGTCGAGGTCTTCGATGTCGTGGTCCATGCCTTCGCAGTATTTTTCCAGGGCTTGCGGAGTGGTCGCTGAGCCGATCATTTCCAGGCCAAAGCGCAAACGCGCCACCGGCGTGCGCAATTCGTGGGACACAGCGCGCACCAGCTCACGCTGGATCGCCAGCAGTTGCTGCAGGTGCTCGGCCATACCGTTGAACGCCGACGCCAGCCTTCCGACAGAGTCCGCACCGCGCGCCGGCACGCGGGTTTCCAGGCTGCCTTTGGCGATGCGCGTGGCCGCCGCTTCCAGGCCACGTAGGCGCCGTTCGAGTTGCCGCACCAATAAATAGACGATCAAGCCGATCAGGGTCAGGCCCAGCGCGGCAATCAGCACCAGCCATTCCGGAGGATAAGGATTCATCTGGTACAACGGACCAATTTCCAGCACCCAGGGCGTGCCGACCATCCCGGCGAACACCCGGATCGAATCGCCGCCCTTGCCCAGCGCCATCACCGTGTCGCCCTCAGAGACCCGGCGACTCTGGTCTTCGTCCATGTCGGCGTCTTCGACCGTGACCAGGCGCAAGTCGAAACCAAAGCCCTTGTCCTGCTTCAATTGCGCCAGGCGCACCGGCTGCTCGCCCACCGGGTAGCGCACCAGTTCGTCCACCAACAGGTAAATGGTCGCCCGGGCCAACTGCTCGCTGATCTGCTGCACTTCCCCCGTGAGGACCAGTTGTTCCTTGTCACTGACCAGTCGATAAACCTTCGCCGCATGTGGCCCGGTCTGCTCCACCAGTGCCTCGCCATGCAGCACGCGGGTGCGCTGCCGGATGTCGAGGTCGGTCTCGTTGAAGGTTTTCAGCGCCAGCGGAATGCCCAGCAACCGCTCCCACACCAGCAACGCCCGGTGGCGCTCGGTCTGGTTCATCGGTTGCAGGTTGTCGGCCATCAGCGAAAACGTGCCGTGGGCCAGACGCTCGCGGTATTGCTCGCTGCGCACCTGGTTGAGCATGTGCAAGGCCAGCACACCAAGCACCGCCACCAGAATCAGCGCGGCGCACATGCCGCCATAAATACGCAGGAAGATCGAATTCACAGGCTTTGATCTACGCAGGCCTCGGGTACGAACAGATAGCCTTTGCTGCGCACGGTCTTGATCAGCCGCGGATGATCCGGGTCATCGCCGATCTTCGGACGGATGCGCGAAATGCGCACGTCGATGGAACGGTCCTGGCCGTCATAGCCGATACCGCGCAGCGCGGTGAAGATCTCTTCCCGGGACAGAATGCGCCCGGCGTTGGCCACCAGCAGCCAGAGCAAATCGAACTCGGCGCTGGTCAGTTCGATGCCGTTGTCATTCAGCCAGGCTTCGCGCAGGGCGTTGTCCACCACCAGCGGGCCGAATTGCAGGCGCCGTTGTTTTTCCGGCACCGGTTCCGGCGCCTCGCTGCGTCGCAGCAACGCCTGGATGCGCGCCAGCAGCAAGCGCGGGCGCACCGGTTTGCACACGTAGTCGTCGGCGCCCAGGTCGAGGCCGAGGATCTGGTCGGTATCGTCGCTGCGCGCGGTGAGCATCAGGATCGGGCCGTCATAGCGGTCGCGGACCTTGCGGCAAATGCTCAGACCGTCTTCACCGGGCAGCATCAGGTCGAGGATCACCAGGTCCGGCTGTTCCTTGGTGATCCGCGCCGCCGCCAGGGCGCCATTGCCCTCGATCGCCACGCGCAGGCCATTGGCTTCCAGGTAGTCGCGGGTCAGTTCGGCCAGACGCTGGTCGTCTTCGACAATCAATATTTGCCAGGCTTCTTGCTCCACGGTGACCTCTGTTTACCAATGACACTAATAAGGAAGGATCCGCCCGTCTTTTTGTAATGATTCGGGGGATAAATTGCATACACGCCGACCGATTGTATAGAACGTCGCCCGCACAGAACACAAGCCGGTAAATGCGTTCGGAGATGACGTATTTTTGTGATAGGGTTCGCGCCCTTAAAAATCCGTCCGGCCGTTTTCGATCGTTGAAAAATGCTGAAAAAAGGTCCGGTCCAGCAGCATCGCGGCCTACACGCCGATTGGCCCTTTCACACACAATTTACGCACAGGTTTATCCACAGGTAGTACGTTGCAATCGCCCCCCAAAACGCATTATCTTGTACCCCAGCGCCAAAAAAACCCTAGATGTAGGGTTTAGCGCAAAAAACCAAACACAAACCGGACACCAATTTCAAGCGCTTTTCTTGCCTCTGTCCGGTTGATTCAAACGTATTTTCGAAAGTCCAAACCGCGCGTGCGGATGGCTACTGTATTTCGGCCCAAAGTGGTGAAAACGGTACGGGTGTTGCAGTCCTGAACTGTCACCTCAAAGGACCCCGGTCTTGCGCCCAAGGCGTGAGACCAAAGACTTCGGCATGGAAGCGGCGCCCAATAGCCCCCTTCCTGATCTGTCCCGAAGTTGGTATGCCCGGCCCTCGCCGGTTGTAGTGCTTCAGGACGGAACGGTGGGCACTGTGATGGTGCCCAAACAAACATAGAGAATGTGGAGACAACCCCCCATGCAAACCGACACAACTCGCGAGAACCCGCAGGGCACCTTGCCGCAGGCTACCGATTCGAATCAGGATCTGTCCGCCACTGCGCCTGGCCAACTGCGCGTGATCAAGCGTAACGGCACTGTCGTTCCTTACACCGATGACAAGATCACCGTCGCCATCACCAAAGCGTTCCTCGCAGTTGAAGGCGGCACCGCTGCCGCTTCGTCGCGAATCCACGACACCGTGGCCCGCCTGACCGAACAGGTCACCGCCACGTTCAAGCGTCGCATGCCATCGGGCGGCACCATCCACATCGAAGAAATCCAGGACCAGGTCGAACTGGCCCTGATGCGCGCCGGCGAGCAGAAAGTCGCTCGCGACTACGTGATCTACCGTGACGGTCGTTCGAAAGAACGCGCTGCCCACGCACCGGCCGAAGAAGCGGTCAATGCTCACCCGTCGATCCGCATCACCCGCGCCGACGGCAGCTTTGCTCCTCTGGACATGGGCCGCCTGAACACCATCGTCACCGAAGCGTGCGAAGGCCTGGAAGAAGTCGACGGCGACCTGATCCAGCGCGAAACCCTGAAAAACCTGTACGACGGCGTGGCCCTGACCGACGTCAACACCGCTCTGGTAATGACCGCCCGTACCTTGGTTGAGCGTGAGCCGAACTACTCGTTCGTGACCGCCCGCCTGCTGATGGACACCCTGCGTGCCGAAGGCCTGGGCTTCCTCGGCGTGGCCGAAAGCGCTACCCACCACGAGATGGTCGACCTGTACGCCAAGGCCCTGCCTGCCTACATCGCCAAGGGTATCGAATTCGAATTGCTGAACCCGGTCCTGGCGTCCTTCGACCTGGAAAAACTCGGCAAGGCAATCAACCACGAGCGCGACCAGCAGTTCACTTACCTGGGCCTGCAAACCCTGTACGACCGTTACTTCATCCACAAGGATGGCGTGCGTTTCGAACTGCCGCAGATCTTCTTCATGCGCGTGGCCATGGGCCTGGCGATCGAAGAGAAGAACAAAGAAGACCGTGCGATCGAGTTCTACAACCTGCTGTCGTCCTTCGACTACATGTCGTCGACCCCGACCCTGTTCAACGCCGGCACCCTGCGCCCACAGCTGTCGAGCTGCTACCTGACCACCGTGCCGGATGACCTGTCGGGCATCTACCACGCGATCCACGACAACGCCATGTTGTCGAAATTCGCCGGCGGCCTGGGCAACGACTGGACTCCGGTTCGCGCATTGGGTTCGTACATCAAGGGCACCAACGGCAAATCCCAGGGCGTTGTTCCGTTCCTGAAAGTGGTGAACGACACCGCCGTTGCCGTTAACCAGGGTGGCAAGCGCAAAGGCGCTGTCTGTGCCTACCTGGAAACCTGGCACATGGACATCGAAGAGTTCATCGAGCTGCGCAAGAACACCGGTGATGATCGTCGTCGTACCCACGACATGAACACCGCCAACTGGATCCCGGACCTGTTCATGAAGCGCGTCTTCGATGATGGTCCGTGGACCCTGTTCTCGCCTTCCGAAGTTCCGGACCTGCACGACCTGACCGGCAAGGCCTTCGAAGAGCGTTACGAGTACTACGAAGCCCTGTCTCAGTACCCAGGCAAGATCAAGCTGTTCAAGACCATCCAGGCCAAAGACCTGTGGCGCAAAATGCTGTCCATGCTGTTTGAAACCGGCCACCCATGGCTGACCTTCAAAGACCCGTGCAACCTGCGCAGCCCGCAGCAGCACGTCGGCGTGGTTCACAGCTCGAACCTGTGCACCGAGATCACCTTGAACACCAACAAGGACGAGATCGCCGTTTGCAACCTGGGCTCGATCAACCTGCCGAACCACATCGTCAACGGCAAGCTGGACACCGCCAAGCTGGAACGCACCGTGAACACCGCCGTGCGCATGCTCGATAACGTGATCGACATCAACTACTACTCGGTGCCGCAAGCGAAGAACTCCAACTTCAAGCACCGTCCGGTCGGCCTGGGCATCATGGGCTTCCAGGATGCGCTGTACCTGCAGCACATTCCTTACGGTTCCGATGCCGCCGTACAGTTCGCCGACACGTCCATGGAAGCGGTCAGCTACTTCGCGATCCAGGCGTCCTGCGACCTGGCCGACGAGCGTGGCGCCTACGAGACGTTCCAGGGTTCGCTGTGGTCCAAAGGCATCCTGCCGCTGGATTCGCAACAGATCCTGATCGAAGCCCGTGGCCAGAAGTACATCGACGTTGACCTGAAGGAAACCCTGGACTGGGCACCGGTTCGCGCCCGTGTGCAGAAAGGTATCCGTAACTCCAACATCATGGCCATCGCTCCGACCGCGACCATCGCCAACATCACTGGCGTATCGCAGTCGATCGAACCGACCTACCAGAACCTCTATGTGAAATCGAACCTGTCGGGCGAATTCACCGTGATCAACCCGTACCTGGTTCGCGACCTCAAGGCTCGCGGTCTGTGGGACTCGGTCATGATCAACGACCTGAAGTACTACGACGGTTCCGTGCAGCAAATCGAGCGCATCCCGCAAGAACTCAAAGAGCTCTACGCGACCGCCTTCGAAGTGGACACCAAGTGGATCGTTGACGCGGCAAGCCGTCGTCAGAAGTGGATCGACCAGGCTCAATCGCTGAACCTGTACATCGCTGGCGCTTCGGGCAAGAAACTGGACGTGACCTACCGCATGGCCTGGTACCGTGGTCTGAAAACCACTTACTACCTCCGTGCCCTGGCCGCGACCAGCACCGAGAAGTCGACCATCAACACCGGCAAGCTGAACGCTGTTTCCAGCGGCGGCAACCACGGTGACGACTCGGTCCTGGCAGCACCTGCCGGTCCAGCTCCAGTGCCGAAGGCTTGCGCCATCGACGAGCCGGATTGCGAAGCTTGCCAATAAGCTGAGCCAATAGGCGCTGCGAGGCGCTTATCTGAAACCCCCGATCAGTCCTCTGGATTGTCGGGGGTTTTCTTTTGACCTTTAAAAGATCGCAGCCTCGTTCACTCGAGAGCTCCTACATTCGAATGCGGATCCCTTGTAGGAGCTGTCGAGTGAAACGAGGCTGCGATCTTTTGATCTTTTGCCGACCACAAAAAAGCCCCTCTTCCGAGGGGCTCCTTGTACTGCGATTCAGCCAACCAACATCAAGTCATCTGAATGATGGTCTGCATGATGGTGCTCTGGGTGGAGATGGTCTTGGCGTTCGCCTGGTAGTTGCTCTGCGCCTTGATCAGGTCGACCAGTTCGTTGGTCACGTTGACGTTGGACTCTTCCAGGGAGTTGGAGTGGATCTCACCCAGGGAACCGGTTTGCGGTGCGTCATAGCCCGGCTGACCCGAGGCGAAGGTTTCCTTCCAGCTGGTGCCACCCACTGGCTGCAGGCCTTGTTCGTTGGTGAAGCTGGCCAGCGCCAGTTGACCGATCGCTTTAGTCTGGTAGTTGCTGAAGTTAGCCAGCATCACACCGCTGCCATCGATGGTCAGGTTGGTGATCTGGCCGGTGGCGTAGCCGTTTTGATCTGGAATGGAACGTGCGCTGTCGGCGTTGAACTGCGTCGTGTTGCTCATGGCGATAGTCACACCCGCCGGGTCGGCGGCTGCACCGTTGGCTGCCCAAACGCCATTGGTTACTTTGCCCGGAATCCAGCCAGTAATTTTCAGGTCAGGGCTGACGACTGGAGGAGTGCCCGGCGTGGTGACCGAAACCAGCTTGCCACTGGTGTCAAAAGCCATGGTCGAAGGGACCGGACGCGAAGCTGCGTTCATCGGATCGCTGCCGTTCGGGTTGCGACCATCGATCAAGGTATAGACATCCCAGGTATTGGCCGCCGTCTTGACCATGTATTGGTCCATCTGGTGCGTATTACCCTGAGTATCGAAAATCTGGGTGGTGAACTGCTTGGTGAAAGCGGTTCCCGGCTTGCTCGGGTCGAACGGGTTGGCCACCTGGTCGATCACATCGGACTTGGAGTCCAGGTTGATCGTCGACGAAACGTTGGTGGTAGTTTTCGGCGCCAGGTTGGACGTGTCGATGCGCAAGTCCGTCAGCACGCCATTGATGATCTTGCCATTGGCGTCTACACCATAACCTTGCAGACGCGCAGTGCCGTCGGTGTTGGTGACGTAGCCTTCCTTGTCGACCTTGAACGTGCCGGCGCGGGTGTAGGACAACGATCCGCTGTCGTTGAGCACGAAGAAACCGGAGCCGTTGATGCCCATGTCCAGCACGTTACCGGTGTTGTTGATATCACCCTGGGTGAACTGCTGGGAGACGTTGGCCAAGCGCACGCCGCTACCGGTGGTCTTGCTACCCGAGCCCAGTTTGGTCGCCGAGTACACATCTTCGAATTCCGCACGGGACGATTTGAAACCGACAGTCGCGACGTTGGCAATGTTGTTGCCGGTTACGTCCAGTTGCTTGTTGGCGGCATAGAGACCGCTAAGGCCGATGTTGAAAGACATATTCCACTCCTTTGTGCCGGGTTAGTCGGCTCTATATACCAATGGTTTGCACTTTGGACAGGGCGATACTGCCCAGTCCAGCGAGGTTGAGCATCAACTCACCGCCGGTCTGGCTGATGGTTACGCTGGTGACGGTCGCCGGCAGGTTGGTGATCAGCGCAACAGCCTGATCATCGATGGTGGTGGTTGCCGCGAAGGTGTAAGTACCTGCCGGGGCTACGTTGCCGGCATTGTCCTTGCCATCCCATGTGAAGCTGGCGTTGCCGGCTTTCTGGTCGGTCAGGGTAATCGTGCGAATGACTTTGCCGTCCTTGTCGGTGATTTTCACTTCGGCTTGAGCCACCGACTGTGGCAGTACGACCGCACCGGTCATACCCTTGGTGGTATCGACCACAGCCTTGTCGCCCGGCGCGATGACCGAACGGCCCACCAACGACGAGGCTTGCAATGCCTGGGATGAGCCAAAGGCGCCGGCAATGCCGCTCACGGTATCGTTAAGCGAGGTGATGCCTTCCAGGCTACTGAACTGCGCCAGCTGCGCCACGAACTCACCGTTACCCTGCGGCTCCAGAGGGTTCTGGTTCTTCAGTTGTGTCACCAGCAACTGCAGGAACGCATCTTTGCCCAGGGCTTTTTTACCGGTGGCACTGCCCGCCGCCGACGCCAGGGCGTCAGTGTCCTTGTTCGTCTTGATCGAGGAATTGGCCAGGATGTCGTTGAGGCTCATGCCACTCGTGGTATCGCTAACACTCATCTGAGTCGCCCCTTATCACTGACCGAGGGTCAGGACTTTCTGCATCATGGTTTTGGCGGTGTTCATCATTTCGGCGTTGGTCTGGAACGAACGGCTCGCGGAAATCATGTCGGCCATTTCTTCCACCACGTTGACGTTCGGGTAGTAGACGTAACCCTTGGCATCGGCCGCCGGATGGTTCGGCTCGTAACGCGCTTCGAGGTTGCTCTGGTCTTCGACCACGCCCAGCACCTGCACGCCTTGACCGGCGGCATCCTGGTTCTGGAACAGCGAATCGCTGCCGCCGCTCTGGCCGCCCTGGAACATGGTGGCGAATACCGGATGGCGCGCGCGGTAGGTCTGGTCGATGCTCGACGAGACGGTCTCGGCGTTGGCGATGTTCGAAGCAACGGTGTTCAAGCGAGTGGTCTGCGCACTCATGCCGCTACCGGCAATGTTGAAAACACTGGATAGAGACATGACTTACTCTCCGCGCAGGGCTGAAACCAGCCCTTTGAATTTGCTGTTGAGCAGGGTGAAGCTGGCCTGGAAGTTGACGGAGTTTTCCGCGTAGTTCGACTGTTCCAGTTGGGCGTCCACGGTGTTCTGGTCGATCGAAGGTTGCATCGGCGTGCGGTACATCAGCGACTCGTCGCCATTGCCCAGGCCTTCGGCTTCGATGTGACGACTGTTGGTCATGTTCAAGGCGAACGTGCCGTTCTTGGCTTTATCGTTCTGCGCCTCGAGCACTTTCGAGAACTCCAGATCCCGCGCCTTGTAGTTCGGGGTGTCGGCGTTGGCGATGTTGTTGGCCAGGACTTCGGCACGCTGGGCGCGGAAGCCCAGAGCCTTTTCGTGAATGCCGAGCGCTTTATCGAAGCTGATGCTCATGTCGGGAAACCTTCGGGTGACCTGATTTTTCGTACGATGAACATAGCAAGCGTCATGCCAATTCAAAAAAGCCCGTAAACCGGGGCTTTGCGGGCAGTGGCAACGCGGCAATGCCAGAAAAGCGGCAACCGGTTTCCGCTGAATGCCGCTTTTCTGCCGCTTATCCAGATCAACACCGATCAACTGTAGGAGCAAGGCTTGCCCGCGATGGCGACGTTTCAGACAACATTTTCAGAGACTGACCCACCGCCATCGCGGGCAAGCCATGCTCCTACAGGTATTGCGGCGTTCTCGAGAGACACAGGCATAAAAAAAACGGGAGCCCCTGAGGACTCCCGTCTTTTGACAACACCAACAAAATCACTTCGCCTGGTAAATGATCCCCGGGCTGCACTGGACCATCTGGTAATGATCCGGCAATCCGTTCAGTGCTTCGGACGCACCGAGGAACAGATAACCGCCCGGCTTCAACGTGCTGTGAATGCGCAACAGGATGTCCTTCTTCACTTCCGCAGAGAAGTAGATCAGCACGTTGCGGCAGAACACGATGTCGAACTTGCCGAGGCTCGCATAACTGTCCAGCAGGTTAAAGGAGCGGAACTCCACACGACTCTTGATCGGCGCCTTGATGGCCCAGCGTCCCGGCCCTTTCGGGTCGAAATAGCGCTGCAACCGCTCGGGCGACAAGCCGCGACCGATGGCCAGGCTGTCGTACTCGCCGGTCTTGCAGTTGGTGAGCATGGTGCCGGACAGATCGGTGGCCACAATCTGCACGCCCATTTTCAACTGGCCAATGTTGGTCCGCTCGAACTCGTCAATGGACATCGACAGCGAGTACGGTTCCTGACCCGACGAACACGCCGCCGACCAGATCCGCAGACGCTGACCGGGACTGGCTTTGATCGCTTCAGGCAGTACCTTGTTCTTCAAGACCTCAAACGGATAGGTGTCACGAAACCATAGCGTCTCGTTGGTCGTCATCGCATCCACCACCATCTCGCGCAATCCGCTGCGCGGCTGGGTCTGGATGCGCTGGACCAGCTCACCGAGGGACTTGATGCCTTGCTGTTCCATCAGCTTGTTGAGACGGCTTGAGACCAGATACTGCTTGTTTTCACCGAGCAAAATGCCACAGGCTTTTTCCAGGAACACCCGGAACTGTTCGAAATCCAAATTACCCGTAGACAATGCTGCCGCCTCTTAAATCGTGTTGACTGCCAGGGGCCGAACGCCCCTAGCTGATGTCTGCTGCTTTGATCCGGTTGACTACCCGGGATGCCAGGTCATCAGGGCGGAATTTGGCCAGGAAGTCATCGGCACCGACTTTCTTGACCATCGCCTGATTGAACACACCCGACAACGAAGTATGCAGGATGATATGAAGCTTTTGCATGCGCGGGTCGTTGCGGATCTCGGCCGTCAGTGTGTACCCGTCCATCTCCGGCATCTCGATGTCGGAGATCATCATCAGGAACTCTTCTTCCGGCTTCTTGCCCTCATCGACCAGCTTGCGCAGGTAGTCAAGCGCCTGCTTGCCATCGTTCAACGCCACCACTTCGACACCGACCGTCTGCAGGCAACGCGTCACCTGCTTGCGCGCCACCGACGAGTCATCGACCGTCAGCACGCGCAACGACAGCGCCTTGTGCTGGGTTTCGACATCCACCACGCCGACCGAAATCGCTTCCGGTGTCGGCGCCACTTCCGCCAGTACCTTCTCGACGTCGATGATCTCGACCAACTGATTGTCGACCCGCGTCACCGCCGTCAGGTAGTGATCGCGACCGGTGCCCTTGGGTGGCGGATGAATCTCCTCCCAGTTCATGTTGACGATGCGTTCCACCGAGCGCACCAGGAAACCCTGGGTCTTGGTGTTGTACTCCGTGATGATCACGAAAGGATTGTTCTTGTCCTTCAAAGCACCGGAGCCGGTCGCCATTGCCAGATCAAGGATCGGAATGGTCGCCCCCCGAATATTCGCCACGCCGCACACGACAGGACTGGACTTGGGCATCAGCGTCAGTTGGGGGCATTGCAGCACCTCCCGAACCTTGAACACGTTGATCCCATACAGCTGCTGACCGTCGAGACGGAACAACAACAGCTCAAGGCGATTCTGCCCCACCAGTTGCGTGCGCTGGTTCACCGAATCCATTACACCAGCCATGCCCAGACTCCTACACCAACGCTAAGTGTTGTTGCGACGCACATTCATCTCTAAACGGCACGGCGCTTGCTTTTTATCTTTCTATGAACACAGAACCGACATTTTTCCGACACCTGACCACACCCTGCCGCAAATGGCTTGGTGCGTTGGCGGCTGTTTGCCTGTTCAACGCTGGCAGCCCTGCCCTTGCTGACGCAGTTACCTTGCCTGACATGCTTATCGGCGTCACTCAGGGCTTTCTTGAATTCACCGTAGAGGACTATCTGGCTACCAGTCAAACGGAAGGTCGCTACGAAATCCAGGTCAACCAGCTCGATCCCCGCTTGCGCATGCCGATGTGCGACAAGGAATTGACAGCCACGCTGGAGAGTCCGGCCAAGCCGCTGGGCCGGGTCACGGTCAAGGTTCGCTGCGAAGGAACATCGCCCTGGACCGTCTTCGTACCCGCTCAAGTCCGCCTGTTTCGCGACGTCGTGACCACCACCCGACCGCTGCGGCGCACCGGCATTGTCGAGCCTGGAGATGTCATGTTGCGCGAGCGCGATATCAGCGTGATCACACAGGGTTACCTGACGTCCCTGGACCAGGCGATCGGGCAAAGACTTACCCGACCAATGGTCGCCGATCAGGTGATTACCCTGGTGCACCTCGAACAAGCGGAAGTCATCCGCAAGGGCGACCAGGTAGTCATTACCGCCCGCAGTGGTACGCTCAGCGTGAAAATGCCCGGCGAAGCGCTGGCCAACGGCGGCATGAGCGAACAGATCCGGGTGAAAAACCTCAATTCCCAACGGGTCATCAAGGCGCAAGTTACCGCGCCCGGCCAGGTGGAAGTGTCGATGTAAGAGTTCTCTGGAGAGTGGCGCCGAACGAAGGTGTTCCCTAAACTGTGCCCCATGCAGGGCAAGCGTTGGCGCGCGCAAGCTCATTGATAAATGAGCCTAAAGTTTTTCCGGGTATGGCCGAAAACATGGCAAGCGTCCAAATTCCCAGAGGTTTTTATCATGGTCATCGATTTCAGCCGTTTGAACAGCTCCTCGTCACTTACGGGCAGTACACGTACCAGCGTTGCCAAGGAAACCGCCGATGCCGGCAAATCCGCGCCGCTGAATACCCCGGCCGAACAGGCCAGCACCGTCACTAGCGGGGAATCGGTACATCTCAGCAATGAGGCTCAACAGTTGCAAAAGGTCACTGATACGCTGCGCGATCAGCCTGCCGTCGACAAAGCCCGCGTGGCCGAGTTGAAAGCAGCGATTGCCGATGGCAGCTATAAAGTCGACAGCAACCGCGTAGCCAGCAAACTGCTCAACTTCGAAGCCCAGCGCTAGGGCCACGGCCCGCGCCAGGCTTTTGGACGCTTAAAACCCAAGGCCAGCCATGCACGACACTAATCTACTGCAACTGATCACCGATGATTTTGCTCCAGCGCAACAACTGCTGGAGTTACTGCGTACTGAGTCGCTCGCCTTGCATGGTCGCGACATGTACCTGCTCGAAGATATTCTGGCGCAGAAGCAGGCATTGATCATTTTGCTCGAACAGCATGGCCGCAAGCGCAGCGAAATCCTCGCCAGCCTCAATCTGCCCACCAACCGCAGCGGTCTGGAGCAACTGGCCAGCCAGTCCAGCGTTGGCGAAGCGTTGCTGGCGCAAAGCGATGTGTTGACCGACCTCCTGACCCAATGCCAGGCCGCCAATGCCAACAACGGTCAGTCGATCGTGGTACAGCAGGTCGCCACGGCCACCCAGCTGAAAATTCTTACCGGCGGCGAGCCTCCAGCGCTCTATGATGCCAGCGGAACATTTTCCAAGCTTGTGAAACCGCGCCCACTCAGTCAGGCTTGAGCCCGCCGATGAGCCCGCTCTATCAAGACGCGAAACATGCTGGCAAAATGCTGGCCAGCCGTAGTCAAAATTTGCCTGGAGATTGATTAACCGTGTCCAATGCCTTAAATGCGGATGATTCTCCGCAGCCACCCAAGGTGCTCAGCACGCCCCTGGAAATCTCCGGCAACCTTCGCCAGCTGCAAGAAAGCCATGACCCGCTGATCATCACGTTCCACGAACGCAGCCAGCGCTTCCAGAGCTATCTGGTGGACGTAGACCGTGACAGCAACACGATCGCCCTCGACGAAATGATTCCCCGTGACGGCGAACGCTACCTGCTGGCCGGCGAACCGTTCAAGGTCGAAGGTTTCCATGAGGGCGTGCGTATCGCCTGGGAAAGCAATGGCCCGCTGACCATCGACGAATCCGGCGGTGGTCGTTGCTACCGTGGCACGCTGCCTGACGAAGTGGTTTACCACCAGCGTCGCAATGCGTTCCGTGCCGCGTTGAAACTGGCACAGCTGGTCAACGTCAACCTGGATGGCGAGAAGCTCAAGGCACCGATCAGCGGCAAGCTGCTGGATATTTCCGCCACCGGCTGCAAGTTGCGCTTCGAGGGCGACATCACCGGCAGCCTGCAACTGGGCCAGGTCTATGACCGCTTCTCGGCCGCCCTGCCCTTCGGCAAGATGACGGCTCCAGTCGAACTGCGCTACCTGCACTTCGAAGAAAGAATCTCCACCACCTTCGCCGGTGTACGCTTCCACAACATGAGCGGGCTGGTGCAACGGCAGGTCGAACGGTTCGTCTATCAGCTGCAACGCGAAGCGCGTCGTTTCGACAAAGACGATCTCTGATAGCAACGCATCAATAAAAAACGGGCAGTCCCTTGCGGTGACTGCCCGTTTTTTTATGCCTGAGTGTTAAGGCCTGGCTTCGGTAAAGCTTTGTTCCCTGCCCGAATCCGGATCCTCTGGCGGCGTGTCGGTTGGCGGCTCCGGTTCCGGCGCTGGCTCGGGGGGAATCGGATTCTGCATCTGATCCTGCACCACCTGCTCATCCACTCGCGGATCAAGTGCCGCCACCAATGGCGAACTCGACATGCTGTCCGGCATGGCAACGTGATGCAGCGGTGCATCGTCCACCTGATGCAGGTTGGTCACGGCTTTCGGACGAATTCGCCACACCAGCACCAACGCAAAGAAACTGAAGAACGCATAGAGCATCTGACTGCCGAACAGCTTCATCAGCACGCCAGCCACCAACGGCCCGATGCTCGCGCCAACGCCGTAGGTCACCAGCAGCATCGCCGTCAGCGAAACCCGGCGATCGCCCTCGACGTGGTCGTTGGAAAACGCGACCGCCAACGGGTACAGGCAGAATTGCACCAATGAGCAGAGGAACCCGGCGACGAACAACACCTCAAGCGGCACCTGCTTCATGATCGCCAGCGGCATGGCGGCCAATGCCAGGCTGAACGCGAAACAGCGGATCAGCAGCGCCCGGTCATAGCGATCGGACAACCAGCCCAACGGCCACTGCACCAACAGCCCGGCAAAAATGCAGCTACCCATGAACAGACCGACCTGTTCCGTGGACAAGCCCTGCTGAGAGGCATACAGCGGCGCCAGACCGTAGAACGAACCAACAATCAGCCCGGCCCCCAGCACCGTACTCAACGATTGCGGCACTCGCTTGATAAAGAAGCGCGGCTCCATCGGTGCCGGATGCAACGGCGCCGGGTGAATGCGTCGCGTCAGGGCCACCGGCACCAGGCACAGAGTGAAGCACAGCGCGACCAGCATCAGCAGCTCAAGGCCCAGGCTCGGATGCATGACCAGAATCAGTTGCCCCAATACCAAGCCAAGGTAGGAAGCGATCATGTAGCCGCTGAACACCAGTCCGCGCTGCTTGGCATCCGCCTGCTCGTTGAGCCAGCTTTCGATGACCATGTACTGGCACATCATGCCGAGGCCGACGATCACCCGCAGGAACAGCCACGCAGGCAGCCAATCGACTAAACCATGCCCCAGCACCGCCGCACCGACGATCCCGGCACAAGCGGAATACGCTCGAATATGCCCGACCCGGGCAATCAGCCGATGGCCGATCTTGCCGCCCAGCACCAAGCCGAAATAGTTGGCGGCCATCAACGCACCGACCCACAGGCTATCGACGTGATCGGCAGCCAGGCGCAATGCCAGGTAAGTACTCAACAGGCCTGAGCCGATCAACATCATCAGCGAGGCGAAATAAAGCGCTCGAAAGGATTTCCAGATTTGGCGCATCGGCGTTCCGAGCGGCTCCTTGCAGTAAGAAACGGGCTATGCAAACGATAGCCCGATGTCGACATTTCGTCAGGCCTGGGCTGCTAGAACACGCCGTTCCCAGGGAGTAATTTCATCATAGAAACTGGTCAACTCCAGGGTCTTCGAAGCGATGTAGCCTTCGATGAACTCTTGGCCAAACAGTTCCTTCGCCAATTGGCTACGTTTCAGACGCTCAAGAGCGGCATGCAAGGTACACGGCAATGAAAGATTGTCCGGCACTTCAAACTCACCCTGTATCGCCTCACTCGGCTCCAGTTTGTGCTCTATGCCATACAACCCGGCAGCCAGGCTAGCGGCAATTGCCAGATAAGGGTTTGCATCGGCCCCCGGCAAACGATTCTCGACCCGACGAGCGACCGGCGAACTGGCCGGAATGCGCAAACCTGCGGCCCGGTTATCATGGGACCAGCAGGCATTATTCGGTGACGCAAAGGGATGGCATAAGCGCTGATACGAGTTCACGTTCGGCGCAAACAGCGCGGTGAAGTCCGCCATCGCGACCTGCTGCCCGGCGATGAAATGCCGAAAGGTCGCCGTCTCCTGCCCGGCATCGTCACTGAACACGTTACGCCCGCTGTCGATTTCGACGATGCTCTGGTGGATGTGCATCGAACTGCCCGGCGTGTGTGCCAACGGTTTGGCCATGCACACCACCGTCAGGCCATGCTTGAGCGCGACTTCCTTGAGCAAATGTTTGAACAGGAAGGTCTGGTCGGCCAGCAGCAGCGGGTCACCGTGCAGCAGATTGATCTCGAATTGGCTGACCCCCATTTCGTGCATGAAGGTATCGCGAGGCAAACCCAGCGCGGCCATGCATTCATAGACTTCACTGAAGAACGGCCGCAAGCCGTTATTGGAGCTGACGCTGAACGCTGATAGCCCATCCTCGCGACGACCATCCAGGCCTATTGGCGGCTGGAAGTTCTGAGTCGGATCAGGATTGGGCGCGAAGACAAAAAACTCCAGTTCGGTCGCCACCACCGGCGCCAGGCCAAGCGCCGCGTAGCGCTCGATGACCGCCTTGAGTTGGCCGCGAGTCGACAGGTTGGAGCTCTCACCGGTGAGCTCATCGGCATCGCAAATGGCGAACGCTCGCGGTTGCTTGCTCCAGGGCAAACGGTGGATCTGCGCGGGATCCGGCACCAGTGCGAGGTCGCTGTCGTCACTCCCATAAAAACGCGCTGGCGGATATCCGCCCATGATGCATTGCAGCAGCACACCCCGCGCCATCTGCAAACGCCGCCCCTCGAGGAAACCCTCGGCGGTCATCACTTTGCCCCGTGGCACGCCATTCAAATCCGGCGTGACACATTCAATCTCATCAATGCCCGTCAATCGCTGCGCGAGTGAACTCAGGCCATCGGTCGTCATAACGCAATCCTTGTTATTGTCCGAGCCGCGAACGGCGACCCGTACAAAATAGGCTCCGCGTGTTCGGAATATCAAGCAGCGTCAAATAAAAAGCTTTACGAAAAA
The DNA here is from genome assembly GCF_036884845.1 of Pseudomonas sp. MAG733B. Lineage (NCBI taxonomy): Bacteria > Pseudomonadati > Pseudomonadota > Gammaproteobacteria > Pseudomonadales > Pseudomonadaceae > Pseudomonas > Pseudomonas sp. MAG733B. The sequence goes on from NZ_CP145732.1 coordinate 5,727,648, forward strand.
AAGATCAGGGCAGATAGAGACTGAAGACGCCGCCACCCAATGGGCCGCCGTTGCTGATCTCCGTGCGTCCGCCGACGCCATTGCGCTGATGCAATGCCGCAATTCGTCCGGCAAAGTACAGCCCCAGCCCGGTGCTGCCGCTGCTGTGATTGATGCCTTGAACGTAGTCCGCCTGACGCTCGATCATCTCCGCGGGATAGCCTTCGCCATCGTCGTTGACGGTCAGCACCAGTTGCCCGGCTTCGTCACTGACACTGATCAACACCGCATGACGGGCATAACGAATCGCATTGTTGATGCTGTTGGCCAACACCGAAGCGATCAGCTCTCGATCGAAGAAACCCAGAGGGCTCAAAGGGTCGACCTCAAACGTTGCAGCGATACCGCGACTGGCAAACACATCCTGATGACAGGCCAGTTGCGCTTCGAGGAAGTCATCGAGCTCGTGATACGCCGGTTGCAGCGGCATCTGATTGACGCCTAGCTTGTACAGGCCCAGCAACTGCACGAGCATGCCGTTGAGGTGAGCGAACTCGAACTCGATCACACCCTGCTCCGGGGTATGTCGTGCCGGGTCTGGCAGGTTCGCCAACCATTGGCTGTGGGCCTGCATCAGCATGGCCAGCGAGTTCTTCATATCGTGCACGGTGGAAGCGATCACCGTGGAGAAGTCCAGGGTTTGCTGGTTATCGTTCATTCGCCAAACGCCTTGCTTTTGAGCTTCTGATAACGCGGATAACGAGCGTCGGAGTCAGGCATCAAACCGACCATTTTCAGGCAAGTCCGACATTCTTCAAGTTCCGCCGAAGCGACACTGGTATCAGTGCCGTGCAGCAGTGCCTGGGCCATGTTCAACGCGATACTGATGTTCTTCGGTTGTAGCGCCAGGGCTTTGCGGAACACCTGCCGGGCCTCCACCAGATTGCCGGTCTTGTACACGCGCACGCCCTGACGATTGAGCTCAGCAGCATCGTTGCCCGAATTGAGAATGCTCGGGTCGTCGGTCAGTTTGGCAATGCCCTTCATGACCGTCGGATCATCACCGTAGATTTCCGCGCAGTTCTTCAACATCGAGGCACCTGCGTCGGCTTGCCCGAGCATCTGCAATTGCTTGGCTACCAACAGCGCCGCTTCGGCACTCATGAACTGCTCCATGCCATCGAGGCGCATCATCGCTTGCTCGGTAAGCTTTTCGGCGGTCTCGGCATCGTTGAGCAACAGACTGGTGGCCTTCATCAGCCGCGCACGGATTTGCAGACCGGGGTCGGATGGATTCTCCTTCGCCACGGCACTCAGCGTTGTATTGATTTCCAGTCGGGTCCGGGTATCCAGGCCTTTTTCACTGCCTTTGCTGATCAAGGCATGGGCCAGTCCAAGGTTACTTTCAGCATCCTTGAAACGTGACTGCGCACCTTGAGCAACAGCTTGGCGGTAGGCTTTGGAGGCGGTGTCGAAATCTTCGTTAGCCATCGCCAACTTGCCGAGCTGGGCCTGACGACGCACCGCCAGTGGCGACAGGCGAATCGCTTCTTCCAATACTTTCTGGGCGTTCTTGTTGTCCCCTTCGGCGACCAATACATCCGCCATGCCGTCATAAAGCGACGGCATCATCGGAAACACTTTCAGCGCTTTCTCATAGATGCCTTTAGCCTGCGCAACCTGACCGCGCTTGAACAACAACTTGCCGAGCCCGGCGAAAGCCCAAGGCAAAGGTCGATCAGCAATGATGCTGTCGTAGAGACGCTCCAGTGCCTCGTTCTGATTCAAATCACGCAGTGCATCGGCGCGGTAGCGCAGGCACAGCGGCGAGTAACGGATATCTTGCTTGCACAGGGCAATGCAGGCGTTGAGCACTTCAACCGGTTTTCCCCGGTCGAGGGCCTGCAGGATCGGCTTGAGCAAAGTCTTGCGCTGCTCCAGACGCTCAAGGCGCTGGGCCAGACCGGACCGGTTGAAAGGCTTGGTCAGATACGCGTCGGGTTCGTGCTCCAAGGCACTGAGCACCATGGCCTGACTGGTCTCGGCAGTGACCATGACAAACACACTTTCATGACTGATCAGCTTCTCGATCATCAGGTCTTCGAGTACCTGCTGACCGTTCTTCTTGCCATCGCCGAGGTGGAAATCCTGCAGGATGAAATCGTAGGATTTCTGCGAACACATCTTCAGTGCCTGTTCGCCTGTGTCGGCAGTATCCACATCCTTGACGCCCAGTTCCCGCAACATCGACCTGACCGAACTGCGGAAGTCCGAAAAATCATCGACGATCAGAAAACTCTTTTGGTGATACGACAGCATCGAAGATTTCCAGGCAATTTAAGAGGAAGAACCGAATGGCATGAACGTCAGCTTCATCACCCCTTTACGGCGCGCAGATGATAGCTACTAGCCATAGGCTATCAAGCGATTTCTCTTGAACTGCGATAACGAATGGAGGCTGCGAGAAGGGAAGATCGCTGTGACCCTATGGTTATCGGCCAGTGGTAGCGTTCTCTTGAAGCAACAGGCCTTTGCTCAGCTAAAAAAACCTGAATGGTGATGGGGTAAAAACAGGACCTTCCGCCATACCACTTTTCTTTCGCCCAAAACAAAACCCCAACTGCTTTCGCAATTGGGGTTTCGGAATTTAATCTTGACGATGACCTACTCTCACATGGGGAAACCCCACACTACCATCGGCGATGCATCGTTTCACTGCTGAGTTCGGGATGGGATCAGGTGGTTCCAACGCTCTATGGTCGTCAAGAAATTCGGGTACCGAATCGTGGCCAGTTGGCCGCGCTTCAGCAAATTGGGTATGCGATAGTTTTCGGTGTTTTGTCAGCGTCGAACTTTCGGTTCTTTCGTCTTCACACACCGCAATCTGGCCTCTCTCGAGTTCACAAATTGCTTGGGTGTTATATGGTCAAGCCTCACGGGCAATTAGTATTGGTTAGCTCAACGCCTCACAGCGCTTACACACCCAACCTATCAACGTCGTAGTCTTCGACGGCCCTTCAGGGGACTCAAGGTCCCAGTGAGATCTCATCTTGAGGCTAGTTTCCCGCTTAGATGCTTTCAGCGGTTATCTATTCCGAACATAGCTACCCGGCAATGCCACTGGCGTGACAACCGGAACACCAGAGGTTCGTCCACTCCGGTCCTCTCGTACTAGGAGCAGCCCCTCTCAAATCTCAAACGTCCACGGCAGATAGGGACCGAACTGTCTCACGACGTTCTAAACCCAGCTCGCGTACCACTTTAAATGGCGAACAGCCATACCCTTGGGACCGGCTTCAGCCCCAGGATGTGATGAGCCGACATCGAGGTGCCAAACACCGCCGTCGATATGAACTCTTGGGCGGTATCAGCCTGTTATCCCCGGAGTACCTTTTATCCGTTGAGCGATGGCCCTTCCATACAGAACCACCGGATCACTAAGACCTACTTTCGTACCTGCTCGACGTGTCTGTCTCGCAGTCAAGCGCGCTTTTGCCTTTATACTCTACGACCGATTTCCGACCGGTCTGAGCGCACCTTCGTACTCCTCCGTTACTCTTTAGGAGGAGACCGCCCCAGTCAAACTACCCACCATACACTGTCCTCGATCCGGATAACGGACCTGAGTTAGAACCTCAAAGTTGCCAGGGTGGTATTTCAAGGTTGGCTCCACGCGAACTGGCGTCCACGCTTCAAAGCCTCCCACCTATCCTACACAAGCAAATTCAAAGTCCAGTGCAAAGCTATAGTAAAGGTTCACGGGGTCTTTCCGTCTAGCCGCGGATACACTGCATCTTCACAGCGATTTCAATTTCACTGAGTCTCGGGTGGAGACAGCGCCGCCATCGTTACGCCATTCGTGCAGGTCGGAACTTACCCGACAAGGAATTTCGCTACCTTAGGACCGTTATAGTTACGGCCGCCGTTTACCGGGGCTTCGATCAAGAGCTTCGCGTTAGCTAACCCCATCAATTAACCTTCCGGCACCGGGCAGGCGTCACACCCTATACGTCCACTTTCGTGTTTGCAGAGTGCTGTGTTTTTAATAAACAGTCGCAGCGGCCTGGTATCTTCGACCGGCGTGGGCTTACGGAGCAAGTCCTTCACCCTCACCGGCGCACCTTCTCCCGAAGTTACGGTGCCATTTTGCCTAGTTCCTTCACCCGAGTTCTCTCAAGCGCCTTGGTATTCTCTACCCAACCACCTGTGTCGGTTTGGGGTACGGTTCCTGGTTACCTGAAGCTTAGAAGCTTTTCTTGGAAGCATGGCATCAACCACTTCGTCACCCAAAGGGTAACTCGTCATCAGCTCTCGGCCTTAGAATCCCGGATTTACCTAAGATTCCAGCCTACCACCTTAAACTTGGACAACCAACGCCAAGCTGGCCTAGCCTTCTCCGTCCCTCCATCGCAATAACCAGAAGTACAGGAATATTAACCTGTTTTCCATCGACTACGCTTTTCAGCCTCGCCTTAGGGACCGACTAACCCTGCGTCGATTAACGTTGCGCAGGAAACCTTGGTCTTTCGGCGTGGGTGTTTTTCACACCCATTGTCGTTACTCATGTCAGCATTCGCACTTCTGATACCTCCAGCAAGCTTCTCAACTCACCTTCACAGGCTTACAGAACGCTCCTCTACCGCATCACCTAAGTGATACCCGTAGCTTCGGTGTATGGTTTGAGCCCCGTTACATCTTCCGCGCAGGCCGACTCGACTAGTGAGCTATTACGCTTTCTTTAAAGGGTGGCTGCTTCTAAGCCAACCTCCTAGCTGTCTAAGCCTTCCCACATCGTTTCCCACTTAACCATAACTTTGGGACCTTAGCTGACGGTCTGGGTTGTTTCCCTTTTCACGACGGACGTTAGCACCCGCCGTGTGTCTCCCATGCTCGGCACTTGTAGGTATTCGGAGTTTGCATCGGTTTGGTAAGTCGGGATGACCCCCTAGCCGAAACAGTGCTCTACCCCCTACAGTGATACATGAGGCGCTACCTAAATAGCTTTCGAGGAGAACCAGCTATCTCCGAGCTTGATTAGCCTTTCACTCCGATCCACAGGTCATCCGCTAACTTTTCAACGGTAGTCGGTTCGGTCCTCCAGTTAGTGTTACCCAACCTTCAACCTGCCCATGGATAGATCGCCCGGTTTCGGGTCTATTCCCAGCGACTAGACGCCCTATTAAGACTCGCTTTCGCTACGCCTCCCCTATTCGGTTAAGCTCGCCACTGAAAATAAGTCGCTGACCCATTATACAAAAGGTACGCAGTCACCTAACAAAGTAGGCTCCCACTGCTTGTACGCATACGGTTTCAGGATCTATTTCACTCCCCTCTCCGGGGTTCTTTTCGCCTTTCCCTCACGGTACTAGTTCACTATCGGTCAGTCAGTAGTATTTAGCCTTGGAGGATGGTCCCCCCATATTCAGACAAAGTTTCTCGTGCTCCGTCCTACTCGATTTCATGACCAAGAGATTTTCGCGTACAGGGCTATCACCCACTATGGCCGCACTTTCCAGAGCGTTCCGCTAATCTCAAAGCCACTTAAGGGCTAGTCCCCGTTCGCTCGCCACTACTAAGGGAATCTCGGTTGATTTCTTTTCCTCAGGGTACTTAGATGTTTCAGTTCCCCTGGTTCGCCTCTTGCACCTATGTATTCAGTACAAGATAACCATCTTATGATGGCTGGGTTCCCCCATTCAGACATCTCCGGATCAAAGTCTGTTTGCCGACTCCCCGAAGCTTTTCGCAGGCTACCACGTCTTTCATCGCCTCTGACTGCCAAGGCATCCACCGTATGCGCTTCTTCACTTGACCATATAACCCCAAGCAATCTGGTTATACTGTGAAGACGACATTCGCCGAAAATTCGAATTTCTCAACTAAGAGAACTCACAAATTTTACCTTAGCCTGATCCGTTACCAGTGAAAGTAACGTCCAGTCTATCTTTCTATCACATACCCAAATTTTTAAAGAACGAACTAGTCAAAGACTAGAAATCAACATTCATCATCGACACCGATGGAATGCTCATTTCTAAGCTTTACTTCAGAAGCAGTAGTGGTGGAGCCAAACGGGATCGAACCGTTGACCTCCTGCGTGCAAGGCAGGCGCTCTCCCAGCTGAGCTATGGCCCCGTATTTCTACAGGCGTTTCCCACACAAAATTGGTGGGTCTGGGCAGATTCGAACTGCCGACCTCACCCTTATCAGGGGTGCGCTCTAACCAACTGAGCTACAGACCCAATTTCGAGCTGCTAAGGCCGACCTCACCCTGCTCTTAACCACAGAGCATCGGGTGCGCTCTAACCAACCAAGCTACAACCCTAATGGCTGCTTCTTTCGTCTTCTTCAATGAATCAAGCAATTCGTGTGGGAGCTCATGAAGCAGCTGAGTCGTCGATTAAGGAGGTGATCCAGCCGCAGGTTCCCCTACGGCTACCTTGTTACGACTTCACCCCAGTCATGAATCACACCGTGGTAACCGTCCTCCCGAAGGTTAGACTAGCTACTTCTGGTGCAACCCACTCCCATGGTGTGACGGGCGGTGTGTACAAGGCCCGGGAACGTATTCACCGCGACATTCTGATTCGCGATTACTAGCGATTCCGACTTCACGCAGTCGAGTTGCAGACTGCGATCCGGACTACGATCGGTTTTGTGGGATTAGCTCCACCTCGCGGCTTGGCAACCCTCTGTACCGACCATTGTAGCACGTGTGTAGCCCAGGCCGTAAGGGCCATGATGACTTGACGTCATCCCCACCTTCCTCCGGTTTGTCACCGGCAGTCTCCTTAGAGTGCCCACCATGACGTGCTGGTAACTAAGGACAAGGGTTGCGCTCGTTACGGGACTTAACCCAACATCTCACGACACGAGCTGACGACAGCCATGCAGCACCTGTCTCAATGTTCCCGAAGGCACCAATCCATCTCTGGAAAGTTCATTGGATGTCAAGGCCTGGTAAGGTTCTTCGCGTTGCTTCGAATTAAACCACATGCTCCACCGCTTGTGCGGGCCCCCGTCAATTCATTTGAGTTTTAACCTTGCGGCCGTACTCCCCAGGCGGTCAACTTAATGCGTTAGCTGCGCCACTAAGAGCTCAAGGCTCCCAACGGCTAGTTGACATCGTTTACGGCGTGGACTACCAGGGTATCTAATCCTGTTTGCTCCCCACGCTTTCGCACCTCAGTGTCAGTATCAGTCCAGGTGGTCGCCTTCGCCACTGGTGTTCCTTCCTATATCTACGCATTTCACCGCTACACAGGAAATTCCACCACCCTCTACCATACTCTAGCTCGTCAGTTTTGAATGCAGTTCCCAGGTTGAGCCCGGGGCTTTCACATCCAACTTAACGAACCACCTACGCGCGCTTTACGCCCAGTAATTCCGATTAACGCTTGCACCCTCTGTATTACCGCGGCTGCTGGCACAGAGTTAGCCGGTGCTTATTCTGTCGGTAACGTCAAAACACTAACGTATTAGGTTAATGCCCTTCCTCCCAACTTAAAGTGCTTTACAATCCGAAGACCTTCTTCACACACGCGGCATGGCTGGATCAGGCTTTCGCCCATTGTCCAATATTCCCCACTGCTGCCTCCCGTAGGAGTCTGGACCGTGTCTCAGTTCCAGTGTGACTGATCATCCTCTCAGACCAGTTACGGATCGTCGCCTTGGTGAGCCATTACCTCACCAACTAGCTAATCCGACCTAGGCTCATCTGATAGCGCAAGGCCCGAAGGTCCCCTGCTTTCTCCCGTAGGACGTATGCGGTATTAGCGTCCCTTTCGAGACGTTGTCCCCCACTACCAGGCAGATTCCTAGGCATTACTCACCCGTCCGCCGCTGAATTCAGGAGCAAGCTCCTGTCATCCGCTCGACTTGCATGTGTTAGGCCTGCCGCCAGCGTTCAATCTGAGCCATGATCAAACTCTTCAGTTCAAACATCTTTGGGTTTTGAGAAAACCCTAAACTTGGCTCAGCAATCGTTGGTTACATCTTTGATTTCTCGCGGAGTAACTTGTGATGCTGATAATCTGTTGACTAGCAGTCTGACTCCACAAGCACCCACACGAATTGCTTGATTCAGTTGTTAAAGAGCGGTTGGTTAAGATCTTTCGTCTCAACCGAGGCGCGCATTCTACAGCAGCCTCATTTGCTGTCAAGTGATTATTTTCAGAAGCTTTCGAGGAATTCCTCAACAACTTCAACCACTTGCGCTTCAGATCTCTCATCAGCGGGAGGCGAATTCTACAGCGTTACACGCTGCTGTCAACACCTCTTTTTCAACTTCCTTTTGGCTTCGATGACCCGAAGCAACTTGCTGCCGAAAACCGCATAACTCATTGTTTACCAAGGAGTTTTCCGTTTCGACTGCGCCGGAAGTGGGGCGAATTATAGACACCTGAGATCTGCCGTCAAGCACTGATTTGGTTTTTCTATCAAAAACGCGCAAAAAGCAGGGAACAACCTATTTTCCTCTATATATAGAGGAAGGCCTGCGGAAATCAGGAGGTGCGTCTAGAGCGGCCACTTCTAATGGCCGGAAGAAACGAAGAGTGAGTAGCGAGGAAATAGTGGTGTCCCAGGGCAGGTTCGAACTGCCAACCTTCCCCTTAGGAGGGGGATGCTCTATCCAATTGAGCTACTGAGACACAAATTGCCCGCGAGAATACGCAAAGCGATAGACGGCGTGCATGTTAACGGGCACGCCTGCCTTTGTCATGTCATCCGTGGGCTTTTTAAGTGTAGGCAAGATGCCTTCTGAACCGGTAAAGATTCTCCGATCGATTGCCCCCACCTGATCAGCAGCGCTCCACCCGATGGAAGCATCTGCCATCCATCCTAAATACCCCTCAAGACAAACCTTCTTCTAGTAAATCGGCCATTTGCCACTATCCTGTAAAGGTAAGGAACAGTAATCGAATTCGTATGGTCTGACCTTCAGAGATTTGATAGCGGCTGCTGGCAGAGGATGCAGCCAGCGATATAGACCCGGCAGCTTTCCAAACCAGTCCGCATTTCTGATAATTGGTGCTGGCAGAAAGCCTTTATTCAGTTCAATATTTGTCACAGAATTGACGCCAATGATCTGGCTACTTTGAGGCATGATTCGCACCTCTATCAATTCAGGTTGAACATTTGGCCAGACGGCTTGTCCTACCAGACATCCTGCGGCTAATCCCGAAAACCGCTCCCCTGAACTAACCGGTTAAATATATGCGCCCATTGAAACAGGCAATCTATTCCAGCCGCACGGCTGACAAGTTCGTCGTACGTCTGCCAGACGGAATGCGTGAACGCATTGCCGAGGTGGCTCGCAATCATCATCGCAGCATGAACTCCGAAATCATTGCGCGCCTTGAGCAGAGTCTTATTCAGGAAGGCGCACTGGGAGAAGAGTTGAGCATGCGCCTGGACAGCCCTGAGCTGTCATTGCACGAACGTGAATTGCTGCAACGCTTCCGCCAACTTTCCCACCGTCAGCAAAACGCCCTTGTTTCGCTGATTGCCCACGATGCTGAAATGGCCGCCGACGCCTCCTGATTCACACTGAAAGCTCAAAGCCAGCCTGATCGCTGGCTTTTTTTTTGCCTGGAATCCGAGCACAAAAAACCCGCCAAATGGCGGGTTTTTTATTGAACAGGACGTCAGAGCAGGAAGATTGTCGCCAATCCCAGGAAGATGAAAAAGCCGCCGCTGTCGGTCATGGCAGTAATCATCACACTGGCCCCCATTGCCGGATCGCGCCCCATCTTCGCCAGGGTCATCGGGATCAAAACCCCCATCAACGCCGCCAACAGCAAGTTGAGCGTCATCGCGGCGGTCATCACCACGCCCAATGACCAGCTGCCATACAGCAAATAGGCAACAACCCCGATCACGCCGCCCCATATCACGCCGTTGATCAACGCGACCAACAACTCCTTGCGCATCAGGCGCGAAGTATTGCCAGTACTCACTTGGTCCAGCGCCATGGCCCGAACAATCATGGTGATGGTCTGGTTACCGGAGTTGCCGCCAATACCCGCCACGATCGGCATCAATGCCGCCAGCGCCACCAGCTTCTCAATGGAGCCCTCGAACAACCCGATCACCCGAGACGCTACGAATGCAGTGATCAAGTTCACTGCCAGCCAGGCCCAACGGTTACGCAGAGACTTCCAGACCGACGCAAAAATGTCTTCTTCTTCGCGCAGACCCGCCATGTTGAGAACTTCGCTTTCGCTCTCTTCACGAATCAGGTCGACCATTTCATCGATGGTCAGTCGACCGATCAGCTTGCCGTTCTTGTCGACTACCGGCGCCGAAATCAAGTCGTAACGTTCAAACGCCTGCGCAGCATCATAAGCGTCTTCATCCGGATGGAAACTCACCGGATCGCTGGCCATAACCTCGGAGACTTGCTTCTCGGGATCATTGACCAGCAAACGCTTGATTGGCAGCACACCCTTGAGGACGCCATCGTAATCGACCACAAACAACTTGTCGGTATGACCAGGCAGCTCCTTGAGACGACGCAGATAACGCAGAACCACTTCGAGACTGACATCCTCACGGATAGTCACCATCTCGAAGTCCATCAGCGCACCGACCTGCTCCTCATCATAGGAAAGGGCGGACCGAACACGCTCGCGCTGCTGGTTGTCCAGGGTCTCCATCAGCTCATGGACGACGTCTCGCGGCAGCTCGGAAGCCAGGTCAGCAAGTTCGTCGGCATCCATGTCCTTGGCCGCAGCCAGGAGCTCGTGATCGTCCATGTCGGCGATCAGGGTTTCACGGACCGAGTCGGATACTTCGAGAAGAATGTCGCCGTCGCGATCAGCCTTGACCAATTGCCAGAGCGTCAGACGATCGTCCAGCGGCAAGGCTTCAAGGATGTAGGCGACGTCGGCGGAGTGCAGATCATCGAGCTTGCGCTGCAACTCGACGAGGTTCTGCCGGTGAACCAGGTTCTCGACCCGGTCATGATGCGGGCCTTCCTGGCGGTGGGTCAGGTCTTCAACCACTCGCTGACGCTGCAACAGCTCAACAACTTGAGCCAAGCGGTCCTGCAAGCTTTCCTGCGTTTTCTTTACTTCAACTTCAGACATAGGCGAACTCCACTCCCAGCAGCGGGGCACGCCGGAAGGATCAATCAGTCAATTCATGATTGGAAAAACGGGGTATTGAGTAACTACTGGGTAAGTCCATGGAGGTATTCCACAAGCCCCGGCGGGGCTGACGGGCGCAATGATACACCGCCTGACGGTTTTAAATGTTAAAAAATCACGGCTGAAACAAGCGCTTGCAAGACAAACTTGAGCGCAGTCCTGATCCTTCAATCTCCGACGACTCATCCTGAAAAGAAAACACACCACAGCAAAAAAATGCGACAGCTAAGCTTCAGGAGAACCGTCATGGAGGACGCTCGATGCCATCGAACATGAAGCATTTTTTTCTTATCGCCCTGCTCTCCCCGCCTTGGGCACTTGCCACGACCATTCACCGATGCGAAGCGCCCAACGGACGCGTCACCTTCACCACACTGAGCTGCACGAGCGGCGACAGCCGTTCATCACACGAAATCAAAACCTTTACTCCGGGCAGCACAGTGACCGCTCTCATGCCTGAAGCGGAAACTCGCGGACCATCAAGTGCAAAAATCAAAAGAAGAGATCCAACCGTCGTCGGAAAGATCGAGGATAAATGCGGAAACCTGATCAGCGCCGGGGAGAGGCGCGAAGCTATCATCAATCAGCGGATTGTCGCGGGCATGAGCCAGCAAGATGTCGAAAGCGCTCTTGGCAAGCCGGACAGGATCAGCATTCGAAACTCGAGCACAAGTTACCGCTACGACACCAAGCGAGGTCGCAGTGCGCACATTGAGTTTGATGAGAAAGGATGCACAAAAGGAAAAGCCAAATCCCAGACGGCAAAAAGCCCGCATTAAATGCTAATGCTGTTCACTTAAGCGGAGCAGCCTTACGGTCCACTGGAAACCGGGTCTTTGAGATCTTCACCGTCCTTGGCCTCGAAGGCCTGGGGCGGTGATCCAGAAATAATCCTCCAATACCTGCCCTTAGCTCTGCCAATCGCCTCCCTGTCGCTGAAACCGGGTTAGCCGCTGCCATGACGATCAGTTGGACGGCGATGTATTGGCAGGCCGGTTTGAAACGGATGTCCGATGGCGCTCGACCAAACGCCACCGCCGCCTGACTGGCTTCCCGACGAATTACGTTGTATGCCAGCAAAAGTCCCCATACCTCCTGATAGACCAGATCGACTTTTTTGCTGCGCAAGGTCACTGCGTTCTGTTGCATTGAGCTCTTGATGTCCCTGAAGCCCAATTCGATCTCCCAGCGTTCCTGATAAAGCTTGGCAACGGCCTTGGTGTTGTAGGTGCTGGCCGGTAAAGACGTCATGACGGTCTTTAGCTTGCCTTGAATTTCGTAGCTGACTTCGCGGGCTTCCCAATGAGTTGGAAGGCTGGGGTTTCGTTTCCTGGCCTGTGGCGAGACTTTCATGCGCAACAGGCGATCACGCTCGTTGTAACGGGCCACTTCCTCACAGACCGTTCCTTTTTTGGCCGGGATCAACCAATGACGGTTGGTGCCGGCGTTGCTCAGGCTCGACAGCAGTTCAGCCCCCCAGAACCCCTTGTCGAATAACGTCACCGAGTGGTCGGGGATCTGCTGCAAAAACTCGTCGGCCAAGCGCATTTCACTGCGTCGGTAAGGGCCCAATTGAGCATCCAGGATCAAGTGCGAACGCACATTCATCAGCGCCACCAGCCGCATCATGGGAAATGGTGTCTGGCGGTCGGTCGCGGTATTTCCCGACCCAAAGTGATGCAGAAGCTCGGGCGTATCCGGGGTACGCAAGAGGGCACCGTCCACGGCGAACACCTGCAGGTCATTCTAGGCATCATCGGCATAGCGCTCCACGCCCCATTGGGTGCCTGCCTTGCGGAACAACCACTCAACGGGATCAGCGCCAAGCCGCTTGCGAGCTTCGGTTACACCGCTACGGGCCAACAGGTGGTCGGAGGCCAGGCCTTGAGCGCAAATGTTCAAGCGTCTAGCCACCTCGTGAACCGGCTCGTCACGAAACAGCGCCATGCCGAGTACCAACCAAAGCACTTGATCAGCGGGCAGGCGACGCCTGCGAATGGTGGCCTGACTGGAAAGATCCAGCGCAGACGCTACCCATTCAATGGGAATATTTTGGGTAAAGGTGCTCAGGTCGCAGAAGTTGAAAAGGTCGCCGAGGTCGAGCAGGTCCTGTTGAACAGACATAAAAAATCCGATGCCAGAGGTCTGGCATCGGATTTTCGGATAAGCCCGGCTTTGACTCAAATGCTTAAGTGAACAGCATTACGCATTAAATGCGGGCTTTCTGTTGTATGGTGCACTCGACAGGATTCGAACCTGTGACCGCTCGGTTCGTAGCCGAGTACTCTATCCAGCTGAGCTACGAGTGCAATTTGTGTTTTTAGACCAGATCACAACTGGTTGAAGCCAAGTCATTCGCATTGCTGCAGATGACTCTTAAATGGTGCACTCGACAGGATTCGAACCTGTGACCGCTCGGTTCGTAGCCGAGTACTCTATCCAGCTGAGCTACGAGTGCATTTGTTGCCGCGCATTATAGGCCGTCTAATCTCTATGTCAAACACTTTTTCTAGTAATTTCAACAACTTACCGAAGAAGCCAGATTACAACGTACTACGCAAATAATGGCGGAGAACGGGGGATTCGAACCCCCGACACCCTTTTGAGGTGTACTCCCTTAGCAGGGGAGCGCCTTCGGCCACTCGGCCAGCTCTCCGCAACACGGGGCGTATATTAACCAGCTTCTTCCCCGTTTGCAAACATAAAAAACGATAAAAATTAATGGCTTGGTTCTTCGTCCTTCTCTTTCTTGATGCGCAGGTAGATTTCCTCACGGTGGACGGCCACCTCTTTCGGGGCGTTGACCCCGATACGCACTTGATTTCCTTTGACGCCGAGCACGGTCACGGTGATTTCGCCATCACCAATAATCAGGCTTTCTGCGCACCGACGAGTCAGAATCAACATACCTTTCTCCTCACGCCTTACATTTCAGGGACAACAGTCTGCAAAAAAAAGGCACTCGACCTACAACCAAAAGCGGTCATGGCCTACATGCCTGAGTATTGACTAGCGCGAGCAAAAGAACAGCCTCGGGGTCACGCCATTCAAAAAAACAAAAGGCGCGGTCAGACCGCGCCTTCTGGCAAACGCATCACTCGCCCTGGCGGGCCGGTGCGTCCAGTTCGAAAGCCGTGTGCAGGGCACGCACAGCCAGTTCCAGGTACTTCTCTTCGATCACTACGGAGACTTTGATTTCCGAAGTCGAGATCATCTGGATGTTGATGCTTTCCTTGGCCAGGGATTCGAACATGCGGCTGGCCACGCCTGCGTGAGAGCGCATGCCAACGCCGACGATCGATACCTTGGCGATCTTGGTGTCGCCCACGACTTCACGGGCACCCAGCTCGCCAGCGGTTTTTTCCAGTACGGCTTGTGCCGCCTGGTAGTCGTTGCGGTGCACAGTGAAGGTGAAGTCGGTGGTGTTATCGTGCGCGACGTTCTGCACGATCATGTCGACTTCGATGTTCGCGGCACTGATCGGGCCGAGAATCTTGAAGGCAACGCCCGGAATGTCTGGCACGCCACGGATGGTCAGCTTGGCTTCATCGCGGTTGAAAGCGATACCGGAAATGATCGGCTGTTCCATGGTTTCCTCTTCATCAATAGTAATGAGGGTGCCCGGACCCTCCTTGAAGCTGTGCAGTACGCGCAGCGGAACGTTGTACTTGCCGGCGAATTCCACCGCACGGATCTGCAACACCTTGGAACCGAGGCTGGCCATTTCCAGCATCTCTTCGAAGGTGATCTTGTCCAGGCGCTGAGCCACGGACACCACACGCGGGTCGGTGGTGTAGACACCGTCAACATCGGTGTAGATCTGGCACTCGTCAGCCTTCAAGGCTGCCGCCAGAGCCACGCCGGTGGTGTCGGAACCGCCACGACCGAGGGTGGTGATGTTGCCGTGCTCGTCGACGCCCTGGAAACCGGCGACAACCACCACGCGACCTGCTTTCAGATCACCGCGAATCTTCTGGTCATCAATCTGCAAGATACGCGCTTTATTGTGCGCGCTATCCGTCAGAATCCGTACCTGGTTGCCGGTGTAGGACACCGCTGGAACACCGCGCTTGATCAGCGCCATGGCCAACAGTGCAATCGTCACCTGCTCACCGGTGGAAACGATCACATCCAGTTCACGAGGAACCGGTTGACCATCGCCACTGATTTGCTTGGCCAGATCGATCAGACGGTTGGTTTCGCCGCTCATTGCAGACAGCACAACCACCAGGTCATCGCCGGCATCGCGGAATTTCTTAACCTTGTCGGCAACTTGCTCGATTCTCTCGACGGTGCCGACCGAGGTGCCTCCAAATTTCTGTACGATCAAAGCCATTTCAAAGCCGCCTCTGCCCATGAAGGGCGCCCAAATAATCACTCAAACAGCGTTGCGGCCCGCCACTAGACTACGGGCCGCAAGCACTGCCTTATAAACCCTGCTCTACAAACGGAACGGTCAGCGCCAGTGCGGCATCCAGTGCGCCAGCGTCGGTACCGCCGCCTTGCGCCATGTCTGGACGACCACCGCCCTTCCCGCCCACTGCCGCAGCGGCTTGCTTCATCAAATCACCGGCTTTGAGTTGGCCAGTCAGGTCTTTGGTTACGCCTGCAACCAGAACGACCTTTTCCTCATGGACACTGCCGAGCAGGATCACTGCGCGGCCGAGTTTGTTTTTCAGTTGATCGACCAGCGCCAGCAGCGCCTTGCCATCCTGACCGTCCAGACGCACGGCCAGCACTTTCACGTCCTTGACGTCCAGCGCCTGGGCCGACAGATCGTCGCCCGCCGCGCTGGCAGCCTTGGCTTGCAACTGCTCGAGTTGCTTCTCCAGCAGACGGTTGCGCTCCAGCACAGCCGACAGCTTGTCGATCAGGTTGTCGCGGCTGCCCTTGACCAGGTTGGCCGCTTCCTTGAGTTGTTCTTCCGCCGCGTTCAAGTAAGCCAGTGCCGCAGCACCGGTGACTGCCTCGATACGACGCACACCCGAAGCCACACCGCCTTCGCTGATGATTTTCAGCAAGCCGATGTCGCCGGTACGGTTGGCGTGGATACCGCCGCACAGCTCGACGGAGAAATCGCCGCCCATGCTCAGCACGCGCACATTGTCGCCGTACTTCTCGCCGAACAGCGCCATGGCGCCTTTCTGCTTGGCGGTTTCGATGTCGGTTTCTTCGGTTTCAACGGCGGAGTTCTTGCGAATCTCGGCGTTGACGATGTCTTCCAGCGCCTTGATCTGTTCTGGCTTGATCGCTTCGAAGTGGCTGAAGTCGAAGCGCAGGCGCTGACTGTCGACCAACGAACCTTTCTGCTGAACGTGGTCGCCCAACACTTTGCGCAATGCAGCGTGCAGCAAGTGGGTAGCCGAATGGTTCAGCGAAGTGGCATGACGCACGTCAGCCTCGACGTGAGTTTCCACCGGTGCGCCAACGATCAGACTGCCCGACGCCAGCACGCCATGGTGCAGGAATGCGCCGCCGGTCTTGGTGGTGTCACGCACGTCAAAGCGCGAAGCGCCAGCTTGCAGATAACCACAATCGCCAACCTGACCACCGGACTCGGCGTAAAACGGCGTCTTGTCGAGAACGATCACGCCCTCGTCGCCTTCGCTCAATACGTCGACCGACTGGCCATCTTTGTACAGGGCAACGATTTTTGCCGAACCGCTGGTATCGGTGTAGCCGGTGAACTCTGTGGCCACGTCAACCTTGACCAGGGTGTTGTAGTCCAGACCGAACGAGCTGGCCGAACGCGCACGAACACGCTGGGCTTCCATCTCACGTTCGAAACCGATTTCGTCGATGGTCAGCTCGCGCTCACGGGCGATGTCGGCGGTCAGGTCCATCGGGAAACCGTAGGTGTCATACAGCTTGAACACCACGTCGCCCGGCACCACGGTGCCTTTGAGTTCAGCCAGGTCCTGCTCGAGAATTTTCAGGCCGTGCTCCAAAGTCTTGGAGAACTGCTCTTCTTCGGCTTTGAGTACGCGCTCGATGTTGCTCTGCTGCTTCTTCAGTTCCGGGAAGGCTTCGCCCATTTCGGCGACCAGCGCGGCAACGATCTTGTAGAAGAAGCTACCGGTGGCGCCCAGCTTGTTACCGTGACGGCAAGCACGACGAATGATCCGGCGCAGCACGTAGCCACGGCCTTCATTGGACGGCAGCACACCATCGGCGATCAGGAAACCGCACGAACGGATGTGGTCGGAAACCACTTTCAGCGAAGACTGATCGCCATTTTCACAGCCAATCGCCTCGGCCGACGCGCTCAGCAGGTTCTTGAACAGGTCGATTTCGTAGTTGGAATTGACGTGTTGCATCACCGCACTGATCCGCTCCAGGCCCATGCCGGTGTCGACCGACGGCGCTGGCAACGGATGCAACACGCCATCGGCGGTGCGGTTGAACTGCATGAATACGTTGTTCCAGATCTCGATATAGCGGTCGCCGTCTTCTTCGGGCGAGCCAGGTGGGCCACCCCAGATGTGGTCGCCGTGATCGTAGAAAATCTCGGTGCACGGGCCGCACGGGCCAGTATCGCCCATGGTCCAGAAGTTGTCGGAAGCGTATGGCGCACCCTTGTTGTCGCCGATGCGGATCATGCGCTCGACCGGCACACCGATTTCTTTGGTCCAGATGTCATACGCTTCATCGTCCGAGGCGTAGACGGTGACCCAGAGTTTTTCCTTCGGCAGCTTCAGAACACCGGTCAGGAAGGTCCAGGCGAAGGTAATCGCATCGTGCTTGAAATAGTCACCGAAGCTGAAGTTACCGAGCATTTCGAAGAACGTGTGGTGACGAGCGGTATAACCGACGTTTTCCAGGTCACTGTTCTTGCCGCCGGCACGTACACATTTCTGGCTGCTGGTGGCGCGGGTGTACGCGCGTTTTTCCTGGCCCAGGAAGCAGTCCTTGAACTGGTTCATCCCCGCGTTGGTGAACAGCAGGGTTGGGTCGTTGCCCGGAATCAAAGAGCTGGAGGCTACACGGGTGTGGCCTTGCTCTTCGAAGAAGCGAAGGAAGGCTTCACGGATTTCTGCGCTTTTCATTAGGTTCTTCCACGGAGGCTGCGGCCAAAGGCCTGTTCGAAACGTCAACAGACGAAACGACGGCAAAGGGCCGCATTATATCGGCCCTGCGCGCGGGGTACAGCGTGTTTATACGATAGAAACGGTCAATTGGACGGCTAACGCTATCACTTACGGGAAAAGTCGACGAATGTCGCGACGACCTGCTCGATTTGCGCACGGCTGACGTCCATGTGCGTGACCATGCGCAGACGTGCGGCGGCACTGAGCTTGACCCCACGTTCGGCGGCAAACGCCTTGAGCGCCTCGGCCTCGTCGCCCATCGCTACATAGACCATGTTGGTTTGCACCGGCTCGACTTCGTAACCCGCCGCGCGCAGGCCTTCGGCCAGCAATTGTGCATTGGCGTGATCGTCGGCCAGTCGCTGGACGTTGTTGTCCAGCGCATACAAGCCTGCCGCTGCCAGAATCCCGGCCTGACGCATGCCGCCACCGACCATCTTGCGTAAACGCCGTGCCTTGGCGATCAATTCAACCGAGCCGCACAACACCGAACCCACCGGCGCTCCCAGGCCTTTGGACAGGCACACCGAGACGGAATCGAAATGCTGAGTAATCTCCCGCGCATCGACACCCAGTTTCACTGCCGCGTTATACAGCCGCGCGCCGTCCAGATGCAGTTGCAAGCCATGTTCGCGGGTAAAGCTGCGGGCGCGGGCCAGATATTCCAGCGGCAGGACCTTGCCCTGCATGGTGTTTTCCAGCGCCAGCAGGCGGCTGCGGGCGAAGTGGAAATCATCGGGCTTGATGGCTGCCGCGACCTGATCCAGGTCCAGCGAGCCATCGGCCTGCACTTCCAGCGGCTGCGGCTGGATTGAACCAAGCACCGCCGCCCCGCCACCTTCGTACTTATAGGTGTGGGCCTGTTGGCCGACGATGTACTCGTCACCGCGCTCGCAATGCGCCATCAACCCCAGCAGATTGCTCATGGTGCCGGTCGGAACAAACAGCGCCGCGGCAAAACCCAACCGTTTTGCCAATTCAGCTTCCAGACGATTGACCGTCGGATCTTCGCCATAAACGTCGTCACCGGTGGCGGCGGTGGCCATCGCGTCGAGCATGCCGGCGGTGGGTTGGGTGACTGTGTCGCTGCGAAGATCGATAACGCTCATGAATCTGGCCTCGGTAGCAGGGGAAATCCCTTTCAGGAAGGAGTTACTGCGGTCATGCCGATGAATAATCAACCCTTGATCGTGGAAAAGACGAGTTGATTCAACGAAAAAGTCGATGGCAATCATCTGAAAGCATCAATGCGCATGTAGGAAATATGTGTTAAAAACGCTGCGCCGCCAAACATTTCGGCGGCAAAAACGTTCTCAGGGCGGGGTGCAACTCCCCACCGGCGGTAATTGCGCGCAATGCGCATAGCCCGCGAGCGCTTGTCGCAGCACGGCTTCGGCGGTGATTGGCAGCAAGGTCAGCAGACCCGGTGTGATCCCGGGGCCGACGGTCATAGTCCGGATGAAGAGAGAACGGGATTATCGCCAGAGGGCCGTTCGCAGGCATTCATGCCGGCGTGCATACCCTCAAATCCCATTCGATTCATAACGCCCTGTTTTTCACACAAACAGGAGTCAGAACATGCAACCCACCGCAATCGACAGCAAAAGCAAAAACCATCAGGGCGAGCGCGTTGCGTTCATTCAGGCCTGCTGGCACAAGGATATTGTCGACCAGAGCCGTAAAGGCTTCGTCGCCGAAATGATTGCCCAGGGTTATCAGGAATCCGACATCGACTTCTTCGAAGTCGGCGGCGCTTTCGAAATGCCTTTGCACGCCAAGTTGCTGGCCAAGACTGGTCGATATGCCGGCATCGTCGCGGCCGCGCTGGTGGTGGACGGCGGGATCTACCGTCACGAGTTCGTCGCCCAGTCAGTGGTCAGCGGCCTGATGCAGGTTCAGCTGGAAACCGAAGTGCCGGTGTTCTCGGTGTCCCTGACCCCGCATCACTTCCATGCCGGTGAAGAACTGCATCACAAGTTCTTCTTTGAGCATTTCGTGCATAAAGGTCAGGAAGCGGCGAAGACGTGTGCGGATACGCTGCACAAGATTCGTGCGTTGCGTCGTACTGAGCCGCGTGCACTAGCCGTCTAAACACCGGATACAACTGTGGGAGCCAGCCTGCTGGCGATAGCGGCGTATCAGTCGACAACTAAGATGACTGACACATTGCAATCGCTAGCAGGCTAGCTGTGTAAACCCACCACATTGGTTTTTCGGTGACTTCAGGCCAGGTTTTCGTCGGTTGTCGGCACAATCAGGATGCCGGCGCGCAGGCCGTTCTTCACCTTGGGGTTCGGGAAGATGATCCGGGCGCCCTCTTCTTCGATGATCCAGCGGGTATTGGCGATGTCTTCCGCCAGCAAGTAACCCACGTCCAACTCGGAAAAGTTCTCGATATCCACTGGCAGATTCAGGCGGAAGCTGTCGCTGTGCTTGATGATTTCCCGTGCCACGCTGAACAGTTGCAGCCCGTCCAGCGCCGCGTCGGTCAATTCCGGCTCGGTGCCTTCGATGATTTGCTTGAGGCGGTTTTCCAGCAGCGAAACGTTAACCCCGGCGTTCTGCCCGAACGGCCGAGCCTTGCCCAATTCCAGGGTGAAAGCCTCGGCGCCGAGCTTGTCATAAGTGTAGGAACTGAAAACGATGGACGGTTTGTTCTGCAACAACACCGCTTCCATGCCGGCCGCGCGCAGGCGAGCCAGTTCCTGACGCGAATGCTGGCGATCTTCCTTCCACGGGTACAAGGCGAACTGCTCGATTTTCGAGCCACGAATCGCGGTGTGCAGATCGTAGTGCAGGCGCTGGCGGTCCGGCAGGCTGAAGAAACTCGCGGCCAACCGTTCCAGTTCACAAGCACGTAAGGCCTCGGAGCCGCTGCTTTGTTCGTGACGGCCATTGAACAATCGATTGACGTCCTGCTCGACGAAACGCTCGCCTTTGCGAATCGCCTCTGGGTTGCCGAACAGGAACAGAATACGTGCGCGCGGCTTGAGGTCGCCGCGGGCGATGTCGTGCAACAAGCGATCGAGCAACTCGATCGGCGCTGTTTCGTTGCCGTGGATCCCTGCTGAAAGCAGCAGGTCCAGGCCGTTGTCGCGGGCTTCGGGTGGCCGGACTTCCAGCGCACCTTCGCTCAACCAGCGCATGCGCACGCCTTCGACAGTCAGTTGAGTCTTCTCCGCCGGTTCGCGGCCGGCGAGGGTCAGTTCAAGCAGTTTGCCGAGGGCGAGCATAGAGCGTTTTCCTTAGTGGTCGTGATTGCAATCCGGGCCGTGAACGTGATCCTCGTCGTCGCCGAGTTCAGCCGGTTCCATCTCCAGTTGCAGACTTACCAGATTAGTCGCCAATGGGCGCAGCAGCAGGTTGGCGTATTCGGCGTCGCCTTCTTCAACATCCACGCCGATCAGCAACTGGCCACGGCCGTCCTGCTGGATCCACAGCTCTTTGCCTTGCCACATGACTGCGACACGGGTGCAGGAAGTTTCCAGTTGCGTGCCGTCGGTGTCTTCAAGGATCAGCTGCAGGGTATCGCTCATGTGTTTACGCTCTCGTTTGAGATGAAGCGGCGCGCTGCCATGCGAGGCAACGCGCCGTCGATCAATTGATCTGGAATGGATAAACCGCGCCCAGTTTAAGGATTTGCGTCAGTTCATCCAGTGCCGTCCGGCACTCAAGCAGCAATTGCGGATCCGCGAGATCGTTTTCGGTCATGCGGTCGCGGTAGTGCTTCTCGACCCATTCGGTCAGAGTGCCGTACAACGGTGCGGTCATGATAACCCCTTGATTGACCGCCGCCAGTTCGGTTTCGTTGAGCGCGACGCGCAACCTCAGGCAAGCAGGGCCACCGCCGTTCTGCATGCTCTGCTTCAGATCGAACACTTTCACTTCGCGGATCAGGCCGCCGGAGCTGGTCAAACCCTGCAGGTATTGCCAGACGCGCTCGTTGCCACGGCATTCTTCCGGCACGATCAACAGCATGGAGCCGTCAGGACGCGACAGCAGTTGGCTATTGAACAGGTAGGAACGAACCGCGTCTTCCACGGTTACCGCGGAACGCGGAACGCAGACGGACTGAAATTTCCCACCGACTTTGGCGAGTTTGCTTTGCAGTTCAGCCAGCATCTGCTCGGTCTCGAGGAACGCGTCCTCGTGATAGAACAACACTTCACCGTTACCCACAGCGATTACATCGTTGTGGAACACACCCTGGTCGATCACCGACGGGTTCTGCTGGGCGTAGACCACGCCGTCATCGCTCAAGCCATGCAGGCGAGCAACGGCTTGGGACGCTTCAAGAGTCTGTCGCGCCGGATACTTCTGCGGTGCCGGGTACCGGGTGTCGAACGCACTGCGACCGAACACGAAAAACTCAACACCGGCTTCGCCGTACTCACGGCAGAAACGCGTGTGGTTGGCCGCGCCTTCGTCACCGAATTGCGCCACGGCCGGCAAGGCAGCGTGATGGGCGAAGTGCTTCTGATCGGCGAACATCGCCCCCAGCACGCGGCTGGTGGTCGGGTGCTCGATGCTGCGGTGATATTTGCAGTTGAGGTTGGCGGCGGTGAAATGCACGCGACCGTCCGCGGTGTCGGCGCTCGGGCTGACGGTGGCGGCGTTGGCCACCCACATGCTCGATGCCGAGCAACTGGCGACCAGCAATGGCATCGCTTCCTTGGCGGCGCGCTCGATCACTTGAGCGTCGGTGCCGCTGAAGCCCAGGCGACGCAGTGCAGCCACATCCGGGCGCTCTTGCGGCGCGAGCACGCCTTGCTGAAAGCCCATTTCCATTAGCGCTTTCATCTTCGCCAGGCCTTGCAGCGCGGCTTCCTTCGGGTTCGAAGATTGCTGGCTGTTGCTCTGGGACGCGACGTTGCCGTAGGACAGGCCGCCGTAGTTATGGGTCGGCCCCACTAGACCGTCAAAATTGACTTCATAGGATTTCATCAGCGAGGCTCCACGAGAATTCTGTTGTTATAGGCTTCAGTAACTGGATTTGAGACCGGGGCGCGGCCATCGCCAGCAGGCTGGCTCCCACATTGATTGCGTCGTACACATAATGTGTGAACACCACCGAACCTGTGGGAGCCAGCCTGCTGGCGATGGGCATCACGCCATTTTCACGCCTGGTGTCAGGGCGGCAGGCATCACCAGGCTCGGCGTTTCCAGCGAGGCCACTGGGTACGCGCAGTAATCCGCCGCGTAGTAGGCGCTGGCGCGATGGTTGCCCGAGGCGCCGACGCCGCCGAATGGCGCGCTGCTCGCGGCGCCGGTCAGTTGCTTGTTCCAGTTGACGATACCGGCGCGGCTTTCCAGCCAGAATTGCTGGTAACGCGCTTCGGAATCAGACAGCAGGCCAGCCGCCAGACCGTAGGCGGTATTGTTGGCTTCTGCGATCGCCGCTTCAAAATCAGCGTAGCGGATCACTTGCAGCAACGGGCCGAACAGCTCTTCGTCAGGACGATCGGCCACGGCGGTCACGTCCAGAATGCCAGGGGTGAGCAATGCTGATTGAGCCTGAGGCTGCGTCATTTCCAGCAGCGTCACGGCGCCATTGGCCAGCAGATGTTCCTGCGCATCCATCAACGCTTTCGCTGCGCCAAGGGAAACCACCGAGCCCATGAACGGCGCTGGTTGCTGATCGAAAGCACCGACTTCAATGGTCGAGCTGACCGCCACCAGCCGCGCCAGCAACGAGTCGCCCCAGGCGCCTTGCGGCACCAGCAAGCGGCGGGCACAGGTGCAACGCTGACCGGCGGAAATGAAGGCCGACTGAATGATGGTGTACACGGCGGCATCCAGATCGGCGACCTGATCGACCACCAGCGGATTGTTGCCGCCCATTTCCAACGCAAGGATCTTGTCCGGGCGACCGGCGAATTGCTGGTGCAGGTGATTGCCGGTGCGGCTGGAGCCGGTGAAGAACAGACCGTCTATGCCCGGGTTCGCCGCCAGGGCGATACCGGTTTCACGAGCGCCTTGCAGCAGGTTCAACACGCCCGCTGGCAGGCCGGCTTCGATCCAGCACTTGACCGTCAGCTCGGCGACTTTCGGCGTCAGTTCGCTTGGTTTGAACAGCACGCTGTTACCGGCCAGCAGCGCCGGCACGATGTGACCGTTCGGCAAGTGGCCAGGGAAGTTGTAAGGGCCAAACACCGCCACCACACCGTGTGGTTTGTGGCGCAGCACAGCGGTGGCGTCGCCCAACGGGCCGCGCTTCTCGCCGGTGCGTTCGCGGTAGCTCTGCACCGAGATCGCAATCTTGTTGACCATGCTGGTGACTTCGGTCGCGGCTTCCCAAAGCGGTTTGCCGGTTTCTTCACCGATGGTGCGTGCCAGTTCGTCGGCGTTGTTTTTCAACGCGGCGGCGAAGGCTTCCAGCACCGAGATACGCTCTTCCAGCGTGCGGCGAGCCCAGCCCGGAAACGCCTGACGCGCGGCTTGCACGGCGGATTCGACCTGATCAGTGGTGGCGCCGGTCCCGGACCACAGCACTTGCTGGGTCACCGGGTTCAACGACTCAAAGACTTCGCCCTGACCGGCCAGCCATTCACCTGCAATGTATAGCGACTTCATTATTTCGACTCCCGAGCAGCGGACAACGGAACGGCGCGCACCTGATCGCCGGCGTTGAGTTGAAGACGTTTGGCAGTCTGCGGGTCGACCACCAGCGTACCGGCGGCGAAGCGTGCCGGTGCGGCGGTGATCCGGCAGTCTTCGCGCTTGCGGTTGTGAATGATGAATGGCGTGGCATCGTCACCCGGTGTGCCGATGGCCAGCACCAGCGCCTGGCTGTCGCGTACCGCGCGGATTTTGCCGGTTTCGCATTCGATCGCCGGGCCGGCGTCGAAGATGTCGACGTAGCCTTGATAGCTGAAGCCTTCACTCTTGAGCATCGACAGCGCCGGCTCGGTGTCCGGGTGAACCTGACCGATCACGTTGCGCGCATCCGGCGACAGGAAGCAGGTGTACAGCGGGAATTTCGGCATCAGTTCGGCGATGAACGCCTTGTTGCCCACGCCCGTCAGGTAGTCGGCCTGGCTGAATTCCATTTTGAAGAAGTGCCGGCCCAGGCTTTCCCAGAACGGCGAACGGCCGGCGTCATCGGACACGCCGCGCATCTCGGCAATGATCTTGTTGCCGAACAGTTGCGGGAATTCGGCGATGAACAGCATCCGCGCCTTGGACAGCATGCGGCCGTTGAGGCCAGTGCGGTAATCGGCGTGCAAGAACAGCGAGCACAGCTCGGAGTTACCGGTCAGGTCGTTGGCCAGGAACAGCGTCGGGATTTCGCGGTAAATGTTCAGCTCTTGCGAGGCGCTGACGGTCAGCCCGACGCGGAAGTTGTACCAAGGCTCACGCAGACCGACGGCGCCGGCGATGGCAGAAATGCCCACCACGCGACCGTCGTCGTCTTCGAGCACGAACAGGTAGTCCGCATCGCCCCGCCCGGCTTCGCCGCGGAAAGTCTTCTCGGCCCAGCCGACCCGATGGGCCAGCCGTTCTTCGTTGGCCGGCAATGTGGTCAGGCCGGTGCCGGTGCTGCGGGCCAGGTCGATCAGAGCGGGTAAATCGCTACTGCGTACGGGACGAACGATCATGCTATCTCCTCAAACGGGCCGCTTGCGCCACCCGTGAAACTTCGCTGCTTTCTATACAAGCAATCAGGCCAGGCAGGCGTTAAACCGCTACCAGGCGCACGCTGGCACCTTCGCCGACGCCCAGGGCTTCGGCCGCTTCCAGATCCAGGGTCACCGGTTTGCCCGGCGCGTAATCGAGCTCGAGCATGACCGCGCGGTAATCCTGCAACTGCGCGTTGGCCACCAGGTACTGACGACCGACACCTTTGACCGGCTCGCCGATTTTCACCGGCACCACACGGCTCTGGGCGATCGAGCGGATCCCCGAGACACGGGCGTGCAAGGTCGGGCCACCGTCGAAAATGTCAATGTAGTGATCGGTCTCGAAGCCTTCGCGCATCAGGATGTCGAAGGTGATCTGCGCCCGTGGATGCACCTGGCCCATCGCTTCTTGCGCGGAGTCCGGCAGCAGTGGCACGTAGATCGGGTAATGCGGCATCAGTTCGGCGAGGAACGTCCGGCTCTTCAAACCACACAGACGCTCGGCTTCGGCGTAGTTGAGGTCGAAGAAGTTGCGACCGATGGCATCCCAGAATGGCGAGTCACCGTTTTCATCGCTGTAACCGACGATCTCGGTCACCACGGAATCGGCGAAGCGCTCCGGATGACTGGCGACGAACAGCAAGCGGCCGCGGGAGTTGAGTTCCGACCACGGCGAACCCACCAGATCACGCTGCACGTAGAAACTGGTCAGCAAGCTGTTGCCGGTCAGGTCGTGGCACTGCGAGAGCACGTGGATCTTGTTGTGAATCTTCAGCTCGCGGGAAGCATGCACGAAGGTTTCGTTGCGGAAGCTGTAGAACGGCTCGGAATAACCGGCCGATGCGACGATCGCCGAGCAACCGACCAATTTCCCGGTGGTGCTGTCTTCGAGGACGAAGAAATAACTCTCTTCACCGTTGAAGCTCACTTCAGCGGCGAACGAGGCTTCGCTCGCGGCGATCTTGTCGCTCAGGCGTTCAACGTCATCCGGCAAGGAAGTGACACCAATCGGGCTGTCCGCAGCCAGACGCTGTACCTCGCCCAGATCAGCCATTTGCGCGGGGCGCATCACCAGCATGGTGTCACTCCTTAATCTCAGAACTTACAGAAGAAAAATCCCGGGCCTACACAGAGATCAGTGTGGGAGCGGGCTTGCTCGCGAAAGCGGTGGGTCAGACAGCAACAATGTTGACTGATACACGGCTTTCGCGAGCAAGCCCGCTCCCACATTTGATCTTGCCCGGTATCAAAATTTGGGTTCGACGCCTGAAAGGTCAGGCGTCGAAGGGTCTATCAGGCTTGGGTCAGTTTCGCGGCAGCACGTTCGAAGCGGTCCAGACCGGCATCGATATCGGCGTCTTCCACCACCAGGCTCGGGGCGAAGCGCACCACGTCCGGGCCGGCTTGCAGGATCATCAGACCTTCTCGCTCAGCGGCGTTGAAAATGTCCTTGGCCTTGCCTTTCCAGGCATCACTCAGCACGCAGCCGATCAACAGGCCCATACCGCGGACCTGGGTGAACAAGCCGTATTTCTCGCCGATCTGCTCAAGGCGCGCCTTGAACTTGTCGTGCTTGGCGTTGACGCCGGCCAACACTTCTGGGGTGTTGACCACGTCGATCACCGCTTCCGCCACCGCGCACGCCAGCGGGTTGCCGCCGTAAGTGGTGCCGTGGGTGCCGACGACCAAGTGTTTGGCCAGGTCTTCGGTGGTCAGCATCGCGGCGATCGGGAAACCGCCGCCCAGGCTCTTGGCGCTGGTCAGGATGTCCGGGATCACGCCGTAATGCTGGTAGGCAAACAGATGACCGGTGCGGCCCATGCCGGTTTGCACTTCGTCGAAGATCAGCAGCGCGTTGTTCGCGGTGCAGAGGTCGCGGGCGCCTTGCAGGTATTCGAGTTCGGCCGGGATCACACCGCTTTCGCCCTGGATCGGCTCCAGCACCACAGCGCAAGTCTTGTCGGAAACGGCGGCTTTCAGCGCGGCCAGATCGTTATACGGGACGTGGGTGATACCGGTGATTTTCGGACCGAAGCCGTCGGAGTACTTCGACTGGCCACCGACGTTGACGGTGAACAGCGTACGGCCGTGGAAGCTGTTGAGCGCGGCGATGATTTCGTACTTCTCGCTGCCGAAACGGTCGAAACCGACACGACGGGCCAGCTTGAACGCGGCCTCGTTGGCTTCGGCGCCGGAGTTGCAGAAGAACGCACGCTCGGCAAACGTGGCGTCGATCAGCTTATGCGCCAGGCGCAGGGCCGGCTCATTGGTGAACACGTTGGACACGTGCCACAGCTTGTTGGCCTGCTCGGTCAAGGCACCGACCAGCGCCGGATGCGCATGGCCCAGAACGTTTACGGCAATCCCGCCGGCGAAGTCGATCAGCTCGCGACCGGACTGGTCCCAAACGCGGGAACCGGCGCCACGCACTGGAATGAAAGCGGCAGGCGCGTAGTTGGGAACCATTACCTGGTCGAAATCGGCGCGTTCTACCGCAGCGTGATCAACGGACATCGGAGTCTCCTGAAGAGGAACACTCGCCTGAAACTGGCGAGCGATGGGGGGATTGTAAGGACAGTTTTCAGCCCGGCCTTGCCGCCAAGCGACAACTTCTTATAGCGCAAACCCCGGATTTTCCCGGGTTTACAGCAGTGCGACATATAGGGTCGCAAAGGCGCAGTTTAACTGGCGGGGAGCGTTTGCGGCAGGCTTGCTTCGCGGTAACTCATGGCGATCAGGCAAGTGCGGTAAATATGTACCGCACATCGTCCGCGTTCGCGGGTTTTCCTAGGGGCCGATCAAACACCGATGGCCAACCTATCCGCATGAATACCGAATCCACCATCATTGTCGCTTCCGATGCTTCCACAGCAGCCGCTCACGTTCAGCATCTGCAGAATGTCATTCCGCTCTGGCTCCGCCAGGCTGCGCCTCATCGGCGTGAAGCGCTGCGCACCATCACACCCGCGCGAGCGGCCGGACTTAAAGACGCGCCGCCACATCATCATGCCGAACTGGGCAGGCTCATTGCCCGGCAGGCGTCCAGCCAGAATCAGGTCGACAAGACACTGGCGAAGCTGCAGAACCCCGCCGATTTTGCTGAAGCGCTGCTCAAAGCCGAACTCAAGACCCGTTTCGGCCTGGAGCTGGACGTTCGCGAAACCTTTCTGCGTCTTTATATACCCACGCGCTTCCCCTGGTTGCGGATGAAGTCCGGGGCTGCTCGCATCTGGACGGTGTCACTGCTGGACGCGGCGCTGCACAACTTCGAAAACGCAGAAACCAGCGTGGACGCCTTCGAGCCCGCCTCGACTTACATCACGGCGCCCTCCTCCAACGGGCAATTCAGCACCTTGCCGCAGATCCAGGAAAAAATGCCCATTCCGGCGTTTACCCGTCTGTGCCGGGAACTCGATATTGGCCAGCGTTATAAAACCTATCTGGAAGCCAATCTGGGCATCAGCAATCCCGTGGTCGCCGGGGCATTGCAATCCAAAATCCGTGAAGGCCAGCGAACAGCGCTGAGCGCTGCCCTGCACATGGCGCAGATGCAAAACCTGTTGGCCGGCGACGCATACGATCTGATCCGCGGCCTGCTCGACACGTCGGCGTCTGGACGTTCGCGAGGTCAGTCGTGGGGTTGTCATGACCTGACACTCATGAACGCCCGCCTTATCGGCATCCAGTTGTTTGCGCCAGACCTGGAACGTGCGCAAGGCGTGGTCAGGGTGGTGGCCTATATTCCTGGCGACCCTGAGCATCCGATCAAGCAATACCCTTCGTCCGCCGCATTCGCCGAGGAGCTGAGCCAGCGACTGCGCACCCCCGACTATCAACAGTTTTTCAGCCGGTTCATCGCCCATGAAGACAGAGGGCATTTCTTCGCGCAACTGAACAATCAGCTGGCACCTATCACCTGGCAACCCGTGCAGCCGGGCGATCCGCGACC
Organism: Pseudomonas sp. MAG733B; assembly: GCF_036884845.1. Lineage (NCBI taxonomy): Bacteria > Pseudomonadati > Pseudomonadota > Gammaproteobacteria > Pseudomonadales > Pseudomonadaceae > Pseudomonas > Pseudomonas sp. MAG733B. The sequence continues at coordinate 5,757,433 of NZ_CP145732.1, forward strand.
GAGCTGGAGAGAAGCACCGAACCCGCGTCCCGACCTGCATCTGGTGGCAACGCCGATCAAGGTCCAACTATGGACGCATCTGTATCAATGCCAGCTCGACAAGATCCTCAACGATGCACGCGTGATTGCGGTCGCCACCGCAACGGTCGACCAGAAAGCCCGCTGGGCGCTTTGGGATTCCTTCACGGAAATTGCTTCGGCACTGCTCAACGCAGCGGCTTTCATTGCCCTGCCATTCGTGCCGTTTCTCGGTGAAGTAATGCTGGCCTACGTGGCCTACCAGATGCTCGATGAAACCTTCGAAAGCGTGGTCGACTGGGCGCAGGGACAGACTCGCGAGGCTTTCGGTCACTTCATGGGGGTCGTTGAAACTGCGGTGCAGTTGGGGGCATTTGCAGCAGGTGGCGTCATTGTCGCCAGCGAATTTCGAGCGTTGCTGCCTCGGGAGATCGTTCAGTTCTTCGACCGTTTCGACGCGGTAAAAAAGCCGAACGGTGAAACTCGCTATCTGCAACACGATCGCGTCACCGAACCGCAGCACATCGCCCCGGACACCGCGCAGCTACCGCCGTTGCAAGCGGACACACTCAAACGCTTGAAGATCGATCACGACATTCAAACCTTCATTGAGCAAATCGGCAGCGAACAGGCGGATGACTATCTGAAAGCCGACCCCGTGACGCAGCTCGAATTACTTCATGAGAACGGCTACTGGCCCGCCGGCAAAGGCCTGCGCTTGTTCGATGGATCAGCGCAAATTCTTTGGCAAAGCCCATCGCCTGATGTCCCGCTCCTGCTGCTGGATATCACACGCCTCAATGACGGTGACTTGCTCAAGTCTTTTCTCCTGGCTTTGTCAGAATCCGAAACAAAGACGTTGATGGGCGAGGAGTTCGGCCTGCCCTCTCCACGCCTCGAAGACCGTACCGACAACCTGCGCCGCACGCTGGCGCAACTGGCCCAGCGCAAGCGAAAAAGCCTGTTCGAGCAGCGCTATCGCAAACTTGAGCGCGGCGCACGCGCGGAGGTACAAACCCTGATCGACGCCGAACCTGGCTTGCCAACCAGCGTCGCGCAGGCCATTGCGGGCACGGCGGATGAACTGGAACTTCAGCAACTGAAAAACGGCAGGATTTCCCCGCGACTCTCGGAACTGAGCCAAGAGGCGGGGTTGCAAGTACGGGTGACACGCGCCTACGAAGGACTTGAATTGCCGTCCACCGAGGACAACCTTGATACCGACCGATTGGCGCTGCACACGCTGGCAAACTTGCCGGGCTGGACTGGAGAGACCCGACTGGAGCTGCGCCACTACAGCCACGAAGGTGCACTGATCGACAGCCTCGGCAACGCCGACGCGGCCGTACGCAAGGTGCTGGTACTCAGCGAAGAAGGTTCGTATCAAGCGTATGACCACCATGGAGAAGAACTCAGCGGCCTGAATACGCTCTACGCCAACCTGCTCCAGGCATTGCCGGACAGTGAGCGTGCAGCACTGAATATCCATATCGGTGAAGGCGATCGCCTCAAACAACTGATTCGCCAACATGCCTTGAGCCACGATGAAATGCGTGTCTTGCTGGCTGGATACCCCAACCTCAAACCCGCCTACGACCCGCAGGTCATGCGGTTGCTGGGCGGTGGCGACGGTTACCATCGGATACCGTTCAATACACCCACACTACAATCCCGAGCCCAGACGCTGTTTCCTCATTTATCCGGGCAAGAACTCGAGTCTTTTGTCGTTCGTCTGCAACGACACCCGAGCGGACCACGGGCAGAATTGCATCGACTCAATATTCAACACACGCAACTCGTCGAACACTTGTCTGCCTGGCGCGATGAAATTCCGCTGTTTATTCCTGATAACGAAATCAGACTCACCACTGAACAATTCGCTACCCAAAAACAGATTCGCCAACAGTTCATCATCGATCTGCTGGACTGCTGGCGCCGACAATGGACACTTCCAGAAAACGGGTTTGAAAGGGTCGACTTCGACTTCTTCCAACCGGTCATCGGTGAGTTGCCTCAGCTGAGCGCTGACTTCAGTGGCGTGACATCGTTGAGACTCGCAGGCAGCAAGGCCACACGAGGAATGCATGCATTTCTGAATGGTTTTCCTGGATTGCGCGAGTTGAAACTACGTTACTTCGAGTTGGGTCGCCTTCCGGACAACCTTTCTTCGTTGCCACTCAACCAACTGATTCTCACCGATTGCGCAGTCACCCTCAGCCCCGAGAGCCACGCCACGCTCGCCGGCTTACATGAGCTGACGATACTTGATCTGTACAAGAACCCATTGGACCTGATTCCCGATATCGGGGGCATGCCCGACTTGAACTACGTCGACTTGTCACACACAGGCATCACGGGTTTTCCAGATGAGTTGTTGAGCCGCCCGCACCTACGCACCGCGCTGCTCAACGACAATCAGATCAGAGAATTGCCCAACGCTCTTTTCACACTGCAACGCCGCACCCAGGAAGGCTTCGATCTGGGTAACAATCCGCTTTCAAAGGCGACTCGCGAACGTATCAAACAACACTTTCAGCAGACGCACCAAGACTTCGGTATTTACGCCGAAGACGCAGACATCAATCGCACTCAAGCGCTTTACCCAATGATGGATAAAGAGGAGGCCAGCAAATTCGTGTTTCTGCTACCCGGCACCCTGACCGAGGGACGAGTCGCACTGACACGCCTGGAAGCCGAACTCACAACCCTTGAAAACGATCTCGCCGCCTGGACTGCCGATATTCCTGCCGTCCACCCGCACAGCAATCAACCGTTCAACGCACAGCAACTGCTCATCGAACACTCGACACGGGATGAATTCAAACAGTTGGTATTGCGTTGTTGGCGTCGGGAAACTCAACCGGATGACTTCAGCGATTTGATGGAAACGACCTACGACCTGAGCGCAGATACCCTCGTTACCGGAGACTTGCCAACACTGACCGCGGACTTCAGTCATGTCGCGCTGCTTTACTTGAACAGCGACGGTGGCCTGACCGCTGGCGTCACGCGATTTCTGGAATGCTTTCCAAATCTCAAGACCATCAACATTCGCCGCTTTGCCCTGGATGATCTGCCGGAAGCAATCTTCAGGATGAGTCGATTGAAGTCGCTCAGTCTCCCCGATTGCAACATCACCCTGACCGGGAAAAGCGTGCTGAGCCTGGCCGAAATGACGCGCCTGGAATTCATCGACTTGAGCGGAAATCCCCTAGCGCTTGCTCCGGATGTCAGCCAGATGACGGACTTGGCCACGCTGCAACTGGACAACTGCGGTCTCACTGAACTACCGCCCGGCCTGCTGCAAAGCAAAAGTCTGGAAGCGGCGGACCTGAGCGGCAACGCGATTACTCGGGTACCCAGCGATATTCTGGAACTCCCCATGGAGATCGCCGAAAGCATTGACCTGCGCGGTAATCCGTTTTCCGAAGAAGGCCTGAAAGTTCTGGTTGAGTACTTCAGGCTGACCAACATCGACTTCGGTGTTCAAGCAGTGATCGAGCGGGTGGAGTTGGAGGTGTCGACGTCCGAGGCATCAGACGCCGAAGATTGATCAACCGCGCTCGGAAGGCACCGACGACAATTCGAACGGGCTGCTGCTGCGCCGCTGGTTGCGATCTTCCCGCGGCGTGGCACCGAAGAAATTGCGATAGGCGCTGGAGAAATGCGGCCCCGAGGAGAAGCCACAGGACAGGCCGATCTGAATGATCGACTTGCTGGTTTGCATCAACATCTGCCGGGCCTTGTTCAGGCGCAGTTCCAGGTAGTACTGGCTCGGCACGCGGTTGAGGTATTGCTTGAAGATTCGCTCCAGCTGCCGACGGGACACGCACACGTGCTGGGCGATTTCGTCGGTGGTCAGCGGTTCTTCAATATTGGCTTCCATCAGCAACACCGCTTGGGTGAGCTTCGGATGGCTGGAGCCGAGGCGGTTTTGCAACGGGATGCGCTGGCGCTCGCCGCCTTCGCGGATGCGCTCGACCACCAGTTCTTCCGAGACTGCACCGGCCAGTTCAGCACCGTGATCACGTGCCAGCACCGCCAGCAGCAAGTCGAGCACCGACATGCCGCCACACGCGGTCAGGCGATCGCGATCCCAGTCGAACAGATGGCTGGTGGCGATGACCTTCGGGAAGCGCTCGGCGAAATCGTCCTGCCAGCGCCAGTGCACGGCGGCGCGATAACCGTCGAGCAAACCGAGTTGCGCCAACGGATACACACCGGCCGACAGACCACCAATCACGCAACCGGAACGCACCAGTTGCTTGAGCGCGCTGCTGAGTGCCGGCGCCAATGTGGTCGGTGGCTCGTCAGCGAGCAGGAACAGTTTCTGGAAGTTTTCGAGCTTGCCGGTCCAGGCTTCACCGGGCAATTGCCATTCGCCTTCGGCCGGTGGTTCGGCTTGCAGGAACGACAGTTCGTAGACAACGTCCGGATGCACACGCTGGGCAACGCGCAAGGCCTCCTCAGCCAGCGCAAGCGTCAGTGCTTTAGTGCTGGGCCAAATCAGGAAACCAATTCGATGGGCAGTCATGGCGGGCAATCCGAAACGAAAACAGTGTTAGAAGCCAAAAGCGGCTGCAACCAAATTAGACCATCTGGCGCGCGCTGCGCAGCATGACCTAATTTGGTGCGTAACGGGAGCGATTACTTCAGGCTACCCGAGAGGAATTGCTGCAAACGCTCGGATTGCGGGTTCACCAGCACTTCGCGCGGGTTGCCGCTTTCTTCGACCACACCTTTGTGCAGGAACACCAACTGGTTCGACACTTCACGGGCGAAGCCCATTTCGTGGGTCACCACAACCATGGTCCGGCCTTCCTGGGCCAGGGCCTGCATGACCTTCAACACGTCGCCGACCAGTTCCGGGTCGAGCGCCGAAGTCGGTTCGTCGAACAGCATCACTTCCGGTTCCATCGCCAGCGCGCGGGCAATCGCCACACGCTGTTGTTCGCCGCCGGACATGTGGCCCGGGTAGGCGTCTTTGCGATGGGCGACACCGACCTTGTTCAGGTAGTGCTCAGCCTTGTCGCGTGCTTCGGCTTTCGATACACCGAGTACGTGAACCGGCGCTTCCATGATGTTTTCCAGCGCGGTCATGTGCGACCACAGGTTGAAATGCTGGAACACCATCGACAGGCGCGAACGCATGCGTTGCAGCTGTTTCGGATCAGCAGCCTTCAGCGCGCCGTCCTTGTTCGCCACCAGCTTCAACTCTTCGTTGTTGAGCAGGATCTTGCCCGCGTGCGGCTGCTCCAGCAGGTTGATGCAGCGCAGGAAAGTACTTTTGCCGGAGCCACTGGAGCCGATGATGCTGATCACATCGCCAGCCGCCGCTTTCAGGGACACGCCCTTGAGCACTTCGTGACTGCCATAGCGTTTATGCAGGTCTTGGACTTCAAGTTTGTACATGCGGTCGGTTCTCACAAAAACAGTCAGTCAGTCGTTGAGCAAGCGCCCGTGACGCAGCGCTTCGCGCCCCGCCACCTTGGCCAGCCAGAAACCGGGTTGGGCATAACGCAGCCGTTCAATGGCAAACAGCACCCCGGACGTACCAGCACACACCGTGCTGACCCGATCCGCGAGCGGATCGATCACTTCGAAAATCTCGTCCCCCGCTTCAACCCATTCGCCGGGTTGACGCAGGAAACTCACCACGCCGGGATGCGGCGCGAACAGCAATTCGGTGCCTTCGAACGGCATGCCTGCGCAAGCGTCCTGCGCCGGTTTCGGCCACTCGCCGCTGATCAAACCCTGCTCGGCGAGGAACGCCAGAATGCCCTCGGCGTACGCTTCGGTTTCGGTGCGACCGGTGTCGGCCTGACCACCCAATTCAATGGTAGTCGCCAGGCACGCCAGTGGAATCTGCGCATCCGGGAACAGACGCGACAAACGCAACCACGGCAGCGAACAGGCTTCGTCGAACGAACTGCCGCCGGAATCTTCCGCCAGCAGACCGACCCGCACATTGAGGTGCGCGGCCAGCGAACGCCATTGCGGCCAGTGCTGCGGCAAGGCGTACATGTGCAGCGCCGCTTCGGCATCGCAATGCAAATCCAGCACCACATCAGCGGTGCAGGCATGGCTGAGCAGGATGCGCTGCATGCCCTGCAACTGGCTTGAGGCCTCAGGCAATGCGGCCAGATGATCGGCCATGGCCTGACGAATCAGGCGAATATTGGCGTGCGGATCGTCGCCGAGACTGTCGGCCAACGCAGACGCCACCGGCGCGCTCAGCTCGACGAAATCGCGGTTGAAGTTCTTGCCGCTGCCCGCTTCGAAACGTCCTTGATGATTGCCTTGCAGCAGTTGACCGAGGCCCAGAGGATTAGCCACCGGCACCAGTTCGATCACACCGTTGAGCAAGCCGTGGGCTTCGAGTTCGGCCAGACGCTTTTTCAGCGCCCAGGCGGTGCGCATCCCCGGCAGTTCATCGGCGTGCAGGCTGGCCTGAATGTAGGCCTTGCGCTCGCCACTGCCGAAGCGGAACACCGAAATCCGGCGTTCGCTGCCCAAGTGGCTCCACGGCAATGAATGATCGATGCGTTCCATATCAGTGCTTCCGCGGGGCCAGGTAGCCCAACCAGCGGCGCTCGGCCAGTTTGAACAGCTTCACCAGAATGAAGGTCAGGCACAGGTAGAACACGCCGGCGGTGATGTAGGCCTCGAACGGCAAGTAGAACTGGGCGTTGACCGTGCGCGCGGCACCGGTGATGTCGATCAGGGTCACGATGGACGCCAGACTGGTGGTCTGCAGCATCATGATCACTTCGTTGCTGTACTGCGGCAGCGCCCGGCGCAGAGCGGATGGCAGCAGGATGCGCTTGTACATCTTGAAGCGCGACATGCCCATGGCCTTGGCCGCTTCGATCTCGCCGTTCGGCGTGGCGCGCAGGCTGCCGGCAATGATTTCGGCGGTGTAGGCGCTGGTGTTGATGGCGAACGCCAGACACGCACAGAACGTGGCGCTGGACAGCCATGGCCAGAGGAAGCTTTCACGTACCGCTGCGAACTGCGCCAGACCGTAGTAGATCAAGAACAGCTGCACCAGCATCGGCGTGCCGCGGATCACGTAGGTGTAGAGCCAGGCCGACATGTTGACGACCGGGTTCTTCGAGACGCGCATCAGGCCCAGCGGCAACGCACACAGCAGGCCGAAGAACAGCGACAGCCCGAGCAATTTGAGGGTAGTCAGCAGACCGCCGAGGTACAGCGGCAACGACTCCCAAATGACGTTGTAGTCGAAGATCATAGATCAGCCGCCCTTACGCCTACCGAGTAGCGCTTCTCAAGTTGACGCAATGCCAGCAACGAGACACTGGTGATCACCAGGTACAGCGCCGCCACTGCGAGGAAGAAGGTGAAAGGTTCGCGGGTGGCGTCTGCCGCCTGCTTGGCCTTGAACATCATGTCTTGCAGACCCACCACCGAAATCAGCGCGGTGGCCTTGGTCAGAACCAGCCAGTTGTTGGTAAAGCCCGGAATCGCCAGGCGAATCATCTGCGGCACCAACACCCGGAAGAACACCTGAAAACTGCTCATGCCGTACGCCATGCCCGCTTCAGCCTGACCCTTGGGGATCGCCATGAACGCGCCACGGAAGGTTTCCGACAGGTACGCACCGAAGATGAAACCCAGCGTGCCGATACCGGCAACCAACGGATTCAGGTCGATGTACTCGTCATAACCGAGCATCGGTGCGACGCGGTTGAGCAGGTCCTGGCCGCCGTAGAAAATCAGCAGGATCAGCACCAGGTCGGGAATGCCGCGAATCACGGTGGAGTACAGATCGCCCAGCCACGCCAGCCAGCGCACCGGCGACAGACGCAGTGACACGCCGATCAGGCCCAGAACGATGGCCAGGGCCATGGACGACAAGGCGAGCTGAAGCGTCAGCCAAACGCCATCGAGGATGACAGCCCCGTAGCCTTTCAACATGATTCAGGTCCTCGAAAGTTGGGATGAAAAAATGGCGCAAACCTCAGAGATCCTGTTGCTTGCGCCATTTCGGACTTGTCGCTGGGACGTGTTACTTGCCGTAGATATCGAAGGCGAAGTACTTGTCCTGGATTTGCTTGTATTTGCCATTCTCACGAATGGCAGCGATCGCGGTGTTGATCTTGTCTTTCAGCGCGTCGCCCTTGCGAACCGCGATACCTACGCCGTCGCCGAAGTATTTGACGTCGGTGAACGCAGGACCGACGAAGGCGAAACCTTTACCGGCGTCGGTTTTCAGGAAACCGTCATCCAGCAGCGTAGCGTCTGCCACGGTGCCGTCGAGGCGGCCGGCGGCCACGTCGAGGTAGATTTCGTTCTGCGAACCGTATGGCTTGATCTCGGCACCCAGCGGGGCCAGGACTTCGCGGGCGAAACGCTCGTGGATCGAACCACGTTGCACGCCGATGTTCTTGCCCTTGAGCTCGGTCAGATTGTCGCTGACCTGAGTACCGGCTTTCATGACCAGGCGCGCCGGGGTGTTGTAGTACTTGTTGGTGAAGTCCACGGACTTCTTGCGGTCTTCAGTGATCGACATGGACGACAGGATCGCGTCGATCTTGCGCACTTTGAGTGCCGGGATCAGACCGTCGAACTCTTGCTCGACCCAAACGCACTTGACCTTCATTTCTTCGCACAGGGCGTTACCGATGTCGTAGTCGAAACCAACGATGCTGCCATCCGGGGCTTTTGAGGCGAACGGAGGGTAAGCCGCTTCGATACCGATTTTCAGAGGTTTTTCATCGGCGAAGGTTGGCAGGGACAGCACGGAGGCGAGTGCCAGGGCGCCAAGCAGCACGAGTTTCTTCATCTTGGGACTCCATCGGTAAAGGGCTAAAACGGCAGAGTGAGCGACAGCCCATTATGCGAATGAGTGGAACCGGAAAGCGTTGCTGCGTCCTGGGAAGCGGGTGTTGAAATTCAACACGGGCAACGACGAGCGAGTGATCGGCATTCTAACGACAGGCCCGAAGCCGATATTTCTTCAATGCGACAACAAATTACAGAAGCACCGAGAAAGCCGTTTAGGCACGTTGACAGCCCTGCAAAATCATGCGAGAGCAAAAGACAGTGAACCGATCAATGCTGCAAATTGCGGGCCTATTATTGGCAAACCCTTCTAATCCGGCAAGCGTAGCGTGGGGTCTTATTTTTCAGGGGCGGGTTTTTGGCCCGGATTTGGGACACAGCGTTTCCCTACGCCCCGGATCGGCGCGATGCGGTTACACATTCAGTAACTTGAAAGATTGCGGGTAACAGTAGGAATGTTCCGAGGGTGGAAGCCGATAATTATTGGCCGGTGTTTAAGTGGTGGCTAACAGATCGCCATCGCGGGCAAGCCTTGCTCCTACGGGATCGGTGTCGTGCCAACGTCGGAAGGCCACCACAAAACCTGTAGGAGCAAGGCTTGCCCGCGATGAGGCCCGCACTATCAATAGAGAATTCAGGCCACAAAAAAGCCCCGCCAGGCTCACACCTGACGGGGCTTTCAGTGACTCAGAATCAGCGCTTACGCAACATTCATCGTCTTGTGCGTATCAATCAAATGCTGCACCACACCCGGATCGGCCAGGGTGGAGATATCGCCCAACCCATCGTATTCAGCCGTCGCAATCTTGCGCAGAATCCGGCGCATGATCTTGCCCGAGCGAGTTTTCGGCAGGCCCGGCGCCCACTGGATGACATCCGGCGAAGCAATCGGACCGATCTCTTTACGTACCCAGTTTTTCAGTTCCAGGCGCAGTTGCTCGTTCGGCTCTTCGCCGTTGATCAGGGTGACGTAGACATAAATGCCCTGCCCCTTGATGTCGTGCGGCACACCAACCACGGCAGCCTCGGCGACTTTCGGGTGCGCGACCATCGCGCTTTCGATCTCGGCGGTGCCCATGCGGTGGCCGGAGACGTTGAGCACGTCGTCCACGCGGCCGGTGATCCAGTAGTAACCATCGGCATCGCGACGCGCGCCGTCACCGGTGAAGTACATGCCACGGAAAGTCTTGAAGTAGGTGTCGACGAAACGGTCGTGGTCGCCATACAGCGTACGTGCCTGGCCTGGCCACGAATCGAGAATCACCAGGTTGCCCTCGGCCTCGCCTTCGATGATGTTGCCCAGGTTGTCCACCAGGGCAGGCACCACGCCGAAGAATGGACGTGCCGCAGAACCCGGCTTGAGGGCATGAGCGCCCGGCAGCGGGCTCATCATGTTGCCGCCGGTTTCGGTCTGCCACCAGGTATCGACGATCGGGCAACGGGACTTGCCGACATTCTTGTAGTACCAGTCCCAGGCTTCCGGGTTGATCGGCTCACCCACCGAACCGAGCAGACGCAGGCTGCTGCCATCGGCGCCTTCAACAGCGGCAGTGCCCTGCGCCATCATCGCGCGAATCGCGGTTGGAGCGGTGTAGAGGATGTTGACCTTGTGCTTGTCGACGATCTTCGCCACCCGGGTGATGTCCGGATAGTTCGGTACGCCTTCGAACAGCAGCGTGGTCGCGCCGTTGGCCAGTGGGCCATAGACAATGTAGCTGTGACCGGTGACCCAGCCGACGTCGGCGGTGCACCAGTAGACTTCGCCCGGGCGGTAGTCGAACACGCGCTCGTGAGTCATGGCCGCGTACAACAGATAGCCGCCAGTGGTGTGCTGCACGCCCTTCGGCTTGCCGGTGGAACCGGAGGTGTAAAGGATGAACAGCGCTTCTTCGGCGCCCATCTCTTTCGGCGCGCAAACGGTGCCCGCCACTTTCATCAGGTCTTCGTACCAGATATCGCGATGCTGGTTCCACTTGATGTCGCCACCGGTGCGCTGGCACACGATGACTTTCTGGATGCTGCTGGTTTCCGGGTTGGTCAGCGCGTCGTCGACGTTGGCCTTGAGCGGGATCTTCTTGCCGGCACGGATGCCTTCATCAGCAGTGATCACCACTTTGGATTTGCAGTCGATGATGCGACCGGCCAGGGCTTCCGGCGAGAAACCACCGAACACCACAGAGTGAATCGCGCCGATCCGGGTACAGGCCAGCATGGCGACCACGGCTTCGGGGATCATCGGCATATAGATAGTCACCACGTCGCCGCGGTGTACGTCCTGGCCACGCAGGGCGTTGGCGAATTTGCACACTTGTTCGTGCAGTTCGCGGTAGGTGATGTTGCGGCTTTCGGAAGGGTCATCACCTTCCCAGATGATTGCGACTTGATCGCCGCGCTCGGCCAGATGACGGTCGAGGCAGTTGTAGGAAACGTTCAGGGTGCCGTCGGCGAACCATTTGATGTCGACATGGTGATCGTCGAAGGAAGTCTGCTTCACCGTGGTGAAAGGCTTGATCCAGTCGAGGCGCTTGGCTTGCTCGCGCCAGAAGCCATCCGGGTTGACGACGGACTGCTGGTACATGGCCTTGTAGGTCGCCTCGTCGGTCAGCGTATTGGCCAGAACCTCGGGACGAACGGGATACAGGGAAGCCGCACTCATCTTTCTTACCTCGGTGGAATAGTTGTTTTTGTATGACCCCGTTTTAGCGGGGCCGCGGCTATAGAACCATTCGACGATGGTAGTAACAAGCCCCTACAAACTGTCGTGAATACTGCGCAAGCCCAGCTGCCAAGCCTCTTCCAGCTAATTACCTGTAGCAGCTGGCGAAGCCTGCGTTCGGCTGCGCAGCAGTCGCGAAATCAGCAGATACGGTTTATCAGGCACATCTCGTCAGGCCAATTGACGACTGCTGCGCAGCCGAACGCAGGCTTCGCCAGCTGCTACAGGGGCGCGTTATGCAGAGCATGTCTGGGGATTGTTACAGGATCTGTCAAAGGTGTTTATCAAAACCACGGCTATATGGACGAAGCGCCCGCGCCTAAAATCTGCCCCGCCAACCAGGCAAACTCTGATTAACCAAGTTACAGCCCCCACGAAGGCAGTTAATCAAACAAGCAAGTACTCAAGCTCCACACGCAATCCCAAAAAGATTGCGTGCCCCCTCTCGCCTCAAGAAAGGTAAAACTTAAATGAAAGCTTTATTGGTACTGGCCCTCAGCAGTCTGTGCGCAACCGCCATGGCAGACGAGGTTCAGACTGATGTCGCGCAGCAACAACCCCCTATCGAGGAATACACTTACTCGATGCACCTGGACATCGCCAAAGTTATCTCCATGAGCGAAGTTCCCAATGTGTGTGAAGTTGTCCCGATGAAGATGGAATATGACGACTCCAAAGGTCAGCGGCATATTCTGCGCTACAGCGTCATGGGTAACGGCTGCTCCAGCGGTTGATAGTGACTGCACCGAATCGGATCAATTCAGCGCTTGCTTAGGGTCGATTCCAGCCCGGCTTCGGTCGGGCTCAGTTGTGTTTGCAGTCGTCGAAAAGCGTTCGGAAACACAAGATGTAGTGAAAAAAGCCATTTTTTGATTGTTTTTTGAGCAAAAGTGAATTCGAGCAAAAATTACGAAAAAAAATCTTCACCCGCCAAAGCCCTGTAAACCCTCGCTCCGACCGAAAAACCCGCCCTCTCGTCCGCTCCATGCGCGGATTCGCCCCACCACGTCCGTAAAAATTTCCCTATAATGCGGCCTTAAACGGGCCTGCAATATCCCCTTACAGGGATGAATAGCCAGTCTGAAGCCCCGCAACGGCATTCGATGCTGATTGCGCCCATCAGAGGCTCTCGGAACCCCGTAAAAAATTCTGTTTTATTGCCTGCCTTGGCCGGTGCAAAAACGATTCCTTTAGATCCAACGCGGTCAGTACGACCGTGTGAAATACCAACCAATCAATTTCACACGGGCAATCTGGCCCTCACGCAGGAGACGACACGTCATGCTGAGCTGGGACGAATTCGACAAAGAAGACACGGAAGTAGCAGTCAAGGGCACTAACGCTGGCCACGCCACCGAAGCCAACATGGACCGTCTCGACAGCGCCGGCGGTGCCGCCGCCCTGGAAGCCCGCGCCGTGACCGCCGCTGACTCCGCCGCCGTTGCCCGCGCCAAAGCTGCCCTGGATTCGCTTGACGTCGCCGAAGGCCTCGCCGAACTCGAAGGCGCCTCCGCCCGTGTCGCCGTTGACGAAAAGCGCATGATCAACTGCCGCGCCGACCTCAACCAACTCGTCCCATTCAAGTACGACTGGGCCTGGCAGAAATACCTGGACGGCTGCGCAAACCACTGGATGCCGCAAGAAGTCAACATGACCGCCGACATCGCCCTCTGGAAAAACCCGGAAGGCCTGACCGACGACGAGCGCCGCATCGTGATGCGCAACCTCGGTTTCTTCTCCACCGCCGACTCCCTGGTTGCCAACAACCTGGTCCTGGCCGTGTACCGCCTGATCACCAACCCGGAATGCCGCCAGTACATCCTGCGCCAGGCCTTCGAAGAGGCGATCCACACCCACGCCTACCAGTACTGCATCGAATCGCTGGCCATGGATGAAGGCGAGATCTTCAACATGTACCACGAGATCCCATCGGTCGCGAAAAAAGCCACCTGGGGCCTGAAATACACCCGTTCGATCTCCGATCCGAAGTTCGAAACCGGCACCGTCGAAACCGACAAAGAGTTGCTGCGCAACCTGATCGCCTACTACTGCGTTCTGGAAGGCATCTTCTTCTACTGCGGCTTCACCCAGATCCTCTCCATGGGCCGCCGCAACAAAATGACCGGCGTCGCCGAGCAGTTCCAATACATCCTGCGCGACGAATCCATGCACCTGAACTTCGGCATCGACGTGATCAACCAGATCAAAATCGAAAACCCGCATTTGTGGGATGCCGAAATGAAGGAAGAAGCCTCGCAGATGATTCTGCAAGGCACCCAGCTGGAAATCGAATACGCCCGCGACACCATGCCTCGCGGCGTGCTGGGTATGAACGCGGCGATGATGGAGGATTACCTGAAGTTCATCGCCAACCGTCGTTTGTCGCAGATTGGTTTGAAGGAAGAGTACCCAGGGACGACTAACCCGTTCCCTTGGATGAGCGAGATCATGGACTTGAAGAAAGAGAAGAATTTCTTTGAGACGCGGGTTATTGAGTATCAGACTGGTGGTGCGTTGAGCTGGGATTGATTCCAGAGCTAGCCGCGATTTGACGACTTGAATCGGCAAATCGAACACTAAAGAGCCCCGATTTGATCGGGGCTTTTTTATGGAGTAGGAAATCTCTTACTCGCATTCTCAGTAATTGTAAAACCTCCTACAGCAATTCCAGCGCCTTCCGCATTGATAACCATTAGAAGCGCTTCTAAGCTCTATTGCAGGTGCCTAAGAAACGCCCAACGTAGAAGCTAATTTCCTCACACAGACCGCGTGCCGGCATCAGCCATGTATGCGAGATTCTGTATGTGAGAGATAGAGCTCGTTGGGATTTCTAAAGTCCTCTACGTCGGGTTCCGGCCCCTTCAACTTCATACGTAGAGGTAATGGATATGCCTGCAGAAACTCTCCCCCGATCAGTCATGCCTGATTCTTTCACTCCATCAATCTTCACCCGACACAACCTCTGCCTTCACGCCATCCTCCTTGAAAACCAGCCATGGTTCTGCGCCCGGGATATCGGCCGGTTGATGGGCGTCCATCTGAGTGATCGTATGGTTAGCAAACTGGATAAGGATCAGCGTCGTGTTTTGTGGATTGAGTATTTTCGGCAACCAGAAAAACAGCTGATGCTCAGCGAGTCGGGTGTGTATGCGCTGTTGGTGTATCACTACGTTCCAAGTAATCGGTTGCTACGTGAGTGGTTGACGCATCAGGTCGTGCCCGCTTTACGCGACGCCGAATCGTCGGTAAATCCAGATAGGCCAATGCTGAGTTTGTTGGACTGGCCGGAGATGTCGTTGAGCCTGCTGCATTGGCAGGATGAAGGATGGATTCGGTTGCGGGACATGCCGTACCTATTAAGCGGTAGCACGCAGGGATGCGTGCCGGTGACTAAGCCTTGGTGGCGGAAGGTAGCCCAAGTGTTTCAAACGCCTAAGCATTCGATGGGTTAAGTGAAGTGTTTGTAGGAATACTTCAGAGAACGGTCGCTATTTTCTGTAGGAAATTTCATAGACAGTCGTAGTGGCCACTCAGTATCGTCCGAGGGTTATCAACCCTCGGCGGTTTTATGGATACGAAAAAAGAAGATATCGGCTGGACTGACGACGAATTGGCAGCTTCGGTCGACGCGTATCTCGCAATTCAGGCTCGATACCCAAATGATGAAAAATTCAAAAAATCTGAGGAACACCGTCTTTTGCAAGACAGCGTGCTCCCAGGTCGCAACTACAATTCCATCGATTACCGCCTAAAAAACATTTCCGCTTTGTTCAACGAGCTTGGCCTGAAGACAATGTCCGCTTACAAGCCAAAGGAACATCTTGGCTCAGGAATAACCGCACGCCTCAACAAAATTCTTCAATCCAAGGGACTTTTGACGCTGAGTACCGATAGGCCTATTGCTGATAATGAAGTCCCAACTCGAGTAGTTAAGAAGCGAGGTAAAAAACAGGACTTGGTGAGTGAACCTGAAGGTGTTTTGATCCCCCAGCAAATGGTTAGTATCACCAGGTCTTTCGTTCGGACATCTAAAATCAGACAGTGGATTTTAGAGAACGCTAAAGGTATCTGTGAGGGGTGTCGCCAACCAGCTCCGTTTGAGATGGATGGGGCACCTTATCTTGAGGTTCACCACGTTAAGCACTTGGTACAACAAGGCACAGATCGTCGGAGCAATACCGTAGCACTGTGTCCGAACTGTCATCGTCGCTGTCATCATTCGAGTGACCGAGAGGCGTTCACAGCTTCACTTTATACAAAAGTGAAACGGTTGATACCCGAATAAGCGAGCAAAGAAAAACCCGTGGCGAGGGAGCTTGCTCCCGCTCGACTGCGTAGCAGTCGCCAAACCAGAAAACACCGTTTGCCCGATATGTCGCGTTAGCGGATTTTGGGGCCACTTCGTAGCCCAGCGGGAGCAAGCTCCCTCGCCACAATTCAGAGAAACAGAGACATTTCCTAACGTCATTCGAGAAGCATCCTACTGCCACGACACATCCAGTTCGCTAACGTCGCGCAGCCCGTTTACAGGGTTGCCGATGGACGAACGCACAAGGACAGTCAGTGGCTGGCAACAAAGACATTCCCAAGGTTAAAAACCCACCTTCCGGTGACGGCCATCACGTCACCTACCGCTTCATGACGCCCAGCGAACTGGCCGAGCGCGAAGCTCGGCAAAATGCCTACGAGGCCATGCTCGCCAGGCAAGACGACTACATGCGTAAGCGCCAGGTTGCCGAGGTCGAACAGAAACCGGTTCAAGTCGGATGCGTCTTCGCCAAATCCTGCAAGCTGCCGGATGCGGTCATCAATTACTCCAATCCCTCGGGGATGGTGCCGACCGACAGTCTGAAGGACTACGGCGAAATCGCCTGGCTCGGGGCTCGCGAGGCAGACGATGGCGGGTTGCTGAATCTGCAAACGATCAGTGGGAGTACCGTTGCGCTTGGCATCGGCCAACTGGCGCTACGCGTTCCCTCTCTTATCGTCCCGGCGATAGGTGCTGTCGGGCCTGCTGTCTCTGCTGTTCTTGGCGGTCTGGTCGCGATTTTCTGGACGCCCAGCCTCGGCGACAGCGCCCTCTACAGCGAAGACCAACTCCGCGCCCTCAATCAGGCCCGCACTCGCGTGCGCCTGCATATCGAACAGCAGGCCGACGGCAGCCTCAAGGGTTACGGTTTCTACACCGGAAAGAACCGCGATTGGGAATTGGTCGATGTCGTGCAGATCGGTTTGCGCGACAGCCAATACGTCGCAGACCTGGGAGAAGGCGTCGCACTGATCTGGACCCCGGCTGAAGACGGCTCCGACATTCTCGGCATCCCCGAACTGGAAGCCGCCCCGCAGGCGCCGCACATTTGGGTTTACCCGCCGACGAAACAGGCTGACAGCATCATCGTGAATCCGGTTTATCCGCCTGAGTACAAGGATTTCATTCTTGTGTTTCCGGTGGGGTCGGGGGTTAGGCCGGTTTACATTGTTATCAGTACGCGAGCCGGGGATCACGAGTACTACCCCCCTCCGGATGTACTTCCCGCATATCCTGATGCGAGAGTGGTGGGTCGCAAGACGGCCGTTCAAGGTGGAGGAGGACTTCGTAAAAGATGGAAAACATCAAAGGGATTAATTCTGGAGTGGGACTCTATGCATGGGACGGTCGAAATGTATGACTCCAGAGGTAACCCCCTGGGAGAGCACGATCCAAACACAGGCAAGCCAACGTCCATATCAAAGAACAAAAACTCGAAAAAAGGTAAAAAAAGGAGGGTCGAACCTTGAGATTTTTATTAGAAGCCTTTGACAAAGACACCGACTTTCAGATGTTTGTAGTTGAACTTCCGCAAGGTCGAGATGAGCAAATCAAAACCATCATGGGTTGGACGACAGAGCAACAGGGCTGGGAAGGCTACAATTTGAGTCCGCAGCAATTGGTGGAAATTGAAAAACTGGTAGGAAAGTCCATTGACCAAGCACGTTGCTACTTTCAACTCACGTGCAATGGATGAAGCGCCATCAATTACGCATACCCAATAAAAATACCTAGCAGCCACCTGTTCGGCTTTTTGTCCGTTGTCTTGCAAGCGTATTGAAGGAAACCTATGGCGAGGGAGATTGCTCCTGTCCGACGCGCAGCAGTCGCGAATCCGCGCAACACGGTTGCCCGGATATACCGCGTTTTCAGGTTTTGGGGCTGCTACGCAGCCCAGCGGGAGCAAGCCCCCTCGCCACAGTGTCGGTGCTCGACATGGATACTGTGTCGTTGATGGGAATCGCGAGCAGGCTCGCTCCTACAGGTTTGGTGGGTTACCGGAAATTTGCGGTGTGTTGAAGACAGTGAGTGCAACTCGAATCGCCTCC
This sequence comes from Pseudomonas sp. MAG733B, assembly GCF_036884845.1. Lineage (NCBI taxonomy): Bacteria > Pseudomonadati > Pseudomonadota > Gammaproteobacteria > Pseudomonadales > Pseudomonadaceae > Pseudomonas > Pseudomonas sp. MAG733B. Next base: position 5,775,329 of record NZ_CP145732.1, read on the forward strand.
CGCTATTAATACCCTTCCCCTCACGGACCCGAGCCCGTCATGAAATTCGACCTCGCCTACTGCCTCAGCCTCGACGCCAAGCTGTCGATCTATGACGTTCGCGATTTGAATTTCGACGAGACCATGGCGTTCGATTCCGCGAAAGAGCATTTCCAGTGTCCCAACGATGCCTGTCGTTTGGCGTTCGACGCAGTGAATGAGTTGGGCACGTTCAACGCCAAGAATGTGAATTACGTACGCACGCCGCACTTCAAGAATCTGCCGAGTACGCGGCATGTCGAGGGCTGTCCTTATGTCAGCCTGAAGACACCGGCATCGGGTGTGGAGGCGGAAGGTGCGGAAACGGATGACAGCCGTGAGGAGCATTTCCCGTCAGAGCTGTTACTGACTCGGCGTGAGTATGTGCGTAAGCCGTCCAGCCCGGCGGTGGGTGCAGACACTCAGCGGGATGAGCCATTAACGCCATCGGTGACCAGCAGCGTCGAGCAGCCTAGCCGCGATTCGGCACCCGACAAAACCAGCATCTTCGCCCACCCCGTGGAATGCTTCGTGTCGAACTTCGACGACAAGGACCTGCTCAAGCGCATGCCGCTGAAGATTGGCGAGCACACCGCGCCTTATGGTTCCTTCTTCAAAAAGATCGAGTACCTGCAGGACAACAAGGGGCTGATTTACTGGGGCAAGATCAAAGAGATCAAGGATTACACCCAGAGCTTTCGCATCGATTTCGAGAAGAAGGTCTGGTTCGAGAAGAAGCCGTATTCGGTCAATGTTTACCTGAGCAAGAAGCTGATCGACACCTACCGTAAGCGCAAGGCGTTCCTGGAGGAGATCAAGCACGCTATCGACAGTGGACGTGAGTTGTATTGCTTCTTTTTTGGCGTGACGCCGGAGTTGAAGCAGGTGCCGAGCAAGAAAAAACCCGAGCAGACGTTCGGGGTGTTCAGCGCCAACATCGAGAATCTGGATCACTTTATCGTGCGGGAGGCGCCGGGCTTGGTGGATAAATAAGCTCGATGCCGTTCGTCTGGCCAAAAACACAAATCAAAAATTGCATTTGATCCCGGCTCAAAACAACTGTACAAAAACACAGTACATTTTGAATCAACACTCTCGAGCCGGAGAACACCATGGCCTCTCAAGCGATGAAAATCACCCTGGAACGTATCGCCCTTTTTCAATTCACCCCGGCCCACTGCGCCCAGGCCCGAGCGATGTTGGGTTGGAGCGTGGAAGAGTTGTCGCGGGAGGCTTCGGTTTCTGTTGACGCGATTGAGCGGTTCGAAGCGCAGCAGGATGTGCTGGATGTCACTCGGTTGGCGTTGGCGTATCGGTTTGAATCGGAAGGGTTGGTGTTTTTCCCGGGGTTTGCACCGGGTAGAGGGATGAACTTGAGAGGGTCTACGCCGAACCCGGTTGGGCGGACGGATTTTGCGATGGTTGAGTGAGGCGACGACGGATGAATGAGATCGACGATAGTGGCAACTGCGTTTATGAAGCACTGGGTATTCCAGATGCCAGTGATATGCGGACCAAATCTGAACATGTGATGAAGATTGGCCTAATGCTGGAAAGCGGTCAGCTGAGTAAAACTGAGGCGGCGCAGAAGCTTGGATTGTCTGTCGAAGAACTGAACGAAATACTTCGAGGAAAGTTTCGTGAGCTGAGCGTGGAAAAGATCTCGAATTACCTCGACCTGCTAAAAACGAGCGCAGCAGACTGATTTGGGCAGGGTTCCAAGCCGATCGGTGGATCGGCTTGGATAACCACTTCACGCGCTCTGCACAGTCGCTCGCTCACTCTCCCCTTCCACCGCCAACCACCACGCTTCCCCACGTTGCGGATGCATCAGGTTGAACGCTTCGCCCATCTGCGGCGTGGTAATCGAAACGCTGCGTTCCCAGGCCAACGCGAGAATGCGGTCGAAGGGTTCGTACCAGGCGTGGGTCGACAGGTCGAAGGTGCCGTTGTGGATTGGAAGCAGCCAGCGGCCCTTGAGGTCGATGTGGGCTTGCAGGGTTTCTTCGGGTTGCATGTGCACGTGCGGCCAGTCGACGTTGTAGGCGCCGGTTTCCATCAGGGTCAGGTCGAACGGGCCGTATTGTTCGCCGATGCGTTTGAAGCCGTCGAAGTAGCCGCTGTCGCCGCTGAAGAAGATGCGGGTGGCGTCGTCGATCATCACCCACGAGGCCCATAAGGTGCTGTTGCCGTCGAACAGGCCGCGGCCGGAAAAGTGTTGCGACGGGGTGGCGATGAACTGGATGCCATCGACTTCAGTGCCTTGCCACCAGTCCAGTTGACGGACTTTGCTGGCGTCGATGCCCCACTTGATCAGGGTGTCGCCGACACCCAGCGGAGTCAGGAAAACATTGGTCTTGTCGGCCAGTTTGAGCACGGCCTCGTAATCGAGGTGGTCGTAGTGGTTGTGGGAAAGGATGACCGCTTCAATCGGTGGCAACTCGTCGATGCTGATCGGCGGTTGGTGGAATCGCTTCGGGCCGGCCCATTGCACGGGCGAGGCGCGTTCGGCGAAGACCGGGTCGGTGATCCAGAATTTGTCCCGCAGTTTGAGCAACAACGTGGAATGGCCGAGGCGATAAACGCTGTGGTTCGGCGCAGCCATCAGCGCCGCTTGGGTCAGCGGTTGTACCGGGACGGGCGCTGTCGGGCGGGTGTCGCGCGGTTTGTGGAACATCGCGTTCCACAAGATGCGCAGGGTTTTGCCAACGCTTAAACGCTGTATCGGTGTGTGGTTTTGGAACTGCCCTTGTGCCTGCAGCGAGGCTTCAGGCGTGGACGCGTTACTCGCCGGGGAAACTGAATTGGCCATATCTGAATGACTCCAGAAAAACCGCACGTTTACGATTTTCCGCTTGGGACGATAAATGGCCAAGGCACGCACGCATCAGCCGAACACTCTATTTTTGACTGGGCAGGATTAACAAAACATTACACTGCACAGTGTAGTTTCAAGGTTGCATCAAAGCCGATCACAAGTAAACTGCTGAGTGTAATTTCCTTTTTTTTCCTGCCGAAGCGTATTTATGACAGCTCCACAGCGCCTCACCGACCGTAAACGCGAAGCCATCATTCAGGCGGCGATTGCCGAGTTCCGTGCCAACGGTTTCGAGATCACCAGCATGGACAAGATCGCCGCCACCGCTGGCGTGTCGAAGCGCACGGTGTACAACCACTTTCCCAGCAAGGAAGAGTTGTTCGCCGAGATCCTCAATCAGTTATGGGACCGGGTGACGGCAGAACAGGAGACGCCCTACAGCCCTGACCTGCCGCTGCGTGAACAGATGAAGCGAATTCTGTCAGCCAAGCTGGACATGATGGGCGATGACAATTTTCTCGATCTGGCGCGGGTGGCCATCGCCGCCGCCATCCATTCTCCCGAACGTGCGCAGAGCATGGTTGCCCGTATGGGCGAGCGTGAAGAAGGCCTGACCGTGTGGATTCGCGCCGCCCAGGCCGATGGGCGTTTGAAAGCGGTTGCCGCTGAATTTGCCGCGCAACAGATTCAGGGTTTGCTCAAATCCTTCGCCTTTTGGCCGCAGATTTCCATGGGTCAGCCGGGCTTGACGGCCGAGATGCAGGAAACCGTGGTGGAGTCGGCGCTGGACATGTTTTTGGCCAGTTATCAGTTGCAATAAATGACAAGGTCGACGGCGGCGACCAACGACTGATGACGCTGACTTCAACGACGCAATATGTTTCAGAATGAAACTTGCGCTGAGGCTATAGTGATCCTCAGTCCAGCGCCTTGCAGAGAGCATCATGACGACCACGAGCAACGAAACCGCCGCCCCTGTCGATCACCTGCGTTTCCATCGCCATCACGCCCATCTGGCGCCGACATTTGGCAATGACAAGTTTGCTCTGCGCGCCGAAGCGTTTGCGCGATTCTTCGGTACACCTACCTTTCTCGGCGCACAAACGCTGATCGTGGTCGCCTGGGTGTGCCTCAACCTGACCGGTTTCGCCCACTTCGATGCGTACCCGTTCATCCTGCTCAACCTGGCCTTCAGCCTGCAATCGGCGTATGCCGCGCCGTTGATTTTGTTGGCCCAGACCCGACAAGCCGCTCGGGACAAGGCCCAGTCCGATGCCGATGCGCAGCATCGCGAAGCTTTGGCCGTAGCCAACAGCGAACGTCAGGCGCAAGCGGCGCAAAACTCCGCGCAACTGCTGGCGTTGCTCGAGCAAAATACCCACCTCACGGAAATGACCAAGGCCCTCACCGAACGCATCGAAAACCTGACCACGGAAATGCATCAGCACTTTGTGCGCAAGGATGAGCCAAAGGACTGAACGGTTTCACGGTAGTTTCAGCGATTACAAGAATTCAACAAGTGTAGAGATCACTCATGGAAAATCGCGTCATTCGCATCGCACTGATCGGTGATTACGACCCGCAGGTCACCGCCCACCAAGCGATCCCCGTTGCCCTGCGCCTGGCTGCCGAACATTGCGACCTCGATGTAAAGGGGCAATGGCTTGCCACCGATAGCATCGAAACTCAAACGTCTCTGGATGAGTTCGACGGTTTCTGGTGCGTGCCCGCCAGCCCTTATCGCAGCATGGACGGTGCGCTGCGGGCGATTCGTTTTGCCCGCGAGCAACAGCGACCTTTCCTCGGCACCTGCGGCGGTTTTCAACACGCGGTGCTGGAATATGCGCGCAACGTACTCGGTTGGTCGGACGCCGAACATGGTGAGACCTCACCGGATGCAACCCGGGCATTGCTCACACCGCTGACGTGCTCACTGGTGGAGGCGGTCGACAGCATTCATTTGCTTGAAGGCTCGTTGATCGCCAAGGCGTATGAAACGTCTGAGATTCATGAAGGCTATCGCTGTCGCTACGGTGTGAATCCCGAGTTTGAACAAGCGTTGCTGAAGCAGGCACTTCACGCCGTCGGTCATGATGCTGAACAAGGCTTGCGTGCGGTCGAGCTCAATGGTCATCCGTTCTTCGTTGCCACGCTGTTCCAACCGGAACGCGCGGCGCTCAAGGGCACCCTGCCGCCGCTGGTGCGGGCGCTGGTCGAAGCTTGCGTGGAGCAGCGGAATTATGGGTTTAGTCGGTAAATGATGTGGTGTTCTTCAGGCCGTCATCGCGAGCAGGCTCGCTCCTACATTTGTGAACGACACAGATCCACTGTAGGAGCGAGCCTGCTCGCGATGAGGCCAGACCAGTCAACACAAAATCATCAACCCCGCACCAAACTCCGCACCGCCGAAATCTCCGGCACCTCTCGCCGATCCATGTACACCCGCAACGGTTCGGTGATGTTGATCCGGTCGTCGATGTTCTGCTCCAGCAGCAACTGAATCAATTCACGCTTGAGGGTCATGGCCTTCTCAGGGCCGGGCGCCCAGACAAATTCGCTGGTGGGGATGATGCCATCGTCGGCCACGTCCATGCCGAAGGCGTCTTCGCTGAAGCGCACGATGTAGTGGCCGGTCTTGCGGTTGAGGCCGACGAAGCCTTTGAGCTGGTCGGCAGCCTGGCAGATGAGCTCGGAAGTGATGCGCATGGTAAACCTCACAGTGGTGATCGTTGGTTTACACGCAGGCGAGCGAATGGCGTTCCCTCTTCCGGGGTTTACCGAGGGCAAGCGTACTGCAAACAAGCGCACAAAAGCGCTGACGAAAATCAGCTTTACGCACGTTTATGTCGGTCTCGCGATAGCGCTGGCAACGCTCAGTTGTTAAAAGGGACGTCTGTGAAAATCATCGCGAAAGGATTTCGAACATGCCTGCAACCTTCACCAAAAGCACCCTGCTGCTGAGTCTGCTGCTCGGCCTCGGCCAGGCAAACGCTGCCAGCGAGCCCAGCCCCACGGCATTGGCCACGCGCCAGGGCATTCCGCATCCGGCGGTGATCGCCCACCGTGGCGCGTCTTTCGATGCACCGGAATCGACAACCGCCGCGTACAAACTGGCCCGCGACCTCGGTGCCGATTATCTGGAACTGGACCTGCAACGCAGCAAGGATGGCGTGCTGTTCGCCCTGCACGACAACAATCTGCAACGCACCACCGACGTCGCCAGCAAATTCCCCGAGCGCAAGGACAGCCCGGCCAACGCGTTCACCATGGCCGAGCTGAAAACCTTGGATGCCGGCAGTTGGTTCAACACCGCTTACCCGGATCGCGCCCGGCCTTCATACGCAGGCCTGAAGATTCTGACCCTTGATGAAATCATCGATATCGCCCAAGGCAACCCGTTGCACAAACCCGGCCTGTACATCGAAACCAAGGAGCCGCAGCAGTTTCCCGGCATCGAACGCGATCTCAAGGACAAACTTCAGGACCGTGGCTGGCTGAGCCCCGCAGGTTCGAAACTGGCGAAAAGCGAGCTGGCGGTCGGTCAGGGCAAAGGCAAGGTGATCCTGCAAACTTTCGAAAAAAGCAGCCTCGAACTGCTGGAAAAGGAAATGCCGCAGGTGCCGAAGATCCTGCTGCTGTGGGTGGGCGAAGGCAACATCGAGCCGAAATCCAAAGTGACGTTTGCCGAATCCGGCGAGAAGGATAAAGCCGCTTACTACGCCAAGCAGCAGCCGAAGGACAAAGCCGAATTCCAGCGTTGGGTCGACTACGCCAAGGCCCAGGGCGCGATCGGCACCGGCCCTTCCGCTGCGCTGACCAAGGGCGGCGATCAGAGTTACTCGGACCTGGTGCAACCGTGGATGAACCAGTACACCCACGATCAGGGTTTGCTGGTGCACGTCTATACCATCGACGATGCCGTGGATTTCCAGAAAGTCATGGACGCCGGCGTCGACGGCATCTTCACCAACCGGGCCAGTGAGTTGCTGAAGTTCTACAAGCGCCCGGCGGCGGCGAGTGTTGATCAGGTGTTGAAGAATAATGGGTATTGATTGGGGACCGAGGCGCGTCCATCGCGGGCAAGCCTTGCTCCTACAAATTGCGTCGCCCCTGTAGGAGCCGAGCTTGCTCGCGATGACGCCGGATCAGGCAAAGGGAATTTTAAGGGTGGATTAAGTTACAAAAGCTAACCTGATCTCACTTAAACAGCTCACACAAGGAATGAACTCATGAAGACTCTGACTGCCCTGTTCACCGCTGCAGCCCTGACCCTCACCGCTGGTTTGGCCCAGGCTGATGTTCCTGTCGACCAGATCCCGCAATTGGTCAAGGATGGCAAGATCAAGCCGCTGGAAGAGCTGAACCAAATCGTGATGAAGCTGCATCCGGGCGCCACGATTACCGACAGCGACCTGGACAACCACTTCAACGGCTACGAGTACGAAGTCGAACTCAAAGACGCTAAAGGCGTTGAGTGGGACGTGGATTTGAACGCCGCCACCGGCGAAGTCCTGAAGAACAAAAAGGACGACTAAGCACACAGCAAAAAGCCGCACGATTGATCGATCGTGCGGCTTTTTTTCGTCTGGAAGTTTAATCAGGCCGAGGTGCTGACCTGCGCCTTCTGGCGAGCGATTGATTGCGCCACATAAGCGTCACAAAAACGTAATCCTACCTTGCGATGATGCGGCTCACGTGAACCTGTAAAACCCGCGACAGGCGCCTCTCTTTGCGAGCTCTCATGAATCACAGCATCGATCAAAGCCATCGCGATCCGGACCTGTTCGGCCTGCTTTACGGTTTCAGTTTTCGCCCCGGTGAGCGCGGTCAGGAAATCGATTCGGCCAGGGCTTTGCGCTGCTTGCAGCAACCGGAAGATGACAAGCAGTTTCTCTGGCTGCACCTGAACCTCGCCCACGCCGCGTGCGAGCGCTGGATGAAAAGCCATCTGGAGTTGCCCGACGAATTTTTCGAAGCCTTGCACGAAGGCTCGCGCTCGACGCGCATCGAGCATGTCGATTCGGCATTGCTGGCGGTGGTCAACGATGTGGTGTTCAACCTCAGCAGCATGGTCTCGTCGGATGTCTCGACGCTGTGGGTCTGTGCCGGCAGTCGGTTGATCATCAGCGCGCGCCTGCAACCGCTGCACTCGGTGGACAAGTTGCGTTCTTCGGTGAAGGCTGGCGAATGCTTTCGTTCGCCGCTGGAATTGCTGGTGCATTTGCTGCGCGATCAGGGCGAAGTGCTGACGCAGATCGTGCGCAAGACCAGCCTCAGCGTGGATCAGATCGAAGATGAATTGCTCTCTTCGCGCCTGTCGACCAACCGCGCCGAGTTGGGCGCCAACCGCCGGGTGTTGGTGCGCCTGCAACGCTTGCTCGCGCTGGAGCCGGGTTCGTTGCTACGACTGCTCAATCGCCCTCCGCCGTGGTTGCAAAAGGAAGACGTCAAGGAGCTGCGCAAATCCACCGAGGAGTTCGCGCTGATCATCAACGACCTGACGGCGCTCGGTGAACGGATCAAGCTGTTGCAGGAAGAAATCGCCGCCAACCTCAACGAACAGAGCAACCGCACGTTGTTCACCCTGACCGTGGTGACGGTGCTGGCATTGCCGATCAACATCATCGCCGGTTTTTTTGGCATGAACGTGGGCGGGGTGCCGCTTTCCCAGGATCCGGAAGGGTTCTGGATTCTGGTGGCGCTGGTCGCGACGTTTACCGTGATTGCCGGGCGCTGGGCGTTTCGCAAGCGGCAGGATTATTAAGATCAAAAGATCGCAGCCTTCGGCAGCTCCTACATTTGAAATGCGACTTCCTGTAGGAGCTGCCGAAGGCTGCGATCTTTTGATGTTGCATTTACAGATCAACGGCTCAACAAAACCCCGAACCCCTGACTTGGGGCAGTCTCTCTGTAACATTTAGCAATGATCATGAACGACACTCCTTCCCTCCTCAGGAATGTCTGGTATGGCTACCCCCACTTTCACCGCTGCTCCGGCGCCCGCCAGTAGTAGCGCCAAGCCGCAATTCGATAAAAAACCCGGCCTGATTACCGTCGTGGTGTTCGTTGCCGTGCTGGCCATCGGGTTGCTGTTTACCGCGTATAGCCTGATGCACGACATGAACGAACTCGGCACGGTGGTGACCACCTGGACGCCGTTTCTGCTGCTGGGTGTGGCGTTGTTGATCGCCTTGGGCTTTGAGTTCGTCAACGGTTTTCACGACACCGCCAACGCCGTAGCCACAGTAATCTACACCCACTCGCTGCCACCGAATTTCGCGGTGGTCTGGTCCGGGTTCTTCAACTTCCTTGGGGTGCTGCTGTCCAGCGGCGCGGTGGCATTCGGCATCATCGCGCTGCTGCCGGTGGAGCTGATCCTGCAAGTCGGTTCATCCGCCGGTTTCGCGATGATCTTCGCCCTGCTGATCGCCGCGATCCTGTGGAACCTTGGCACCTGGTGGCTGGGGCTGCCGGCATCTTCGTCGCACACATTGATCGGTTCGATCATCGGTGTCGGCGTGGCCAACGCATTGATGCACGGCCGCGACGGCACCAGCGGTGTGGACTGGGCGCAGGCCACCAAGATAGGTTACGCACTGCTGCTTTCGCCGCTGGTGGGTTTCGGATGCGCCGCGCTGTTGCTGCTGGCCCTGCGCGCGTTCGTGAAGAACCGTGCGCTGTACAAGGAACCGAAAGGCAACACTCCGCCGCCGTGGTGGATTCGCGGTCTGTTGATCCTGACCTGCACCGGCGTGTCGTTTGCCCATGGTTCCAACGACGGCCAGAAAGGCATGGGCCTGATCATGTTGATCCTGGTCGGCACGTTGCCGATGGCGTATGCGCTTAACCGCACCATGCCCGCGGATCAGGCGTTGCAGTTCGCCGCCGTGGCCGAAGTCACCCAGCAAGCGCTGGTCAAAGCCGCGCCGCAACCGGCCCCGGCCGATCCACGTCCGATCCTGTCCGAATACGTGCGCAGCAAGGAAGCGACGCCGCAACTGGTGCCGGCACTGGCCGCGCTGACCGGCAGTATCGGTGCCGAGGTAAAAGGTTATGGATCGCTGTCGAAAGTCCCGGCGGAAGCCGTGGGCAACGTGCGTAACGACATGTACCTGACCAGCGAAACCATTCGCCTGATGGACAAGAACAAGGTCGGGAATTTCGACGCCGACACCAACAGCAAGCTGCAACTGTTCAAGCAGCAGATCGACAACTCCACGCGGTTCATTCCGCTGTGGGTGAAGATCGCGGTGGCGATTGCGTTGGGGCTGGGCACCATGGTCGGCTGGAAGCGCATTGTGGTGACGGTCGGCGAGAAGATCGGCAAGACTCACCTGACCTATGCGCAAGGTGCCTCGGCGGAAACCGTGGCCATGCTGACCATCGGCGCTGCGGACATGTTCGGGTTACCGGTGTCGACCACGCACGTGCTGTCATCAGGCGTGGCCGGGACCATGGTCGCCAATGGTGGCGGCTTGCAGATGAAGACTATCCGCAATCTGCTGATGGCCTGGGTGCTGACCTTGCCGGCGGCGATTTTGTTGTCGGGCGGTTTGTATTGGTTGTTTACCCAAATCTTCTGACGCTACGCGGACTCTGTAGGAGCAAGGCTTGCCCCGCGATCGAGGCGTCGCGGTTTAACAAAAGCACCGCGTCATCGTTCATCGCGGGCAAGTCTTGCTCCTACAGGTTGTTAGCCGATCGAATGACGTCCCCCAACCAATCCATGAACGCCCTCACCCGCAACGGTAAATGCCGTTGCCGGGCATAAAGCAGCGACACTTCCATGGACGGCGCGTTGAACTGCGGCAACACCTCTACCAGTTCACCGCTGATCAAATGTCTGTGCATGCCCATTCGCGGCGCCTGGATCACACCGAACCCACCCAGGCACGCCGACTCATAGGCGTCGGTGCTGTTGACCGTGATGCTGCCGGCCATCGGCAGCCGCTGCACCTTGCCGTCGACCTCATACACAAACCCTTCGGAGCGTGCGCCCAGCACGCCGACGTAATGCACCAGCCGATGCTGCGCCAGATCCTCCAACTGCTGCGGCACGCCATATCGCTGCACATAGCCGGGGCTGACGCAGTTGACCATGGCGAAGTCGCACAGATGCCGCGCGACCACCGATTGATCGGGCTGCGCACCCACCCGCACCACGCAATCAAAGCCTTCACTGAGCAAGTCCACGCGGCGGTCGGTGCTGCTGATTTCCAGCTCCAACAGCGGATGACGCAGCATGAATTCCGGCAGGCGAGGCATCACCACACGGCGGGCCAGGATGTTCGGCATGTCGACGCGAATTCGCCCCACCAACGTGGCTTCGTCCTGGCGAAACAGGCCTTCGATTTCGTCCATGTGCGACAGCAAATCCTTGCTGCGTTCGTACAGCACCAGGCCGTCCTGAGTCGCTTGAACCTTGCGCGTGGTGCGCTGCAACAGACGCGTGCCGAGCAACGCCTCCAGCGCCTGCACATGCTCGGACACCGTGGACCGGGGTAGACCCAGACTCTCCCCCGCCAAGGTAAAACTCGACATCTCGCTGACCCGGACGAAGGTGCGCAGCAATTCCAGTTTGTTCATGGGCCTGACCCTTATTGTTCGGCTCAACCGACCAGTGATTCCGGTTTAGCCATGTTTATCACCCTGTAGCGGATAAATAAACTTCCTCCCATCCACTGCCCACTGCACTTGAGGAAGCCCCATGAACCGTAAAATCGCACTGATCACCGGCGCCAGCCGCGGCCTCGGCAAGAACACCGCGCTGCATCTGGCCGCCCAAGGCGTCGACATCATCGGCACCTACAACAGCAGCGCTGATGAAGCGCAGGCACTGGTCGCCGAAATTGAAAGCCTCGGCGGTCGCGCCACCCTGCTGCAACTCGATGTTGGGCAGAGTGAGCAATTCGCCGCGTTTGCCATCAAGGTCGACCAAGTGCTGCGCACACATTTCGACCAAGAACGCTTCGATTTTCTGGTGAACAACGCGGGGATCGGCCTGCACGCGAACTTCGTCGACACCACGGTCGAGCAGTTCGACTTGATGGTGAACATCCATTTCAAAGGTCCGTTTTTCCTCACCCAAACACTGCTGCCACTGCTCATTGACGGCGGACGCATCATCAACATTTCCAGTGGTCTGGCACGGTTCAGCCTGCCGGGCTACGGCACCTATGCGGCGATGAAAGGCGCAATGGAAGTGCTGACGCGCTATCAGGCCAGGGAACTGGGCGCGCGGCAGATTTCGGTCAACACCCTGGCACCGGGTGCGATCGAGACCGACTTCAGTGGCGGCGCGGTGCGTGACAACGCTGAGGTGAACAAGATGGTGGCGGGCAATACCGCGCTGGGCCGCGCCGGTGTGCCGGATGATATTGGCGCGGCGATTGCACTGCTGCTGGCGCCGGGAAGCCAGTGGATCAACGGGCAGCGGATCGAGGCGTCGGGTGGGATGTTTTTGTAAGTCGCTGCCAAGTCAGCACAAAACCTGTGGCGAGGGAGCTTGCTCCCGCTCGGTTGCGAAGCAGCCGTAAAGTACCGGGGACCGCTTCGCGCTCCAGCGGGAGCAAGCTCCCTCGCCGCAATTCAGCAAACCACCCGGGTCATCAGCACTCGCTCCCGCACCACGTCATACACCCAGTGATAAACGTAGGTGTACGGCAGGAAAAACAGCAGCACGCCGATATCCAGCAGGAACGCCTGCCACAGACTGACGTTCAACCACCACGCAATCAACGGCACGCCCAGGGCAACCAGTCCGCCTTCGAACAACAGCGCGTGCACCACGCGGACCCAGGCGTTGTGTGCAATGGCCAAGCGTTTGAGCACCCGGTCGAACAACCCGTTGAAGACTACGTTCCAGGCCAGCGCCAGTACCGCAATGACCATGGTGACGACGCCCATTTCCAGCATCGGTTTGTCCATGATCCAGGCCAGCAACGGCGTACAGATCAGAATGGCCAGCAATTCGAAACCGATGGCCTGGAAGATACGTTCAGTGATGGATTTGTTGGCGCTCATGGCCTGACTCCCTGAGTGACTGTGGTTGCCATGATCTGTCATCGCACCGATACTTCATAACCAATAACCATCGATCAAGGCGATAGTTCATGGCCTCTCATGAAGTGCTGCTGGCGTTTGTCGAAGCCGCTACCCAAGGTTCGTTTTCCGCTGCGGCGCGCAAGTTGGGCCGTAGTCAGTCGACCATCAGCGCGGCGGTGGCCAGCCTGGAAATCGACCTGAACCTGACGCTGTTCGACCGCAGCAGCCGCAAACCCGGCCTGACCCCGGCCGGGCATGTGGTGCTGCAACGGGCCGAAGAGATTCTCGCGGCCACCAGCCGTCTGGAAATGACCGCCAGCCAACTGTCGCAAGGGGTTGAGGCGAAGCTCACCGTGGCGCTTTCCGACACCTATCAGTCCGACCGTTTCGAAGCGTCACTCAGTGCGTTCGAACAGCGTTATCCGGACCTCGAACTCGAATGCCTGATCGCCGAATGCGACGATCTGGTGGCGCTGGTGCAAAGCGGTCGGGCGCAGATTGCCTTTGCCGAAATGCAGGACAGCTATCCGCCGGACCTGGTCAATTCGACGGTGGACGAACGCACGGAAATCGCGCTGTTCGTGTCGCCCGAACATCCGTTGGCCACGTTGAAACACATCGATAAGGACGTGCTGCAACAACACCGCGAATTGCGCCTGGCAACCATCGTCAATCCGTATGAGAGCCGGGCGAAGGGCCGCGTCTGGTCGGCGCCGAGTTATTTGATGCTGCTGGAAATGGCCCAGGGCGGTTTTGGCTGGGCGCCGTTGCCGCGCTGGCTGGTGGCGCGTTTTGGTCCGGGCACTTTGCAGGAGCTTCAAGTACGCGGCTGGCCGAAAACGGTGTCGGTGGATGCGCTGTGGTCGAGGCAGAATCCGCCGGGGCCGGCGGGGAGTTGGTTGTTGGGGAAGATGCTGGAATAGTGGTGAAGCTACTGGCCTCATCGCGGGCAAGCCCGCTCCCACAGAGAATTGTGTAGGTCGCAAACATTGGGTTCACCACCGACCACTGTGGGAGCCAGCCTGCTGGCGATGAGGCCAGCAAAAATCACACTACTCCAACGCCTTGAGCCGCCCCTCAATAAACCGCCGCTCCGGCTCTTGCTGCGTCAACTCCAGCGCCCGCTCATAGGCCGCCCGCGCCTGCTCCACCCGCCCCAACTGCCGACAAAACTCCGCCCTAGCCGAATGCGCCAAGTGGTAATCCAGCAGTTCACCGCGCTGCAAAATCGCCTCGACCAAGATCAGCCCCGCCAACGCTCCATCCCGTTTGGAAATCGCCGCCGCGCGGTTCAACTCGATCACCGGCGAAGGCACTGCCCGCAGCAGCACGTCATACAGCCCGACGATCTGTTCCCAATCGGTTTCCTCCACCGACGGCGCTTCAGCATGCACCGCCGCAATCGCCGCTTGCAGGCAATACGGACCGAAGCGACGGCTGCTCAGCGCCCGCTCCACGAGCATGCAACCTTCGGCAATCATTTCGCGGTCCCACAGCATTCGGTCCTGCTCATCGAGCAAAATCAACTCGCCGTTGGCGGAGGTTCGAGCTACGCGTCGCGACTCGTGCAACAGCATCATTGCCAGCAAGCCCATGACTTCCGGTTCCGGCAGCAACTCCATCAATAATCGACCGAGGCGAATCGCTTCGCGGGTCAGATCCTCGCGGGTCACTTGCGCACCGATTGACGCCGAATACCCTTCGTTGAACACCAGGTAAATCACTCGCAAAACGCTGTCGAGGCGCTCGGGCAATTCCGCCAGCGACGGCACTTGATAGGGGATTTTTGCATCGCGGATTTTGGCTTTGGCACGCACGATGCGCTGGGCGATGGTGGCCGGCGCCGAGAGAAAGGCCCGGGCGATTTCTTCCGTGGTCAGGTCGCAGACTTCGCGCAACGTCAACGGCACTTGAGCGTCCGCCGCCAATGCCGGGTGACAGCAGGTGAAGATCAGGCGCAAGCGGTCGTCTTCCACGTCTTCGTCACTCCAGTCGGCTTGCTCCAGCGCCTCCAGTTGCGCGATCAACAGCGGTCGCGAAGCGGCGAAACGGGCGCGTCGGCGCAACACGTCGATGGCTTTGAAACGCCCGGTGGACACCAGCCAGGTACGCGGATTGTCCGGCACGCCGTCCTGCTGCCAGCGCTCGACGGCGACGAAGAACGCCTCGTGCAGGGCTTCTTCGGCGAGGTCAAAATCGCCGAGCAAGCGGATCAATGTCGCGAGGATGCGCCGCGAATCCTCGCGATAGACCTGCTCGACCCGCGCCTTGACCGCCGCAGCCACCATCACTCAGGGATTCAACTGGCGCACGGGGCGCACTTCAACGCTGCCGACCCGGGCCGCCGGAATGTTCCCGGCGACCTGAATGGCTTCGTTGAGGTCCTTGGCATCGATCAGGTAAAACCCGGCCAACTGCTCCTTGGTCTCGGCGAACGGGCCATCGGTGATCGACATTTTGCCGTTGCGCATGCGCACGGTGGTGGCGGTCTGCACCGACTCAAGCGCCTCGGCGGCGACCATGCGGCCACTGCCCTGGATCGACTCGGCATAAGCCATGCACTCAGAGTCGTGCGGGCTCTCCGGCAGCGAATGCAGCAGGTGCTCATCGCTGTAGACCAGGCATAAATACTTCATCACGCTCTCCTTAACGAACGGATCAACTATGGCCGCGAATCGGCACTTTGGCGCTGCTTTCGCTAAAAAATCTCAGGGCTTGAGATCGAACAGCGTCGCGCCGGTCTGCATGTCGAACGGTGCCGACCAGTGTTCGTGGACGATCTGCCACAACCCCGCTTCCTGCCGATAGCACTGCGAGACACGCATCCAGCAGGCCTGGGTTTCGCCCTTGTCGTTGGTGCCGCCGCAATGCGCCAGCCAATGCGCGAAAGCGATTTCCTGGGACGGTTCAATGGTGATTTCGTTGAATTCGAAAATGTGCGGGCCAGGGCACATCTGCATGCATTCCTGCCAATGCGCGCGGTAGGCAGGCTTGCCCTTGAATTGCAAAGCCTTGACCGCGTCGAAGGAGACGATGTCATCGGCATACAGCGCCATGACTTTCTCAATGTCCTTGGCCATGACGGCCTGGCGATAGTTTTCGATCAGGTTCTGGATCTGGGTTTGCGAGTTCATGGTGGTTCTCCGTGGTTTTTATTGGAAGACACCCTTAGTCGTCTGGCGATCCGGCGAATCGACAGGTGAAATAAAAATAATCCAAACGGCGAGAATCGCTAGAATCGATGGCTCTATTGATGATGGAAAAAGGACACTCCAGTGACAGCCCGACTCGTGCCTTACGAAAGCCTGAATGCGCTGCAGCGCCAGCAGGTCGAGGCCATCGAAGTACATCCGGACCAGATCAAGTTCTCTGGCGACATTCACGGTGCCTTGCACAGCTTGTTATCCAAGCCAGGCCCCGGGGTCAAAGGATTTGCCCTGTTGGCCGAGGACATTCCCGTGGCCTTCCTGCTGCTCAAACGCCCGCCGGCACTGCCTGCATGGGCCGATGAACACAGCGCGACGCTGCATGCGCTGCAAGTCGATCAGCGATCTCAGGGCAAAGGCTACGGCAAGGCTTGCCTGCAAGCGCTGCCTGAGGCTGCGCGCTTGGCGTGGCCGGAAATCAAAGGGCTGGAGTTGTCGGTGGATGCGGACAATGAATCGGCGATTGGTTTGTATGCCAAGTATGGGTTTGTCGACAGTGGCGAGGCGTACAGGGGGCGGATCGGGTATGAGCGGCGGATGGGGTTGAAACTCTGAAACCACCACAATCCAAATGTGGGAGCGGGCTTGCTCGCGAAAGCAATATGTCAGTCAACATAGATGTTGAATTTACCGGCCTCTTCGCGAGCAAGCCCGCTCCCACAGGTGGATGTGTGTGGAATCAGAGATTGAGCACCATCTCATGCCACGCCATCCCGCCATGGTCAGAGCCAGAAGGCTTGACATAGGCGAAGCCCAACCCGGCGTACAACGGCACATGCCGTTCTTTGCACATTAAATTGATGCTGGCCTTGTCCATGGCGCGCATGCGCTCGATGAACTCGTCCATCAAGCGCTTCGCCAGCCCTTGCCCCTGATAGTCCGGATGCACCACCACCGACATGATCACCACATGCGGCCCGGCCGGGTCGTGGCCGATCAGTTCCTTGAATGCTTCGTCCGACATCTCCACCTGATACGCCGCACCGGAATTGATGAAACCGGCTACGACACCCTCCACTTCGGCAACGATGAAACCCTCGGGCCAGGTGGCGATGCGGGTGGCGATTTTCTCGCGCGTCGCCGCTTCGTCACCTTCGTAGGCAACGGTTTCGATGGCGTAGCAGCGGTCCAGGTCAGCAGGCGTGACATTGCGGATGACGGTGTTCATGGCAGCTCGGAATCAGCGGGGGGAAAGGCTGGGGATGATAAATCAGCCTTGGCGCGACATCGAGAGACGAATCGGCAGATCCGCCTCTCGATGCCTTGATCACGCCTTGATCGGCAGCCAGATTTCCAGCTTGCCGGTGTTGAGCTTCGGGTTGAAGTCTTCGCTGTAGCGTTCAAATTCCGGGGCGTCAGCCGTTTGATGACCGGACTGCGGCAGCCACGTGCCATGGATGTACTGGAAGGTTTGCGGCAGCGTTTCCAGCGGCCCTTTGTGCTCAAACACCACGTATTGCTGGGGCTGGACTTCTACCCAGCGGTACGTGTCCGGCAAATCGTCGAGCTTGCTGATCTCGACGCCGGCGATGTAATCGAAGCCGCCCTTGCCGTCGAAATTGCAGCAGATGCCGTAGGTCACTTCGCCTTTTTGCCCTGGCACTCTGCCGATGTGGGGAATGAATTTTTCCCAGAGTTCGGGAATGCCTTTTACGGTTTGCTGGGTAAATGTTCCGCCAAGCCCTGCAATCAGCAGGAAGTGTCCGTGCTCGATGCGTGGCTCGGACACTTCGACGCGTGTTTGCTCATCCATGACTCGACTCCTGCGCTTAAAAGTGGGTTCGGCTGGGAGTATAGAGGTCAAACCTGATTCGCCCAGTTACAGGGCGTGCAACTGCTCGACGGCGCCTGCGCCGACAAACTCGTTATAGCCCGATAGGATCACGTAGACCGCGAAATAGCAGAAGATCGCCGCCGATGCCATATAGGAGTAGCGCAGCAGTTTGTCACCGAGCAACTTGCCCCCGTGGCTCGCGGCGAAGCATAGTCCGGCAGACCACAGCAATCCGGCACAGAGAAAACCGCCGAGGAACAGCGCCGAACTCAGTGCACCGCCGCCACCGGACCGAGCGATCAGCGTGCCGCCCACGGCGGCGAACCAGAGAATCGCACTGGGCGACGACATGGCTAGAAAAATCCCACGGAAGAATTCCTTGCGATGGGAGTTGTGGCCAACCTCCGCGGTCTCGGCCAGCAGCGCTTCATGGTGGATCGCCGAGTAAATCATCTTCGCCGCGAAGTACACCAGCAGCGCCGAACCGCCGATCCACAGCACCCAACGCACGGTTTCGTATTGCAGCAAAACAGTCATGCCGGCCAGCGCCAGCACGGCGTAGATCAGGTCGCCGACGCAGGTGCCGAGCCCCAGCGCAAAGCCTTGAAAATAACCGCGTTGCATCGCCAGGGTGATCATCGCGATGTTGGCCACGCCGATGTCCAGGCACAGCGAAAGGCTCAGCAAAAAGCCACTGGTAAATTCCATCGAACCCTTTCCTTCGGACAAATTTGTTTATTTTGAGGCTGGACAGTCTGCCACAGCTGACCGTACATTCCGCCACAGGTCACCGCAGTGACCAGCGTCGCTCGGACGGTTCCGGGCGCTTACGTTATCCGAGGCAACAATGGCCGAACAAGGTTCGCCGCGCCGCTTTGCGCGCATAGATCGACTCCCCCCTTACGTTTTCAACATCACTGCCGAGCTGAAGATGGCCGCCCGTCGTCGTGGCGAAGACATCATCGACTTGAGCATGGGCAACCCCGACGGCGCCACGCCGCCGCACATCGTCGAAAAACTCGTGCAGGTCGCCCAGCGCGAAGACACCCACGGTTACTCGACTTCCAAAGGCATTCCGCGCCTGCGCCGGGCGATTTCCAACTGGTACAAGGAACGCTACGAGGTCGACATCGACCCGGAAAGCGAAGCCATTGTCACCATCGGTTCCAAGGAAGGCCTGGCGCACTTGATGCTGGCCACCCTCGACCAGGGCGACACCGTACTGGTGCCGAACCCGAGCTACCCGATTCACATCTACGGTGCCGTGATTGCCGGCGCCCAGGTGCGTTCGGTGCCGCTGGTGCCGGGCGTGGATTTCTTCGCCGAACTGGAACGGGCCATTCGCGGCTCGATCCCGAAACCGAAGATGATGATTCTTGGTTTCCCTTCCAACCCTACCGCGCAGTGTGTTGAGCTGGATTTCTTCGAGCGTGTGATCGCCCTCGCCAAGCAGTACGACGTGCTGGTGATCCACGACCTCGCTTACGCCGACATCGTCTACGACGGTTGGAAAGCCCCGTCGATCATGCAGGTGCCAGGCGCGAAGGACATTGCGGTGGAGTTTTTCACCCTGTCCAAGAGCTACAACATGGCGGGCTGGCGCATCGGCTTCATGGTCGGCAACCCGGAACTGGTCAACGCCCTGGCGCGGATCAAGAGCTACCACGACTACGGCACTTTCACCCCGCTGCAAGTCGCGGCGATTGCGGCGCTGGAAGGCGATCAGCAATGCGTGCGCGACATCGCCGAGCAGTATCGGCAGCGGCGCAACGTGCTGGTCAAAGGCCTGCATGAACTGGGCTGGATGGTGGAAAACCCGAAAGCGTCGATGTATGTCTGGGCGAAGATTCCTGACGCCTATGCACACCTGGGCTCGCTGGAGTTCGCCAAGAAGCTGCTGGCCGAGGCCAAGGTTTGTGTCTCGCCGGGTGTTGGATTTGGCGAGTACGGGGACGATCACGTGCGCTTTGCGCTGATCGAAAACCAGGACCGGATTCGTCAGGCCGTACGAGGGATTCGCGGGATGTTTCGGGCGGATGGGCTCGTCAACAAATCCAACGCCTGACCCATATCCCCTGTGGGAGCGGGCTTGCTCGCGAATGCGGTGTATCAGTCAATAGAGATGTTGAATGTACCGACCTCTTCGCGAGCAAGCCCGCTCCCACATTTGTTCTATGTTCAGCCCTGAATTCGATCACCCACAAAAAAACCGCATCGCTGCGGTTTTTTTGTGCCTGTCGAATCCCTTAGACGAACAGCGACAACAACAGAATAAAGCCCAACCCCACCACCGACAAGATGGTTTCCATCGCGGTCCAGGTCTTGAAGGTTTCGGCCACGGTCATGTTGAAGTACTGCTTCACCAACCAGAAACCGGCGTCGTTCACGTGGGACAGGATCAACGAACCGGCACCGGTAGCCAGCACCAGCAGCTCGCGGTTCACGCCCGGAATCATCCCTACCACCGGCACCACAATGCCTGCGCCAGTGATGGTTGCCACAGTCGCCGAACCGGTGGCAATACGAATCACCGCCGCCACCAGCCACGCCAGCAGGATCGGCGAGATTTGTGCGTTCACCGCCATGTGGCCGATCACGTCACCCACGCCGCTGGTTACCAGCATCTGCTTGAAGCCACCACCGGCACCGATGATCAGGATGATCGCGGCAGTCGGCGCGAGGCTCGCATCCAGCCATTTCATCATTTGGCTGGAGCCGATGCCCTGCTTGTAGCCGAAGGTGTACAGCGACAGCAGCAATGCCAGCAGCAACGCCGAAATCGGGTGACCGATCAGGTCCATGAAGGCGCGGAAGATGTTGCCATCCGGCAGCACGACGTCAGCAAACGTCTTGAGCAGCATCAGGAACACCGGCAGCAGCACGGTCACCAGGGTGATGCTGAAGCTCGGCAGTTCAGCCGAATCCGTTTCGCGCGCCAGTTGATCCACCAGCTCCTGGTTCGGATGACCGGGGATGTGCTTGGCGATGAACGTACCGAAGATCGGACCCGCAATGATCGCCGTTGGCAGCGCCACGATCAGACCATAAAGAATGGTTTTGCCGATGTCGGCACCAAACACGCCGATGGCCAGCAGCGGCCCCGGGTGCGGCGGAACAAGACCGTGCACCGCGGACAGACCGGCCAACAGCGGGATACCGATCTTGATGATCGACACGCCAGTGCGACGGGCAACGATGAACACCAGCGGAATCAGCAATACGAAGCCGATTTCGAAGAACAGCGGAATGCCCACCAGGAACGCGGCGAACATCATTGCCCACTGCACTTTATCCTTGCCGAAGGCGCGGATCAGGGTCTGGGCGATCTGGTCTGCCCCGCCCGACTCGGCCATCATTTTGCCGAGCATGGTGCCCAGCGCCAGGATGATGCCGACGAAACCGAGCACGCCACCGAAGCCGTCCTGGAACGCCTTGATGATGGTGCCGATCGGCATGCCGGAAGTCAGCCCGAGGAAGGCTGCGGCAATGATCAGGGCAAGGAAAGGGTGCAACTTGAACTTGGTGATCAGAACGATAAGCCCGATCACCGTGACCACTGCATCGAGCAGCAGGAACGTCTCGTGGGACATGCCAAACATTAGGGGTGTCTCCTGGTTGTTGTTGTTATTAAAGCGGGTAATTCGAAAGCCATAAGGACAGCGCTATCTCTGCAAGCAAAATTAACCGGCGCGCTTCAAGCCGTGCTCAAGCCACCAGTGGTGAGCCTGAACGGCCAGCTCATCGACGCTGTGGATCGAGGCATCGAGGGCCAGGGTCAACGGCTCGCCGACGGGGGATTCGAGGGTGGCGAACTGGCTGTCGATCAACGTCGACGGCATGAAGTGACCCGGCCGGTGGGAAACGCGGTCGGCGGCGACTTCGGGGGTCAGCTCAAGGAACACGAAGCCCAGGCCCGGCAAGGCACTGCGCAAGCGTTCGCGATAAATGTGCTTGAGCGCCGAGCAGGTCAGCACCGGGCGCTGGCCCGTGGCGTCGATGCGGCGCAGCTCATCGCACAGGCTGTCGAGCCAGCCGGCACGGTCTTCATCGTTCAGGGGGATACCCGCGCTCATCTTTTCGATATTGGCGGCAGGGTGGAAAGAGTCGCCTTCAATGGCAGTGGCGCCGCTCAATTGGCACAGGGCCTCGCTGACGCACGTCTTGCCGCAACCGGCAACGCCCATGATGACCAGGGCGGTGATGGGATGATTCATGTAACACCTCAGCGCGCAGACAGCGCTACCTTTGCCAGTTATGACACTAGACCAAAAGCAGAAGTTGCCGACGCCTTTCTTGTCATTTTATGGGTTGCAGCATGTTCGTTCCCAACGCCAAAAAGCGAGGATCAGGCGAACCCCCGCTCACGCATTTGCAGCTGCATCGAGACAGCGCTACCTTAGTGCCTTGAATTTTGTTTGGCAAGCCGTCGATGAATCCAACTAAAAACGATAAAAATACCCGCACCACTGGCCGCCCTACCCTGAACGAAGTTGCCCGCCTGGCCGGTGTCAGCCCGATTACCGCCTCGCGCGCGTTACGCGGAGTCAGTACCGTGGCCACCGAACTGGTGGAAAAGGTGCAGAAAGCGGCGCTGGAACTCAACTATGTGGTTAACCCCGCCGCCCGCGCTTTGGCTTCGGCGCAGAGCCATTCGGTGGTGGTGCTGGTGCCGTCGTTGTCCAACCTTTTGTTCATCGACACCCTGGAAGCCATTCATCAGGTTCTTCGTCCCAAGGGCTTCGAAGTGCTGATCGGCAACTTCCACTACTCCCGCGACGAAGAAGAAAACCTGCTGCGCAACTACATGGCTTATCAGCCGCGCGGTTTGTTGCTCACCGGTTTTGACCGCACCGAAAGCTCGCGGCGGATGATCGAAGCCAGCAACATTCCGTGCGTGTACATGATGGAACTGGACAGTGCCGCCGGGCTCAATTGCGTCGGTTTTTCACAACTGGCCGCCGGCGAAACCGCCGCCGAACATTTGCTGTCTCGTGGCCGCAAGCGCCTGGCCTACATCGGCGCACAACTGGATCAGCGTACGTTGCTGCGCGGCGAAGGTTTCCGCCGCGCTCTACAAAAGGCCAGCCTGTATGACCCGGCCCTGGAAGTGCTGACCCCTCGCCCGTCTTCCGTAGGCCTGGGTGGCGAATTGTTCCTGCAGATGATCGCCAGCCATCCCGATGTCGATGCGATCTTCTTCGGCAACGACGACCTGGCCCAGGGCGCGTTGCTTGAAGCGATGCGCCACGGGATCAAAATCCCTGAGCAAGTCGCGATCCTCGGCTTCAACGACCTGCCGGCCTCGGCCCACATGGTGCCGCGCCTGAGCAGCATCAGCACCCCACGCGAAGCCATTGGTCGCCGGGCGGCGGAGCAGATGTTGACGTTGATGGCCGGCAACACCGTGGCCAAACCGGTGCAGGACATGGGGTTTGAGTTGAAGGTGCGCGAGAGTACATGAGCACGACACCTCGTCAGCTCCCGCGATTAATCCTGCGGATCGAGATTATCCAGAACACGATTCACCGCCAGTTCGGCCAGCATGATGATCTGCGCAATCGCCAATGCCGTATTGCGCTGAGGGCCGTCCAGAAAGGTAGCAAAATCATTGGTCATGACGCTCGCCGAGGCCAATGATTCGCAGGCATGCGCCAGCAATGTTTCGTTGTTGATGCCCGGAGTAATGGAGAACAAAGGGCTGGGATTGCGTGGGGGGTTGGGCGTGGGTTTGAACATGGCAAAACTCCTAGAGTGGGGGAGCTGCCACGATTCGCTGCTAGACGAAAATAAGGTGGCAGCCGTGCGTGGGCTAGCAGACCAGGACTCTAGAACCCGGTAGACCCGAAGGTCTTCCCACGCGCAGCCGCCATAACGTGAGTCGATCACGAACGGTGGAC
This sequence comes from Pseudomonas sp. MAG733B, assembly GCF_036884845.1. Lineage (NCBI taxonomy): Bacteria > Pseudomonadati > Pseudomonadota > Gammaproteobacteria > Pseudomonadales > Pseudomonadaceae > Pseudomonas > Pseudomonas sp. MAG733B. The sequence continues at coordinate 5,799,086 of NZ_CP145732.1, forward strand.
GCTATGCGCCTAAAGTATCCGGGCTGCTAGACCCGATCGCCGAATTTGCAGCGACACGGAACGATAGAGTCCGGATACCAGACGCACAAGTCGGCGGATTCTGGCGTAGTTGTAGGCAAAGCTGCAAGAAAACGTACGTCTCAGAAACCCTCTGAAATCCATTGCCTTCAGACAACTCCTACACACTTGATGTCGACCGCTCGCAGGCACACTATTAATCCCGACGCCCTGTTTCGCTGATGGAGTAGCCAATGGAACACTCACTGAAAATTCTCGGCAAAGCCTCGTCGATCAACGTCCGCAAAGTCCTGTGGACCTGCGAGGAACTGGGTCTGTCCTTCGAGCGCGAGGATTGGGGCAGTGGGTTTGCCTCGACCCATAGCCCAGAGTTCCTCAGGTTCAATCCCAACGCCCAGGTGCCTGTGATCATTGATGAGAACGGTGTGTTGTGGGAGTCCAATACCATCTGTCGTTACCTGGCCGGCAAACACCAACACCACCACGAGCTGCTGCCCGGCGAACCGGCTGCGCGCGCCCGGGTGGAGCAATGGATGGACTGGCAGGCCACCGATCTCAATGCCTCGTGGAGCTACGCGTTCATGGCATTGGTGCGCAAGGATCCGGAGTATCAGGACGCGCATCGCATCGAGGTCGGCGTGCGAGGCTGGAACCAGAAAATGGCCATCCTCGAACATCAACTCGCGACCACCAAGGCCTATGTCGCCGGGGCCAAATTTACCCTGGCTGACATTGTCATCGGCCTGTCGGTCAATCGCTGGTTGATGACACCGATCGAGCGCCCGGACTTCCCTGCCGTCGACGAGTATTTCAAACGCCTGGCGCAGCACCCTGGCTTCCTGAAGCATTGCTGCAATGGCCTACCCTGAGCTGTCGAGCCGTACAGCAAACGTTTGCCGTCCAGCGGCAAAGCTTGACCGCGAAGACTGCTCACCCCTTCTCATTAGAATCATCAACCAATTGATTTAGTTGATATTTTTTCTTTAGGCACACTCTTTGCTCGAGGCACTGCACCACAAAAACCCACAAGGTCACTCATCATGTTGGTCAGTGCAAAATCAAACCTGGTAACCCCTCTCCCTAAACGCCCTGGTGAGGACCCGACCGCCGAAGCCGCCGCCGGTCTTCAAAGCGTCATGGCCCAGGCCCTGCAAAACAATGTGCAGGCGCAAACCACGCAAGCCACTACGCAGGTCCAGGAATCGGCAACCCAATCGGCTACGCAACAGGTCAGCGAAGCCGCCAAGGTCAGCGACAATGTCGATGAGGCGTTCGCCAAAACCCGCGTGAACCTGCAAGCGGTCTATGCGCCGCTACCTGAAGGCGTCAAGGACGCGATCGGGACCAAAGGCTCGGCCACGGACGAGTTCAAGGACTACATGAGTAAAACCCCGGAGCAGCGCATGCGTGATGCGATCCTTCAGGAGATGGGTCTGACTCAGGAAGAAGTCGAGCAGATGCCGCCGGAGCAGCAAAAGGCGATCGGCGAAGAAGTTGCCCAACGCATGCAGGAAAAGGCTGAAATCGCCCAGGCTGAAAAAGAGCAGGAAAGTGGCGACCAGAACAAATTACAGGTGGTCGACAAGTTCCTCGCTGCGCTTTAACAGGCCGAGGTGTAGGACCTGCCGCAGGCTGCGATCTTTTGATTTCGATTTTTTACAAACAAGATCAAAAGATCGCAGCCTGCGGCAGCTCCTACATTTGGTTGTGCTGCGTGTTAATTCAACTGCAACGTCGAGTTGAACTGGCTGATCGCATCCACCACATGTCGCGAGCCCTGCTGAATCTCCAGGATCACCTCCCCCGCCTCGTTCGCCAGTTCCACTCCGAGCCCCGTTCGACTCAAGCTCGATTGCATACTCGACACCGCACTCAATGACAAGTCATGGTTCTTGCGCACCACGTCGACGATCTCCAGCGTCGCCTGGCTGGTGCGTGCGGCGAGACTGCGTACTTCGTCGGCCACCACTGCGAATCCACGCCCATGCTCACCGGCGCGGGCCGCTTCGATCGCGGCGTTGAGCGCCAGCAGGTTGGTCTGATCGGCAATGCCGCGGATGGTCTGCACGATGGTGCCGATGATGTCGGACTGTTTGCTTACGGCATCGATGCTCAGCGCCGCTTCGTTCAGGTCTTTGGAAATGTCCTGGATGATCTGCACCGTCTGCTGCACCACCTCCGAACCCTTGCGTGCACAGACGTCGTTTTGCACCGAGGTGCTGTGGGCCGATTCAGCGGCGGTTTGCAGGGTGGTCATCTGCTGGGTGATGTCACTGGCGAATTTCACCACTTTGTACAGCCGGCCCTTGGCGTCGAACAACGGGTTGTAGGAGGCTTCGAGGAAGATTGTCTGACCTTGCTTGTTCTTGCGCTCGAAACGGTGCGAGTGATATTCACCGCGATTGAGCGAGGCCCAGAAATTTCGGTAGGCCTGGGACTCGGCTTCAGCGCGATGACAAAACAGACTGTGATGCTGACCGACCACTTCGTTGAGTGAATACTGCATGGTCTTCAGGAAGTTTTCGTTGGCGGTGATTACCCGGCCATCCGGACTGAACTCGATCACCGCCATGGAGCGGCCAATGGCGGCGAGCATGCTTTCGTTTTCGTGTTCCTTGTTGACCCTTGCCGTGATGTCGGTAGCGACCTTGATCACGCTGTGTACCTGCCGGTCGGGGCCAAACACCGGCATGTAACTGGCCTCGAGCCAGATTTCCTTGCCGGCCTTGTTCAACCGAGAAAAAGTGCCGCTGACTGGTTCTCCACGAGCCAGGTCACGCCACAATTTCGCGTACTGCTCGCTGCGATAAAACGCCTCTTCGCAGAATATCCGGTGATGTTTGCCGCGCACCTCGTCGACGCTGTAACCCATGGCGACGCAAAAATTTTCGTTGGCATCGAGCACGATGCCATCCGGCGTGAACTCAATCATCGCCATCGAACGGCTGACGGCCGCCAACTTGGCATTGGCCTCGGTCAGCGCGCAGCTAAAGCGTTCGATCTCAAGCAGGTCAGCTTTGTGATGAAGGTTAAACATGGTCGTATCACCCTAAGCGCGGTTTTTTGATTCATGAAAGTTTCAGGTCTTTCAAATCCACCACTACGTTCAATAGAACAGGCACACGCGCCCCTCCAAAAAAGGAAGGACCAGTCAGGTGATTGATGATGTTCGATCGGAGGGGGTCCCTATTGCGACACTCTCATCAAGACATCCTTCTCTTGATAGCCCGGAGTCGGGCCAGCCCTAACGTGCTCATAAGCAAACTCCCTTTCAGGACAGCTCCATTCAAGTGGGTCGGTGCCTTGGATTGCGCACTCTGGGACTAACCGTGACATTGCGGTCGACATAGTTAGTTACACGTGAGCATAGACAGACACGTTGGGCTTGCAAGGCCACTAGTCGGCCAGTATCGAGGACAAAAACGATTCAGCTTAGAGGGGAGCCGCTATGGCCACGGTATTGGCGAAGGGCTTTGAATCGATCGCGAGCAGGCTCGCTCCTACAGGGGATCTCAAGCGCCCACAAATTGCTGTGAACGCTCAGGATCCATTGTAGGAGCGAGCCTGCTCGCGATGGCTATCTTCAAGTCACGTTGAAATTACAAACTCGCACTCACCTTCGTGGCCACCTCACCCGGCACCCAGCCCTTCCACACCTGCGGCTGCTCACGCAAAAACGCTTCGGCGACTTCCCGCGGCTTCTGCCGTTTTTCACTCATCTGCCCCAAGGTCTGGTTCAGCAGATCGATCGGCAGGTCGACTTTTTCGAAGAACGCCACCAGGTCCGGGTACTGCGCCTTGAACGGTGCGGAGACACCAATCGCCAGGCTGGCCGGCATCGAGCGGGTGCCCTTGGGGTTCGGGTTGTTGGCGTCGGCCAGGGTTTTCCAGGCTTCGGCGTCGAACGGCGGTTCGTCGAGTTTCACCAGTTTGAAACGGCCCAGCAACGGCGTTGGTGACCAGTAGTAGAACAGCACCGGTTTGCCACGACGGATCGACGACGCGACTTCGGCATCCAGTGCCGCGCCGGAACCCGTGCGGAAATTGACGAAGCTTTCGGTGAGGTCATAGGCCTTGAGTTTCTGGCTGTTGACGATCTCCGAGGTCCAGCCGGTCGGGCTGTTGAGGAAGCGACCACGGCTCGGGTCTTCGGGGTCGCGGAACACGTCTTTGTACCTCGCCAGGTCCGCGACGGATTTCAGTTCCGGCGCCAAGGGTTTGATGCCGCGCTCCGGGTCACCCTTGATCACGTATTCCGGCACCCACCAGCCTTCGGTGGCACCCTTGACCGTGTCGCCCAAGCCAAACACTTTGCCTTCCGCAGCGGCTTTGACCCACGCAGGGCTGCGTCCGGCCCACTCTTCGCCGATCACTTGAATGTCGTTTTTCGCCAGCGCCGCTTCGAGGCTGACGGTGCTGCCCGGCAGGGTGTCCGTCGGGTATCCGTAACCTTTCTCGACGATCAGCCGAAGGATCTCGGTGATCAGGCTGCCGCTTTCCCAAGTGATGTCGCCGAAGTGAATGGGCGCGGTTTTTTCCGCTGCCGGTGCCTGGTTGGCAATCAGGCTCAGGGCCAGCAGCGAACTGCCGAGCAGGGTTTTGATCGATCTCATGCAGACCTCTTGTTTTGCAGGGGGCGGTTTAGGGATTGATTGGCGCTGTGCCGGGCGCAAAGGGCCTCGGAGCGGGTCATGTAGACGCTGACCGAGCGCTGGGAAATGCCCAGCTCAGCGGCGATTTGCGGGTAAGTCAGGCCGTCGACCCGCGACAACAGAAATGTCGCCCGAACCTTGCCAGGCAGGCGCGCCAGCGTGCGGTCGAGGCCCTGTAGTGCCTGGGTCAGTTGCACCAGTTCTTCGGGTGAAGGCGTTGAGGGTTGATCAACCTGCAGCAACTGATCGAGGTGCTGACGCTCCAGATCGCGACGACGCCAATGCTGATAAATCAGCCGGCGGGCGATGGTGGTGAGCAAGGCGCGCGGCGCGCGGATGGCGACCGGCTGCGGCGCTTCGAGCAACTGCACGAAGGCTTCGGCGGCGATATCTTCGCAACCGCTTCCCAGGTACTCGCGCAATCGCGCACAAAGCCAGGGGTAATGGGCGCGGAACAATCCGCCCACATCATTGCGATGGGAAAGGTCGGTGCCGGACATAGAGGCTCCAGGGTTAGGGGTCGCTGAATGTCCGGTCGTCCGGTGACGCGATCCTAGCAAGGAGCCTTATTCATTAATAATATTAAAAATGCATTTTTATATTCCATAAATGCATTTCAGCGTAACCGCCCATAGCCCAGCGCTACAGCCTCGCGCTGATAGTCGAGCACCACCTCATAGTCGGCTTCGCGGGCCGGAAGCACTTCCTGTAGACCAAGGATTTGCGCCACCTCCGGCAGCTCGCCCAAGGTCTGGTTCATCACCCGCCGAATCTCTTCCGCCTGTTCAATGCTGACACCCGCAGCGGTGATGTACGGCAGGGTCGGGCTGAAGGCACTGCGGACGACGACGCGCAGGCCGCTCACTTCCGCTTCGGCGTATCGAGCCAGATAAGCGAAAGTGACGCTGTCTATGGCCGCCAGGTCAGCCAGGTCTTCGCGCAACCAGCGCAGGCTTTCACGATGGCTACCGCTGATGCCCACCTCGGCAAAAAACTGCCCGTCCCGATGCAGCGGCGCCAGGCGATGACGCAGCAGGTTCATGCCGCTGTTGGAGTCTTCGCCATTGATCACGCCACGGCTGCCGTGAAAGTCCGCCAGGGTTCGCCGCTGATCATCGGCGCGACTCAGCAGCAGGCTGCAATGGTTGCCGCCGCTGCTGTCCGGCAGTTCATAGCGCGGGCGGCCGAGTACCCGGACCTGACCGCGCAAGGCAGTCATCAGCGGGTAGCCACAGGTTTGCGTCAGCAGTAAGTGCGGGGATAGCCAGAGGTCGGTCAGTGACAGGCCTTCGGCGTTGCGGCGCGTGGTGCCCAGCCGTTCGAGGATGCGCGCCAGCCAGCGCTCGTTGGCCTGGCGGATGGGCACGGGGGCGACGTACATCAGGAATTCGGCGAGGTGTTGTGTCATCAAAAATTCCCCATACAACGAAGATCTCTGTGGGAGCGGGCTTGCCCGCGATAGCGATCTACCTGAAAACATTGATGTTGGATGTGCCGGCCTCTTCGCGGGCAAGCCCGCTCCCACAGGGTCCGGAGGTGGCCAGACATCAGTGAAACGGATGCCGCGGGCTGTCGATCGCCCTCACTCCATGCTTACGCCACAACTGGCCATACCCGCGCACCAGAAACCCGCCGCTGCGCGCCAGCCATTGCTCGCGGCGTGCGCGATAAGCGTGGGGCAAGTCGTACCAAGGCAGGCCCGGCAAGTCGTGATGCACCAAGTGAAAATTGAGGTTGAGGAACAGCCATCGCCACGGCCAGCCCGCTTCGTTGAGCACGGTGCGCTGCTCCGGTGCCGCGTGCGGGCGATGTTCATAGTAGGAGCGAATCATCGCGATCGACAGCGCCGGCACACTGATCAGCAACAGGTAATGCCACACCGGCAATGCGCTGTAGCGCGCGATGAACAGCAGCATCAGCAGGGTGAGCGCGCCATGGCTGAGCCACATCAACCAGGCCTGACGTTCGCCGTTTTTCAGGCGTTGCAATTCTTCCGCGGCCAATGACAGCAAGGCCAGCGGCGCACCGATGGCGAAGCGGCCGAGTACGGTTTTGTTCAGCCAGTGCAGGCCCTGTTCGAACAGTGAACTGCCCTGCCAATGCTCGGCACTCACATAGCGACTTTCCGGATCGAGACCGGGAAGGGTCAGGTCTTCGTCGCGGTGATGCAGCAGATGGCTGTCGCGATACAGGGTGTAGGGATACCACACGGCAAACGGCGCGTAGCCGAGGATTTTGTTCAGCGCCGGCCAGCGGGTCGGATGGCCGTGCAGCAGTTCGTGCTGCACCGACAGCCAGAGCACCACAACCGGGATCAGCAACAACGTACTCAACCACAGGCCCAATCGATGGCTGCCCAGCACGATGGCGAACCAGGCGCTGTACACGCCGATCAACAACAGCCAGGTCGGCCACTCGGTGCGGGCGGTCAGGCGTTGGCGCAGGGTTTCGATTTCTTCTCGGTGGGCGCTATCGAAGTAATGGGGCATGGCGTTGCTCGGATCGGGGACCAGTCCCCTTCTGTGCAACGGCGGCGGGATTTCTTGCAGATTATTTTCGGTGTCGCTCCCGCATTGCGCGGGAGCGATCGGTCAGCTCAGGATCAATGGCCGAACACATTCACCTTCTTGGCTTTCTTGTCGGCGCGTTTTTCAATGGCGGTTTTCGCCGGCTTTTTCTTGTCAGCTTTCTTTGAATCCATACCTTTGGACATGATGCGTACTCCACTTACAGGGGATGTGAGATCAGGTATACACCTATCCTTGAGCACACGTTCTTTTATAATCGCCCGCTTTGCGCACCGACAGTCCGAGACCATGCCCGACACGCAATTCACCCAACTCGATGAGCCGCTTTGGCCATTGATGAACAAGTTTTACCGCGCCCATCAATCGTCGATGAAAGCGGTTCGCGATGCGCAATTGTGGGTCGCCCGGCGCAATGTAATCGTCGGCGCGTTGTGCTTGCGTCCGGTCTCCGGCGGGCATTGGCTGACCGGTTTGTTTGTCGATCCGTCGTGTCGCGATCAAGGGATTGCCGCCGCGTTGATCACGGCGGCGGTGAAGGATTGCGAATTGCCGGTGTGGCTGTTCTGTCATCCGGACTTGCGTGGTTTTTATGAGCGTCGCGGATTTACGTTTGATCCGCCGATGCCCTACGCGATGGTCGAGCGTTTGAGTCGTTATGCCCGCAGCAAGCCGATGATCGCCATGGGCTTAGAACCGTTGGTTAGGTCGACTGTCGATAATGTGTGATCGGCCCATGCGGCCTGCGTGCTAGCCTCGCTGTCGACTTCGACTTCGCTCAGGACGCCCCCCATGAAACCTGCTCTTCTGGCTGTGACGCTGACCGCTTTGCTCGCTCCTGTTTTCAGCCATGCCGCCGCACCAACCGTGTCCGCCGAGGAATACGCCAAGGTATTGGCCGGCAGTTGGCGTGCACCGGAAAACGTCGCGCGTGATGGTTACCGTCACCCGCAACAGAGCTTGCAGTTTTTTGGCTTGGGGCCGAAGCAGACGGTCATTGAAATCACCCCCGGCAACGGCTGGTACAGCGAATTGCTGGCACCGTTGCTCAAGGACAATGGCCATTACATCGCGGCGGTCCAGGCGCCGACGGTCAGTGATTACGCACGCAAGAACGAAGAGAAGCTGAAGAGCAAATTCGCTGCGGTTCCCGCTCAGTACACCAAGGCCCAAGTGCTTGAGTTCGATCCGAAAGCCCCGGCATTCGGCCAACCGGGCTCGGCGGACACCGTGCTGACCTTTCGCAACGTGCACAACTGGGTGCTGGCGGACACCGCGCCGCTGATGTTCCAGGCCTTCTTCAAAGTGCTCAAACCGGGTGGCGTGCTCGGCGTGGTGGATCACCGGGCCAAGGACGGGGCATCACTGGAGGACATCAAGCACAGCGGCTACCTGACCACCGATTACGTGGTGAAAATGGCGACCGATGCGGGTTTCAAGCTTGAGGCGCAGAGCGAAATCAACGCCAACCCCAAGGACACCAAGGATTATCCCGAAGGCGTGTGGACCTTGCCGCCAGCGCTGACACTGGGCGAGAAGGATCGGGCGAAATATGTGGCGATTGGCGAGTCGGACCGGATGACGTTGCGGTTCGTCAAACCTGCGAAATAAAAAGCAGAATCAAAAGATCAATCGTCGGCGTTGGGATCAAGGTCCGGGAACATCACTTCGGTAAAGCCGAACTTGCTGAAATCGCTGATGCGCGACGGGTATAACCGGCCGATCAAGTGATCGCATTCATGCTGCACCACCCGCGCATGGAATCCCGAGGCGATGCGCACGATCGGTTGCCCCTTTGGATCGAAACCTTCATAGCGAATGTGTTGATAACGCTCAACCGCACCACGCAGACCGGGCACCGACAGGCAGCCTTCGAAACCTTCTTCCAGCGTCGGGCTCAGCGGTGTGATCAACGGGTTGATCAGGATCGTCTGCGGCACCGCTTCGGCGTCCGGGTAACGTTCGCTGTGTTCGAAACCAAAGATCACCAGTTGCAGGTCCACGCCGATCTGCGGCGCGGCCAGGCCGACACCGCCGACGCTTTCCATAGTCTGGAACATGTCGTCGATCAGTTGCCACAGCTCCGGGCTGTCGAACATTTCGGCCGGCACTGGCGGGGCGATGCGCAGCAGGCGTTCATCGCCCATTTTCAGGATTTCACGAATCATGGTCAGGTTTCGTCAATGGTTGGTTTGGGTTGTGAATGATCACGGCCCAGTCCCGACACGTGGTGTTTTTCCTCATGGACGGGACCCAGCTCGCCGGCAACTTTTTCGCCCGGGTCTTTGCCCTCTCGCGACATGTGCTCGATCACCGCATTCATCTCCGCGCCGAGCAGCAACACGGCGGCGGAAATGTAGAAGTACAACAGCAACACGATGATCGCGCCGATACTGCCATACATGGCGTTGTAGTTGGCGAACTCCTTGACGTACAAACCGAAGCCCAGCGACGCGATGATCCATACCACCACGGCCAGCACCGAGCCAGGGGTGATGAAGCGAAACTCTTGTTTGACGTCGGGCATGACGTAGTAGATCAACGCCACGGCGACCATCAGCAAGATCACGATCACCGGCCAGCGCGCGATGGTCCAGAGGGTGACGATGAAATATTCGAGGCCGACTTGCGCGGCGATCCAGCTCATGACCTGCGGCCCGAGCACCATCAGCGCAGCGGCGACCAACAGCATGCCGGCGATGCCGACGGTGTAGATGATCGACAGCGGAAAACGCTTCCACGCCGGGCGGCCTTCGACCACATCGTAAGCGGCGTTCATCGCGCTCATCATCAAGCGCACACCGGCCGAAGCAGTCCACAGGGCAATCACGATACCCACCGAGAGCAAACCGCCCTTGGACTGCTGAAGTTGGTCGATCACCGGGTTCACCTGTTCCAGTGCCTGGGGCGGCAGCACCAGTTCCGATTGCAGGCGCAGCCACGAGAAGAAGTCCGGCAGGTGCAGGAAGCCGATCAGGGCGATCAGGAACAGGATGAAGGGAAACAGCGAAAACAGCATCTGATAGGCCAGCGCCGAGGCATAGGTCGACATCTCATCGTCGACGAACTCGGTGACCGTGCGCATCATCACACGGTGGATTGGCAGACCTTTCATGTCCGGAAAAATCATTCGCGTCTCCATTCGCCGCAAACAGGATGGGATTGAAATCGTGGCGACTCAGGGGCCGTTTTCATTCATCAAAGTAGCCTACCTGGCGACTTTGAAACAATTTCATCACTCAAGTTCAGGCTGACACAAAAACGGCCATCCGGGGATGGCCGCATCGTGCTTTTATCAAAGGCCGGATCAAGCCTTGTCGACACCTTTTTTGACGGCATCCTTGGCCTTGCCGACCGCTTGTTGGGCCTCGCCTTTCTTTTCTTGCACCACGCCTTCGGCGCGCATTTTGTCATTACCGGTGGCCTTGCCGACGCCTTGCTTGACGTTGCCGGCGGCTTCGTTGGCCATGCCTTTTACTTTATCGCCAGTGCTGCCCATGGTGATTCTCCTGCGTACATTTCAATGTGAGGAAAAGTGGTTACACAAGGTTGACCGGGAGCGTTTGCGCGGAGTTTCATTTATTTTCAGCAGGACATTTTATCGTTCGATGCAGGTTGAGCTTTATGTTTGCCCGGCTACCCTTGAGAATGCGCCTCGTATTGGCGCCGTGGCGCTGAAGATCCAATCCCCGCAGGAATGTTATGAAACTCGATAAAAAGCAGGCCATTGCCCGCAGAAACCAGGAACTTGGTGGTGCTGTGCTTGGCGTCAACAACTGCCACTTCACCGAACTGAACCGCAACCGCAATATCTGGTGGTTCGATATTCCGGTGGCGCGTCTGGCCGTTGGTCAGTACGAGTGGATTCACCTGCTGATGCACACCCCGGACACCGACGAACTGCTGCATCTGAAAGTGCCGACGGTGTTCCTGCGCGAGAAGCTCGAAGGCCTGGTGATTCGCAATCAGGGCAAGCGTAAAGCGGCCCTGAGCCTGGAACTGAGCGCCGACAAGGACTCGTACTTGCAGGACATGCGTCCGGCAGGCACCAACGTCAACTTCGCGCCGTTCCGCCAGTAACAGCAAAAGCTTCGCGAGCAAGCCCGCTCCCACATTCGATCGCATTCCTTCTGGAGGAACCCGGTTAAATGTGGGAGCGGGCTTGCTCGCGAAGACGACCTGACAGGCACCAATGACTTATCAGGCATCCAACAAAAAGCCCCGTATCTGCGGGGCTTTTTGTTTTACGCGGTGGCTTTCTTCGCGTTGATCTTCTTCAACTCTTCATCGCGCAGTTCACGACGCAGGATCTTGCCGACGTTGGTGGTCGGCAATGCATCGCGGAACTCCACGGAGCGCGGGACTTTGTAGCCGGTGACGTTGGCGCGCATGTGCTCCATCACCGTTTCCTTGGTCAGGGTCACACCCGGTTTGGCGACGATGAAAATCTTGATCGCTTCGCCCGACTTCTCGTCCGGCACGCCGATGGCCGCGCATTGCAGCACGCCCGGCAGGGTCGCCAGCACGTCTTCGAGCTCGTTCGGGTACACGTTGAAACCGGACACCAGGATCATGTCTTTCTTGCGATCGACAATGCGCATGTAGCCATCGGGCTGGATCAGCGCGATGTCACCCGTCTTCAACCAGCCTTCGCTGTCGAGCATTTCGTCGGTGGCGTCCTGACGCTGCCAGTAGCCCTTCATCACTTGCGGACCTTTCACACACAGCTCGCCGATTTCGCCCATCGGCTGCTCGACACCGGCATCGTTGATGACTTTGCACAGAGTCGATGGCACCGGAATACCGATGGTGCCGATCTGGATGTTCTGGATCGGGTTGACCGTGGCTACCGGGCTGGTTTCGGTCATGCCGTAACCTTCGCAGATGGCGCAACCGGTGACCGCTTTCCAGCGTTCGGCGGCGGCCAGTTGCAGGGCCATGCCGCCGGACAGGGTGACTTTCAGCGCCGAGAAATCCAGCTTGCGGAAGCCTTCGTTGTTGCACAGGGCCACGAACAGGGTGTTGAGGCCGACGAAGCCGCTGAACTTCCACTTCGACAGTTCCTTGACCATCGCCGGCAGGTCGCGCGGGTTGCTGATCAGGATGTTGTGGTTGCCGATCAGCATCATCGCCATGCAGTGAAAGGTGAAGGCATAGATGTGGTACAGCGGCAGAGGCGTGATCAGCACTTCGCAACCTTCATTGAGGTTGGAGCCCATCAGCGCCTTGCACTGCAACATGTTCGCCACCAGGTTGCGGTGGGTCAGCATCGCGCCCTTGGCCACACCGGTGGTGCCGCCGGTGTATTGCAGCACCGCCACATCGCCGCTGGCCGGGCTGGCTTCAGCCACTGGCTGGCCATGGCCCTTGCTCAGCACGTCGTTGAACTTGATGGCTTTTGGCAAGTGATACGCCGGCACCATCTTCTTCACGTACTTGATGACGCTGTTGATCAGCAGGCGCTTGAGCGGCGGCAGCAGGTCGGCGACTTCGGTGACGATCACGTGCTTGACGCCGGTCTTCGGCACCACGGTTTCTGCCAGATGCGCCATGTTGGCCAGGCAGACCAGGGCCTTGGCGCCGGAGTCGTTGAATTGGTGTTCCATTTCCCGCGCGGTGTACAGCGGGTTGGTGTTGACCACGATCAGCCCGGCGCGGATGGCACCGAAGACGGCAACCGGGTACTGCAACACGTTGGGCAATTGCACGGCGATTCGATCGCCCGGCTGCAAATCGGTATGCTGTTGCAGATATGCGGCAAAGGCACCGGACAATTCGTACAGTTCACCGTAGGTGATTGTCTTGCCCAGGTTGCTGAATGCCGGTTTGTTGGCGAAGCGTTGGCAGGATTGCTTCAACACTGCCTGAATATTCGGGTACTCGTCTGGATTGATGTCGGCAGCAATTCCAGCTGGGTACTTATCCTTCCAAAAGTCTTCGTTCATGGAAGCCCACTCCTCAGCAACGCGAATTCAGCACCGCATTTGATGCGATTATTATTGGTGTTTGGTCATTGGTGAATCTGGCTGACAGAAGGCCGAGAAGTCACAAAGCGCGCCGAGAGTAGCAGCTTTGCCAAGGGTCGCCTAGAGCCAAAAGCGGCCTCTACAGTCACATTTGTGACTCAAGAATGACAAGCAGTCATTTTAGAGCAAAAAACCTATAAAGCCCTGTAGCCCGCAGAAAACGGGACTTTACCCCAAAAAGCATCGCGGGCAAGCCTTACTCCTACAGTGGGGAGTCGTTCACACCAGGGTGGACGACTCGATAACTGTAGGAGCAAGGCTTGCCCGCGATCCGCGCGAAGCGCGGCCATTCACCGGTCAGGCAATATCCCGCAACTCCCGCCGCAGAATCTTGCCCACCGGCGTCATCGGCAACGACTCACGCAACACGATGTGCTTGGGCACTTTGTACGCCGTGAAGTTTTCCTTGCAGTAAGCCTTCAGCTCTTCAAGGCTTACTCCGGCCTCACGGGCCACCACGAACAACTTAACCGCCTCGCCCGAACGCTCGTCCGGCACACCGATGACCGCGCAGTTGGCGACTTTCGGGTGGGCCATGACCACGTCTTCGATTTCGTTCGGGTACACGTTGAAACCCGAGACGATGATCATGTCTTTCTTGCGATCGACGATGCGCACAAACCCGTCTGGATCGATCACCGCGATATCACCAGACTTGAACCAGCCCTCGGCATCCAGCACTTCGTTGGTCGCCTCGGGTTTCTGCCAGTAGCCCTTCATGATCTGCGGGCCCTTGATGCACAGCTCTCCCCGCTCGCCCAACGGCTGCTCGACGCCGTCATCATTGATCACTTTCAGCGTGGTGCCCGGCACCGGCAGACCGACCGTGCCGATGCGCGACTGGTCGCCGTACGGGTTGGTGCAGGCCACCGGCGAGGTTTCGGTCAGGCCGTAGCCTTCGGTGATGCGGCAACCGGTCAATTGCTCCCAGCGTTCAGCGGTGGCCTTGACCAGCGCGGTGCCGCCGGAGTTGGTGAGCTTGAGGCTGGAGAAGTCCAGGGTCTTGAAGTCCGGGTGGTCCATCAGCGCGACGAACAGCGTGTTCAGCCCCAGCAACGCCGAAAAGCGCCAGTTTTTCAGTTCCTTGATGAAGCCACCGATGTCGCGCGGATTGGTGATCAGCACGTTGTGGTTGCCGGTCACCATCATGCACATGCAATTCGCCGTGAATGCATAGATGTGGTACAGCGGCAGCGGCGCGATCATCACCTCTTTCCCTTCGCGCAGCAGCGGTTGGCCATCGGCCGCAAACTGACTCAGGCAAGCGCGCGCCTGCTGCATGTTCGCCACCAGGTTGCCGTGGGTCAGCATCGCGCCCTTGGCCAGGCCGGTGGTGCCGCCGGTGTATTGCAGCACCGCGATGTCATTGAGGCCGGCGCTCAGCGGCTTGATCCCCAGGCCTCGGCCCATGCGCAGCGCACTTTTGAAGGAAATGGCCTGGGGCAAGGAATAGGCCGGGACCATTTTCTTGACCTTGCTCACCAGCGTATTGACCAGCCAGCCTTTGGCGGCGGGCATCAGGTCGCCCATCTTCGCTTCGATCAAGTACTGGATGTCGGTATCGGGCAGCACTTCCTGGACTTTCTGCCCGAACATGTTCAGGTATACCAGCGCCCGGGCGCCGGAATCCTTGAACTGGTGACGCATCTCCCGCGCGGTGTACAACGGATTGGTGTTGACCACGATCAGCCCGGCGCGCAAAGCGCCGAACACGGCGATCGGGTATTGCAGGACGTTGGGCATCTGCACCGCGATGCGATCCCCCGGCACCAGGTCGGTGTGGGCTTGCAGGTAACCGGCGAACGCTGCGCTGTAGCGTTCCAGTTCGGCGTAGGTCAGGGTGACGCCCATGTTGCTGAACGCCGGGCGGTCAGCAAATTTCTTGCAGGAACGCTCGAACACCTCGATGACCGACTTGTATTCCGCGACATCGATGTCCAGCGGAACGCCGGCCGGGCGTTTGTCATTCCAGAAATCAGGTTGCATTGTTCTTGTCCTCTTTACCTGAACCTATCCGGGGCCGCTGGTCTGTCATTTCAAAAACAGAGAGCGGAGCTTCACGGACACTAGCAGCTATGGCGAATCAGGCAAATATGGGTAACGGCGTCATTGACCGTGTGAATCTTCCTGCCGTGGCGTGGGCTGATGCCAGCCTCGGAATGAGCTATACAATGCAACCAACTCGCGCCACCTGCATGGAAAGGAATCGCCATGATCCACGACACGTTCTGGCTGACCACCAGTGACCGCAGCCGTCTCTTCGTCAACCAGTGGCTGCCAGCCGGCGACCTCAAGGCCGTGATCCTGCTCGCTCACGGCATGGCAGAACACAGCGGCCGCTACGCGCGTCTGGCAGAAAAACTCTGCGATCAGGGCTACGGTGTTTATGCGCCGGATCAGCGCGGACATGGCAAAACTGCCGAAAACGGGACGCTGGGCCATTTCGCCGACAGCGACGGTTGGGCCAAAGTGGTGGGCGACCTCGCGTGCCTCAACCAGCACATCGGCCAGCAGCACCCCGGCGTGCCGATCGTGCTGCTCGGCCACAGCATGGGCAGCTACATCGCCCAGGCCTATCTGCTGCATCACAGCGCCAGCCTGCACGGTGCCGTTCTCAGCGGTTCGAACTTCCAGCCTGTGGCGCTTTATCGCGCGGCACGTCAGATTGCACGGCTCGAACGCCTGCGCCAGGGCCCCAAGGGACGCAGTGCGCTGATCGAATGGCTGTCGTTCGGCTCATTCAACAAACAGTTCAAACCGGCGCGCACCCGTTTCGACTGGCTCAGCCGCGACCCGGCGGAGGTCGATCTGTACGCAAACGACCCGCTCTGCGGCTATCGCTGCACCAATCAAATGTGGATCGATTTGCTCGGTGGGTTGCAGCAAATCAGCAAAGCGTCCAATCTCGCTCAGATCGATCCCGGCCTGCCGTTGCTGGTGATTGGCGGCGAATGTGATCCGGTGAGCGAAGGCAAACGTCTGAAAGATCTGGCCGACGCCTTGCGCGAGGCCGGCAGCCAGAGCCTGCAACTGACCATTTACCCGCAGGCGCGGCATGAACTGTTCAACGAAACCAACCGCGATGAAGTGACCGCCGATGTGCTGGCCTGGATCAACCAGACGCTGAGCAATCCCCGGCCACACCGAACCGAATAGTTTTTTGTGAATTTTTTTATTCGTCACAGGAATTGAGACAGATGACCCAGGTTACCAACACCCCTTACGAAGCCCTCGAAGTCGGCCAGACCGCCAGCTTTAGCAAGACTGTCGAAGAGCGCGACATTCAGTTGTTCGCCGCGATGTCGGGCGACCACAACCCGGTGCACCTGGATGCCGAATACGCCGCCAGCACCATGTTCAAGGAACGCATTGCCCACGGCATGTTCAGCGGTGCGCTGATCAGCGCCGCAGTCGCCTGCGAGTTGCCTGGGCCGGGCACCATCTACATCGGTCAGCAAATGAGTTTTCAGAAGCCGGTGAAGATTGGTGACACCCTGACAGTGCGTCTGGAAATCCTCGAGAAACTGCCGAAATTCCGCGTGCGCATTGCCACTCGCGTATTCAACCAGCGCGAAGAATTGGTGGTGGATGGTGAGGCGGAAATTTTGGCGCCGCGTAAGCAGCAGTCTGTGACGCTGACCGAGTTGCCGGAAATCAGCATCGGTTAAACGATCAGCCAAAAATAATGTGGGAGCGAGCCTGCTCGCGATAAGGACCTGACATTCAACATCGATGTTGACTGATCTGGCGCTATCGCGAGCAAGCTCGCTCCCACAGTTTTTACCGGCCTGGCTTACGAACGTGCGCGAGCCTGGTTACGCAGCGCTTTCACCTGATCATGATTGCGTTGCACGCCATGGTACTGGCGCTCAACGATGTCACGAATGCCCACCAGGTTGTGCTTGTTGATTTTCTCCATGGCGTCCCGATAAGCCTTCAGTGCATGGTCTTCACCACGCTCGGCTTCATTGAGTACCGCCTCTTCGTCCTTGCCGGTGAACATCGACTTCACGTCGACCCAGCGACGGTGCAGGTCGCCGCTGACACTGGTTGAAGTTTCTGGATCGCCACCCATCGAACGCACGGCACTCTGCAATTCCGACGCAGCGGCTGCACAGTCAGCGGAACGTTGCACGAACAGGGTTTTGAGTTCAGGGTGCTTGATGTCTTCAGCGCAAGTCTTGAACCCTTCCTGACCGTCTTTGCTGGTTTCAATCAGGTCGTTGAGTACAGAGATCGCTTCTTTATTCATGTCGGTCATTTTTCAATTCCTTGCGGTTGATGAAAGATGACTTACTCATTGCAGAGCGCATGCCAGCTTGGAAACGATTAATTTCCTGATATTTTTCAAATAGTTAACTTTATACAGAAAATCTGTATCCGTTTTTTTTGCATGATCTGTCAATTGGCCTGCATGCAGAATGCCTGTATTTTCCAGACTGACCGAATCAAGACGACTGCGTGATGAACCCTGAAAAGCTCGAACTGCTGATAACCCGCGAAATGCCCTTTGGCAAATACAAGGGCCGCATCATCGCGGACTTGCCGGGCCCCTACCTGAACTGGTTCGCCCGCGAAGGTTTCCCCCATGGCGAATTGGGCGGCTTGCTGGCCCTGATGCAGGAAATCGACCACAACGGTTTGTCGGAACTGCTCGAACCGCTACGTGCCAAACATGGCAAACCCGCGCCTCTCCACTGATTCATTAATCCCGCCTCCGATTGAGTAGCCCATGCCCGACAATACCCGCCGCGCCCGAGATGAAGCCTTTTGGCGGACCTTTGCCGATCGCTACGATTTGCAACCGGGCCCGATCAATCTGGAAAACGGTTACTTCGGGCGCATGTCGCGCACGGTGGTCGAGGAATATCAGCGCAACATCGAACTGATCAATCGCGGTAATTCGGTTCATGTGCGCCAGCGTTTCGAACAGGGCGAGAGCGTGAAGATCCAGGCGCAGGTGGCCAAGCTCATTGGCATGCCCGGCGAGAGCATCGCCCTCACCCGCAACGCCTCCGACGGTTTGCAATCGTTGATCCGCAATTACAATCGGCTGCAACCGGGCGACCAGGTGCTGATCTGTGATCTGGAATACGACACGGTAAAGAGCGCCATGCGCTGGCTGGCACGTCATCGCGGTGTCGAAGTGATCGAGATCGATCATACGCACCCCGCCAGTTTCGACAGTTTGCTGAGCACCTACCGCGAGACCTTCGCCCGATATCCGCGACTCAAGTTGATGACACTGACCCACGTCACCCACCGCACCGGTCTGGTGATGCCGGTGCAAGCGATTGCCGCCGCTGCCAAGGAACATGGCATCGATGTGATCCTCGACGGCGCCCACGCGCTGGGCCAGTTCGAATTCGACCTTGATGAACTGGGCATCTCTTTCGCCGCCTACAACCTGCACAAGTGGATCGGTGCGCCGCTGACCCTTGGCTTTCTCTACATCGCCCCCGAGCGCCTTGCGGACATCGACCCGGACATGGGCGAAATGCATTTCCCGATCACCGACATTCGCGCCCGCACGCCATACAGCACACCGAACATCCCGGCGTTGCTGACCCTGCCGTTGGTGCTCGAAGAGCATTGGGCCATGGGTGGTTCGCCCGCCAAAGGCACGCGTCTCAACTACCTGCGTAACCTGTGGGTCGGAGCAGTGCGCGAAGTGCCGGGCATCGAAGTCCTGACCCCGGACGATCCACGGCTGTATTGCGGCATCACGGCGATGCGTTTTACTGCACATGCCGATCAACAAGTGATGGTCGAGCGACTGCTCAACGAATACAACCTGTTCACCGTGGTACGCAGCGGCGCGGCGTGTGGTCCGTGCATCCGGATTACACCGGGGCTGACCACCACCGCTGACGACATGAAGCGCTTGACCACGGCGCTGATCGAACTGCGCTGACGTCACACGGTGTATTTGTCGAAGTCCTCGGGCCTGATTTGCGTCGACACCGCAAAGGTGTCGATACCGATGGTCATCTGCCCGAAAAATCCGTCCTCATTGGAATCGCGGCCCAGCGTGTGAATCTTCAGGGTCGAGTCTTCCCCGCCCATGGTGGTGTAAAAGTAATCCTGATCGTTGGTCAATGCTGTCGCGGCCCGGCCGCTGTATTGGCGGCTGCCGAGCACCGAGCGCGAGGCCACTTCGGGAAAGTACAGTTGCCCCACCCAGGCCACGTGCCGTTCTTCGAGATAGTTGTTGCCCGAGGTGATTCGCACGGCGACATGAATATGCAGGGCGCGCCCGGCATAGAAACCCGGAAAGATGCTGGTAAAGCGTACGTTGCCCGACTTGTCGGTGAACTGCCCGCCACGCAAGTACGTGTCGTCGTCGGTTCGCGGGATCGCGCCGATATCGCCGACGTCGGCTTCAAGGTCCGGATTGATTTTGCTCCAGCCCGAATAGAACCCACGCGCATTGCAGTGCCAGATATCCACCAGCGCGTCAGTGACCGGTTGAGCGGTCATGGCATCGACGATTTTCAAGCGCAGCACCAACGGAATGCCGTCGGCGCCTTCGCTGATGTTGCGGCGGATCAGTTTCGGATTGCGGAAGTACGGCCCGGCGATCTGCTCCGGGGAAAGCAGGTAAACGGGTGATGCTGAGGTGTAGGCGTCCATGACGTTCTCTCTTCCATAAGATGAACGCAGGCTAGCACTGGTCGATTCAGGGGGTGCGGTAACTATGTATCGCAGGATGTCCTTGTGGAGGCATCGTTTTTTGGGGCAAAAAAAAACGGTGCACCGACCAAGCGCACCGTAAAGCCGTAGAACACACAACGAAGTGTCGGGTGAAGCGATCAGTCCAGCAGCGCCAATGCCTCGGCGGTGCATTCCTGAATGCGGGCCCAGTCGCCGTTCTTGATCCACTCCGGATCAAGCATCCAGCTACCGCCCACGCACATGACGTTTTTCAGCGCCATGTAGCTCTTGATGTTGGCCGGACCGACGCCGCCGGTCGGGCAGAATTTCACTTCGCCGAACGGGCCGCCCAGGGCCTTGATGGCTGCGACGCCGCCGCTGACTTCCGCCGGGAACAGCTTGAAGCGGCGATAGCCCAAGCCGTAGCCTTCCATGATGCCCGAGGCATTGCTGATGCCCGGCAACAGCGGAATCGGGCTGGCGACGCTGGCTTCCAGCAGATCGCGGGTGATGCCTGGCGTGACGATGAACTGCGAGCCCGCCGCTTCGGCCGCGGCCAGCATATTGCGATCGAGCACGGTGCCGGCACCGGTCATCAGTTCCGGACGCTGCTCGCGCAGGATCTGGATGGCCTTGAGGCCGAACTGCGAACGCAGGGTCACTTCCAGGGCGGTCAGGCCACCGGCCGCGAGGGCATCGGCCAGCGGCAGGACGTCCTGTTCGCGGGCAATGGTGATCACCGGCAGGATCCGCGCCTTGGCGCAGAGGCTGTCGATCAGGGCAACTTTATCCGCCATGGAAACGGTCGGGGATGGGTTTTTCATAGCGGCTGTTCCTTGGCTCATGGGCACCAGTAAATCTCTAACGTGGGTTGCAGAAAAGCGCGAATCGGCATTGCGGCGACATCGTCACCGGCCAGTGCGGTATTCAGGGTGGTCAGCTTCGACTGACCGGAAATCGACAGAATCTTGTGCTTGGCCGAGGCCAGCAGCGCCCGGGTCATGGTCAGGCGCTGATGCGGCACGGTCGGCGCCAGCATCGGGTAGCAACGACGAATACCATCAGCCTGCAAGGCTTCGGCAAGGTTCGGGCTGTTGGGGAACAGCGACGCGGTGTGACCGTCATCGCCCATGCCCAACACCAACACATCGATCACCGGCAACTCGGAGAGCAAACGGTCGGCGTGATCGGCAGCCTGTTCGAGGTTGGCGCTGGCGCTGTACAGGCTCAGGAATTGAGCCTTGGCCGCCGGGCCTTGCAACAGGTAGCGCTTGATCAGTCCGGCGTTGCTGTCGGCGTGCTCAACCGGCACCCAGCGTTCGTCAGCCAGGCTGACGACCACGTTCGACCAGTCCAGCGCCTGCTTGGCCAGGTGCTGGAAAAAAGCCACCGGGCTGCGGCCACCGGACACCACCAGGGTCGCAGTGCCCTGGGCGTCGATCGCATCGCTCAATTGTTTGGCCACCTTCAGCGCCAGGCCTTCGGCCAGCAGCGTCGGGCTCTTGAACTCATGGGTGCTGACACCCTGAGGCAGTTTCAAATCAGATATCGCCATACCACGACCTCCCATCCCGCGTGATCAGAGCAATGGAGCTCATCGGCCCCCAGGACCCGGCCGCGTACGGCTTGGGCGCATCACCGGATTTTTTCCACCCGGCGATCAACTGGTCACACCAATTCCACGCGGCTTCGATTTCATCTTTACGGACAAACAGGTTCTGATTGCCACGCATCACTTCCAGCAACAACCGCTCGTAGGCATCGGGAATCCGTGCGCTGCTCCAGGTGTCGGAAAAATTCAGCTGCAACGGACCGCTGCGCAGCTGCATGCCTTTGTCCAGGCCTTGATCTTTGGTCATCACGCGCAAGGAAATGCCTTCGTCCGGTTGCAGGCGGATAATCAGCTTGTTGCTGATTTGCAGGCGCTGCTCAGGGGCGAAAATGTAGTGCGACGGTTCCTTGAAGTGGATGACGATCTGCGACAGTTTTTGCGGCATGCGCTTGCCGGTGCGCAGGTAGAACGGCACGCCGGCCCAGCGCCAGTTGCGGATGTCGGCACGCAGGGCAACGAAGGTTTCGGTATCGCTCTGGGTGTTGGAATTGGGTTCTTCCAGATAGCCCGGCACCGCTTTGCCTTCGCTGTAACCGGCGATGTACTGGCCGCGTACCACTTGTGTGGTCAGGCCTTCCGGGCTGATCGGCGCCAAGGCCTTGAGCACTTTGACCTTCTCGTCGCGGATGCTGTCGGCGGACAGGTCGGCCGGCGGGTCCATGGCGATCAGGCAGAGCAGTTGCAGCAGGTGATTCTGGATCATGTCCCGCAGCTGACCGGCCTTGTCGAAGTAGCCCCAGCGGCCCTCGATGCCGACCTTCTCGGCCACGGTGATTTCCACGTGGGAGATGTAATTCTGGTTCCACTGGGTTTCGAACAGGCTGTTGGCGAAACGCAGGGCGATCAGGTTCTGGACGGTTTCTTTGCCCAGATAGTGGTCGATGCGGTAGGTGCGGTTTTCCGGGAAGAACTGCGCCACGGCGTCGTTGACCTTGCGCGAGGATTCCAGGTCCGAACCGATGGGTTTTTCCAGCACCACGCGGGTATTTTCCGCCAGGCCGACCTTCGCCAGGTTTTCGCAGATCGCACCGTAAACAGCGGCCGGGGTCGCAAAGTAGGCAATGACCCGCTGCGAGCTGCCGGCCATCTCGGCCAGGGCGACGTAGTCTTCGGACTTGAGGAAATCGACGTGCAGATAAGTCAGGCGTGAGAGAAAACGTTCGACAACGGCTTCGTCCAGCTCTTTGGCACCGACGTAGCGGCGCAGCTCGGAGGCGATGAACGTCAGGTGCTCCTGCTCGCTGCCAGGCTCACGGGCTAGCGCGATGATCCGCGTGTCCTCGTGCAAGAGGCCGGCGCCGTCGAGTTGATAAAGGGCAGGAAACAACTTTCGCAGGGCCAGATCGCCGAGGGCGCCGAACAAGGCAAAGGTGCACGGTTCAACCGTAATCGAGAGCATGATGTTTGTTCTTTTATCAAGTTAAGCTACAAATACCTTTTTTCAAGGCATCACTCAAGGGAAAATGTAGTAATAACCACAACATTTTCGCAAAATACAGATTCCGAGTGGTGGTCGGTCGGAGCCATCAGTAGGATAGGCCACCGTTATGGGCCACACCAAAGGCCCTTTTTGCATTAGCCGCGCGCTTATCGGCGCAGGTGAATCAAGGATACTCATATGGACCGCGTGCGAAATTTACTGGAACAAATCCAGAGTCGCCTTGAAGAGTTGAACAAGGCCGAACGCAAAGTCGCCGAGGTGATCCTGCTCAACCCACAGCAGGCCACCCGTTTCAGCATCGCCGCCCTCGCCCAGGCCGCTTCGGTCAGCGAGCCGACGGTCAACCGTTTCTGCCGCTCGTTCGGTGTCAGCGGCTACCCCGAGCTGAAGCTTCAGTTGGCCCAGAGCCTGGCCAGCGGCGCTGCCTATGTCAGTCGAGCGGTTGAAGCTGACGACAATCCGGAAGCGTATACCAAGAAGATTTTCGGCAGCGCCATTGCGTCCCTGGACAGCGCCTTGCAGGCACTGGACCCAAACCTGATCAGCCGCGCCGTCGACCTGTTGATCCAGGCCCGGCAAATCCACTTCTTCGGCCTCGGCGCCTCCGCCCCGGTGGCGCTGGATGCGCAGCACAAGTTCTTCCGTTTCAACCTGGCCGTGACCGCCCATGCCGATGTGCTGATGCAGCGCATGATTGCCTCGGTGGCGCATACCGGCGAATTGTTCGTGATCATTTCCTACACCGGCCGCACCCGCGAACTGGTGGAAGTGGCGCGCATTGCCCGGGAGAACGGTGCTTCGGTACTCGGCTTGACCGCAGAGAACTCACCGCTGGCCAAGGCCAGCACTTTGAGCCTGAACATTCCACTGCCGGAAGACACCGACATCTACATGCCGATGACTTCGCGGATCATTCAACTGACCGTGCTCGATGTGCTCGCCACCGGCATGACCTTGCGTCGCGGGGTGGATTTCCAGCCGCATTTGCGCAAGATCAAAGAGAGTTTGAATGCGAGCCGGTATCCGGTGGGTGACGAGTTCAATTGATCCGGAATCTCCGCTGACTGATCCGGCCCCATCGCGGGCAAGCCTTGCTCCTACAGTTTTAAGTCGTCCGCAAATTCGGCGGGCAACCTCAACTTTGTAGGAGCAAGGCTTGCCCGCGATGGCGATACCCGCAACACAACAAAATTAAGCGCCCACCCGCGCCTGCAAACTCAAATGCGCCCGCTCGCCCGGCTTCAGGCACAGGCTATCGGTGCCGCCACTGGCGGCCTCCACGCAAACGAATTCGGATATCTCATTCCAGCTCACCCCCAGCAACGGCCGTGAGCCCGGATGCCAGACCACCGTGTCAGCCGTATCGCCAGTATCGATGCACAACGCCCGATCCCAGGCATGGTCATTGAGCTGCAATTCACCGTCATGCTGGAACACCCGCTGACAGCCGCCATCCACCCGCAACTCGCCTTCCTGCTGGCAAACCTGGCGGTTCAACTGGTCATAACCGTGCGCGCCTTCGAGCCCAGACAGCGCTACCTCACCGACATCACCAATACGCCAGTAAGCGTGCAACGCCTGACTCAACTGGCACGGCATATCGTCCTGATGCTCAGTACTCAAGCGTAAATCCATGCGTTCGCCCAAGTGCGCATGCAGGTCCACTTGCCAGTCGCACAACTCAAGCTGCCAATGCAGGCGCACGCCATCGTCGTCGCTGCTGCTGTCGATCAACTTCCAGTCGAGCAAGCGCGCCCAACCATGGGACGGCCAGGCGTTTTCACTCGGATGCCGGCCATACCACGGCCAACACACCGGCACGCCACCGCGAATCGCGCCGACCTGCGGCCACTTCGCCGCGCACCACAGCCACGGCTTCTGGCCCTTGGGCTGGAAGTGCAGCAACTGCGCGCCCTGGCGACTGAACACCGCCTGACACAGCGGATGATCAATCACCAACACGTCGCGCTTCTGATAGCGCTCCCACGCGAACACCGGACGTTCGCGCAAGGATTTGAAGAAGCGTTGTAGCGGATGCTCAAGCATGTGCCACGGTCCTGAAAATCATCTGTTGCCGGGGTGCGCGCTCCCCAAAAAAAAGCGGACAGCCTTGGCTGTCCGCAAAAATGCGCACATAGAGAGGAGCTTATCGCAGTCGCGTTAGAACACCGACTGAATTTTCAGGCCGGCGACCAAAGCGTTGTCGACTTCATCCACACCACCCGGGTGAGTGATGTATTGCAGGTTGGGACGCACGGTCAGCCAGTTGGTAACGTGGAAACCGTAGTTGAGCTCGTAGTTGTATTCGGTCTCACGCAGTGGCGAGAACAGTGGATCTTCGTAGTTGCTCACACCATTGGCGGCGTTGGTCAGCTCGGCGTTTTTCTTCACGTCATCGTTGACATGGATACGGGCGAAGCCGATGCCCAGGTCATCTTTCGGACGTGCGTCGAACGGGCCTTTGTACACAAACATCAGCGACTGGTAGTTGTCGACGATGTTGGTGTCCTTGTCGTGGAAAGTTGCGTTGGCGGCGATGTTCAGACCGCGGCTGGCGTCACCGTTATGGCTGGTGAGTTGCTGTTGTGCAACGAACCAGTAGCCGTGCTTGCTGCTGTGGCTGCGATAGGCGTTGCCGCTGGTGGCTGCATCATCGCCGTTGTCATCTTCACGAACGTCATCGGCGCTGGCGGTGCTTTTGTAGTAACCGACACGGTATTCGCCCGGCAGGTTGCCTGGGTTAGGCAGCCAGACCAGCTCGACCGGCAGAACGGTGCCGGCAGTACCGCTGCCGCTGAGCTTGAAGCCGTTACCGTGTTCCAGCTGCGACGGGTTCTGGTTGTACGCGCCGATCTGCGCATACCACTCAGGCGAGATGTTGTACTTCACGCGGATCGCCGCTTGGCTGACCGGCCAGTTGTACCAGATGTTGGTCGCCCAGTTACCCACTTGGGAACCGCAGAACGCCAGGTTCTGGAATTCGCACGGGAAGGTGTTGAAGTCTTCGCCTTCACCGAAGTAACCGGCCTTGACGTCCAGTTTGTTGTCGAGGAACTGATGCTTGATCCACAACTGGGTCAGACGGACCATGTGGCCACGGCCGTAGACTTCCTGCGAGGAACTCAAGGTGCCGGCACGCGGGTCGCCGACACGGTCGTTGGAGATGTTTTCACCGTTACGGTTGGTCAGCTGGATCTTGGCCTGGGTATTGTCCCAGCCGAACAGCTTCTCAAGGTCCAGTGCCGCGCCCAGGCCGAACTGGTCGGAGTAACGCGCAGTCTTGTCGTTGTTGAACCCGCCGTGGAGATTGCCGCCCACTTCACCGACGTAGTCCATCTTGATGTCGATGCCCTGCTCGATCAGCTTGGTTCGTTCGCCACCCCAATCCCCGGTCATCCATTCTGAATCGGCGCTAAACGCGTCAGCCGCGTGGACGCTACCGGCCAGTGTCATTGCTGCAATGGCAGACAACTGGCAGATAAGCTGAGCGCTGTTCTTCTTCTTCATCCCTACATCCTCGTTTTATTGTTATTAACTTTTCTTTTTCTAACGCGGTTACATCAGTCGCGGAGAGCAACAGGCTGCTCACCGCATATCCCCCAGTAGGATCGGGTTGTTGTGGGAGCTGGCCTGCCAGCGATAGCCTCACCTCGGTTCGACGTTAAACCGAATTGTCTGCATCGCTGGCAGGCCAGCTCCCACACAACCCCATTCCCACATTTGTTCTTCAGCGGCCTTTGAATTGCGCGACGTTGGCAGCGTGCGATTCGGTTTTCGGTAAGGCGGCAACCCCCAGGCGCTCGCCAGTATTGGCATCGAACAGCAGCACTTTCGCCGGATCGAATTGCAGGGTCAGGGTTTCGCCCACGGCCGGTGCAACGTCCGGCGCCAGACGGCAGCAGACCTTGGTTTCGTTGAGATTGACGAACACCAGCGTGTCCGGGCCGGTCGGCTCGGTGACTTGAACTTCAGCGCGAATGGTCGGCAATCCATTGGCATCGCCGTTCGCCAGCATGATCTGCTCAGGACGCAGGCCGAGGATCACTTCGCGGTCTTCCAGTCCGGCATCCTGCATGCTCATCGGCAGCTCGCAACGCGCCTGGCCACTGTCCAGCAGCGCGACAAGTCGACCGTCCTTGCGTTGCAGGCGCAACGGAATGAAGTTCATCGGCGGCGAGCCGATAAAGCTCGCCACGAACAGGTTGGCCGGGTTGTTGTAGATGTCTTTCGGCGTACCGAACTGCTGGATGATCCCGTCCTTCATCACCGCCACCTTGTCGCCCAGGGTCATGGCTTCGATCTGGTCGTGGGTCACGTAGACCGTGGTGGTTTTCAGGCGCTGGTGCATCAGTTTCATTTCGGTGCGCATCTCGACCCGCAGCTTTGCGTCGAGGTTGGACAGCGGTTCGTCGAACAGATAAATCTTCGGCCGACGCGCCAGGGCACGGCCCATGGCCACGCGCTGTTGCTGGCCGCCAGAGAGTTGGCCAGGCTTGCGATTGAGCAGGTGTTCGATCTGCAACAGCTTGGCCACCCGGGCGACTTCCTCGTCGATGGCCGACTGATTCATCTTGCGGATTTTCAGACCGAATTCGATGTTCTCGCGCACGCTCATGGTCGGATACAGCGCGTAGGACTGGAACACCATGGCGATGTCGCGATCCTTGGGGCTCATGCCGCTGACGTCCTGATCGCCGATCATGATCGCGCCGCCAGTGATGGTTTCCAGACCGGCGATGCAGTTCATCAGGGTCGATTTACCGCAACCCGAAGGCCCGACCAGGATCAGGAACTCGCCGTCCTTGATCGACAGTTCGATGTTCTTCAAGGTGTCCGGCAGACCGGCGCCATAGGTCTTGTTTACATTGCGAAGTTCGAGCGTTGCCATGATTACCCCTTGACTGCGCCGGCCGTAAGGCCGCGCACGAAATACTTGCCTGCGACCACATAGACCAGCAGGGTCGGCAGCCCGGCGATCATCGCCGCTGCCATATCAACGTTGTATTCCTTGGCGCCGGTGCTGGTGTTGACCAGGTTGTTCAGCGCGACCGTGATCGGTTGCG
Organism: Pseudomonas sp. MAG733B; assembly: GCF_036884845.1. Classification (NCBI taxonomy): domain Bacteria; kingdom Pseudomonadati; phylum Pseudomonadota; class Gammaproteobacteria; order Pseudomonadales; family Pseudomonadaceae; genus Pseudomonas; species Pseudomonas sp. MAG733B. The sequence continues at coordinate 5,827,077 of NZ_CP145732.1, forward strand.
AATCACCGCTGGAGAACACCACGCCGAACAGGAAGTCGTTCCAGATCTGGGTGAACTGCCAGATCAGGCAGACCATGATGATCGGCGTCGACATCGGCAGAATGATCCGGCGGAAAATGGTGAAGAAACCTGCGCCGTCGAGGCGGGCAGCCTTCACCAGTGCATCCGGAATGCTCACGTAGTAGTTGCGGAAGAACAGCGTGGTGAATGCCAGGCCGTAAACCACGTGCACGAACACCAGCCCGGTGGTGGTGCTTGCCAGGCCCATCTTGCCGAGGGTGAACGACGCCGGCAGCAGCACGGTCTGGAACGGCAGGAAGCAACCGAACAGCAGCAGACCGAAGAACAACTGCGAACCACGGAAGCGCCACATCGACAGCACGTAGCCGTTCAACGCACCGATCGCCGTCGAAATCAGCACCGCCGGAACAGTGATCTTGATCGAGTTCCAGAAGTAACCGTCAACCGTGGCCCAGGCCTTGACCCAGCCAATGCCGGTGACCACGGTCGGCCAGCTCAGCAGGTTGCCGGTGCTGATGTCTTCCGGGGTCTTGAAGCTGGTCAACAGCATGACCATCAATGGAATCAGGTAAAGCAATACGGCGAGGATCAGCACCGCGTAGATCGCGATGCGACTCAGGCTGATGGCAGGTTTGGCAGCGAGACTAGTCATGACGCTTGGTCCTCAGCTCGGAGTACAGGTAAGGCACGATGATTGCGAGAATCGCACCGAGCATCAGAATCGCACTGGCCGAGCCCATGCCCATCTGGCCGCGACTGAACGTGAAGGAGTACATGAACATCGCCGGCAGGTCGGAGGAATAACCCGGGCCACCGGCCGTCATGGCCGCCACCAGGTCAAAACTCTTGATCGCGATGTGCGCCAGAATCATCACTGCACTGAAGAACACCGGGCGCAGGCTCGGCAGCACCACTTTCCAGTAGATCGTGGGCATGCTCGCGCCATCGATCTGCGCGGCACGGATGATCGATTGATCGACACCGCGCAGGCCGGCGAGGAACATCGCCATGATGAAGCCCGAGGCTTGCCAGACCGCAGCGATCACCAGGCAATACACCACGCGGTCCGGGTCGATCAGCCAGTCGAGACGGAAGCCTTCCCAGCCCCAGTCACGCAACAATTTGTCCAGGCCCATGCCCGGGTTGAGCAGCCATTTCCAGGCAGTACCGGTGACAATCATCGAGAGCGCCATCGGGTACAGGTAAATGGTGCGGATGAAACCTTCGCGACGGATTTTCTGGTCGAGGAAAATCGCCAGTGTCACGCCGATCACCAGCGTGATGCCGATGAACATGCCGCCGAACAGCGCCAGGTTCTTGCTCGCCACCCACCAGCGGTCGTTGTCGAACAACCGTGCGTATTGCGCCAGGCCCGCCCACTTGTAGTTCGGCAGGAATGTCGAGGTCGTGAACGACAGAACGAACGTCCACAGGATGTAGCCATAGAAGCCCACCAGAACGATGAACATGCTCGGCGCCAGCACCAGTTTTGGAAGCCAGCGTTGCAATGCATCGAACGGCGAGGCCTTGCTGAACACAGCAACAGAACTCATGGGGAAATCCAGTACGAGAGAAAAGGACTACTTTGGAAATGCTTCCCCTTGTAGGAGTGAGCCTGCTCGCGATAGCGGTGTGTCAGTCACCCAATCATCGAATGACAGATTGCAATCGCGAGCAGGCTCGCTCCTACAGGGGCCAGGCATTACTTGGCCGACTGAACCGCTGCGCCCAGTTTCTTGGCGGCGTCAGCCGGGTCGGCTTTCGGGTCGTTGATGTAGTTGGTCACCACATCGAAGAACGCGCCCTGTACCGCCAGCGTGGTTGCCATGTTGTGCGCCATGCTCGGTTGCAGGCCGCCGGACTTGGCGTCTGCCAGGAAGTCCTTGGCGGCGGTCTGGGCGCAGGAGTCGAAACCGTATTTGCCCATGTCCGCCAGCATGTCGTTACGCACCGGGATCGAGCCCTTGTTGATGCTGAAGACTTTCTGGAAGTTCTCACCCAGCACGACTTTGGCAATGTCCTGCTGACCGGCAGCAGTGCCCGCGTCTTTCTGCTTGAACACAGCCAGGGAGTCGATGTTGTAGGTGAAGGCCTTGTCGGTGCCCGGGAACGCTACGCACTCGTAGTCCTTGCCGGCGACTTTCTTGGCGGCGGTCCATTCGGACTTGGCCCAGTCACCCATGATCTGCATGCCGGCCTTGCCGTTGATGACCTTGGCCGCTTCCAGGTTCCAGTCCTGGCCTTTGCCGTCGGCGTCCATGTAGGTCGCGACTTTCTTCAGCTCGGTCAAAGCCTTGACCATTTCCGGTCCGGTCAGCGCTTTGTTGTCGAGATCGACCAGGGCTTTCTTGTAGCCATCAACACCCATCACCGAGAGCACAACGGCTTCGAACACGGTGCTGTCCTGCCAAGGCTGGCCACCGTGGGCGAGTGGAATGAAACCCGCAGCCTTGAGCTTGTCACCGGCGGCGTAGAATTCTTCGAGGGTGGTTGGTGGTTTTTCAATGCCGGCTTTCTTGAAGACTTCCGGGTTGATCCACAGCCAGTTGACGCGGTGGATGTTCACCGGCACGGCCACGTAATCACCTTCGTACTTCACGGTATCGGAGACTTTCTTGTCGAGCAGGCTGTCCCACTTCTCCGATTTGGCAACGTCTTTCAGGACATCGGTGTCGAGCAGGCCGGTAGACGCCCACTCCTGAATGTCCGGGCCTTTGATCTGGGCCACGCCTGGCGGGTTACCCGCAACGGCACGGCTTTTCAGCACGGTCATGGCAGTCGCACCGCCACCACCGGCGACTGCGCCGTCCTTCCAGGTGAAGCCGTCTTTCTCGACTTGGGCCTTGAGGACATCGACCGCTGCCTTTTCGCCACCCGACGTCCACCAATGCACGACTTCCACGGAACCTTTGGATTCGGCGGCAAGAACACTGAGAGGGAGCGCAGACAGGGAAGCGAGAGAAATGACAGTAGCGAGGCGAGAAATCGCATTCATCTAGTAGTACCTTTCTTGTTGTTATGCATGCAAGTCTGGTGCTTGCGCTGCATAGGATTTTAAACAGGGGAAACCCCTTCGCAGGTAACGAAGGGACGCGCGAATGTCACTGCATGGTTACATAGAACCGCTCTGGGACACCTGTGCCAGCGCACTGGCCATGCTCGGCGCCAACGGCAGTCGCGGGATCAACAACGCTTGCCAGGCGTGATACAGGTCGGGTTTTCCGGCCCAGATATCGGCACTTGGGCGGTTCAACGGGTCGAGTTCGTGATGCCAGCTGCCGTCGCAGCGGTCGATGAAATGACTGTCACAAAACTCCCAGAACAGTCGGTACCAGCGTTCGAATTGTTCATCGCCGGTACGCTTGAGCAACGCACTGGCGGCGGCGCTGGCTTCGCAATGAGTCCAGTGCAAGCGATGACGAACCACCGCTTTGTTGTCCCAGTCGAGGGTGTAGACAATGCCCGGCGCGCCGTCGACGTCCCAGCCATGCAGGCAATTTTGCTCGAAGAGTTTTTGCGCATCAGTGGCCAGCCAACCCGGCGTCAACATCCCGGCCTGCACCCGCGCCGCTTCGAGGTGCAGCAACAGCCGCGCCCATTCAAAGCCGTGGCCCGGTGTGGTGCCATAGGGGCGGAAACCGTCGGCCGGGTTGTCGTGGTTGTACTCGCGCAGCGGCTGCCAGTCGCGGTCGAAATGCTCAACCACCAGGTAATCGTTGGCGGCGGCGTGACCATGAATCACCCGCTCGACAATGCGCTGTGCACGGCACAGCCAGCGGTTGTCATCGGTGACATCGGCCAGCGCCAGAAACGCTTCGGTGGCGTGCATGTTGCTGTTGGCGCCGCGATAGGCTTCTTCATCACTCCAGTCGCGGTTGAAGGATTCGCGCATGGCGCCCTCCTCCTCGCTCCAGAAATACGCGTCGATGATGTCGATGGCATCATCAAGCAACGCTTGCGCGCCGGGACGTTGCGCGACCACCGCGGAACTCGCGGCCAACGCGACGAAGGCATGCAGGTAGGCGTTCTTGCCGGTGTTGCCGTCGCGGTGTTCAGCGACCGCGAACCAGCCACCGTGCACGGCATCGCGCAGCGGCCCGCGCAGGGCTTCGACACCGTGATCGACCAGTTCGGCAAACCCCGGCAGGCCTTGAATGTGGGCCATGGCAAAGCTGTGGGTCATGCGCGCGGTGTTCATGGTTTCGGCTTGCGCGTCGGCCGGCAGATGACCGCGCTCATCGAGATTGCCGAAGCCTTCAGGCAGCTTCGAAGCCTTGGCGAACGCCAGCATTCGCAAGCCTTCGGCAGCGAGCCATTGCTGGTGTGCAGGTGCGTTCAGCCAACTGCTGAAAGCAGGTTGGAAGGTGTGCATGGGAGACCTTTTTTGTTGTTATGACTGAGGGGCAGTCTAAACAACGGGCGATGGCGGGCTTGTAACGAAGGGGGCGAGTTATGTCACCGGGTTGTGACAATGCTGAGGCGAGGAATGTTTTGTGGCGAGGGAGCTTGCTCCCGCTGGGGTGCGAAGCGCCCCCAAATGAGGGACTGCTGCGCAGCCCAGCGGGAGCAAGCTCCCTCGCCACAGGGTCGGTGTCAATCCACTGATCGCGGTAACTGCAGGGTCACCCGCAACCCGCCTTCACGCAGGTTTTGCAGGCTGACCTCACCGCCATGGCTATGGGCAATGTTACGGGCGATCCCCAACCCCAATCCGTAACCTTGCTGTTGCCCGGCCAACCGGAAGTGCGGTTCAAAGACTTGCTCCAGCCGCTGCTCCGGAACCCCCGGCCCTTCATCGTCGACATGCAGGACAAATGCGCTGTCGTCGTCATCGATGTGCAGATGCGCGTTCTGCCCGTACTTCAACGCATTGTCGATCAGGTTGCCGATGCAGCGCTTGAGCGCCAGTGGTTTACCCGGATAGGCCGCGAGCGCCCGCCCTTGCTGGGTCACGCGGCCATTGCCGTTTGGCGCCAGATACGGCTCCACCAGACAATCCAGGACGTGATTGAGATCCACCGGCTCGATGTTCTCGTGGATATCGGTGTCTTTCACGCATTGCAGCGCGCCTTTGACCAGCAGCTCCAGTTCGTCCAGATCACGGCCGAACTTGGCTTGAAGTTTTTCGTCTTCGAGCAATTCGACGCGCAATCGTAGCCGGGTAATGGGCGTGCGAAGGTCGTGGGAAATCGCGCTGAACAACTGGCTACGTTCGGTCAGATAGCGGCTGATGCGTTCGCGCATGGTGTTGAACGCGCGCCCCACTTCAACCACTTCGCTGCCACCACCTTCGGCCACCGGCTCGACGTCGGCGCCCAGCGACAGATCCCGCGCCGCCCGCGCCAAACGCTTGAGCGGTCGGCTCTGCCAGTGCACCAGCAGGCCGATGAACAGCAGCAAGAAACCGCTGGTGAGAACGATGAACCACACCTGCTGCGCCGGCAGGCCTTGCTCTTCAAGACTGGTGTACGGCTCAGGCAGCAACGAGGCGATGTACAGCCATTCGCCCGGCGCCATTTGAATCTGCGTGACCAACACGGGCGGGTTCACCGGTTCCAGGGTCAGCGCGTAGTGCGCCCAGGAGCGTGGCAGCTCATCGAGCTTCAGGCCGGCATTGAAAATCCGCAGATCCTCGGGACTTACGAAGGACACCGAAATATCAGTGTCGTGACCCAAGGACTGTCGCAGCACTTCGTCCACCGCTTTCATCACCGCAGCCTTGCGCGGGGTGATCGGCAGGACTTCCATGCCCAGGGGTTTGTCGTTGAGCGTCACCACGAATCGCGTGCCGCCCATGCTGCGCAACTGGTCGAGCACCAGCGGTCGATAGGCCACCGGCAACGAACGAAAGTAACTGACGCTGGCCGTCATCGAATGCGCCAGGCTGCGGGCGCTGGTGACCAGTCCTTCGAGCTGTGTCGCACGCAATTGCGACACCCAGATCACGCTCGACAACGTCTGCGCGAACAACACCGCGAGCAAGGTCAGCAGCAACATGCGGCCGAGCAGCGAGCGCGGCACCGGCACCCGTTCTGCGAGTGTGCGCAGGGACTCAGTGACCATTGCTGGCAATCACATTGGCTGCCAATTGATAGCCGCTGCCACGCACGGTGCGGATCAGTCGCGGTGGCTTTTCCGTGTCGCGCAGACGTTGGCGCAGGCGACTGACCGCCATGTCGACGATGCGATCGAGCGGCATCAAATCACGGCCACGGGTGGCGTTGCCAATGGTGTCGCGGTCGAGGATTTGCTGAGGGTGATCGAGGAACAGTTTCAACAAGGCGAAATCGGCACCAGACAGAATCACCTCTTCACCGTCGATGTGAAACAGACGATGGCTGACCATGTCCAGCCGCCAGTCATCGAAGGCCAGCACTTCACCGCCGTTGCGCTCCTGACCGAATTGCGCGCGGCGCAACAGGGCCTTGATGCGCGCCTGCAATTCACGGGGGCTGAAAGGTTTACCGAGATAGTCGTCGGCGCCCAGTTCCAGACCGATGACCCGGTCGGCCTCGTCGGAGCTGGCAGTGAGCATGATGATCGGCACCTGCGCCCGTCGCGGGTGCTGGCGAATCCAGCGGCACAGACTGAAACCGTCTTCGTCCGGCAGCATCACATCGAGGATCACCAGGTCACTGGGCTCGTCGTTCAGGGCCTGGCGGAAACCGGCGCCATCGGGGGTGGTACGTACCTGAAACCCGGCACGGGTCAGGTAGGTGTCCAGCAACTCGCGTATCTCTTGATCGTCATCGACCAACAAAATCGACTTGTTGACTGAGCTCACTTCGAAGGCATCCTTGTTGTTGGAATTGGGGCGGATTATGCCTGATGAACCTTGGATATTTGTTGCCTGTTCTGGCCTCATCGCTGGCAAGCCAGCTCCCACAAGGGTCTGTGTCGTTCACAAACCTGTGGGAGCTGGCTTGCCAGCGATGAAGGCGACACGGTCTCAAGCCTGTTCGAGCGCTACTCCCGCCCCAACAAGTCCCGAATACGGCGCCGTCACCAGCCACACCGGTATCCCCTTGAAGTAGTCGCTCATGCAACCCTTGTCGGCGAAGCATCGGGCGAAACCGCTTTCGAGGAAGAAATCGGCAAATCGTGGAATCACTCCTCCCACGATATACACCCCACCGCGCCCACCGGTGGTCAGCACGTTGTTGCCGGCCACGCGACCGAGCCAGCAGCAGAATTGTTCGAGCACCTCCAAGGCAATCGGGTCGCCCGCCAGACCGGCAGCCGTAATCGCCTCCGGGGTTTCGAGCACAGGTTCATGCCCGTCAACGGCGCAGATCGCCCGGTAAACCCGTGGCAACCCGCCGCCACTCAACGCCGTTTCCGCGCTGACATGACCAATCTCATTGGAGATGTGCTGCCACAACTGGGTTTCGCGCGGACTGCTCAGCGGCAAGTCGACGTGACCGCCCTCCCCCGGCAACGCGGCAAACCGGCCTTCGCCCAGATCGAGCAAAGTACCGACGCCCAAACCGGTGCCCGGGCCGATCACCACCGCCGGGCGCAACGGCTCCGGCGTGCCTTCGCAGACCACGCGGAATTCGCCGGGCTGCAAACGGGTCATGCCCAACGCCATGGCCGAGAAATCGTTGACCAGCAACAGCTGATCGACCTGCAAGGTCTGGCAGAAACCCTTGCGGCTCAAACGCCAGTGATTGTTGGTGAACTTGAATTCGTCGCCGCTCACCGGCCCGGCCACCGACAGGCACACCGAGCCGATCGACCCCGGCGCCAGACCGAGCCCACTCAGGTACAGGCTGATCGCCTCTTCCGGGCTGGCGTGGTCGGCCGTCGCCAGCACCTGGACGCTTTCCAGTTGCTGGTTTTTCCACAACGCGAATCGTGCGTTGGTCCCACCGATGTCACCGACCAAAGCCAGTTTCAATTAAGCGTCTCCAGGGCAGAAGTGAAGGCGCTGGCCCCCTGCTCTGCCGAGCTGAAGGCCATGCGCATGAAACCAAACAGTTCGCGACCGGTGCCGATGTTGTTGCCCAACAGGCCCTTGGCCGGCGTGCGCGCTGCGAATTCTTCGGCGTCCACCTTAAGCTCCAGGGTGCCTTTGACGCCATCGACGCGGATGATATCGCCCTCTTGCACGCGCGCCAAAGCGCCACCGACATAAGCTTCGGGGCTGACGTGAATCGCCGCCGGGATTTTCCCCGACGCGCCGGACATGCGCCCGTCAGTCACCAGTGCAACCTTGAAGCCGCGATCCTGCAATACACCGAGGAACGGCGTCATCTTGTGCAGCTCCGGCATGCCGTTGGAGCGTGGTCCCTGGAAGCGCATCACCGCGACAAAATCCTTCTCCAGCAAACCGGCCTTGAACGCGTCGGCCAAATCCTGCTGATCCTGGAACACCATGGCCGGTGCTTCGACGATCTGGTTTTCCAGCGCCACGGCGGAAACTTTCATCACACCGCGACCAAGGTTGCCTTCCATCACTCGCAAGCCGCCCTCTGGCGAGAACGCACGAGCGACCGGACGCAGGATGCTTTCATCGAGGCTTTCGGTGATGCCTTCACGCCAAACCAGTTCGCCGTTGTCGAGGAACGGTTCCTGGGTGTAGCGGCTCAGGCCGTGGCCCATGACGGTGTTGACGTTTTCGTGGAGCAACCCGGCGTCCAGCAGTTCGCGGATCAGGAACGACATGCCGCCCGCGGCCTGGAAGTGGTTGATGTCGGCCTTGCCGTTCGGGTAGACGTGACTCAGGGTCGGCACCACCTCGGAGAGGTCGGCCATGTCCTGCCAGGTCAGTTGGATACCCGCCGCCATGGCGATGGCCGGCATGTGCAAGGTGTGGTTGGTCGAGCCGCCAGTCGCGTTCAGCGCGACGATGGAGTTGACCAGCGAACGCTCGTCGACGATTTCGCCGATCGGCATGAAGTTGCCGTTCTGCTTGGTCAGGCGCGTCACTTGGTGTGCGGCTTCGCGGGTCAGGGCATCGCGCAGCGGCGTGTTCGGGTTGACGAAGGAAGCGCCCGGCAAGTGCAGGCCCATGACTTCCATCAGCAACTGGTTGGTATTGGCGGTGCCGTAGAAAGTGCAGGTGCCGGGGCTGTGGTAGGAGTTCATTTCCGACTCCAGCAGCTCCTCGCGGCTGGCCTTGCCCTCGGCATAACGCTGGCGCACGTCGGCTTTCTGCTTGTTGGAAATACCGGAAACCATCGGCCCGCCCGGCACGAAGATCATCGGCAGATGACCGAAGCGCAGCGCGCCCATCATCAGACCCGGGACGATCTTGTCGCAGATGCCGAGCATCAGCGCGCCATCGAACATGTTGTGGGACAGCGCCACGGCGGTGGACAGCGCGATCACCTCACGGCTCGGCAGGCTCAGCTCCATGCCCGGCTCGCCCTGGGTCACGCCATCGCACATGGCCGGGGTACCACCGGCGAACTGGCCGACGGAGCCGATTTCGCGCAGGGCTTTCTTGATCAGTTCAGGGAAGACTTCGTACGGCTGATGCGCCGAAAGCATGTCGTTATATGACGAAACAATCGCAATGTTCGCGGAGTTCATCATCCGCAGGCTGTTCTTGTCGTCGCTGCCGCAACCGGCCACGCCGTGGGCGAAGTTGGCGCATTGCAGCTTGCCGCGCATCGGACCGTCGCTGGCCGCACCGCGAATCAATGCAAGGTAAGCCTCACGCGTGGCGCGGCTGCGGGCGATAAGCCGTTCGGTGACCTCAAGGACGCGGGGATGCATGTGTAGAACTCCAGGCTAACGGATGTGGCGACCTGATTGTCTATGCTGATCAAAGGCCGGTGTCGATGGGATGACAGACGGTTTTCTTGATCGGTTGGACCAGTTGATTCAGGTCACTCGTTGTAGATTGAACAAAATATTGCCATCAAAAAGGCTTGTTTTCTATTTTTTTGCGAATAATCTTGTAATTCCAACAACAAAACGACGGTAGCGCTGATAAATGACTCTTCGAATCGCAATCAATGGTTTTGGCCGTATTGGCCGTAACGTCCTGCGCGCACTCTATACCCAGGGCTACCGTCAGGATCTGCAGATCGTTGCCATCAACGATCTGGGGGACAGCGCAATCAACGCGCACTTGCTCAAGTACGACACTGTTCACGGCACGTTCGACGCCGATGTCCAGCACGATCAGGAAAGCCTGACCGTCAACGGCGACCGTATCGCGGTCAGTGCCATTCGCAATCCGGCCGACCTGCCTTGGGCCGCTGAAAAGATTGATGTGGTGTTCGAATGCACCGGTCTGTTCACCGACCGCGCCAAGGCCGCCGCGCATATTACGGCCGGCGCACGCAAAGTGATCATCTCGGCCCCGGCCAAAGGCGCTGACGCCACCGTGGTTTACGGGGTCAACCACGACATTCTGCGCCAGTCGCACCAGATCATTTCCAACGCGTCGTGCACCACCAACTGCCTGGCCCCGGTGGCCCAGGTGCTGCACCGCGAGCTGGGCATCGAAAGCGGTCTGATGACCACGATCCACGCCTACACCAACGATCAGAACCTGACCGATGTTTACCACACCGACCCGTACCGCGCCCGTTCGGCCACCCAGAACATGATCCCGAGCAAGACCGGCGCCGCTGAAGCGGTGGGCCTGGTCCTGCCGGAACTGGCGGGCAAACTGACCGGCATGGCGGTGCGTGTGCCGGTGATCAACGTATCGCTGGTCGACCTGACCGTGCAGCTGAAAAAAGAAGCCAGCGCCGAAGAAGTCAACGCCCTGCTCAAGCAAGCCAGCCAGCACTCGAAGATCCTCGGCTACAACACCCTGCCGCTGGTCTCCAGCGACTTCAACCACAACCCGCTGTCGTCGATCTTCGACGCCAACCACACCAAGGTCAGCGGCAAGTTGCTCAAGGTAATGGCCTGGTACGACAACGAATGGGGCTTCTCCAACCGCATGCTCGATAACTGCCTGGCGCTGTGCAACGCTGAATAAGCCCGGAGCAGTCACCGATGATCGGTATCAGCTTTACGCAAAAGACCCTGGCGGTGCGCAAGCGCATCGCCCTGGTTGCCCATGACCACTGCAAAGTGTTTTTGTTGGACTGGGCCGAGCGACAAAAAGACAGGCTGGCGCAGCATGAACTGGTCGCCACCGGCACCACGGGGTTGTTGTTACAACAACGTCTCGACCTGCCGGTAGAAAGCATGATCAGTGGTCCGCTGGGCGGTGACCAACAGCTCGGCGCGCGCATCGCCGAGCAACGAGTCGACATGCTGGTGTTCTTCTGGGACCCGTTCGAACCGCAGCCGCACGACCCGGACATCAAGGCATTACTGCGGGTCGCGGCAGTCTGGAACATTCCGGTGGCGTGCAACGAGTGCAGCGCTGATTACTTGCTCAGCAGCCCGATGATGGATCAGGCGCACACGCACCGGATCCCGGATTACGCCACCTATTTACAGGGCCGCGCATAAACCTTCACAAATCAATACTTGACCACTCGAGCGGATGATAAGCATTATCATTCGCTCGAAATGGATCAGGTCTTCCCGTGAGTCAATCGCGCTTCAATGACGTCTTCATCACTCAGCGAGTCTCTCTGCTGCGTACGCTGGAGCGGATGGTCAACAATCACAGCACCGCCGAAGACCTGCTGCAGGAAACCTACCTGCGCGTGACCCGTGCGCTCAGCGAGCGGGCCATCGATCACCTTGAACCCTTTGTTTTCCAGACTGCCCGCAACTTGGCGCTGGACCATTTGCGTGCGCGACGCATCCATTCGCGCACCATGGTCGACGACGTGCCGCCGGAGGTGATGGAAAGCGTCGCCGCACCCGCCAGCAGCGCAGAGGATGCCGCCCATGCCGAACAATTGCTCGAGCGTCTGAACGTGCGCCTCAGTCAACTCAGCCCCCGCCAGCAGCAGATTTTCATCCTCAGCCGCCTGCACGGCCACAGCTATCTGGAGATCGCCGAAAAACTCGGCGTATCGCTCAGCACGGTGCAGAAAGAACTGAAACTGATCATGACCATCTGCATCGGCGTTGCCGAACGGGCAAACGGCCTCTGAGTCGCCCGCTGCTCGACGGTTTTATTCATCAGGGCTACCCTTGGCCCACTTTTGCGCTTCACTAAAAAAACAGCCGTGCACAGACACTGCCGAGGAAACACCGTGACGGACACCCACCGCTCCCCTTCGCCCTCACCGGCGCAGGCCACTGCAGACGCGATGGACCAGGCTATGGACTGGCTGATCGTGCTGGACAGCCCGAGCGAAGAACAGACTCGCCAGTTCCACGCATGGCTCGCGGCCGACCCGGCGCATGCCGATGCGTTCGCCAAGGCCCAGGCGATCTGGAACGGTCCGCAAGTCACCCAATGCGCGCAAAGCCTGGCTGCGCGGCCTTCCAAAGTCACCGTACTGTCACGCCTGCGTCCGCACTGGAAACCCTTGGCCACCGCCGCCGTGCTGATCCTCGGTCTGTTCAGCTTCAGCAATCTGCCCATGCGCCTTCAGGCCGATCACCTGACCGTGGTCGGTGAACGCCAGCGCCTGCAACTGGAGGACGGCTCGAAAGTCCTGCTCAACACCAATTCGGCGTTTTCCAGCACCATCAACGATCAAAAACGCGTGGCCCGGCTGTATCAGGGCGAGGCGTTTTTCGAGGTCCAGCCCCACCGCGGCCAGCCGCTGGAACTCGATGCCGGCCTGGTGACCGCCAGCGTTCGCGACACGGCTTTTGCCGTGCGTTACCTCGACGGCGTGACACAGGTTCGCGTGCAGCGCGGCGATGTCGATTTGCGCGCCACCCGTGACGACGCGCGGATTCGCCTGACCGCCGGGGAAAGCATCCGCATCGGTCCTAATGGTTTCGATCGCCCGGCCAAACTGGATGCCGCCACCGACCTCGCATGGGTCCAGGGTCGACTGGTGTTTGAAAACTGCCCGCTGAACCAGGTGCTCGCAGAGCTGCGTCGCTACTATCCGGGCTGGATCATCAACAACAACGAACAGCTGGCCAATGTTGCCGTCACCGGTAATTACCGTCTCGATCAGCCGCTGGACGTGGTCCGTTCCCTGGCCCACATCACCTCGGCGCACTTGAAGGAATTCCCGGCGCTGGTGATTCTGAACTGAATGAGAATTATTTTTACTCGATAGTCATTCCCCGTACGTCTCGTTATAGCCAATGCAATTGATTCGCATCTCACCATGCCAATCAGCACCTATAAAGATTCGTGCGACACGGAGCGCTATCGATGTCCTCTCGCCTTACCCGCCAGTCCTCTTCACCGTCTCGCGTGCTGTCGCTGCTGACCGCCGCCATCCTGATGGCCGGCACTGCGCCGGTCATGGCCGCCAGCGCCGAGCAGCCAAGCCGCAACATGGGCGACTACTCGTTCGCCATTTCGCCGCAACCGCTGGTTTCGGCGCTCAACGCCTTTACCGCCGTGACTGGCTGGCAAGTGGGCTTGCCGGCAGAGCTGGCTGAAGGCGTGGCGTCGCCGGGCGTGCGCGGATCGCTACCGCCGGAAAAAGCTCTGGATCGCCTGTTGGTGGGGACCAACCTGAGCTACCGCAAACTGGGCAATAACAACATCGTGCTCGAACGCCGCACCACCGCCGGCACCCTGAACCTGCAACAGGTGACCATCAGTGCCACGCGTAACGAGCAGGACGTGAACAGCGTACCCAGCACCGTCACCGTCCACACTCGCGATGAACTGGACCGCAACAACGTCAACACCATCAAGGACCTGGTGCGCTACGAGCCGGGCGTTTCGGTGGGTGGTGCCGGTACTCGCGGCGGGATCAGCGGCTACAACATTCGCGGCATCGACGGTAACCGGGTCCTGACGCAGATCGATGGCGTGGAAATCCCCAACGGTTTCTTCAACGGCCCTTACGCCAAGACCCAGCGCAACTACGTCGACCCGGAAATCATCAAACGCGTCGAAATCCTCCGTGGTCCGGCGTCGGTGCTGTATGGCAGCAACGCCATCGGCGGCGCGGTCAGCTACTTCACCCTCGACCCGGACGACATCATCAAGCCTGGCCAGGACGTCGGCGCGCGCCTGAAGACCGGTTACAGCTCGGCTGACGAGAGCTGGCTCAAGTCCGCCACCGTGGCAGGTCGCGCCGATCAGTTCGACGGTCTGTTGCACTACAGCCAGCGCGACGGTCATGAAACCGAATCCTACGGCAGCAACAACAGCACCGGCCTGACGCGCACCGCCGCCAACCCGGAAGACGTACGCGCCACCAACGTGCTGGCCAAGCTCGGCTGGAACTACAAGGGCGACGCACGCCTGGGCCTGACCTACGAGAAGTACAAGGACGATCGCGACACCGATCAAAAAAGTGCCTACGGCGGTCCTTACTTTGCAGGCGCACCGACCATTCCCAACAGTGTCCTGCCCGGTGGCATGTACCAGTCGCGTACCGGTAACGACACCATTACTCGTGAACGCTTCGGCCTGGAACACAGCTTCGCCCTCGATAGCCAGTTGGTGGACAACGTCAAGTGGAGCCTGAACCACCAGATCGCCAAGACCGACCAGAGCACCGACGAGGTCTACTTCCCGATCACCCGCAAGGTTCTGCGTACCCGCGACACGCTCTATGAAGAAAAGCAGTGGGTGTTCGACGCACAACTGGATAAAAGCTTCAGCGTCGCCGACACCGAACATTTGCTGACCTACGGCACCACCCTCAAGCAACAGAAAGTAACCGGCTCGCGCAGCGGCAACGGTACGTGCCTGGCAATCGGTCGCGGCTGCACCGCCATCGGCGCCACCAGCGCTGCCGACGTGCTGAGAAAGTCCAGCGACTTCCCGGATCCGACCATCAACACCTACAGCGTGTTTGCCCAGGATCAGATCAGCTGGAACAACTGGACCTTCGTGCCCGGCCTGCGCTACGACTACACCGAACTCAAGCCGGACATTACCCAGGAATTCCTCAACACCGTGTCCGCCGACGGTCGTGGCACCGTCAGCGACGAAAACAAGACCTGGCACAAAGTCTCGCCCAAGTTCGGCCTGACCTACGCCTTCAACGACAATTACACCTGGTACGGCCAGTACGCCGAAGGTTTCCGCACGCCGACCGCGAAGGCGTTGTACGGGCGCTTCGATAACACCGCTGCCGGCTACAGCGTGGAACCGAACCCGGACCTGGAACCGGAAAAAAGCCAGAGCTACGAGACTGGTCTGCGCGGCAACTTCGAGCAGGGCTCGTTCGATGTGGCTGTGTTCTACAACAAGTATCGCGACTTCATCAACGAAGACGCCGTCACCCCAGGCTATGACGAACCGACCTTCCAGAGCGCCAACATCAAGCACGCCACCATCAAGGGTGCGGAGATCAAGGGCCGCCTGAACCTCGACGCCTTCGGCGCACCACAGGGCCTCTACACCCAAGGCTCGGTGGCTTACGCCTACGGTCGCAACAACGACAACGGCGAGCCGATCAACAGCGTCAACCCGCTGACCGGCGTGTTCGGCCTCGGTTACGACCAGGACAACTATGGCGGTTTGCTCAGCTGGACCGTGGTCAAGCGCAAGGATCGCGTCGACGACAGCAACTTCAAGTCGCCGGACGGCGTCAGCAGCCAGTTCAAGACTCCGGGCTTCGGTGTGCTGGATATGAGCGCGTATTACAAAGTCACCAACGACGTGACCGTCAGCGGCGGCGTCTACAACCTCACCGACAAGAAGTACTGGCTGTGGGATGACGTGCGCGGCTACGACAGCGTCGGCGAAGCGTCGGTAACGCAACCGGCCAACCTTGATCGCCTGACTCAACCGGGTCGTAACTTCGCGGTCAACCTGATCTGGGATATCTGACCTGACTCACCTCGCTGCGCGGTTTTCCATCGCCGCGCAGTGAGGTTTTTTTACTGTCAGGCCCGTGCTTATTCGTCTCGTTACCAAGCGCCTCTTTTTCCCCCAAGGAATAGTCATGACTACTCAGGACACCGCTCAACGCCCAAGCCTGCGTTCACAACGGTTGAACCAGGTCACCAACGAGCCCCACACCAAACTCGATGCGCTGGTCAAAGCCCACGCGCCGTTTGAAACCCAGGCCAACTTCGCCCGTTTCGTGGTGGCGCAGTACCTGTTCCAGTCGGAACTGGTGGCGCTGTACAACGATGCCGAACTGACCGCCATCGTCCCGGACCTGCCCGCTCGCTGCCGTGCCGAAGCGGCCAAGGCTGACCTGGCGGACCTGGACACCGAACTACCGGCACCGGTCGCCGGCGCAGTGAACAATCCGAGCAAGGCCGAAGCACTGGGCTGGCTCTTCGTCTCCGAGGGTTCCAAGCTCGGCGCCGCGTTCCTGATCAAGCGTGCCGTGGGCCTTGGCCTGAGCGAAACCTTCGGTGCCCGTCACCTCGGCGAACCGGCCGGTGGTCGTGCGCAAGGCTGGAAAAACTTCGCCAAGACACTCGATGAGCTGGAACTCCGCGCAGAGGAAGAAGCCGAGCTGGATAAGGGCGCGATCGATGCGTTCAACCGGTTTACGGTGTTGTTGGAACAGGCTTACGCCACTACCCCGGAAGTTGCCTGATTGAATGCAATCCCTGTGGGAGCGGGCTTGCCCGCGATGACGGTAGCCCAGACAACATTGATGTCGACTGATACACCGCTATCGCGGGCAAGCCCGCTCCCACAGGGACCGTGCCAATTCGCGAGATCCCGATCAAGTCTCAAAGCCATTCCCTGAGCCCATGCCCGCCTCCTCAAAACTCGCCCGCCTTCTCTTCGGCCTGCTGGCCTACATCAGCCTCGGCATCGGCCTGATCGCCATTGTCATTCCCGGCCTGCCGACTACCGAGTTCATCCTGCTGGCCGCCTGGGCCGCGACCAAAAGTTCGCCACGCTTGAGTGCCTGGCTGGAAAACCATCGACTGTTCGGCCCCATCCTCAGCAACTGGCGCAACGGCAAGATCATTGCGCGTCGGGCAAAAATCAGCGCGACTGTCAGCATGCTGTTATGTGCCGGCCTTATGTTGGTGATGCTGGACCATGGCTGGCCGATTTATCTGGCGATTGTCGGGATGGGATTGGGCAATCTGTGGATCTGGTCGCGACCGGAATCACTGGCGCAACACCCGTAATCCGCTCCGTGATTTTCCCCGTTTTTACTCCGCTTTTCGGCACATTTTCCCGCGCAAACGTTCAACCATGACCGTTCGTCGGCATGCCCCTCATGCAATTTCACCCTCACGCCGATGTGCATTGAATGGCGCTAAATGGATTTGGCGAGTCGAGCCGCAAAGGCTCACAGCCAACCATTCATTCCTTCGCGAGTTCGCCCTATGTTCGACTCACTGTCCATCCGCCTGAAAATCGTCCTGCTCTCCGGTCTGTGCCTGCTCGGCGTAGTCACGTTGATCGTGGGCATGAACTTCTACCAGACCAATCAGAACGATGAGCTGGTCAGCGATTCCAGCAGCAGAATGCTCACCGACAGTGTGCAGAACCTGCTCCAGGCCAAAGCTGCCGAGCAAGCGGTGCGGGTGCAGAAGACATTCGGTGAAACCTTGACGGTGGTGACCGCCCTGGCGGATCAGATCAAGGACATGCGCAACATGGCCGCCAAGCGTTCGCTTGAGCCCGGCGCATTGCGTGAAGAGTTGAACCTGAGTTTGAAAACCGCCTTCGAGCGCAACGGCAAAGTGCTGGGTATCTGGCTGGCCTTCGAACCCAACGGCCTGGACGGCAAGGACAGCGAGTTCGCCAATGACGCCGCCCGCCAGTCCAACGAGATCGGTCGTTTCGCCACGTACTGGAGTCGTGCCGGCGGTGAAGCGCTCAACACGATCATGGTCGAAGAGGACATGACCAAAACCACGCTGAACTTGAGCGGTACGCCTTACAACATCTGGTACACCTGCCCTCGGGACAGCAAGCGCACTTGCCTGCTCGACCCGTACGCCGATACGGTCGGCGGCAAGGAAATGTTGATGACCACCATTTCCGTACCGTTGCTGGTGGATGGCAAGACCATCGGCGTGGTCGGCATCGACATTGCCCTCGACGCGCTGCAAGCGACGGCGGTCGACTCCCAGCGTGAACTGTTCAACAGCGCCGGGCACATGTTGATTGTCTCCGGCACTGGTGTGGTGGGTGCCTACAGCGTCGACGCCAGCAAAGTCGGCAAGAACATCGGCGACACACTGGGCGCAGACGGCAAGGACGTCCTGCAGTTGCTCAGCAGTGGCGCACCAAAGATTCTGCAACAGGGCGACTTGATTCGTGCGGTGTACCCGGTCAGCCCGATTGCCGATTCCAAGGCTTGGGGCGTGGTGATCGACCTGCCCAAGCAAGTGTTGCTGGCGGACTCGGTCAAGCTGCAATCGGTGCTCGACGATGCCCAGCAAAGCGGCACGATCAAAGCCGTTGTCGTGGCGATCATTGCCGGCCTGATCGGTTTGCTGCTGATCTGGCTCACCGCTTCTGGCGTGACCCGGCCGATCAACAGCGTGGCTGAAATGCTCAAGGCGATTGCCAGCGGCGACGGCGATCTGACCCAACGCCTGCACTACAGCAGGAAAGACGAATTGGGCGAACTGGTCAGCTGGTTCAACCGCTTCCTCGACAAGCTGCAACCGACCATCGCGCAGATCAAGCAAAGCATCACCGATGCACGCGGCACCGCTGACCAGTCTTCGGAAATCGCCCGCCAGACCAGTGAAGGCATGCAGGTGCAGTTCCGCGAAATCGACCAGGTCGCCACGGCGTCCAACGAAATGAGCGCCACCGCCCACGATGTCGCCAACAGCGCATCGAACGCGGCAAATGCCGCCAAAGGCGCCGATCAGTCGGCCCGCGATGGCATGCAGATCATTGAGCGCAGCACCCGCGACATCAATCAACTGGCCGACGAAGTCAGCAAGGCTGTGGCTGAAGTTGAGGCGCTCGCGGTGAACAGCGAGCAGATCGGTTCGGTGCTGGAGGTGATCCGCAGCATCGCCGAACAAACCAACCTGCTGGCGCTCAACGCAGCCATCGAAGCCGCCCGTGCCGGTGAAAGCGGTCGGGGCTTTGCGGTGGTGGCCGATGAAGTGCGCAACCTGGCCAAACGCACTCAGGATTCGGTGGAAGAAATTCGCCTGGTCATCGAACGCATCCAGAGCGGCACTCGCGGTGTGGTCGCGACCATGCATTCGAGTCAGACCCAGGCCCACAGCAACGCCGGGCAGATCCAGCAAGCGGCCCAGGCCTTAAGCAAAATCAGCGACGCGGTCACGGTGATCAGCGACATGAACCTGCAAATCGCCAGCGCCGCCGAACAGCAAAGCGCCGTGGCCGAAGAGGTCAACCGCAACGTCTCGGCGATTCGCACCGTCACCGAAACCCTGACCGGCCAGGCCACTGAGTCGGCGCAAATCAGCAGCCAGCTCAACAGCCTGACGACCCAGCAGATGAAATTGATGGATCAGTTCCGCGTTTAAAAACACCGCAATCCCGTAGGAGCAAAGCTTGCTCGCGATGGCGTCGTGACAGTCAAAATTCAGTGTCTGACCCACCGCCATCGCGAGCAAGCTTTGCTCCTACAAGGGGATTTCATCTACCAGAAGATTTTTTGATCTATGCTCGCCCTCTCGCTCCGGAGGGCCTTCGATGACTGATTTACTCACGTCCATTCAAGCCGCACTCGGCTTGCCGCATACGCCAATCCCGTTCACCGCCGCTGGCGCCCTGCCCTCGGCGTTTTCCGTTACGGACCTTGCGTGCGCCAGCATTGGCGCCGCCGGTCAGGCTGTCGGCGAATTGTTGAATCAACAAACAGGGCGCTTGCCCACCCTTGAAGTCGACCGACGCCTGGCCTCGTTCTGGTTCTCCAGTTCAATCCGCCCGGTAGGCTGGAACGTGCCGCCGCTGTGGGACCCGGTCGCCGGTGACTACGCCGCCAAGGATGGCTGGATCCGCCTGCACACCAACGCCCCTCATCACCGTGCCGCCGCTGAATCCGTGCTGGGCGCCTGCGCCGACCGCGCCGCGATGGCCAGCAAAGTCGCGCAATGGGCCAAGAGCGATCTGGAGCAAGTCGTGGTCGATGCCGGTGGCTGTGCCGCCGAAATGCGCACGTGGGAACAGTGGCAGGCACATCCGCAAGGTCGGGCAGTCAATGCCGAACCGTTGATTCAATTCGGTCATCACGGCAGCCATAACGGCACGCTGTGGCAAGGTTCGGTCGCGCAACCGCTGGCCGGGATCAAGGTGCTGGATTTGACCCGTGTGCTCGCCGGCCCCGTCGCCAGCCGTTTTCTCGCCGGTCTCGGCGCCGACGTTTTACGCATCGACCCGCCCACCTGGAACGAACCGGGCGTGGTGCCGGAAATGACCCTGGGCAAACGCTGCGCTCGCCTGGATCTGCACGAAAAGACCGACCGCGCACTGTTCAACAGCCTGCTCAAAGACGCCGACATTGTGCTCCACGGTTACCGCGCCGATGCGTTGGAGCGCTTGGGTTACGGAGTCACTGAACGACAAAAACTGGCCCCCGGCATGATCGACGTTTGCCTCAATGCCTACGGCTGGAACGGCCCGTGGCAAAACCGTCGCGGCTTCGACAGCCTGGTGCAGATGAGCAGCGGCATAGCCGACGCTGGCATGCAGTGGAAGCACACGGACAAACCGACGCCGTTGCCGGTGCAAGCGCTCGATCACGCCACTGGGTACCTGATGGCGGCCAGTGCGATCAAGTTGCTGACAGAACGCTTGAGCAGCGGCCAGGGTGGATCGGCGCGATTGTCGTTGGCGCGTACGGCGAAGTTGTTGATCGAGCATGGTCGCGGTAGCGAAGAGTTGTTGCGGGTTGAGGATGAACACGATCAGGGGATGCTGGTTGAGCAAACACCGTGGGGGCCTGCGCATCGCTTGCACGTACCGCTAAGGATCACCGGGACGCCGGTGCAGTGGACGCTGGCAGCCTCGGAGTTGGGTTCGCATCGCGCGCAGTGGTGGTGACTGGGCGACTGCTATCGCGAGCAGGCTCACTCCTACAGGGACCGCGCACAACCTGTAGGAGTGAGCCTGCTCGCGATGACGCCAGATCAGTCAACACACATTCCAGATCAGCTCAATCCACCCGACTCAAAGAAGTCCAAAGCAACTGCGCCGCATACCCCCGATACGGCCGCCACGCTTCAGCCCGCGCCAGCAACTGCTTCGCCGTCACCGGCCCACCCTCCAGCGCCGCCAACGCATTGATCAACCCCACATCCCCGTTCGGAAACCCATCCATATCCCGCAGTTGCCGCAGGGCAATGTACTGAGCCGTCCAGTCGCCAATCCCGTGCAACGCGAGCAATCGCGCCACGCCGCCCTCACGCCCGGGCTCAAACAACAACGGATCATCCAGTAGCGCTTGAGCCACGCCAGACAGGGTTCGTCCGCGGCTTTTCGGCATCCCCAGCGTGGCCAGATCCGCCACCGCCAGAACCGCGGCCTCAGGGAATACATGGGTCAAACCATCCCGTGGCGAAGCCAAAGGAGCGCCATATTGCGCCAACAGTTTCCCCGCCAGTTTGATCGCCGCGCCGACGGTAATCTGCTGCCCCAACACCGCACGAATCGCCAACTCCAGACCGTCCCATGTCCCCGGCACGCGCAGCCCCGGACGCTCATCGATCAAGCGTGCAAGCAATGGATCAACCGCCAGATGACGATGAATCGTGGCCAGTTCGGCATCCAGATCAAACATCCGCCGTACCCGTGCGACGATCTCGGGCACGGCCGTCGGATCAGGAAAATCGAGCGTCAATTCCAGTGAGTCGGCTGTCGCAGGCTGGATCGACAGAGTGCCGTGAGCGCCGCTCAGGCTGATGCTGCGCGAGTAAACGCCGTCAGCCACGGTTTCCAGTCCCACAATCGCCCGTGCCGACAAAAATCCCAGCATCGCCGGCCAGTCATAGGGCGGTTCGAAACCCAGCGATAACCTCACAGCCTGAGCAACCCGCTGTACAGCCCATATGCCGCCAACCCGGCACCACTGAGGACGCAGGTAAAGATGCCCTTTTCGATGGCGGTGAAGACAGGCTTGCCCTGTTCATGCCGGGCCTTGGCGAACAGGATCACCCCCGGCGCATAGAGCAGCGCCGAAAGCAGCAGATACTTCAAGCCGCCGGCGTACAACAACCACACCGCATAGCTTAGGGCGACGCCACCGATCAGTAGATCCTTGGTCCGTTCTGCGGACGCGTGTTCATAGGTTTCACCGCGCCCACTCAACAACACCGCATATGCCGCCGACCACAGGTACGGCACGAGGATCATCGACGACGCGAGGTAGATCAGGCTGGTATAGGTGCTGGCGGCGAACAGGATGATCAGCAGGAAAAGCTGAATCATCACGTTGGTCATCCACAACGCGTTGATCGGCACGTGGTTGGCGTTTTCCTTGGTCAGGAACGCCGGCATGGTTTTGTCCTTGGCCGTGGCAAAGAGGATTTCGGCACACAACAACGCCCACGAGAGCAAGGCGCCCAACAGTGAAATCGCCAGGCCGACACTGATCAGCAGCGCGCCCCACGGACCGACGATATGCTCCAGCACCGACGCCAGCGACGGGTTCTGCAAAGTGGCCAGTTCCGGTTGACTCATGATCCCCAGCGACAGCACGTTGACCAGCACCAGCAGCGCCAGCACGCCGAGAAAACCGATGACCGTGGCCCGGCCGACGTCCGAACGTTTCTCCGCCCGCGCCGAATAGACACTGGCGCCCTCGATGCCGATAAACACAAAAACCGTGACCAGCATCATGTTGCGCACCTGGTCCATCACGCTGCCGAAACTCGGATTACTGCGCCCCCAGATGTCACGGGTAAACACGTCGGCCTGGAACGCCACCGCAGCGATCACGATGAACATGATCAGCGGTACCACCTTGGCCACGGTGGTCAGCAGATTGATGAACGCCGCCTCCTTGATCCCGCGCATCACCACGAAATGCACCGTCCACAGCAGCACCGACGCGCAGGCGATGGCGATCGGGGTGTTGCCCTCGCCAAACACCGGAAAGAAAAAGCCAAGGGTGCTGAACAGCAGCACGAAGTAGCCGACGTTGCCCAACCAGGCGCTGATCCAGTAACCCCACGCCGAGGAAAACCCCATGTAATCGCCGAAACCGGCCTTGGCGTAGGCGTACACCCCCGAATCGAGTTCCGGTTTGCGATTGGCCAGGGTCTGGAACACGAAAGCCAGGGTCAGCATCCCCACGGCCGTGATCGCCCAGCCGATCAGAATCGCACCGGCATCGGCCTTGGCCGCCATGTTCTGCGGCAGGGAAAAGATCCCGCCGCCAATCATCGAACCCACGACCAGAGCGATCAGCGCGCTCAGGCGAAGCTTGTGCGGGGCTTGCGACATTGTTGCGCCTCCAATGGCTTGGCAAATATCGGGACTAATTACCGATTAACTAAATGGGTAAAGCGTAATTACGTTTATTAGATAACGCCAATTTATGTCTTTTTATTAACGCTCGATAATTTCCACCCTCCATATACTCAATCGCTTTATAGATGAAGATTCATACAACAATTGCTTACTGAAAATTCACCCTGAAAATTTGCGTCTCAAAGAAAACGAACTAGCGTCATAAGTCCAAGCAATACGATGTGTTCCAAGATCAAAACAGAAAGCCTCTAGGACGGGCCTTTCAGGAAGTCGACTGGTGCCTGCAAACAGCCCGGAAACCGTTTTTTTGAATGTGTGCATGCACTGATCCAAGTCACCTGATTGAGTTGTAAACAGAACTACGCTGTGAACCCTCTTCACCTGCAATGGAGTCATGCAATGTCTGAAGCTCCCGGAAAACTTCGACTGGGTGCACTGGTTGCCCTGGTAGTCGGTTCAATGATCGGTGGAGGGATTTTTTCTTTGCCGCAGAACATGGCCGCCAGTGCTGACGTCGGCGCCATTCTGATTGGCTGGGCCATCACCGCCGTCGGCATGCTCACCCTCGCTTTTGTCTTCCAGACCCTCGCCAACCGCAAGCCCGACCTCGATGGCGGGGTTTACGCCTACGCCAAGGCCGGTTTCGGCGATTACATGGGTTTTTCTTCCGCTTGGGGTTACTGGATCAGCGCGTGGCTGGGCAACGTCGGCTATTTCGTATTGCTGTTCAGCACCCTGGGTTACTTCTTTCCGGTTTTCGGGGAAGGCAACACGGTGGCGGCGGTGATCGGTGCGTCCGTGCTGCTTTGGGCCGTTCACCTGCTGGTATTGCGCGGGATCAAGGAAGCCGCGTTCATCAACCTGGTGACCACCGTGGCCAAGATTGTGCCGCTGGTGCTGTTCATCTTGATTGCGGTGTTCGCCTTCAAACTGGACATCTTCACCGCCGACATCTGGGGCCTGAAGAACCCTGACCTGGGCAGCGTGATGAACCAGGTGCGAAACATGATGCTGGTCACCGTGTGGGTGTTCATCGGCATCGAAGGCGCGAGCATTTTCTCGGCCCGTGCGGAAAAACGCAGTGATGTGGGTAAAGCCACGGTGATCGGTTTTGTCACCGTGCTGCTCATCCTGGTGCTGGTGAACGTGCTGTCGCTGGGCATCCTGACCCAACCTGAACTGGCCAAGCTGCAAAACCCGTCGATGGCCGCCGTGCTGGAGCATGTGGTGGGTCAGTGGGGGGCGGTGCTGATCAGTGTCGGCCTGGTCATCTCGCTGCTCGGCGCGCTGTTGTCGTGGGTGCTGCTGTGCGCGGAGATCATGTTCGCCGCCGCCAAGGACCACACCATGCCGGCCTTCCTGCGCAAGGAAAACGCCAATCAGGTGCCGGTCAATGCGCTCTGGCTGACCAACGCGATGGTGCAGATTTTCCTGGTCATCACGCTGTTTTCGGCCAGCACCTATCTGTCGCTGATCTATCTCGCCACCTCGATGATCCTGGTGCCATACCTGTGGTCGGCGGCCTACGCCTTTCTGCTGGCAGTGCGCGGCGAAAGCTACGAAGGCGCGCCGGGCGAGCGGCAGAAGGATCTGATCATCGGCGCCATCGCCCTGATCTACGCGATCTGGCTGCTGTATGCCGGCGGTACCAAGTATCTGCTGCTCTCAGCCCTGCTTTACGCCCCCGGCGCGATCCTGTTCGCCAAGGCCAAGATGGAAATCAACAAACCGGTCTTCACCAACGTCGAGAAGCTGATTTTCGCTGCGGTGGTCGTGGGCGCGCTGGTGGCGGCCTACGGTCTCTATGACGGCTTCCTGACCCTGTAATTCGATTGTTTTGTCATCTGGAGGATCACTGAAATGACCACGGAAAAAGTTAAGTACGGCGTCCACTCCGAAGCCGGAAAACTGCGCAAAGTCATGGTTTGCTCCCCCGGCCTGGCCCATCAGAGGCTGACCCCGAACAACTGCGACGAACTGCTTTTCGACGATGTGCTGTGGGTGGCCCAGGCCAAGCGCGACCATTTCGACTTCGTCACCAAAATGCGTGAACGCAACGTCGACGTGCTGGAAATGCACAACCTGCTGACCGACATCGTCGCCATCCCCGAAGCGCTCGACTGGATTCTGGAGCGCAAAATCACTGCTGACTCGGTCGGCCTCGGCTTGATCAACGAAACAAGTTCGTGGTTGCGCAGCCTGGAACCACGGCACATCGCCGAGTACCTGATCGGCGGCGTTTCCGGCGATGATCTGCCGAGCAGTTTTGGCGGCAAGTCCATCGAGATGTTCCGCGACTTTCTCGGCAAAACCAGCTTCATCCTGCCGCCGCTGCCCAACACTCAATTCACCCGCGACACCACCTGCTGGATCTACGGTGGCGTAACGCTTAACCCGATGTACTGGCCGGCACGCCGTCAGGAAACCTTGCTCGCCACCGCCATTTACAAATTCCACCCCGAGTTCACCAACGCCGACTTCCAGATCTGGTACGGCGACCCGGACAAGGACCACGGCAACTCCACCCTCGAAGGTGGCGACGTGATGCCGATCGGCAACGGCGTGGTGTTGATCGGCATGGGCGAACGCTCGTCCCGTCAGGCCATCGGCCAATTGGCGGTCAACCTGTTCAAGAACAAGGCCGTGGAAAAAGTCATCGTTGCCGGCCTGCCGAAATCCCGCGCAGCGATGCACCTGGACACGGTGTTCAGCTTCTGCGACCGCGACGTGGTGACGATCTTCCCGGAAGTGGTGAACCAGATCGTCGCCTTCACCCTGCGCCCCGACGAAAGCAAACCGGGCGGCATCGACATCCGCCGTGAAGAAACCAACTTCCTCGACACCGTGGCCCAGGCCCTCAACCTCAAGGCCCTGCGCGTCGTCGAAACCGGCGGCAACAGCTTCGCCGCCGAGCGCGAGCAATGGGACGACGGCAATAACGTGGTCGCCGTGGAACCGGGGGTGGTCATCGGCTACGACCGCAATACCTACACCAATACTTTGCTGCGAAAGGCCGGGGTGGAAGTCATCACCATCAGCGCCGGCGAACTCGGACGCGGGCGCGGCGGCGGCCACTGCATGACCTGCCCGATCATCCGCGATCCGATCGACTACTAACCTATTAGCCTCGGCCCGCACTTACCGAGTGCGGGCCAAGGGGATAACCGACACCTTAGGAGATCCAAAATGGCGTTCAATATCCATAACCGCAATCTGCTGAGCCTGGAACACCACACCCCTCGCGAATTGCGCTACCTGCTCGACCTGTCGCGCGACCTCAAGCGCGCCAAATACACCGGCACCGAACAGCAACACCTCAAAGGCAACAACATCGCGCTGATCTTCGAAAAGACCTCGACCCGCACGCGCTGTGCGTTCGAAGTCGCGGCCTATGACCAAGGTGCCAACGTCACCTACATCGACCCGAACTCCTCACAGATCGGCCACAAGGAAAGCATGAAGGACACCGCCCGCGTACTGGGGCGCATGTACGACGCGATCGAGTACCGGGGTTTCAAACAGGAAATCGTCGAAGAGCTGGCCAAGTTTGCCGGCGTCCCGGTGTTCAACGGTTTGACCGATGAATACCACCCGACGCAAATGATCGCCGACGTGCTGACCATGCGTGAACACGCCGACAAACCGATCCACGAAATCAGCTACGCCTACCTCGGTGATGCCCGTAACAACATGGGCAATTCGCTGCTGCTGATCGGCGCCAAGCTCGGCATGGACGTGCGCATCTGCGCGCCGAAAGCGCTGTGGCCGGCGGACGATCTGGTGGGCCGCTGCAAACAATATGCTGAGGACAGCGGTGCCCGGATCACCCTCACCGAAGACCCGAAAGCCGCCGTCAAAGGCGTGGACTTCATCCACACCGACGTTTGGGTTTCGATGGGCGAACCGGTGGAAGCCTGGGCCGAGCGCATCCAGCAACTGCTGCCGTATCAGGTCAACGCCGAACTGATGAAAGCCACCGGCAACCCGCGCACCAAGTTCATGCACTGCCTGCCGGCCTTCCACAACAGCGACACCAAGGTCGGCAAGCAGATTGCCGAGCAGTACCCGCACCTGAAGAACGGCATCGAAGTGACCGATGACGTCTTCGAGTCGCCCGCCTGCATCGCCTTCGAGCAAGCGGAAAACCGCATGCACACGATCAAGGCGATTCTGGTGTCGACGTTGGCTGACTTGTAACGGACCACTCAGCTCCCACTGACGGAACAGGGTCAATGTGGGAGCTGGCCTGCCAGCGATTGCAATGTGTCAGTCACCATCATCATGGATTGATCGATCGCAATCGCTAGCAGGCTAGCTCCCACAAGGGGCCAGTTCCGACAGTGCGATCAAGTCGTTTGCCTTTTCTCTGCTTAGAAGGACTTGCACCATGCGTATCGTCGTAGCTCTGGGCGGTAACGCCCTGCTTCGCCGGGGTGAACCGATGACCGCTGACAACCAGCGCGCCAACATCCGGATCGCCACCGAACAGATCGCCAAGATCCATCCCGGCAACCAACTGGTCATCGCCCACGGCAATGGCCCGCAAGTCGGTCTGCTGTCGCTGCAAGCGGCGGCGTACACCTCGGTTTCGCCCTATCCGCTGGACGTGCTCGGCGCCGAAACCGAAGGCATGATCGGCTACATCATCGAACAGGAACTTGGCAACCTGCTGGACTTCGAAGTGCCCTTCGCGACCCTGCTGACCCAGGTCGAAGTCGATGCCAATGACCCGGCGTTCCAGAACCCCACCAAACCCATCGGCCCGGTGTACACCAAGGCCGAGGCGGAAAAACTCGCTGCCGAAAAAGGCTGGGCCATCGCCCCGGACGGCGACAAATACCGTCGCGTGGTCGCCAGCCCCAAACCGAAACGCATCTTCGAAATCCGCCCGATCAAATGGCTGCTGGAAAAAAGCAGCATCGTCATCTGCGCGGGCGGTGGCGGCATTCCGACCATGTACACCGCCCCCGGCAAACTGGAAGGTGTCGAGGCGGTCATCGACAAGGATCTGTGTTCGGCGCTGCTGGCCGAACAACTTGAAGCTGACCTGCTGGTGATCGCCACCGACGTCAACGCCGCGTTCATCGACTTCGGCAAACCCACGCAGAAATCCATCACCCAGGCGCACCCCGACGAAATGGAAAAACTCGGCTTCGCCGCCGGCTCCATGGGACCGAAGGTGCAGGCAGCCTGCGAGTTTGCGCGCCATACTGGAAAAGTCGCGGTCATCGGCTCGCTCGCGGACATCGAAGCGATCGTCCAGGGCAACGCTGGCACCCGCATCAGCACAGCGACTCCGGGCATTACTTACTCGTAAGGAGAGACGTCTATGGCACAGTTTGAGCCAGGTCACTTGCACATCGAACGTCATGCGCTGACCCCGGATGATGTCAGCTACAACCTGCACCTCGACTATGAAGTCAGCAAGGATGACAAAGGTGAAAAAGGCATCCAGTTCACCCTGCATGGCAGCATTCAGGGCAAGGATATGTCCGAGCCCTTCTTCCTGCCCAAGGAGGAGGCCTACAACTTCGCCAGCAACGTGACGAAAATCGCCGAGAAGTACGGGATTCCGAAGACACACAGCCAGATCGGCTCGGTCCACAAGCATTACGACTTGATGTTTGAAGACATCCGGGAGCAGTTGAATATGAAATCAGGCGACCCGGTAAACCCTGAACACTTCGAGTAACCCTCATACCTTGTGGGAGCGGGCTTGCTCGCGAAAGCGGTATGCCAGTCGCAATCAATGTCGAATGTCAGACCGCTTTCGCGAGCAAGCCCGCTCCCACAAGGGGGATCATCGCGCCATTGAAGTCCGTGCAACATTTCACCATTCGCCCGCCCCAAGGCATACTTGCCACCCTCCGCAATCCAGAACCCGAAAGCGCCCCATGCGTATCCACGTCAGCTTCATCGACCGCGTCGGCATCACCCAGGAAGTCCTGGCCCTGCTCGGTGGGCGCAATCTCAATCTGGATGCGGTGGAAATGGTCCCGCCCAACGTCTACATCGACGCCCCGACCCTGAGCCCGGAAGTCCTCGAGGAGCTGCGTGATGCGCTGTTCAGCGTGCGCGGCGTGCAAGCGGTGACGGTCGTCGACATTCTTCCCGGCCAGCGCCGGCACTTGCAGCTCGACGCGTTGCTCGCGGCGATGACCGACCCGGTGCTGGCGCTGGACAGCGATGGCAAGGTGCTGCTGGCCAACCCGGCATTGATCGCCCTGTACGGTCGCGAACCGGCCGGCGAAAGCATCGCCGAGCTGTTTGCCGACCCGGCGTTGCTCGATGCCTTGCTCGAACACGGCTTTCGCTTGCCGCTGCGGGAAATCACGGTCAACGGCCAGACCTTGTTGCTGGACGCCACGCCGATCACCGACGCCGGCGCCCTGCTCACGCTCTATCAACCAAACCGTATCGGTGAACGCCTGTCGGCACTGCATCACGATCACGCCGAAGGTTTCGATGCGCTGCTCGGCGAGTCGCCGGTGATCCGCACGCTCAAGGTTCGCGCGCAACGGGTGGCGGCCCTCGATGCGCCGTTGTTGATCCAGGGCGAAACCGGCACCGGCAAGGAACTGGTGGCCCGGGCCTGCCACGCCATCAGCGCGCGACACAGTTCACCGTTTCTGGCACTGAACTGTGCGGCATTGCCGGAGAACCTCGCCGAAAGCGAACTGTTCGGCTACGCCCCTGGCGCCTTCACCGGCGCACAACGCGGTGGCAAACCGGGGCTGATGGAATTGGCCAACCAGGGCACGGTGTTTCTCGACGAAATCGGCGAGATGTCGCCGTACTTGCAGGCCAAGTTGCTGCGCTTTCTCAACGACGGCAGCTTCCGTCGCGTGGGTGGTGATCGCGAGGTGAAGGTCAACGTGCGGATTCTCAGTGCGACTCACCGCGACCTGGAAAAAATGGTCAGTGAAGGTCAGTTCCGTGAAGACCTGTTCTATCGCCTCAACGTGCTCAATGTCGAAGTGCCGCCGCTGCGCGAACGCGGCCAGGACATCCTGCTGCTAGCCCGCTACTTCATGCAGCAAGCTTGCGCACAAATCCAGCGCCCGGTCTGTCGCCTGGCACCGGGCACTTACCCGGCACTGCTGGGCAACCGCTGGCCGGGCAATGTGCGGCAACTGCAAAACGTGATCTTCCGCGCCGCCGCTATCTGCGAAAGCAGCCTGGTGGACATCGGCGACCTCGACATCGCCGGCACCTCGGTCGCACGCCAGAGCGATCACGACGTCGACAGCCTGGAACAGGCCATGGACGAGTTCGAGAAAACCCTGCTGGAAAAACTCTACGTCAGCTACCCCTCGACCCGCCAACTGGCCAGCCGCCTGCAAACCTCGCATACGGCGATTGCCCATCGGTTGCGCAAGTACGGCATCCCCGGCAAGGCCTGACACAAAACAACCTGTGGGAGCCAGCCTGCTGGCGATGGAGCCATATCAGCCAACATCGTTATTGCCTGTCACACCGCAATCGCCAGCAGGCTGGCTCCCACAGGTTTTGAGTCCGACCCGCAAATCCCACTCCAAAAACGACCTCCACCTGTACTGAAAGCGCTACAGCGGAACGATATCGCTACACCCCTCTTCGATCACGGCTGCGCAAGGCTTTGATCCACCTCGGCTTTTATCCATGCCACCTGCCGTATCGATTTCGCTACAGCTATCGAATTTTTTCGACCTCCACAACCCTCCAAATCATTGATTCCAATAGCAAAAACAACATTGGCCGCGATCTTGCTATGTAGTCCGTCATAACCAGGGCATTGCCCAAGCATTCAATCGCGTCCACCAGACGAGTCTGGCCCCCTTAGGAGTTTCCATGAGCGAGTTGCGTTTTACTGAAGATCACGAATGGCTGCGCACCGAAGCTGACGGCAGCGTTACAGTCGGCATCACCGCTTTCGCACAGAACGCCTTGGGCGACGTGGTTTTCGTACAACTGCCTGAGCTGCAGTCCTACGACAAAGGCGCCGAAGCCGCCACCGTGGAATCGGTAAAAGCCGCCAGCGGCGTGTACATGCCGCTCGACGGCGAAGTGCTGGAAGTGAACCCGGCGCTGGACAGCAGCCCTGAACTGGTCAACGAAGATCCGCTGGGCGAAGGCTGGTTCTTCCGCTTCCAGCCTGCCGACGCTGCGGCTGTCGGCCAACTGCTGGATCAGGACGCCTACGACCGCCTGATCAAAGCCCAAGCCGAAGCCTGAGGAGCGCTGACATGACCCAAGTGAATCTGACCACCGCCAACGAATTCATCGCCCGTCACATCGGCCCGCGCGCCGGTGACGAGCAAGCCATGCTCAACAGCCTCGGCTTCGACTCGCTGGAAGCCCTGAGCGCCAGCGTGATTCCGGACAGCATCAAGGGCACCAGCGTACTGGGCCTGGAAGACGGTCTGAGCGAAGCCGACGCCCTGGCGTTGATCAAGTCCATCGCCGGCAAAAACCAGCTGTTCAAGACCTTCATCGGCCAGGGCTACTACGGCACCCACACGCCGTCGCCGATCCTGCGCAACCTGCTGGAAAACCCGGCCTGGTACACCGCCTACACCCCATACCAGCCGGAAATTTCCCAGGGCCGTCTCGAAGCGCTGCTGAACTTCCAGACCCTGATCAGCGACCTCACCGGCCTGCCGATCGCCAACGCCTCGCTGCTCGACGAAGCCACCGCCGCTGCCGAAGCCATGACTTTCTGCAAACGCCTGAGCAAGAACAAAGGCAGCCACCAGTTCTTCGCTTCCGTGCACTGCCACCCGCAAACCCTCGACGTACTGCGCACCCGTGCCGAGCCGCTGGGCATCGACGTGGTGGTTGGCGACGAGCGCGAACTGAGCGACGTGACGCCGTTCTTCGGCGCCCTGCTGCAATACCCGGCGAGCAACGGTGACGTGTTCGACTACCGCGAGCTGACCGAACGCTTTCACGCTGCCAACGCTCTGGTAGCCGTGGCCGCTGACCTGCTGGCCCTGACCGTGCTGACCCCGCCGGGCGAATTCGGCGCCGACGTGGCCATCGGCAGTGCACAACGCTTCGGCGTGCCGCTGGGCTTCGGTGGCCCGCACGCCGCCTACTTCTCCACCAAGGATGCGTTCAAGCGTGACATGCCGGGTCGTCTGGTCGGCGTTTCCGTGGACCGTTTCGGCAAGCCGGCCCTGCGCCTGGCCATGCAGACCCGCGAGCAACACATCCGCCGCGAGAAGGCCACTTCCAACATTTGCACCGCGCAAGTATTGCTGGCCAACATCGCCAGCATGTACGCCGTGTACCACGGCCCGAAAGGCCTGACGCAGATTGCCAACCGCGTGCATCACCTGACCGCGATTCTCGCCAAAGGCTTGACCGCTCTGGGCCTGAACGTCGAGCAGGAAAACTTCTTCGACACCCTGACCGTGGCCACCGGTGCCGACGCCGCCAAACTGCACGATCAGGCACGCGCCCAGCAGATCAACCTGCGCGTCGTCGACGCTGAACGTCTGGGCCTGTCCCTCGACGAAACCAGCACCCAGGCCGACGTTGAAACCCTGTGGGCCTTGCTGGCCAACGGCAAGACCCTGCCGGACTTCGCTGCGCTGGCTAGCAGTGTTGAAAGCACCATTCCTGCCGCACTGGTACGTCAGTCGCCAATCCTCAGCCACCCGGTGTTCAACCGCTATCACTCGGAAACCGAGCTGATGCGCTACCTGCGCAAACTGGCGGACAAGGACCTGGCGCTGGACCGCACCATGATCCCGCTGGGTTCGTGCACCATGAAACTCAACGCCGCCAGCGAAATGATCCCGGTCACCTGGGCTGAATTCGGTGCCCTGCACCCGTTCGCTCCGGCCGAGCAAAGTGCCGGCTACCAGCAACTGACCGACGAACTGGAAGCGATGCTCTGCGCCGCCACCGGTTACGACTCGATCTCGCTGCAACCGAACGCCGGTTCGCAAGGTGAATACGCCGGTCTGCTGGCAATCCGCGCCTACCACCAGAGCCGTGGCGAAGACCGTCGCGACATCTGCCTGATCCCGTCGTCGGCCCACGGCACCAACCCGGCCACCGCCAACATGGCCGGCATGCGCGTTGTCGTCACCGCGTGTGACGCCCGTGGCAACGTTGATATCGAAGACCTGCGTGCCAAAGCCATCGAGCACCGCGAACACCTCGCTGCGCTGATGATTACCTACCCGTCGACCCACGGCGTGTTCGAAGAAGGCATCCGCGAAATCTGCGGCATCATTCATGATAACGGCGGCCAGGTTTACATCGACGGCGCCAACATGAACGCGATGGTCGGCCTCTGCGCACCGGGCAAGTTCGGCGGCGACGTATCGCACCTGAACCTGCACAAAACCTTCTGCATTCCACACGGCGGTGGCGGCCCGGGCGTCGGCCCGATTGGCGTGAAATCGCACCTGACCCCGTTCCTGCCGGGCCACGCCCAGATGGAACGCAAGGAAGGCGCGGTCTGCGCGGCACCGTTCGGCAGCGCAAGCATTCTGCCGATCACCTGGATGTACATTCGCATGATGGGTGGCGCAGGCTTGAAGCGCGCCTCGCAGCTGGCAATCCTCAATGCCAACTACATTTCCCGTCGCCTCGAAGAGCACTACCCAGTGCTCTACACCGGTAGCAACGGCCTGGTAGCGCACGAGTGCATCCTCGACCTGCGTCCACTGAAAGACAGCAGCGGCATCAGCGTCGATGACGTGGCCAAGCGTCTGATCGACTTCGGTTTCCACGCCCCGACCATGTCGTTCCCGGTGGCCGGCACGTTGATGATCGAGCCGACCGAAAGCGAATCCAAGGAAGAACTGGACCGCTTCTGCGACGCCATGATCCGCATCCGCGAAGAAATCCGCGCAGTGGAAAACGGCACGCTGGACAAGGACGACAACCCACTGAAAAACGCCCCGCACACCGCGGCGGAGCTGGTCGGTGAGTGGTCGCACCCGTACAGCCGCGAGCAAGCCGTTTACCCGGTTGCGTCGCTGATCGAAGGCAAGTACTGGCCGCCGGTCGGTCGCGTCGACAACGTCTTCGGTGATCGCAACCTGGTTTGCGCCTGCCCGTCGATCGAAAGCTACGCTTAACGAATAAGGGGGCGGATTTATCCGCCCCACTTTCCAGAACACCGCACTCCCCTGTAGGAGCAAAGCTTGCTCGCGATAGCCGTTACACGGTTTATCTGATGAACCCCGTCATCGTTCATCGCGAGCAAGCTTTGCTCCTACGGGTTCACGTTGCACCTATAACAAGAAACCGGAGAACAACTCATGTCGTTAAGCGTGTTCGACCTGTTCAAGATTGGCATCGGCCCCTCCAGCTCCCACACCGTCGGTCCGATGCGTGCCGCTGCGCGTTTCGTCGAAGGCCTGCGCCGTGAAGGGCTGCTGACGGCAACCACCAGCATCAAAGTCGAGCTGTACGGCTCGCTCGGCGCCACCGGCAAGGGCCACGGCAGCGACAAAGCCGTGCTACTCGGCCTGGAAGGCGAGCATCCGGACACCGTAGACACCGAAACCGTCGCCGCCCGCCTGCAAGACATTCGCGGCAGCGGTCGCTTGAACCTGCTCGGCGAACACAGCATTGCGTTCAACGAGAAAGAACACCTGGCGATGATTCGCAAGCCGTTGGCCTATCACCCCAACGGCATGATTTTTCGTGCCTTCGATGCCGCAGGCCTGCAAATCCGCAGCCGCGAGTACTATTCGGTCGGCGGTGGTTTTGTCGTCGACGAAGACGCCGCCGGCGCCGACCGCATCGTCGAAGACGCCACCCCCCTGACCTTCCCGTTCAAAAGCGCCAAGGATCTTCTCGCTCATTGCGCCAAATATGGCCTGTCCATCAGCCAGGTGATGCTGACCAACGAAAGCGCCTGGCGCCCGGAAGCGGAAACCCGCGCCGGCCTGCTGAAAATCTGGCAAGTGATGCAGGATTGCGTTGCCGCCGGCTGCCGCAACGAAGGCATCCTGCCCGGCGGTTTGAAAGTCAAACGCCGTGCCGCCGCGCTGCATCGGCAATTGTGCAAGAACCCGGAATCGTCCCTGCGTGATCCGCTGTCAGTGCTGGATTGGGTCAACCTGTACGCCTTGGCGGTCAACGAAGAAAATGCCAACGGTGGACGCGTGGTCACCGCGCCTACCAACGGCGCGGCCGGAATCATTCCCGCCGTGCTGCATTACTACATGCGATTTATCCCGGCCTCGAATGACGACGGCGTCGTGCGTTTTCTGCTGACCGCTGCGGCCATCGGCATTCTGTACAAGGAAAACGCTTCGATCTCTGGCGCTGAAGTCGGCTGTCAGGGCGAAGTCGGCGTGGCCTGCTCCATGGCGGCCGGCGCCTTGTGCGAAGTACTTGGCGGCACCGTGCAGCAAGTGGAAAACGCCGCGGAGATCGGCATGGAACACAACCTCGGCCTGACCTGCGACCCGATTGGCGGGCTGGTGCAAGTGCCATGCATCGAGCGCAACGCCATGGGATCGGTCAAGGCCATCAATGCCGTGCGCATGGCCATGCGCGGTGACGGGCAGCACTTCGTCTCCCTCGACAAGGTCATCCGCACCATGCGCCAGACCGGCGCCGACATGAAAAGCAAATACAAGGAAACCGCCCGTGGCGGTTTGGCGGTCAACATTATCGAGTGCTGATGCGCGCTCATCTGCACCCTTTTTCAGGAGCTGAATATGTCCACCGAACAACTGTTGAAAACCCCGTTGCACGCACTGCACATCGAACTCGGCGCACGCATGGTGCCGTTCGCCGGCTACGACATGCCTGTGCAATATCCGCTGGGCGTGATGAAAGAACACCAGCACACCCGTGATCAGGCCGGCCTGTTCGATGTCTCGCACATGGGCCAGATCCGCCTGACCGGCGCCAATGCCGCCAAGGCTTTGGAAACCCTGGTGCCGGTGGACATCATCGACCTGCCGGTGGGCATGCAGCGCTATGCGATGTTCACCAACGAGACGGGTGGCATCCTAGACGACCTGATGGTTGCCAACCTGGGTAACGACGAACTGTTCCTGGTGGTCAACGCTGCCTGCAAGGATCAGGACCTGGCGCACCTGCGCAAGCACATCGGCGAGCAGTGCAGCATCGAGCCACTGTTCGAAGAACGCGCCCTGCTCGCTTTGCAAGGCCCAGCGGCGGTAACAGTTCTGGCACGCCTGGCGCCAGAAGTGGCGAAAATGACGTTCATGCAGTTCGCCCGCGTAAAACTGCTGGGCGTGGACTGCTTTGTCAGCCGTTCGGGCTACACCGGCGAAGACGGTTTCGAAATCTCCGTGCCGGCCGACAGCGCCGAAGCCCTGGCTCGCGCCCTGCTGGCCGAAACAGAAGTTGAAGCCATCGGCCTCGGTGCACGCGATTCCCTGCGTCTGGAAGCCGGCCTGTGCCTGTACGGCCATGACATGAACACCGACACCACGCCGATCGAAGCCAGCTTGCTGTGGGCCATCTCCAAGCCACGCCGTGCCGATGGCGCGCGTGCCGGTGGCTTCCCGGGTGCTGAAACGGTATTCGCTCAGCAACAGGGTGGCGTCAGCCGCAAACGCGTCGGCCTGCTGCCACAAGAACGTACCCCGGTGCGTGAAGGCGCAGAGATTGTCAACGAAGCGGGAGAGATCATCGGTAGCGTCTGCAGCGGTGGTTTCGGGCCGACCTTGGGCGCACCTTTGGCGATGGGTTACCTCGACAGCGCTTATATCGCTATCGATACACCGGTGTGGGCGATTGTTCGTGGGAAAAAGGTTCCTTTGCTTGTAAGCAAAATGCCATTTGTTCCGCAACGCTACTATCGCGGTTGATCGATTGTTCCTATAAGTAACGCGGTTGCGTTAACAGTGCACTAATGTGTAACGCAACCGCCATAAAATAGTGCATCGTTTGGCTGTAAGCTTCGATTATGAACTTTGCTTATAACGATCGAAAACAATTGAACCCCTCTATCGCATAAGCCGATGCTAGTTGGCACAGCACGCCACCAACCCGAGCAAATACGGGCCTTTCATAGGGCTTGTTTTTTCTCCCATAGTTGGCGTAGAGTTTGTTCACTGTGTTTGCATGGGTCGCTTGGAATCGTGACCTGGGCAGTAGCCTACAAGTTAGCTACATCCCGTTCGACGTCTTCTTACTCTCCTGCAACCAGCCCCAGTACTCTTTCATGAGAAGGAGACTGTCATTAATTTTTGCGTCAAAGGAAATAAGAAATGTCCCAACGTCAGAGCGGTACCGTCAAGTGGTTTAACGACGAGAAAGGTTTTGGTTTTATCACTCCTGAAAGCGGTCCGGATCTGTTCGTGCACTTCCGCGCCATCCAGGGCAACGGCTTCAAGAGCCTGAAAGAAGGCCAGAAAGTGACCTTCATCGCCGTGCAAGGCCAGAAAGGCATGCAGGCTGACGAAGTACAAGCAGAAGGCTAATCTTCTGTAACGAAAAAGCCCCTGATGCTGACATCAGGGGCTTTTTTGTGCGCGTAAATCCGTAAAATGGCTTTCTTTTTCCGCCGAGAGCCAGCCATGTCGAAACACCTGCTTAACCCCCAGGGCGAATTTCCTGCCGCTGGCCTGGGTCGTCGCCTGGCAGCGATGTTCTACGACTTCCTGCTGTGCACCGCGCTGCTGATCGTCACCAGCGGTATCTACAAGATGATCCAGATGTGGATCATCGGTGAAGAAAAAATGCGCAGGCTCACTGAGGCAGGCGCGCTCGATGGCGACCCGCTGCTCTCGACAGTGCTGCTGTTCGTGCTGTTCGGTTTCTTCGCCAAATTCTGGACCTACTCCGGTCAGACCCTGGGCATGCAGGTCTGGTGCATCCGCGTGCAGAATGCCGACGGTTCCTCCATCAGCCTGTGGCAAGCGCTGCTGCGCTTTGTGGTGTCGATTGCTTCATGGCTGTGCGTTGGGCTCGGGTTCATCTGGTCGCTGTTCGACAAGCAGCAACGTAGCTGGCATGACATGTATTCCAATACTCAGCTTGTGCGCATTCCGAAGAAAACCAAATAGTTTCCGGTAAGCACAAACCAATGTGGGAGCGGGCTTGCTCGCGAAGAGGGTGTGTCAGACAACATCAATGTCGACTGATACGCCCTCTTCGCGAGCAAGCCCGCTCCCACAGTTTTTTGCGACCTGCCTGACAGATCTCAGGCGTTACCCGCCAACTTCATCCGCGCCGCCTGAGTGAAATCAAGCATGCGTTTCAACGGGCGAATTGCCTGAGGAACCAGCGCCGGGTCGACGAAGATCTCATTCGTCCCTTCCTTCAAGCTCTTCAGCGTGCGCTCAAGCGTATTCATCGCCATCCACGGGCAGTGCGCGCAACTGCGGCAGGCTGCGCCGTTACCGGCCGTTGGCGCTTCGATAAAGACCTTGTCCGGGCACAGCTGCTGCATCTTGTAGAAGATGCCGCGGTCGGTGGCGACAATGAGTGTCTTGTTCGGCAGGCTCTGTGCCGCCGCGATCAACTGACTGGTGGAACCGACGGCGTCTGCCAACTCGATCACCGACGTCGGCGACTCCGGGTGCACCAGGATCGCTGCATCGGGATACAGCGCCTTCATGTCTTCGAGCTGCTTGGACTTGAACTCTTCGTGAACGATGCACGCGCCGTCCCACAACAGCATGTCGGCACCGGTCTGGCGCTGGATGTAAGTGCCCAGATGCTTGTCCGGGCCCCAAATGATGGTTTCGCCGTTGTCCATCAGACTTTCGACGATTTCCAGTGCGCAGCTGGAAGTCACCACCCAGTCCGCCCGGGCTTTGACTGCCGCCGACGTATTGGCGTAGACCACCACCGTACGCTCCGGATGCTGGTCGCAGAACGCGGAAAACTCATCGACCGGGCAACCCAGGTCCAGCGAGCACGTCGCTTCCAGGGTTGGCATCAGAATTCGTTTTTCAGGGGTGAGGATCTTTGCAGTTTCGCCCATGAACTTCACACCGGCGACCACAACGGTCTTGGCCGAGTGATCCCTGCCGAAACGGGCCATCTCCAGCGAGTCGGAGACACAGCCACCGGTTTCTTCAGCCAGGGCCTGAATGACAGGGTCGCAATAGAAGTGAGCGACCAGCACCGCGTCCTGAGCCTTGAGCTCGGCAGCGATGGCGGCACGGTAGTAAGCCTCTTCGTCAGCGGTCAGCGGCTTGGGCTGCTTGGCATCGAGGTGGGCTTGAACCAGAAGGCGTTCGGAAATCTGCGTCATGTTCGCAAGACCTGCAGGCGCATTCGCGCGAAAGTCGAGTATACACCCGGCTCCGGACCCTTCAGGGTACCGCCGGGAAAGTGAGTATTCATCAGGCACGGACAGCGTTGAAGCTGGGCAAGGCTACAGAATATCCGGCGGATGCAAAAGATGATTCTGACCTGAGTCATGAAGTGCCACCCAAGGCCTGGGCAAACACAAATCGCGGGCAAAAAAAAATCCGGAAATCCTCACTCGCGTGGGCCTTCCAGACTTTTAAAACTGCTTGAAAATGGTGGGTCGTGTGGGATTCGAACCTACGACCAATTGGTTAAAAGCCAACTGCTCTACCAACTGAGCTAACGACCCGCTGTGTGGTGGCGCGTATAATACTGATTTTTAAGGACTATTCAACACCTATTTTGAAATAAATCAAAAATAAGGTGTTGGGTCACTGATTCCGGCCGCGATAAAGCCTTCCGCCCGCAGTCGGCAGCTATCGCATTTACCGCATGCACGACCTTCATCATCGGCTTGATAGCAGGAAACGGTCAGGCCGTAATTGACGCCAAGCTTGGTGCCGGCCTGGACAATCTGCGCTTTGCTGAGGTTTTGCAGCGGCGCCTGAATGCGGAAGCCATTGCCCTCTACACCCGCCTTGGTCGCCAGATTGGCCATGCGCTCGAAAGACTCGATGAACTCGGGGCGGCAGTCCGGGTAGCCGGAGTAGTCCACGGCGTTGACGCCAATAAAGATGTCTCGTGCGCCAAGCACTTCAGCCCAGCCCAGCGCCAGGGACAGGAAAACCGTGTTGCGCGCAGGCACATAGGTGACGGGAATACCTTCGCCCAACTCTTCCGGAATATCGATGCTGCTGTCGGTCAGCGCCGAGCCGCCCATGCCGTTGAAATTAAGACCGATGACTTTGTGCTCGACCACACCCAGATCCCGGGCGACGCGTTCGGCGGCGTACAGCTCGGCGTGGGACCGCTGGCCGTAGTCGAAGCTCATGGTGTAGCAGCTGTAGCCTTCGGCGCGGGCCATGGCCACCACGGTTGCCGAGTCCAGGCCGCCGGACAGCAGGATGACCGCACGTTTTTCCGCAGTGTTCAGTTGTTCCGTCATATCAGCGCCCCGGCTCGTCATTCCAAAGATATTTATGCAGCTGCAATTGCAAGCGCACCGGCAGATTATCCGCCACCACCCAGTCAGCCAGGTCCCGTGCATTGAGATCATGGTGACTTGGCGAAAACAGCACTTCACCGGCACGCTTTTCCAGACCGTACTGGATCAGCTTGGAGACCGACCAGTCATAGTCTTCCCGCGAGCAGATGACAAACTTCACCTGATCGTTGGGCGTGAGCAGCTCAATGTTTTCGTAGCGATTGCGGTGCGCTTCCTTCGACCCTGGAGTCTTCAAGTCGACAACGCGACTGACCCGCGAATCTACCGCCGAGATATCAATAGAGCCACTGGTTTCCAGTGACACTTCGTAACCGGCATCGCACAAGCGCTTGAGCAATGGAATGGCGTTGGGTTGCGCCAGAGGCTCGCCGCCGGTGACACAGACATAACGCGGACGGAAACCGGCAACTTGCTCGAGGATATCGTCGAGGGTGCGAATTGTTCCGCCGGTGAAGGCGTAGGCGCTGTCGCAGTATTGGCAACGCAGAGGGCAACCGGTCAGGCGCACAAAAACAGTGGGCAGGCCAGCAGTCCGCGTTTCACCCTGCAACGAGTAAAAAACTTCGGTAATTCTCAATGTGTCTTGCATAGTCGCCACGGGCGTAACAGCTAAACAGGCTGTCCGCCTCCGTCAGGCACTTCAAGGAACCCCGGCAATGCGCAGATCCCAAAAAGCGTGTTTCATAAAAAGGGCGTGAATTCTAACGAAAAAACCCGCGACAAGCGCGGGTTTCTTCGAAACAGGTCAAGCAGCCTTACATTTTCTGCAGATCGCGCTGGGCCAACTGAGCGGCGGAAGTGCCCGGATACTGGGACACTACCTGCTGCAGAATGCCTTTTACCCGGTCGGTGTGACCCAGGCGGCGCTCTACATCAGCGAGCTTGTACAGCGAATCAGGCACTTTGGCGTGCTTTGGATACAGCTGCGAAACCTTGGCAAATGCCTGACCTGCACCTTGCAGATCGCCTTTGGCCAGGTTCACTTCGCCCAACCAGTACTGGGCATTGCCCGCGTATTGGCTGTTCGGGTATTTGCGCAGGAATGCGGCGAAAGCCTGGCTGGCCTTGTCGAAATCCTTGGCTTTGATCAGGTCGAAGGCAGCATCGTAGTAGAGCTTTTCCTTCGCCGGATCTGCCGGTTCGCTACCCGCGGCGGGTGCTTGAGCGGCTGCCGCTCCTGCACTTGCGCCGGCTGCTGCAGCGGGGGCGTTCAAATCGCCACCGCCGGAAGAATTCTCAGGAGTCGCGGCTGGTGCAACGCCGGTTCCTATGCGCCGATCAAGATCCTGGTATCGCTCCAGGTTCTCTTGCTTCATGCGCGATACTTCATTTTGCAGAACTTCAATCGCACCTTGTTGGCGCTCGATCTGTTGCTGCATTGATTGCAGTTGGTTGAACAGCTCGCCCTGTGCCGAGACAGGGGCCGAAACCCCTCCCCCGGCATAGGCGCCGTTCGTACCGTAACCTGCAGGCGGATAACTGCTCCCGCTATTGTTATAGCCGGAGTCGTTATCGACCACAGGAACCGCAGCCCACGCCGCAAGCGGCGCGAGACTGAGAGCCAGAACAGTTACAGCACGACGGCACGTTCGCATGACGAATTACTTACGCAGTTCGACGCGACGGTTTTGAGCCCAGGACTGCTCGTCGTTGCCGGTAGCAACTGGACGCTCTTCGCCGTAAGAAACCAGTTCCAGCTGAGCTGGGGAAACACCTTGCAGTACCAGGTAGCGTTGAACGGCTTTCGCACGACGCTCGCCCAGTGCCATGTTGTACTCACGAGTACCACGTTCGTCGGTGTTGCCTTCCAGAACAACGCGAGCGCCGTTTGCTTTCAGGTCTTTGGCGTGAACGTCCAGAGCGCGCATGGCTTCTGGCTTCAGGTCCGAACTGTCGTATTCGAAGTAGAAAGTGGTGATTGCGCGCAGTGCAGCTTCTTCGCTCAGGGAGCCGTCAACTGCACCAGTGTTTGCGCCGTAACCAGCGTTTGGATCTACAGCGCCTTCACCGGCATTGTCGCCGCCTTTGGACGAGCAACCTACAGCTACAGCCATGGCCAGAGCCAGCGCAGCAAATTTACCAAACTTCAGCATTTCCATCGTGAAACTCCTAATGAACCCCAGTGTGTTAAGTAAAACGTATAGCGCCGCGTCAGTTCAGGTAAGGGGACCAGGAAGGTTCTCTGACTTCGCCTTGTGCGGTAGGAAGCGGGAGCCTTACGCGTCCATTGATGGACACGAGCATCAAGACTCCCCGGCCCTGCTGGCGGGTGGCGTAGATTACCATGGTGCCGTTGGGCGCAACAGTAGGCGACTCGTCCAGAGTGCTATCAGTGAGGATCTTTACACTACCGCGCTGCAAATCCTGAGCCGCCACTTTGAAATTGGTGAAACCATCCTGGCGGTGAATCATTACCAGGGTCTTTTCGTCTGCCGACAGTTTAGGGTTGGCGTTGTAGTTACCGACGAAAGTTACGCGCTCCGCACCGCCACCACCGACGCTGGTTTTGTAGATCTGCGGCTTGCCGCCACGGTCGGAAGTGAAGTAGATGGTCGAACCATCCTTGCCCCAGAACGGTTCGGTGTTGATGCCGGGACCGTTGGTAACGCGGGTGATCTGACGTGAACCGAGGTTCATCACGTAGATGTCCGGGTTGCCGTCTTTGGACAGCACGAACGCCAGGCGATTGCCATCCGGCGACCAGGCTGGCGCGCCGTTCAGGCCTTCGAAGTTGGTGATCTGCTCACGGCGACCGGTGTCGATGTTCTGCATGAAGATGCGCGGACGCTTCTGCTCGAACGAGACGTAGGCGATGCGCTTGCCATCCGGTGCGAAACGCGGCGACAGGATCGGCTCGCGCGATTGCAGCAGGGTCACGGCGCGCGCGCCGTCATAGTCCGAACGTTGCAGCGTGTAGCGAGTGTTCTTCTCGGAAAAACGCTCGGCCGTCACGTACAGCAGGCGAGTCGAGAACGCACCCTTGATGCCGGTGAGTTTTTCGAACGACTGGTCGGCGATGTAGTGCGACATGTCGCGCAGTTGATCGACGCCGCCCGACACGCTGCCGGTCAGCACTTGCTGCTCGGTAGCGACGTTGAACAGTGCGTATTGCACCTGCAGGCGACCGCCCGCCGGAACAATGCTGCCGACCATGACGTACTGGGCACCCAGTGCCTTGAAGTCACGGAAGATGATTTCGCTGGCCTGGCTAGGCTGGCTGATCATGTTCTGCTTTGGAATCGGCGAGTAGTAACCCGAGTTGCGCAGGTCGTTACCGATGATTTCAGCCATGTCGTCCGGCAGCACGCTGCCGCCCTGGTTGCCAAACGGCACCACCGCGATCGGGGTGGCCCGATCACTGCCACTGGTGACCAGAATGTTTTTCTCATCTGCCATCGCCATTCCTGCCATGCAGCAGATAGCGATTAGCATTCCTCGAAGAAGGTTTCTCACGGGGCTAAATCCTCAGGCGTGAATGTCATCTTGAATGAACGATACGGAGCGAAATCACTCGGCTTCATTCCCTGCATTTCTGTCAAACGTCCAATATTCTTCACTGCCGCTACAGCAGACGCATCAAACGGACCGTCACCACTGGACTTGGCCACGC
Source organism: Pseudomonas sp. MAG733B (assembly GCF_036884845.1). Classification (NCBI taxonomy): domain Bacteria; kingdom Pseudomonadati; phylum Pseudomonadota; class Gammaproteobacteria; order Pseudomonadales; family Pseudomonadaceae; genus Pseudomonas; species Pseudomonas sp. MAG733B. The sequence continues at coordinate 5,871,429 of NZ_CP145732.1, forward strand.
TGGCCGAAGTCACCGTACCGTCCGGCAACATGCCGATTTGCAGCACCACTGTCATACCTTTGCGTGCTGAAGGAGGACGAGCCCAGCCTTCCGCCGCACGAAGGCGAATCAAATCATCGAAACTGCCGGCGACTTCGTCACCTTGCTCATCTGCCAACGCCTGCTGGCGCTGCGGCGTGTCGGAAAGCAAATCGGCCAAGGCCTGGGCCTTTTTGTCTTCGGTAGATTTACGTGCCGCATCCTGCGCTTTCTTCTTCGCAGCATCGGCAGCAGCTTTCTTCTTCGCGTCTTCGGCGACTTTCTTCTTCGCCTCTTCAGCTTCAGCTTTCTTCTTGGCGTCTTCGGCGGCTTTCTTCTTCGCGTCTTCGACGATTTTCTTCTTCGCTTCTTCAGCGGCCGCTTTCTTGGCCTCTTCTTCAGCGGCTTTCTTGGCTTCTTCTTCGGATTTCTTCTTGGCTATATCAGCCAATTGTTTCTCTTCGGCCTTCTTGGCTTCGGCGGTCTTCTTCGCTTCATCGGCTTTCTTGGCTTCATCAGCCTTTTTCGCCTCATCCGCTTTCTTCGACTCGTCGGCCTTCTTGGCTTCCTCGGCCTTTTGAGCCGCTTCTTCTTTCTTTTGTTCCGCAGCCTTCACCGCTTCCTGCTCGACCTTTTTCTGTTCCAACTGTTCGACTTCGGTCTGACGCGCAGCAGATTTCTGCGCTTCACCCGCAATCTTCTGATTGGTCTGGGTGGTCGCCCGACTTTTCGATTTCAGCTGGTACAGGGTCGCCTGGACAATCGGCTTGGCCGGCGGCAGCTCCGGTGTGAAGGCAAAACTGACGAACAGCATGCCGAACACCAGCACGTGCAAGCCAATCGCCCAGACACTAGGCCAGAAGTAGCTTTCCGAGGCGGACGGCTCTCGCTGTTGCTGCATCAGGGCGCCTCGGTAATCAAGCCAACGTTACCGACGCCGGCTTTCTGCAACCCGCCCATGGCGCCCATGACGGAGCCATAGTCGACACTCTTGTCGCCGCGAATGAACACCTGGGTACGCTTGCCGCCTTCGTTGCCGACGCGAATGATCTTGGTCACCGCATCGGTCATCTGAGGCAGGGTCATGGCACGATCCTGCTGCTTCTCGGTGTCGACTTCGCTGCCGAGGTTCCAGTAGTAGGTCTTGTCGGATTTGATGGAAATGGTCAGGACCTGGGTGTTGTTGTCCTGCGGCAAGGCTTCGCTGGAAACCTTGGGCAGATCAACTTTCACGCCCTGATTGAGCATCGGCGCAGTCACCATGAAGATGACCAGCAGCACCAACATCACGTCGATGTAAGGCACCACGTTCATCTCGGCGACCGGCTTGCGCTTTTTGCGAGCTCGAGCGATTAAAGCCATTGGAAATTACCTGCTTATTCTTCGCTGGTGTGCACTTTGCGGTGCAGGATCGCCTGGAATTCATCGGCGAAGGTGTAGTAACGGCCGAGCAGGGTTTCGCTGCGAGCAGCAAAACGGTTGTAAGCGATAACGGCTGGGATGGCCGCGAACAGACCGATCGCGGTCGCGATCAGTGCTTCGGCGATACCGGGTGCCACAGTGGCCAGCGTCGCTTGCTGGGCGGTCGCCAGACCGCGGAAGGAGTTCATGATGCCCCAGACGGTACCGAACAGACCGATATACGGGCTCACGGAACCGACGGTGGCCAGGAAAGGCAGGCTTTGCTCGAGCTTTTCTTCTTCGCGGGAAATGGCAACGCGCATGGCACGGGCCACACCTTCCATCACCGCTTCCGGGTCAACGCCCGGTTGCTGGCGCAGACGGGAGAATTCCTTGAAGCCGGCGCGAAAGATCTGCTCGACACCCGAGTCAGGGTCCGGGTTGCTACCCGCCTGACGGTAAAGTTTGGACAGGTCGATACCCGACCAGAAGCGCTCCTCGAAGCTCTCCAGGGCACGTCGACCGGCGCGCAGCAGGTTGCTGCGCTGAAAGATCATGATCCATGAGGTCACCGATGCGGCTACCAGGATCAGCATTACCAGTTGCACCACGATACTGGCATTGCTGACCAGGCTCCACATGGAGGAATGGTCGACGACGTTAGCTTCCACGCTTTATCTCCTGCTTTGAGTGTGTACCCGCGCCGCTCACGTCGGCAAAGGCCGCTCGTAGAGCTTCGGGAATGGCCCGGGGTTTTAAACTTTCAGTGCGCACACAGGCCACCAGAAACTGCCCTTCACAGAGCAGCGCATCATCCGTAGCCCGCCTGACCTGCTGCTTGAAGCGCAGGCTGACACGGTTCAATTCGATTACTTCAGCGCTTACCAGCAGTTCGTCGTCCAGTCGCGCCGGCGCGTGGTAGCGCGCTTCGCTGGAATGCACGACGAACAACAGGTCCTCCTCTGCCAGCTGCGATTGGGCAAAGCCCAGCTCTCGTAGCCGCTCGGTTCGAGCCCGTTCCATAAACTTGAGGTAATTAACGTAATACACGATGCCGCCCGCATCGGTGTCCTCGTAATAAACGCGACAACGATGTGCGAAAGGCTCAAGCCCGTTTTGCGCGCGCATACTCTAGTGCTTACTCCTCGGGTTGCCAATCCGGCCAGGCAACTGTTTTTCATTGTTCTGCGGCTTTCTCGCGAAAGTACGGTCCTAGGACAGCACAATGCCCGAAAATTCAGCCCGCAAAAGTTAATTAATCGTCCACGGCATCGAGAAACTCGTCTACCACGGGCATCTCGCCCAATCGTGACGGAATGTTTAAGCCGAAGTGCAGGTACGCATGCCGCGTCACCACTCGCCCGCGAGGGGTGCGCATGATGTAGCCCTGCTGAATCAGGTAAGGCTCCAGCACGTCTTCAATGGTGTGGCGCTCTTCACTGATCGCTGCTGCGAGACTGTCCACACCAACCGGCCCGCCATCGAACTTCTCGATCATGGTCAGCAGCAGACGCCGGTCCTGATGATCGAAGCCACGCTCGTCGACATCCAGCAGGTTCAGGGCCAGATCGGCAATCGGCTTGGTGATATGGCCCTTGGCGCGAACTTCGGCGAAGTCGCGTACCCGGCGCAGCAAACGGTTGGCGATTCGCGGTGTGCCACGGGCACGTCGGGCGATTTCGAAGGCGCCTTCAGGGTCCAGCGGCAAGCCGAGGATATTCGCCGAACGACCGACAATCGTGGCGAGGTCGGCCGTGCTGTAGAACTCCAGGCGCTGGACGATGCCGAAACGGTCGCGCAGCGGGTTGGTCAGCATCCCCGCTCGCGTGGTCGCGCCGACCAGGGTGAAGGGCGGCAGATCGAGCTTGATCGAACGCGCGGCCGGGCCTTCGCCGATCATGATGTCGAGCTGGAAATCCTCCATCGCCGGGTACAGCACTTCTTCAACAATCGGCGACAGGCGATGGATTTCATCGATGAACAGCACGTCGTGCGGCTCAAGGTTGGTCAGCAACGCCGCCAGATCACCCGGACGCTCAAGAACCGGCCCCGAGGTGCTTTTGATCGAGACGCCCATTTCCTGAGCGATGATGTTGGCCAGGGTAGTTTTACCCAAGCCCGGCGGACCAAAAATCAATGTGTGGTCCAGGGACTCGTTACGCCCGCGGGCAGCCTGGATGAACAACTCCATTTGCTCGCGAACGGTCGGCTGGCCGATGTATTCGGCCAGGCTGACAGGACGAATCGCCCGGTCCTGGACTTCCTCGCGGTCACGGGGGGCGCCCGTGGCGGCGATCAGACGATCAGCTTCAATCACTTAGATCATTCCCTTCAGGGCACGACGAATCATGTCTTCACTGCTCAAGCCTTTCTCCTTGATCGCGGAAATCGCCTTGCTGGCTTCCTGCGGCTTGTAGCCCAGGGAAATCAGCGCGCTGACCGCGTCGTTCTCGGCGGTGTTGACCGGCGCCGGCCCGTCCGGCTGGTTCGGCACCAGGGCAAACATGGCCGGCACGGTTTCCCAGGCCTTGAAGCGGTCCTTGAGTTCCACCAACAGGCGCTCGGCGGTTTTCTTGCCCACACCCGGCACCTTGGTCAGCGCCGAAGTGTCCTGGGACTGCACGCAACGCACCAGTTCGTCGACTTCCAGGCTCGACATCAACGCCAGGGCCAGTTTCGGCCCCACACCATTGAGACGGATCAACTCGCGGAAAAAGTCTCGCTCGCGCTTGCCGACGAAACCATAGAGTAACTGCGCGTCTTCGCGTACGACCAAATGGGTGTGCAGCGTCAGCGGTTCACCGACCGACGGCAAGCGATACAGCGTGGTCATGGGCACTTCAAGCTCATACCCCAGACCGTTTACATCCAGAATCAGATGCGGTGGCTGTTTCTCAGCCAGAGTGCCGCGCAAACGTCCAATCACGTTACAAATCCTTGAGCGTTGGCCAGCGCTGGGCCAGCGACTGACAGAGCAAGAGGTTCGTGCCGACAATACAGGCGCAAAACCCTCATTCCAGAAAAATGATTGCTGATGCTATCAGAGACGCAGGCGCCCGCCACGACTGCGTGCCGCACCCAGGCCATGGGGCAACAGGCTGGAACGGGTGTGAGCATGGCAAATGGCGATGGCCAGGGCATCCGAGGCATCGATTTGTGGCTTGCTGGTCAGCTTCAACATATGCATGACCATCATTTGTACCTGCTCTTTATTGGCAGCTCCGGTGCCGACGACCGCCTGCTTGACCTGGGTCGCGGTGTACTCGGCAATTTCCAGGCTTTCTTCCGCACCCGCCACGATGGCCGCGCCACGGGCCTGCCCCAGCTTCAGGGCAGAATCGGCGTTACGGGCCATGAACACTTTTTCGATGCCCATGGTCACTGGCTTGTACGTCTGGATAATTTCCCGCACACCGCGATAGACAATCTGTAGGCGCTCAGACAACTCGCCAGCGCCGGTGCGGATACAGCCGGAGGCCACGTATTCGCAGCCACGGCCGGTATCACGAACCACGCCGTAACCGGTGATGCGCGAACCGGGGTCGATACCAAGAATTAAAGTCATAACGCCTGCGGGTTAAAACATTGAATAACAAATGTGGGAGCGGGCTTGCTCGCGAAAGCGGTTTCATATTCAGCAACGATGTTGCCTGAAAATCCGCGTTCGCGAGCAAGCCCGCTCCCACATGGGATCATGGTTACTCTTTAACCGAGCTGTGCGGCGACCGACTCCGGGATTTCGGCGTTGGAGTAGACGTTCTGCACGTCATCCAGGTCTTCGAGCATATCGATCAGCTTGAGGACTTTCTCGGCGCCTTCCAGATCCAGTTCGGCGCTGGTGGTCGGCAGCATGACGATTTCGGCGTCGTCACCTTTGAAACCGGCCGCTTCCAGCGCATTACGCACGGCGTAGAACCCGGAGAACGAGGTGAATACATCGATGGAACCGTCTTCGTTGGTTACCACGTCATCGGCATCGGCTTCCATGGCCGCTTCGATCAGCGCGTCTTCATCGACACCGGCAGCGAAGGAGATCTGCCCCTTGCGCTCGAACAGATAGGCCACCGAACCGTCGGTACCGAGGTTGCCGCCACACTTGCTGAACGCATGGCGAACAGCGGCAGCGGTGCGGTTACGGTTGTCGGTCATGCACTCGACCATCACCGCTACGCCGCCCGGGCCGTAACCTTCGTAGGTCAGCTCGACCATGTCGTCGGTATCGGCGGCACCGGCACCACGGGCGACTGCCCGGTCGATGATGTCGCGACTCATGTTCGCGCCAAGGGCCTTGTCCAACGCCAGGCGCAGGCGCGGGTTGGAACCCGGATCACCGCCACCCTGGCGGGCAGCGACGGTCAGTTCACGAATCCACTTGGTGAAAATCTTGCCTTTTTTGGCATCCTGACGTTCTTTGCGGTGCTTGATGTTCGCCCACTTGGAATGACCTGCCATAACTCGCTCCGAATTCTCTTTGAAACATTGCCCGCCACGCTGTTCCGCGCCGGCCGGCAAACAAAAAAATCTTGAACAGCTCTATCTATAAAGAAAGGGCGCATCCACGGATGCGCCCTTCTGGCCAGCCTTACTCGGCCTTTGGCGTTTCGCGCAGACGAATGTGCAGTTCGCGCAATGCCTTGGCATCCACCTGACCCGGTGCCTGAGTCATGACGTCCGCCGCGCTCTGGGTTTTCGGGAAGGCGATCACTTCACGGATCGACTGGGCGCCGGTCATCAGCATCACCAGACGGTCCAGACCGAAGGCCAGGCCACCGTGCGGCGGCGCGCCGTATTTCAGCGCGTCGAGCAGGAAGCCGAATTTCTCTTCCTGTTCCGCTTCGTTGATACCCAGCAGACGGAATACAGTCTGCTGCATCTCTTTGCGGTGGATACGGATCGAACCGCCGCCCAGCTCGGTGCCGTTCAGAACCATGTCGTAGGCACGGGACAGCGCGGTTGCCGGGTTGGCTTCCAGCTCTTCCGGAGTGCACTTCGGCGCAGTGAACGGATGGTGCAAGGCGGTGAAGCTGCCGTCGTCGTTCTCTTCGAACATCGGGAAGTCGACGACCCACATCGGTGCCCACTTGCAGGTCAGCAGGTCCAGGTCGTGGCCCAGTTTGATCCGCAGCGCGCCCAGGGCTTCGCTGACGATCTTGGCCTTGTCGGCGCCGAAGAACACGATGTCGCCGTCAACTGCACCCACGCGATCAAGGATAGCGTTGAGGTTTTCCAGCGGGATGTTTTTCACGATCGGCGACTGCAGACCGTCAACGCCGGCAGCGCGCTCGTTGACCTTGATGTACGCCAGGCCCTTGGCACCGTAGATACCGACGAACTTGGTGTAATCGTCGATCTGCTTGCGCGGCATGCTTGCCCCGCCTGGAACGCGCAAAGCGGCGATACGGCATTTCGGGTCGTTGGCCGGGCCGCTGAACACCTTGAAATCGACTTCCTTGAGCTGATCGGCAACGTCAACCAGTTCCAGCGGGTTACGCAGGTCCGGCTTGTCGGAACCGTAACGACGCATGGCCTCTTCGAAGGTCATGTGCGGGAAATCACCGAATTCCAGACCCAGCACTTCCTTGAACAGGTTGCGGATCATTTGCTCGGTCAGGCCCATGATCTCTTTTTCATCGAGGAAGCTGGTCTCGATGTCGATCTGGGTGAATTCCGGCTGGCGGTCGGCACGCAGGTCTTCGTCACGGAAGCACTTGGCGATCTGGTAGTAACGGTCGAAGCCGGCCACCATCAGCAGTTGCTTGAACAGCTGTGGCGATTGCGGCAGGGCGAAGAACGAACCGGCGTGGGTACGGCTCGGGACCAGGTAGTCGCGAGCGCCTTCCGGAGTAGCACGGGTCAGGATCGGCGTCTCGACGTCGAGGAAGCCGTTCTCGTCCAGGAAGCGACGGATGCTGGTGGTCATGCGCGAACGCAGACGCAGCTTCTCGGCCATTTCCGGGCGACGCAGATCCAGGAAGCGATAACGCAGACGGGTCTCTTCGCCGACGTCGGAGAACTCGTTCAACGGGAACGGCGGGGTTTCCGATTCGTTCAGCACTTCCAGTTCATAACCAAGGACTTCGATCATGCCCGACGCCATGTTGGCGTTGGTCGCACCCGCCGGACGCAGGCGAACCTTGCCGGTGATCTTCACAACGTACTCGCTGCGCACGCGATCGGCGGCGGCGAAGGATTCAGCGCGATCCGGATCGAACACGACCTGGGCCAGACCGTCACGATCACGGATATCGAGGAAAATCACCCCACCGTGGTCACGGCGACGGTGGACCCATCCGCAAAGGGTAATTTCCTGGCCTTCCAGGCTTTCGTTCAGTTGGCCGCAATAATGGCTGCGCATCATGGTCGTGGTTTCACTTCTCGTAATTCGAAATTCAGTTGGAGATCCTGCAGCAGCCCCCGCCTTTAAAAAGTCGTCGGGTGATGCAAGAGCACACGTGTCGTTCAACTCAGGCTCCAGACCTTAGTCAGCTTTGTCGCCGCCGGCCAGGTTCTTCTTGGAACCGGTCTTGAAATCGGTCTCGTACCAGCCAGTACCGCTGAGGCGGAAGCCCGGCATGGACAGCATCTTCTTAAGCTCTGGCGCCTGGCACGCAGGGCAGTCGACCAGCGGTGCATCGCTGATCTTTTGAATGGCTTCCAACTGATGACCACAGGAAGCACATTGATAATCGTACATCGGCATGGAGGTTGTCTCGGCGATCAGATTGCTACCGCACACGCGGGGTTTTGCGGCAAAGAGCGGGATTATATCCATTAAATGCGGCCTGTGCAGCCGTAAGACTGCACAGATCGACATGCGACCCTTTCACTGCCGAGACTGAGGCATCACCCCACAACCTCCTTCCTTGAGACTGTGTACAACACAGACCACCCGCACCAGTCCGCTGAAGTTCTTCACCCCACCATGGCGCAAATGCACTTCGCGATCCACGTGGGACAACAACGCGCTGACCGAGCAGCCATTGAGCCGGGCGATGTCGCCCAGAATATCCCAGTAAACCTGCTCAAGTCGCAAACAGGTGGCGAAGCCATTCAACCGCACCGACCGGGACAAAGGCTGAACCAGCCCCATATCGAATTCACTGACAAATGGATCAATCCTTTTGTCCTTTACAGGATCAATCCTCCCCTCGTTTCGCCTGTCTCCATAAACCATGTCGTTGACACTCCTTTGCCATCTCGCGGTTTTCATAAGCACGCTTATAAAACCGCGAGGGCAAAGTTATATCCAGATGACTTTATGACCGTCTGCGTAGGATAAGCCAACAGCTGAGGGCAGATCGTGGAGTGCGTCCTACGCCGCCAGTTTTCCCACGCAGACTGGCGAAAACTCGGTCAACAGACAGGTACTTTTCGAGGGATCAAGGCGACGCGCCAACAGCACCCACAGAGCGTCATTCGCGCGTCAACGTGTTACTGATCCAGCAGGGCGCGGAGCATCCATGCGGTTTTTTCGTGAACCTGCATACGCTGGGTCAGCAGATCAGCCGTCGGCTCGTCACTGACTTTGTCGAGCAGCGGAAAGATCCCGCGAGCCGTGCGGGTGACGGCTTCCTGCCCCTCGACCAATTGCCTGATCATGTCTTCGGCGGCAGGCACGCCTTCCTCCTCTTTAATAGAGGACAGTCGCGCATAAACGGCGTAGGCACCGGGCGCAGGAAAACCGAGGGCACGAATCCGCTCGGCAATCGAATCGACCGCCAGGGCCAACTCGTTGTATTGCTCCTCGAACATCAGGTGCAGGGTCCGGAACATCGGGCCGGTGACGTTCCAGTGGAAGTTATGGGTTTTCAAATAAAGTACGTAGGTGTCCGACAGCAGACGCGAAAGTCCGTCGACGATGGACTTGCGATCCTCTTCACTGATACCGATATCGATTGCCATGTTTTTCCCCTAAAGGTGATGAAATTCATCCAACAGGTGCAAGACCACTCTAGCAAGCCTGCCGCCGCATCGCAGCCCCGGATCGCCCATGAGCCTGCGACAAATCGCCCCCGACACACCGCTGGACGCCCTGATTTGAGTAGCCTGCGGCTTTGCTGTTAAATAGACAGCGTGTCGTGGGTGCCCATTTTTTCCGGGTGCTGCGCATAGGCTGATATCGGGTACGTGTCCAACGCCTCCTATTGTTCTGAAGCGAACCGTGCCTCATCAGCTCTTCCTTGTGAGCTGTCTTAACGTGAGTCAATCAAAATGTTGAAAATCGTCCACCTGCTAATAGGTGCAGCGGCTTTGCTGCTGTCCTTCATCCCTAGCCTGCGTTCCGAAGCCGTACCTTACCTGCAACAGCCCGATGCACTGTACCTGGCCCTTTTCGGCCTGCTTAACCTCACTCTCGCACCCGTCATCCCTTACTGGAACAAAGGTCCACGTCATCAACTGCAAAACCTGGTCAGCGCCCTGCTGGTTCTGGCTGTCGTTCTGCAAACCCTGACGCTGATCGCACCGATGCCCGTCATCGCCGGTCAACCTGCCGTTCTGTTCAGCCTGGTCGCCGCCCTGGTCGCTGTTTTTCTGCACCTGGCCATCAGCTTCTACAAATCGTCACCGGCTGCCGCTTCGCCAAGCTACGACATGAGCAACCGCGATACCGGCACCGTCAAGTGGTTCAACACTTCCAAAGGCTTCGGCTTCATTTCCCGCGATTCCGGCGACGATATTTTCGTGCACTTCCGGGCCATTCGCGGTGAAGGTCACCGCGTTCTGGTCGAAGGCCAGCGCGTGGAATTCTCCGTGATGAATCGTGACAAAGGCCTGCAAGCCGAAGACGTGATCGCCGCCCTGCCGCGACGCTGATCCGAGGCAAAAAAAACCGCGAACAGCCTGGCTGCTCGCGGTTTTTTATTGCCTGCATTTCAGTAATGCGGAGGCGGTGCCTCTTCTTCGAAAGTCTCGAACTGGCCGGCCATTTCTTCCTGGCGCTTGAGCAGCGCCGCCATCTGCAATTGCAGGCGCTCCACCGCCCGCTGCTGCGCTGCCAGCACATCATTCAAGGCCTGGATGGTGTCATCCTGAAACGCCAACTGACTCTCCAGATCGGTAACGCGATCTTCCAGGCTCATGATCAGCCCTCCACGAACGTGAAATCGTCGGTCAACACCAAGTGCAACCGCTCGCGAATCGCCGCGACCTGCTCTGCGCTGTAAGGCTTGGCCGGATGTTTACCCCAAACCGGAGCGGGCCAGGCGGCGTCCTCTCGTTTACGCACGATCACATGCATGTGCAACTGACTGACTACATTACCCAACGCCGCGACATTCAACTTGTCAGCGTCGAATGAGTCCTTGAGCAACTCCGACAAAAGGGTCGTTTCCTTCCAGAGTTGCAGTTGATCGGCGACATCCAACTGAAATATCTCACTGATATCGTCGCGACGAGGCACCAGGATGAACCAGGGATAGTTCGAATCGTTGGACAACAGCAACCGGCACAGCGGGAAATCACCGATCGGTAGCGTGTCTTGTTGAAGTCGTGGATCTAAAGCGAACACAGCGCGCACTCCCGCCAGGTCATCAATTTTCAGCTTAGCGCCCATCCCGAGAGATCGCACACCAAGCGACTGGACGGCAGCATACCTGCGAACGGCGCCAGCTTCACGACCAACCGCGCTGCGATCCCCTCGAGGTTCCAGTAACGGACGCCAGAGCGCCCCGGGATGAACCACTTCTCGGCAAAACGCACCATTAGCGAACCGGCGATACCACAAAAAGCGCTGAAATGACCGAAACACAACGATGCGCTCATGCTCCGGGAGCCGCCAAGCTGTATGGATTCAGTACAGCGAATAAAAATTTTTGCACCAAAACCGCACAGTGCGTCTACGCTGACTGCTTCGCATATCCGCCAATTACTCAATGGCGGGGTGAACCGGTAACGTTTCTGGTTGTCACGCGGCGGTAACAGGATGGTCAACACGATGCGAAGGATGGCGTCAAGTCCAAACACCAGCAGGATGAAACCCCCGGTTTTATGAGGTTTTTACGGCACCAGGCGGCGCATTAGAAAAAAATATCCATGGAATGCTGATTTGTGCACGCTTGTTGCATTCACACCCACATCGTCTATAAGGCACCGCTGGAAGCGGGAACCCTTTAGACCAATTAAAACAGTGGCAGGGTAGCCCGATGGAGATTCAAACGTTTCACCAGGGACTCTTTTTACCGATGCACCAGCCCAGAAAAACAGCATTAAAGTTGTCAGTCCGGTTGCATCGGGGCTGTAAATTTGCGACATCTAGCAAGCTGTTTGCGACAGGCTCGTAAAGAAGCTGAAAGGTTAGATGCGCAAGTATCGCCAACATTGTCGGCGTGATATAAGTTTGCGCCGACACAAAAAGAAAGAGCCGCCCAGATAATAAAACAGGTGGGACGGCAGTACTCTTCTAAAAACCAAAGGAGCAAATCACGATGCGCGTGATGAAGTGGAGCATGATCGCACTGGCTGTTGCAGCAGGCACCTCGCAGTTCGCAATGGCGTCCTCGCAGGACGAATCCAAGGGTTTCATCGATGATTCGAGCCTGAAACTCAAAACCCGTTTTGAGTACATGAACCGCGATTTCAAGAACGGTGCAGACAACGGTACTTCCGGTACTGCTGGCTATCGTCAGGATTCCGGTCTGAGCCAGTTGCTCACCTACGAGTCGGGCTTCACTCAAGGCACCATCGGTTTCGGTCTCGACGCCATGGCAATGGGTTCGGTCAAACTGGACGGCGGCTCGGGCCACCGCGGTAACGGCCTGTTCGCCAACGACAGCGACGGCAACCCAGAGAAATCCCAGGGCAAGGTAGGCGGTGCAGTTAAACTGCGTCTGTCCGACACCGTCCTGAAATACGGCCAACAATTCGTTGCCAGCCCAGTATTCGCTACCGATGACAGCCGTCTGCTGCCAGAAGTTGCAACCGGTACCCTGATCACTTCCAAAGAGATCAAAGGCCTGGAACTGAGCGCCGGTCGTTTCACCGCGCTGAGCAAGCAAACCGGTATGGCCCGTGACAGCATCGGCGGTCTGACCGACGAAGACGGCAACCACGGCAAAGGCCTGAGCAACGGCATCAACATCTTCGGTGCCAGCTACGCCTTCACCGACAACTTCACCGGTGCCATCGCTGCGTCGGATGCTGAAGACTACTTCAAAAAGTACTACATCAACCTGAACTACACCCTGCCGATCTCTGATGATCAGTCCCTGAACTTCGACCTGAACGGTTACAAAACCAAAGGCGATGATCGTGGCGACCTGGTCGACGCAATCGGCGACGGCACCCTGGGTGTGGACAACAACCTGTGGTCCCTGGCAGCTGCTTACAGCCTCGGCGCTCACAAGTTCACCCTGGCTTACCAGCAGTCCAGCGGCGACAACGCTTACTACTACGGCGTTGACGGTAACAGCACCATCTTCGTATCCAACTCCATTCAGATCTCCGACTTCGTGGGCCGCGAGGAGAAATCCTACCAAGCTCGCTACGACCTGAACATGGCTACCTACGGCGTACCTGGTCTGAGCTTCATGACCCGTTACGTAATGGGTAACAACATCGAGACCAACGGTCTGGGTGAAGGTAAGGAAAACGAGTGGAACGTCGAGTCCAAGTACGTCCTGCAGGAAGGTCCAGCCAAAGACCTGTCGTTCCGTGTGCGTTTCGCCAACTACCGTGCAAACGGCGCATACCAGAACTACTCGTCTGACAACTACGACACCCGTGTAATCATCGAGTACCCGCTGAGCATCCTGTAATCAGGGTGTAACCCCGGCAGTACTGTAAAACAAAAACGCCCACCTCTTCAGGTGGGCGTTTTTTTATGCCTGCCATAAAGCTGACGCATCGACAAACAACTTCGACTCATAACATTAGTACTTTTTGAAATGACTCGATCAAAACTCACAAAAAAGCCCAAGAGGCTATTAATCTCTTGGGCCCCATACAGTAACTATTGAAAGTACGCTTACTGTACTGCCGCTTCCTGAACCACGCGAATAACCCGCTGTGGGAATGGAATATCGATACCGGCCTTTTTCAAACGATCACGGGACTGCTCATTAAACATGAACATCACATCCCAGTAATCCGCAGTCTTCACCCAGACACGCAGGGAAACAGTGATCGAACTGTCACCCAGTGTCGAAATAACAGCCTGCGGCTCCGGATCAGTCAATACGCGCGGATCCTTGGCCAGATCCAGCAATACTTGACGGGCCTTTTGCAAGTCCGCTTCGTAATCAACACCTACGTCAAACACTACCTTGCGAGTCGGCTGACGGTTGGTGTTGGTGATGATGCCATTCGACAGGTTACCGTTTGGCACGATGATGGTTTTGTTATCGCCGGTGCGCAACACGGTGTGGAAGATCTGGATACTGTCGACAGTACCGGCCACACCCTGGGCTTCGATCCAGTCACCGATGCGAAACGGGCGGAACAGCAAAATCAGCACGCCACCGGCGAAGTTCGCCAGACTGCCTTGCAATGCCAGGCCGATGGCCAGGCCTGCCGCACCGATGGCCGCCACGAACGAGGTGGTTTCCACACCGATCATCGACGCCACGCTGACGATCAGCAGAATCTTCAGAATGATGTTCGCCAGGCTGCTGATAAAGCCTTGCAACGCCAGGTCAGCATTGCGCAACGCAATCAGGCCGCCGAGTTTTTTCGTGACCTTGTTGATCAACCACCAGCCGATGGCGAGAGTGATGACCGCCAGCAGCACACGGCTGCCGTATTCCATGATCATCGGGATCCAGGTTTGCGACACCTTGACCAGGTTATCTACTTCAGCATTCAAGTCCATCTACGTTCTCCTGATTTCCGGGCACCCGGCACGCGAAAAATAAACGGCAGAAAGGATCGAGCCCTTGCGGGGTCAACCATTTCTACCGTTGCTTGGGCCTCGGACGCCGAAAACGCCGAGAGGTTCCCGCTGTGTACGTCAGTCGCGGAAGTTGTTGAACTGCAGCGGCATGCCGAATTCCTTGGCGCGCAGTGCAGCGATAGCTTCCTGAAGATCGTCACGCTTCTTGCCGGTGATGCGCACTTGCTCACCCTGAATGGCGGCCTGGACCTTCAACTTGGCGTCTTTGACGTGAGCGACAATCTTCTTCGCCATCTCTTTGTCGATGCCTTCCTTGAGGACGGCTTCCTGCTTCATCAGCTTGCCCGACGCGAACGCATCCTTGACCTCAAGGCACTGCACATCGATTTTGCGCTTGACCAGGGCCAGCTTGAGGATCTCAATCATCGCTTCAAGCTGGAAATCGGCCTCTGCGGTCAGGTTGACGGTCAGGTCCTTTTCCTTGAACTCGAAGCTGCCTTTGCCTTTCAGGTCATAGCGACGATCGAGTTCCTTGACGGCGTTCTCGACCGCGTTGGTGACTTCGTGTTTGTCCAGTTCGGATACCACGTCGAACGACGGCATGTAATCTCTCCAATAAATAGGGGGCGCTCGATCAAGATGGAGCACGCCTGGCTTGCGGTAAAAATCCGCGCTGATTATAACGGGTCTTTCCCATCATTCACTGCGAGCTGTCCATGCGCGCGTCAAACAAGGCAAAAAGCTGATGTCCACCACCTGGCATATCCTCGGCGCCGGCAGTCTCGGCACGTTATGGGCCACGCGTCTGGCCCGTGCCGGGGTGCCGGTGCGGCTGATCGTGCGCGATGCCACACGCTTGCAGGCTTATGAGACGGCTGGCGGGCTGACATTGGTCGAACACGGCGAAGCACAGTGCTACCCGGTACCCGCCGAAACACCAGACAGCGAAGCACCGATCAATCGCCTGCTGGTCGCCTGCAAAGCCTACGACGCCGAGCAGGCCGTTGCGCAATTGGCACCCCGCCTGGCTCCCGGTGCCGAACTGATTCTGTTGCAGAACGGGTTGGGCAGTCAGGACGCCGTAGCGGCGCAAGTACCGCAGGCACGCTGCATTTATGCCTCAAGCACCGAAGGCGCCTTCCGCGATGGTGATTGGCGCGTGGTGTTCGCCGGCCACGGGTTCACCTGGCTGGGCGATGCCGGCCATCCCGTCGCGCCGATCTGGCTGGATGACCTCGACGCCGCCGGCATTCCCCATGAATGGAGCACCGAAATCCTGACCCGGCTGTGGCGCAAACTGGCGCTGAACTGTGCGATCAACCCGCTGACGGTGCTACACGACTGCCGCAATGGCGGTTTGCAGGACCATAGCTGCGAAGTCGCCACTCTCTGCGGCGAGCTCACCGAACTGCTTGAGCGCTGCGGTCAACCTGCCGCCGCCGAGAACCTGCAACAGGAAGTCGAACGGGTGATTCACGCGACCGCCGCCAATTACTCGTCGATGTACCAGGACGTCAGCAACCGGCGCCGCACCGAAATCAGCTACCTGCTGGGTCATGCCTGCAAAGTCGCCTCCCGGCATCAATTGAACCTGCCGCACATCAATCAATTGCAGCAGCGGCTGATCACCCGCCTGCACAGCCTTGGATTGCCCAGCGACTGAGCAGCGGCTACGCTGGCCACTTGTTCCTTTGCAGCGATAACCCTGATGCCATTGCGCCAGCGCCTTGAAAACCTTCCTGTCGGCCAGAAGCTGCTGGCCGCCCTGTTGGTGCTGTTGACCACTGTCCTGCTGGTCGCCAACCTGACCTTTATCAGCGCCGCGTATTACATCTCCCAGGAAAGCATGGCGCCCCAGGCCTTGCAGACCATTGGCCGCCTGGTGTCCAACCCGAGCCTGATCTCCGAAGCACTGGAATCGCCGCAAAGCGCCCAACGCCTGCTCGATGAACTCAACAGCTACTCGCCGTTACGTGCCGCGGCACTGTACGACGGCCGGGGCGAACGCCTGGCGCAGTTGCAGCATGGCGATCACTTGAAATTGCCGGAACGTTACCGGCACATCGAATCGTGGCAAGCCACCGAGTTTCGCAGCAATCAAATCATCACACTGCCCCGCCCCGGTGCCGCACCGGGCCATCTGCTGCTGGTGGCCAGCAGTGAACTGCCGATGGCGTTCTACACCGGGACTCTCACAGCCAGCCTCGGGATCCTGATTTTCAGTGTACTGTTGTGGCTGGTCATCGCTCGGCAGATCAAACGCCTGATCACCCGGCCGATCCATCAACTCGAAGAGCTGTCCCGGCAAGTAACCCGGGAAGAGAACTACGCCTTGCGCGCCTCCCGGGGCAACCACGATGAAATCGGCAGCCTCGCCGAGGCGTTCAACACCATGCTGTCGCGCATCGAGGCGCGTGAGCAGCAGCTCAAACGGGCGCGGGATGATTCCCAGGCCGCCTACGATCAGGCCCAGGGCCTGGCCGAGGAAACCCGTCACACCAACCGCAAGCTGGAACTCGAAGTCCAGGTGCGCAGCAAGATCGAGAAGAAACTCACCGGGTTCCAGAACTACCTCAACAGCATCATCGACTCCATGCCGTCGGCGCTGATCGCCCTCGACGAACAGCTCTACGTGACGCAGTGGAACCAGGAAGCCAGCGCTCTCTCCGGCACCCGCCTGGACGAAGCCCTGAATCAACCGATATTTCTCGCCTTCGAGCCGCTCAAGCCGTTTCTGCCGCAACTCAAGCAAACCGTCGAGCAGCACACAGTGGCCAAGATCGAGCGCGTGACCTGGGTCAAGGACGATGACGCCCGCCATTACGCCCTGACTTTCTATCCGCTGATGGGTGGCGCCGGACGCGGTGTGGTGATCCGGATCGATGACATCACCCAGCGCCTGTCGCTGGAAGAAATGATGGTGCAGTCGGAGAAAATGCTCTCCGTCGGTGGCCTCGCCGCCGGCATGGCCCATGAGATCAATAACCCGCTGGGGGCGATCCTGCACAACGTGCAGAACATTCGCCGACGCCTGTCCACCGAACTGCCGAAGAACCTCGAACAGGCCGAGCAGGTTGGCGTCGAACTGTCGACGGTCAACAGTTACCTGCAAGCGCGTGAGGTGCCGCAGTTACTTGACGGCATTCAGCAAGCCGGCGCCCGGGCGGCGAAGATTGTCACCCACATGCTCAGCTTCAGTCGCCGCAGCACCCGGCAAATGGCCCCGTGCGACTTGCCGGCGCTGATCGACCAAGCGGTAGAAATCGCCGGTAACGACTTCGACCTGGCAATCGGTTTCGACTTCAAGGGCCAGGCCATCATTCGCCAGTTCGATCCGGCACTCGGCCCGGTCCCCGGCACCGCCAACGAACTCGAACAAGTCTTGCTCAACCTGCTGAAAAACGCCGCCCAGGCCATTCACCAACGCGAAGACGACAGCGAGCCAGGGCGGATCATTTTGCGCACCCGGCTCAACCCGCCCTGGGCGGAAATCCAGGTCGAGGACAATGGCATCGGCATGAGCGAAAACGTGCGCAAGCGTACGTTCGAACCGTTTTTCACCACCAAGGAAATTGGCCAGGGCACCGGTCTCGGGCTGTCGGTTTCGTATTTCATCATTACCAACAACCACAAGGGCCAGATGGAAGTGCAATCGACCCTCGGGCAAGGCACCTGTTTCACCTTGCGCCTGCCACTGGCGGGCACCCCGCTCGTCTCTCAAGAACTCAATCAGCTATCGAGGTAACCCATGGGCTTTCGCTTGTCGAAGATTTACACCCGCACCGGCGACAAAGGCGAAACCGGACTGGGCGACGGCCGCCGCGTACCCAAGGATCACCCGCGGATTGAGGCTATTGGCGAGGTTGATTCACTGAACAGTCAGGTCGGTGTATTGCTGGCCGGGCTCGCCGCGCAAAGCGCCGAATATCCGCGACTAAAGGAAGTGATCGAGGTATTGGCGCCCTGTCAGCATCGGTTGTTCGACCTTGGCGGCGAACTGGCGATGCCGGAATATCAGGCGTTGAACGCAGCAGAAATCGAACGCCTGGAAGCGGCGATCGATGTGTGGAATGAAGAGCTGGGGCCGCTGGAGAATTTCATTCTGCCGGGTGGCTCGGCGTTGATTGCCCAGGCCCATGTCTGCCGCAGCCTGGCGCGCAGTGCCGAGCGCCGCTGTCAGCAGTTGAATGCGATTGAGCCGTTGGCCGGGGTTGGCCTGGCGTACATCAATCGGTTGTCGGATTTGTTGTTTGTGGTGGCACGGGTGATTGCCAAGCGTCAGGGGGTTGCCGAGATTCTTTGGCAAGCGGCGGCCAAGCCTGAGGTTTAGTCGGCGTATTCACAGGCCCCATCGCTAGCAGGCTAGCTCCCACAGGTTTTGTGTTCGCCACAAATCCACTGTGGGAGCTAGCCTGCTAGCGATGAGGCCGGTTGCATCACCGAAACTCAAGCCTCAGGCCAAAACGCCCGAATCCCCGCCACACCCTGCGCACCCGCCGCCCAGGCCTTCTGAACTTCTGCCGGGCCAACGCCACCGAGCAAAAACACCGGTTTGCTGAACCCTTCGATCAAGCTCGACGCCTGTTCCCAACCCAGCGGCTCAGCACCCGGATGCGTCAGCGTCGGCTGCACCGGCGACAAAGTCACGAAGTCCACGCCCATCTCTTCGGCCAACGCCAGTTCCTCAGCGTTATGGCAGGACGCCGCCAACCAGCGCGAGGCGGGCAGCGGTCGACCGGCCGCCGCGTACTTGCGCAGTTGCGCCGAGGTGATGTGCCAACCGGCGGACGGGAAGTCTCCCAGCCACTCGAACGGCCCCTTGATCATCAGTTGCGCCTTGCCAGCACACAGCCCCACCGCATCCACGGCCAGGTCGCGGTACTTCGGGTCGTAACCGTTCGGCGCACGTAACTGAATCAGTTTGATGCCGCCGGCGATGGCTTTCTGAATGCCCCGCAACAGGGCTGGCGTTTCGAGATCTTCCGGCGTGATCAGGTACTGATCCGGTAACCGCGCCGCCGCGACGATTGGCCGGTTGGCCTCGGGGAACTCATAGCCCGACAAATCACGCGCCGTCACCCAGGCCAATGGCTGGCCTTCGGCGCCGTGCGGCTCGCCGCTGAACGCCGAGACTTCCCAGACATCCAGTAACACTTGCTTGTCCGGGTAATCGTGGCGAACCTTGATCAACGGGCGAGCCGCATTGACCACGATGCCCAGCTCTTCTTGAAGCTCGCGGGCCAGCGCGGTTTGCACCGACTCGTCGGCCTCGACCTTGCCACCGGGAAATTCCCACAGGCCGCCCTGGTGTTGGGAATCGGCACGGCGGGCAATCAGGATCTTGTCGCTGTCGTCACGGATAACGGCAGCCGCTACGTGTACTCGTTTCACCGCTCGATTTCCTCCAGTCCGGCCTTCTGCCAGGCCTTGAAGGCTGGCCATTGGTAGATGGTTTCAATATAGGCCTGATCAACTTCGGACAGTTTCACCTGATAGGTGCGCAGACGCACGGCGATCGGGGCAAAGAACACGTCAGCCAAACTGACGCGACCAAACAGGTACGGACCCGCTTCGGTCGCGGCAGCACGGCACTCGGCCCACAACGCCGACATGCGTTCGATGTCCGCCTGCACATCCGCCGGGAGCGGTGACAATGGCGCGTCACGGCTCAGGTCAAACGGCATGTTTCCGCGCATGGCGAAGAATCCGCTGTGCATCTGCGCGCAGGCCGAACGCGCCTGGGCACGGGCAGCGATGTCTTTGGGCCACAGATTCGCGTCGGGAAACTGTTCGGCCAGGTATTCGGCAATCGCCAGGGAGTCGGCGATGGTGCCGTGCCCGGTCTTCAAGAGCGGGACTTTGCCGGTCGGCGAATGCTTGAGCACTCGCTCGCGGGTGTCGGGCTGGTTCAGTTTGATCAGTTCTTCGGTGTAGGCGGCGCCGGTCAGATCGAGCGCCAGAGCGCCGCGCAGGGACCAGGAGGAAAGCAGTTTGTCGCCAATGATCAGGTGCAGGCTCATGTTCGGGACCTTTGGATTTAGGGACAAGCCAGTCTAGCGGCTGACCGGTAAACCGCCATCGCGAGCAGGCTCGCTCCTACAGTGGATCGGGTGTACACAAATCCAGTGTGGGAGCTAGCCTGCTGGCGATGGGTTTGACTCGGTCTTAAGTACGGTACTCGGCGTTGATCTTCACGTACTCGTGGGACAGGTCGGTGGTCCAGATGGTTTCGCTGCAATCGCCACGACCCAACTCGATACGGATGGTGATTTCTTCCTGCTGCATCACCGCCGCGCCCTGGGCTTCGGTGTAGGTCGCGGCGCGGGCGCCACGGCTGGCGATGCACACGTCGCCGAGGAACACGTCGATCTTGCTCACGTCCAGGTTCGGTACGCCGGCACGGCCAACAGCGGCCAGGATACGGCCCCAGTTCGGGTCGGAGGCGAACAGTGCGGTCTTGATCAGTGGCGAGTGAGCCACGGTGTAACCGACGTCCAGGCATTCCTGGTAATTGCCGCCGCCATTGACTTCAACGGTCACGAATTTGGTCGCGCCTTCGCCGTCACGCACGATGGCCTGGGCCACGTCCATGCACACTTCAAACACCGCTTGCTTGAGCTTGGCGAACAGCTCGCCTTCAGCGCGGGTGATTTCCGGCAAGGCTGCCTGACCGGTAGCGATCAGCATGCAGCAGTCGTTGGTCGAGGTGTCGCCGTCGATGGTGATGCGGTTGAACGACTTATTGGCGCCGTCCAGCATCAGGTTTTGCAGCACGTCGCGGGCAACTTTGGCGTCGGTGGCGATGTAGCCGAGCATGGTCGCCATGTTCGGGCGAATCATGCCGGCACCTTTGCTGATGCCGGTAACAGTGATGGTCACGCCGTCGTGCTGGAACTGGCGGCTCGCGCCTTTGGGCAGGGTGTCGGTGGTCATGATGCCGGTGGCGGCAGCTTCCCAGTTGTTGACCGACAGATCGTCGAGAGCGGCTTGCAGTGCGCCTTCGATTTTCTCGACTGGCAGCGGCTCGCCGATCACACCGGTGGAGTACGGCAGCACTTGGCTGGCATCGACGCCGGTCAGCTCGGCCAGCTTGGCGCAGGTGCGTTCAGCGGCGGCCAGGCCCGGCTCACCGGTACCGGCGTTGGCGTTGCCGGTGTTGGTCAGCAGGTAACGCACCGGGCCTTGCACGCGTTGCTTGGCCAGGATCACGGGAGCGGCGCAAAAGGCGTTCAAGGTGAATACGCCCGCCACGGTGGAGCCTTCGGCACACCGCATGACCACGACATCCTTGCGCCCCGGGCGCTTGATACCGGCCGAGGCAATACCGAGTTCAAAACCGGCAACCGGGTGCAACGTTGGCAAAGGACCAAGACCAACAGCCATGAATGCGCTCCTAACTAAATGATGTCTGCACCGCTCGGCAGGAACGGTGGTTTAAATGGCAAAACGCCGCGACGGCATAAGCCGGTCGCGGCGCGGGTATTTCAGCGATTGAAACGGGTTTTACTGGATCTGCCCGTGGCAATGCTTGAACTTCTTGCCCGAACCGCAGTAGCACAGCTCGTTGCGGCCCAGCTTCTGCTCGTTGCGAACCGGTGCGGTGGCGAGGGCCACATCGACCTCTTCACCCAACTGCTCCGGCTGCTCCAGGCCTGGGGCTTCTTCGTGCAGGAACTGCATGCGAGCGGCCAGAGCTTCGGCTTCCTGACGCAGGCGCTGCTCTTCTTCGATCGGATCTTCGCGGCGAACCTGAACGTGCGACAGCACGCGGATCGAGTCGCGCTTGATCGAATCCAGCAGCTCGGAGAACAGCGTGAACGACTCGCGCTTGTATTCCTGCTTCGGGTTCTTCTGTGCATAGCCACGCAAGTGGATGCCGTGACGCAGGTGGTCCATGGTCGACAGGTGGTCTTTCCACAGGTCGTCCAGCACGCGCAGAACGATTTGCTTCTCGAAGGTGCGCAGCGCTTCGGCGCCCGCCTGGTCTTCTTTCTCGTTGTACGCTGCAATCAGTTCCTGCATCAGTTTTTCGCGCAGGGTTTCTTCGTACAGGTGATCGTCTTCGTCGAGCCACTGCTGGATCGGCAGCGCCACACCGAAGTCGCTCTGCAACGCGGCTTCCAGACCGGCCACGTCCCACTGTTCAGGCAACGATTGCGGTGGAATGTGCGCACTGACGGTAGCGTTTAGCACGTCCTGACGGAAATCGGCGATGGTTTCACCGATGTTGTCGGCGGCCAGCAACGTGTTACGCATGTGATAAATCACTTTACGCTGTTCGTTGTTGACGTCGTCGAACTCGAGCAGTTGCTTACGAATGTCGAAGTTGCGGCCTTCAACCTTGCGCTGAGCCTTTTCGATAGCGTTGGTCACCATGCGGTGCTCGATCGCTTCGCCAGGCTGCATGCCCAGGGCCTTCATGAAGTTCTTCACCCGGTCAGAGGCGAAGATGCGCATCAGGCTGTCTTCCAGCGACAGGTAGAAACGGCTGGAACCGGCGTCACCCTGACGACCGGCACGACCACGCAACTGGTTGTCGATACGGCGCGATTCGTGACGCTCGGAAGCAATCACCTGCAAACCGCCCGACTCGAGCACTTGCTGGTGACGCTTCTGCCAGTCGGCCTTGATCTGGGCAATCTGCTCAGGGGTCGGATCTTCCAGCGAAGCGACTTCCACTTCCCAGTTGCCGCCCAACAGGATGTCGGTACCACGACCGGCCATGTTGGTGGCGATGGTCAGTGCGCCTGGGCGACCGGCCTGGGCGATGATCTCGGCTTCTTTTTCGTGGAACTTGGCGTTCAGAACCTTGTGCTCGATGCCTTCCTTGTTGAGCAGGTCAGACATGCGCTCGGAAGTTTCGATGGTCGCGGTACCCACCAGCACCGGACGGCCGGCGGCCATGCTTTCCTTGATGTCAGTGACGATCGCCGCGTATTTCTCGTCGGCGGTCAGGAACACCAGGTCGTTGTAGTCTTTACGGGCCAGCGGCTTGTTCGTCGGAATGACGAGGACCTGCAGGCCATAGATCTGATGGAACTCGAACGCTTCGGTGTCGGCCGTACCGGTCATGCCGGACAGTTTGTTGTACAGACGGAAGTAGTTCTGGAACGTGGTCGATGCCAGGGTCTGGCTCTCGGCCTGGATGTTCAGGTTTTCCTTGGCTTCGATGGCCTGGTGCAGGCCTTCGGACAGACGACGACCCGGCATGGTACGACCGGTGTGTTCGTCGACCAGCACAACCTGACCGTCCTGCACGATGTATTCGACGTTGCGATGGAACAGCTTGTGCGCGCGCAGACCGGCATAAACGTGAGTCAGCAGGCTCAGGTTGTGCGCCGAGTACAAGCTCTCGCCTTCAGCCAGCAAGCCGAGGCTGGTCAGCGATTCTTCGACGAACTGGTGACCGGCTTCGTTGAGTTCGACCTGGCGGGTCTTCTCGTCAACGGTGTAGTGGCCGGCCTTGGTGACTTCGCCTTCGACTTCTTCGACATGCAGTTCCAGCTTCGGGATCAGTTTGTTGATCTCGATGTACAGCTTGGAGCTGTCCTCGGCCTGACCGGAAATGATCAGCGGAGTACGGGCTTCGTCGATGAGGATCGAGTCGACTTCGTCGATCACGGCAAAATTGAGTTCGCGCTGGAATTTTTCTTCCATGCTGAACGCCATGTTGTCGCGCAGGTAGTCGAAACCGAATTCGTTGTTTGTGCCGTAGGTGATGTCGGCGGAGTAGGCAATACGCTTCTCTTCCGGCGGCTGGAACGGCGTAACCACGCCGACCGTCAGGCCGAGGAATTCGTAGAGCGGACGCATCCAGTTGGCGTCACGACGGGCCAGGTAGTCGTTCACCGTCACAACGTGCACGCCCTTGCCGGACAATGCGTTGAGGTAAACGCCCAGTGTTGCCACCAGGGTCTTGCCTTCACCGGTACGCATTTCGGCGATCTTGCCTTCATGCAAGGTCATGCCGCCGATCAGCTGGACATCGAAGTGGCGCATACCCATGACGCGCTTGCCGGCTTCGCGGGCGACCGCAAAGGCTTCTGGCAACAGCTTGTCGAGGGTTTCCCCTTTGGCGACGCGGGCCTTGAACTCATCTGTCTTGGCACGCAATTGATCGTCCGAAAGGGCTACCATTTGCTCTTCGAAGGCATTGACGAGTTGCACCGTCTTGAGCATGCGTTTGACTTCACGCTCGTTCTTGCTTCCAAAAAGTTTCTTTAACAAAGGCGCAAACATATCGGCAGGATCTTCCACACTAAAGGGATGGAGGGCGGCCCCGTGAGTCGCCCGTGCAGCCCTCATGGCCGCATGCGAACGAGCATTCTACCCGGAAACGGAAGTGAGGAAAGTGGCGATATTCCACGATGCTGGCACTGCGCTTTGACGGGGCTCACTTAAAATAGGGGCGTTTTGCTCAACTTCAAGCCGTTCAGGGCAGAAGTTAGTTGTTGATTTAATGGGTAAAGCAGGGACAAAAGCAATGGGTCAGGTGCATCGGGTGCTTTCTGCTACCATGGCGACTCTGTAACTTCAGGTGTTGGATCATGGCATTTCGCCCTCTTACGGCCCGAGCACCCGCCGTTCTGCTTCGCGAAGCCAAGCCGCTCAAAGCCATTCTCGGCCACGCTCAACGCCTTGGACATCTGCAACGTCTGCTCGAAAGCCAACTGCAACCCGCCGCTCGCGAACACTGCCACGTAGCTTCGTGGCGCGAAGGCAGTTTGTTGCTGATCGTCACCGACGGACATTGGGCTACCCGCCTGCGTTACCAGCAAAAACGTCTGCAACGGCAACTGCAAATGTTCGACGAGTTCGCCAGCCTCACGCGAATCCTGTTCAAGGTCCAGCCGCCTACCGTTCAGCAAGGTGCGGCCGGGCATACCATGGACTTGTCGATTGATGCGGCGGCGACCATCCAGGCGACGGCCGATGGCATCAGCGATCCGAACCTGCGAGCGGCGCTGGAGCGGTTGGCGGCGCACGCCAAGTCGAAAACCTGAAAGCGCCATTAGCCCTGTAGGAGCAAGGCTTGCCCGCGATGGATACGCCGCGGTGCGTCAGTTGTACCGCGTGATCGTTCATCGCTGGCAAGCCATGCTCCTACAGGTTTCAGCGGCGTTTGCTGCCGCCGAGCAACGAGCCCATCAATCCCCGCACCAACTCGCGACCAAGCTTGTTGGCCGCCTGACGCATCGCCGATTTCAACGCCTGCCCCGCCGCCGTGCCGAGAAACTCTCCAGCCTGTTCGGTGAAACTCGGCTCTGCCGGTTTGCCCGGTGTCGCCTCAGGCTTTGGCGCCAGGCCTTTACGCCCCATCAGCACTTCATAAGCCGACTCGCGATCAATCGGTTTGTCGTAACGCCCCTTGAATGGCGAGCCGCCGATCAGCACGGTGCGCTCGGTGTCGGTCAGTGGTCCGATCCGCGACTGCGGCGGCGCCACCAGAACACGCTGGACCATCTCCGGCGTGCCCTTGTCCTGCAAGGTGCCGACCAGCGCTTCGCCGATACCCAGCTCAGTCAGTACCGACAAGGCATCGAACGCCGGATTCGGCCGGAAGCCGTCGGCCACCGCCCGCAGGGATTTCTGTTCTTTGGCGGTGAACGCGCGCAAGCCGTGCTGGATGCGCAGGCCCAGTTGCGCCAGCACATCATCCGGCAGGTCGCCGGGCGACTGGGTGACGAAATACACGCCCACGCCTTTTGAACGAATCAGCCGCACCACTTGTTCCAGACGATCCTGCAACGCCTTGGGCGTGCCGGCGAACAACAAGTGCGCCTCATCGAAAAACAGCGCCAGCAGCGGTTTGTCCGAATCGCCGCGCTCCGGCAGTTGCTCGAACAGTTCGGCCAGCAGCCACAGCAGGAACGTCGCGTAGACCTTTGGCGCTTCATGCACCAGACGACTGGCATCGAGTAAATGAATGCGCCCACGGCCATCGGCGGTCGGTTGCAGAATGTCTTCGAGTTGCAGCGCCGGTTCGCCAAACAAGGCTTCGGCGCCCTGCTGCTCAAGGGTTGCCAGGCGCCGCAACAGCGCCTGGCTGGAACCGGTGGTCATCAGCGCCGCGTCGTCTCCCAGCAGTTCCGGGTTGTCCTTGAGGTGATTGAGCAGCGCCTTCAGGTCTTTCAAATCCAGCAGCAACAGGCCTTCGCGGTCCGCGACCTTGAAGGCGGCATACAGCGCCGACTGCTGGCTGTCGGTCAATTCCAGCAGGCTGCCCAGCAGCAACGGCCCCATTTCGCTCAAGGTCGTGCGCAATGGATGACCGGACTGACCGTGAATGTCCCACAAGGTCACCGGATACGCGGCCGGCTTATGGTTCAGCCAGGGCATGCCGGCAATCCGCTCGGCAATCTTGCCCTGAGGGTTGCCGGCAGCGCCCAAACCGCACAGGTCACCTTTGATATCGGCGGCGAACACCGCCACGCCGGCATCGCTGAAGGCTTCGGCCATGCGTTGCAAGGTGACGGTCTTGCCGGTCCCGGTAGCGCCTGCGATCAAACCGTGTCGATTGGCCAGGCGCATGGCCTGGGCGATCGGCTGCCCTGAAAGATCGGCGCCGATAACGAGCTGCGATGAATCGTGCATTTTGCCACCTATGGTTAATCTTTCATCAATCAAGGCCGATACAAAAATTGAGTGTTGGTATTCCGCTAGGGCGAGGACGGAATTATCAACATGGCTTCAACAGCGCCCCCGATGCATGCCTTTATAAAAGCACGCCATGGGCATTAAGACCTTATCGGAACTCCAAGCCATGAATAAAAATTTGCGCTTTAGTCATAAGATTCTGCTTGCTGCCGCCCTCATCGTCACTGTCGCCTTCGCCTCCTTCACGTTGTACAACGACTATATGCAACGTAATGCCATCCGCAAGGATCTGGACAACTACCTGCAAGAAATGGGAAGCGTGACCGCCAACAACATTGAGACTTGGCTGAACGGACGCAGCCTGCTGATTGAAAACCTTTCCCAAAACATCGCGCTGAACGCGGATATGAGCAACATAACCCAACTGCTCGAGCAGAATGTGATGACTACTGCTTTCGTGGCTGTATTTCTGGGCAGCAACGAGGGTAGCTTTATCATCCGCCCGGACGCCGACATGCCAGCGGACTTCGATCCGCGCACTCGCGATTGGTACAAGAGCGCCCAACGCACCAACGACCCGGTACTGACCGAACCCTATGTCGATGTCGGCACCGGTAAACTGGTAGTTTCCATCGTCCAGAGTTTGTTCGAAAAGGGTCAACACATCGGCGCAGTCGGTGGTGACCTGAGCCTGCAAATGATCACCGACAGCCTGAACGCGCTGGACTTCGGCGGCATGGGTTATGCCTTTCTGGTCAGCGCCGACGGCAAAATTCTGGTGCACCCGGATACAACGCTGGCAATGAAATCGCTGGCCGAGGCCTATCCGAAAGACACGCCGCGCATCAGCAGCGACTTCAGTGAAGTCAAAGTCGATGGTAAAACCCGTATCGTCACATTTACTCCGATCAAGGGGCTTTCTTCAGTCAACTGGTACATCGGGCTTTCAGTGGAGAAAGACAAAGCCTTCTCGATGCTCAGCCATTTCCGCTTTTCGGCGGCCATTGCGACAGTGATCGCCGTGACCATCATCATCGCCCTGCTGGGTGTGTTGATACGTTTCCTCATTCAGCCGCTGCACGCCATGACCCGTGCGATGGTAGGCATTGCCGACGGTGAAGGCGACCTGACCAAACGCCTGAGCATTGTGAACAACGATGAGTTCGGCATTCTCGGCACGGCATTCAACCGTTTCGTCGAGCGCATCCACGGTTCGATCCGCGAGGTGTCTTCGGCCACCGGCCAGGTCAACGAAGTGGCATTGCGTGTGGTGGCGGCTTCGAACTCCTCGATGTTCAACTCGGACCAGCAGGCCTCGCGCACCAGCAGCGTCGCCGCGGCGATCAATCAGCTCGGCGCCGCCGCCCAGGAAATCGCCCGCAACGCCGCGCAAGCGTCGAATCAGGCCAGCGATGCCCGCAGCCTGGCCGAGGATGGCCAGCAAGTGGTGGATCGCAGCATTGTCGCGATGAATAAACTGTCGACCATGCTCAGCGCATCGAGCAGCAACATCGAATCGCTGAACAGTAAAACCGTGAACATCGGGCAGATTCTCGAAGTGATCACCAGCATTTCCCAGCAAACCAACCTGCTGGCGCTCAACGCC
Source organism: Pseudomonas sp. MAG733B (assembly GCF_036884845.1). Classification (NCBI taxonomy): domain Bacteria; kingdom Pseudomonadati; phylum Pseudomonadota; class Gammaproteobacteria; order Pseudomonadales; family Pseudomonadaceae; genus Pseudomonas; species Pseudomonas sp. MAG733B. The sequence continues at coordinate 5,899,877 of NZ_CP145732.1, forward strand.
GCCATTGAAGCGGCGCGGGCCGGTGAAGCCGGGCGCGGGTTTGCCGTGGTTGCCGATGAAGTGCGCAACCTGGCGCATCGCACCCAGGAATCGGCGCAACAGGTGCAGACCATGATCGAGGAGTTGCAGGTCGGCGCCCGCGAATCCGTCAGCACCATGAGCGACAGCCAGCGCCACAGCCAGGACAGCGTGGAAATCGCCAACCTCGCCGGCGAACGCCTGAGCAGCGTGACCCAGCGCATCGGTGAAATTGACGGAATGAACCAGTCGGTGGCCACGGCGACCGAAGAGCAGACGGCCGTGGTGGAATCGATCAACGTCGACATCACCGAAATCAACACGCTGAACCAGGAAGGTGTGGAAAACCTGCAGTCGACGTTGCGGGCGTGTTCGGATCTGGAGCAGCAGGCGGCGCGCCTTAAACAGTTGGTAGGCAGTTTCCGTATTTGATATCTGATCACTACCCAATGTGGCGAGGGAGCTTGCTCCCGCTGGGTTGAGAAGCAACCCCAAAAAAAATGTCCGAGGTGTGTCAGAACTAACACATCGGCTGTTTTACGACTGCTTCGCAGCCGAGCGGGAGCAAGCTCCCTCGCCACAACGAGCCTCTACCCCCGCCAACACCCTCCAAACCCCAACCGAACATCTATTCTTCATTAAGGTCAACCAAGGAGAGCAACGGACCGGAGGAATGTTCATCGTGCATATCGCTGACATAACCATGTTCTACGCCCCTGCCAGCGGTGGCGTGCGCACTTATCTGGATGCCAAGCATCATCGCCTGTGCAACAGGCCGGGCACCCGTCACAGTTTGCTGATTCCCGGGGCTGTATTCAGTGAACAGGATGGCATCTATACCGTTCCGGCCCCCGCCCTGCCTTTCGGCAAGGGCTATCGCTTCCCTCTCCGTCTCGCGCCCTGGCGCAATGTCCTGCACGATTTGCAACCTGAACTGATCGAGGTCGGCGATCCGTACCTCACTGCCTGGGCTGCCCTGGATGCGCGGCGGCAACTGGATGTGCCGGTGATCGGCTTTTATCACTCGGATCTGCCGCTGCTGGTCAGCAACCGCATGGGCAACTGGGTGACCACCAATGTTGAAGCGTATGTCAGCAAGCTCTACGGCAACTTCGACCGCGTGCTGGCGCCGAGCCGGGTCATGGCGGACAAACTGACCGGCCTGGGTGTGAAGAACGTTTTCGTGCAGCCGCTGGGTGTCGATTTGCAAATGTTTCATCCCGATGCGCGCGATCCTGGCCTGCGCGCCGAACTGGGCCTCGACGAAAACACTCATCTGCTGATCTTCGCCGGGCGCGGTTCCAAAGAGAAAAACCTGCCGGTGCTGCTCGATTGCATGAAGCGCCTGGGCAAACGCTATCACTTGCTGCTGGTCGGCTCGTCGATGCCGAGCGCTGTGCCTGCCAACGTCACCGTCATCGATGAATTTTGCCCAGCCGCGCAAGTCGCCCGCCTGATGGCCAGCGCCGACGCCTTGCTGCATGCCGGCGATCAGGAAACCTTTGGCCTGGTCATCCTCGAAGCCATGGCCTGCGGCATCCCGGTGGTCGCCGTGGCAGCCGGCGCGTTCGAGGAAATCATCACCGATCAATGTGGCCTGTTGTGTACCCCCAACGATCCATTGGCCATGGCCAACGCCGTGCGTGAACTGTTCAGCCAGGGTAGCGCGGCCGTCGGGCAGCATGCGCGGCGCCATGTCGAGCAGCATTACGCCTGGGACACGGTGGTCAACAGCTTGCTCGGCCACTATCACGCCGTACTCGGCAGCCAGTGGCCGCGAGCGGCCAATGGTTGAATCCATGCAAACGCCCAGCCTGTTACTGGTGCTGCACGATGTCGCGCCGCAAACCTGGGCCGATTACCAGCCATTCGTCGAAGCCGTCGATGCGCTCGGCGGTGTGCCGATGACCTGGCTGGTGGTGCCGGACTTTCACAAGCACAACGATCTGCAAGCGCATCCGGATTTTCGTCGCCTGCTCAGCGGGCGACTCGCCCGTGGCGATGAACTGGCGCTGCACGGCTATTTTCATTGCGATGACGGACCGATCGCAAACAATCCACGGGACTGGTTCATGCGTCGGATCTACACCCATGAAGGTGAGTTTTACAGCCTGTCCCATGAGGCCGCCCTCGCCCGTTTGCACGCTGGCATTGAAGTGTTCCACCGTAACCACTGGCCGTTGCAGGGCTTTGTCGCCCCCGCCTGGCTGATGAGCGAAGGCACGCGCCAGGCCTTGCGCCAATTGCCCTTGAGTTACACCAGTGACGCGCAGCATCTGTATCGCTTGCCTGACTTCACGCCGGTCGATGCCCCCGGACTGGTCTGGAGTGCGCGCAGTGCCTGGCGCCGGGGCTTGTCGAAACTGGTCAGCGATCAACTCGAACAACACTGGCGACAGGCACCGGTGATTCGCCTTGGCTTGCATCCGGTGGATATGCGCCATGAATTCTCGCGTACTTACTGGCTGAAAACCCTCAAGCGTCTGCTCGACGAGGGCCGGGTGCCGATGACCAAAGCTCACTGGCTGGCACTGCAAAATCAACACGTGGAACGCGCTGCATGAGTCGCGGGATTCTGCTGTTGATCGGCCTGCTCGCCGCGGTGCTGATTCCCTGGCTGTTGGGCGGGAGCGAAACCTGGTCGCGGTTGAACAGCTTTCCACTGAGTTGGCTGCTGGTCATGTTCGGCATGATCCTCCTGTGCTGGGTGGTGAACACCCTGCGCCTGCGCCTGTTGCTGGGGGATCAGCGCGACAGGCTCAGCCCGGTCAAAAGCCTCGGCGTGGTGATGGCCGCCGAATTTGCCTACTGCGCCACCCCCGGCGGCAGCGGCGGGCCACTGACCATCATGGCGTTACTGGCGCGTAACGGTGTGCGTCCGGCCCGGGGCAGCGCCGTGTTCGCCATGGACCAGCTCAGCGATTTGTTGTTCTTCCTCTGCGCACTCTGCGGGATTCTGATTTATGCGTTGTTCCAGCACCTCAGCCAGCGCATGGAGTGGCTGCTGATCGTCAGTGCCGTCTCGATGTTCGGCGGCCTGGTCTGTTGCGTGGTGGTGGCCCGTTACCACCGCTTGCTGATCCGCTTGAGTGGTCGGTTACTGGCTCGGCTCAACGTCCAGTCTGCGACACGGGTTCGCTGGGCGCGAAAACTCCTGCATTTTCTGGCGGCATTTACCGACACGCTGAAGCTGCCCTTTCAGACATTGATCACGGTGTTTGCCCTGACTTGCCTGCACTGGATCTTGCGTTACAGCGTGTTGTATCTGGCGCTGCGCGGGCTGGGGGCGGATTTGCAGTGGGCCTGGAGTTTTCTGATCCAGATGCTTTCACTGAGTGCGGGGCAATTCAGTCTGTTACCGGGCGGGGCCGGGGCGGCGGAATTGACGTCGGCAGCGCTGTTGGCGCCCATGGTGGGGAAATCTACCGCGGCGGCGGCGATTTTGATCTGGCGAGCGGTGACTTATTACTTCTATCTGTTGGTCGGCGGGCCGGTGTTCCTGTTGATGCTCGGACGTCCGTTGCTCAAGAAGCTGATGAAGCTCAAGCAGGCTTAGGTGGGTTTTCAGGTTTTTGCTGCAACTGCTCCCACAACTCGGCCGCTCCCGGAAACTCCGTGCCATCTTCCGGGCTCATGTCATCAGGGTCGTATCGGCTCAGGCAACCTTCGCCCAATGTGGCGGGCGCCTTGGAAGTGGCTTTGTCCAGTGGGTCAGCCATGCTCATATCCTCAGTGCAAAAAAAGGGCCTGCAGCGATTGAACGCCCAGGCCCTTCGAATTTCAACCGTGTCTTGCGCTGATCAGAACACCACGGTCTTGTTGCCGTGCACCAGCACCCGGTCTTCGAGGTGATAACGCAGGCCACGGGCCAACACCATCTTCTCGACGTCACGGCCGAAACGCACCATGTCTTCGATGCTGTCGCTGTGGCTGACACGCACCACGTCCTGCTCGATGATCGGGCCGGCGTCCAGTTCTTCGGTCACGTAGTGGCAGGTCGCACCGATCAGTTTCACACCGCGCAGCGACGCCTGGTGATACGGCTTGGCGCCGACGAACGACGGCAGGAAGCTATGGTGAATGTTGATGACCTTGTGTGCGTATTCACTGCACAACTCGGGTGGCAGGATCTGCATGTAGCGCGCCAGCACCACCACTTCAGCATCGTGATGTTTGACCAGACGCGAGACTTCGGCGAAGGCCGGCTCCTTGTCCTGTGGATTGACCGGCACGTGGTAGTACGGAATGCCGTGCCATTCGACCATGCTGCGCAGGTCGTCGTGGTTGGAAATCACACAGGCGATTTCGCAGTCCAGCTCATCGCTGTGCCAGCGATGCAGCAAGTCGGCGAGGCAGTGGGACTCGCGGCTGGCCATCAACACCACACGCTTTTTCTGCGCGGTATCGGTGATGCGCCAGTCCATCGAGAACTCTTCGGCAATTGGCGCGAACGCTTCGCGAAAGGCCTCGATACCGAATGGCAGCGAGTCGGCACGAATTTCGTGACGCATGAAGAACCAGCCACTGAGGTTGTCCGAGTGATGGCTCGCTTCGGTGATCCAGCCGTTATGGGACGCCAGAAAGTTACTGACTTTAGCAACGATGCCGACGCGGTCCGGGCAAGAAATCACCAGCCGAAAAGTGCGCATGAGGGGGAAACTCCAGAACTTCGCAAAGGCCGCCATTCTAGCGATTACGCAGCAAAACTGCAGTATTGATGACGTACTGTCTCGCCCGATGGCTACCGACAAGGCTCCCGGCAGCACACAAGCCTCACGCAGCGGCAGTGAAGTTAGCCATCTACAAGCACTGGTTTGTAAATATCTGTAGCGCACGCTTCGAACTATTTAACAGCACATCCAATGTCCGCCGAATTCATCGCAATTTAATTAAATAAACCCCGGTTAAATGTTTACTTGATGAAACACCCTGACTATTATTGCCGCACTGTCCCCTGCCATCCCGCGTCCTACATAAGGTAGTAACCATGTCCTTGATCAACGAATACCGTGCCACCGAAGAAGCTATCAAAGAGCTGCAAGCCCGTTTGAAGAACCTGTCCCAAGACGACAAACTGCAAACCGAGCTGGAATTCGAAGGCAAACTGCGCACCCTGATGGGCGAATACTCCAAGTCCCTGCGTGACATCATTGCTTTGCTGGATCCGGAATCCAAAACCAAGGCACCACGCGGCGGCGCAGTAAAAACTACCGGCACCAAGCGCGCTCGCAAAGTTAAACAATACAAAAACCCGCACAACGGCGAAGTCATCGAAACCAAAGGTGGCAACCACAAGACTCTGAAAGAGTGGAAAGCCAAGTGGGGCGGTGACGTGGTTGAAGGCTGGGCTACCCTGCTGGGCTAAGCCGCAGCGCTTGTCGCGGATAGATCTGCGACAAAAAATAACGCCAGCATAACGCTGGCGTTTTTTTATGCCCGGAGTTCACCTGGCGTTCATGTTCGAATTCAAAGATTCAAACGTTTGCGTAATCCCTGGACATGTTCCTGCCATTGATTGAGCACCTCTTGCTGAAACGGCGTCGCAGTAAGCGCCCATTCGGCTTCGGCCTCTACAAAACTTTCCAGGGTATTCGGCGCCCCCCACTCAGGTGTCGTCAAACGTTTCTGACAGAATATTCGCCAGCGTTCTTGCTCTTCCTGGTTCAAGGTGTCGGGAAAGTTACGTGCGCGATATCGAAACAATAATTCCGGCAAGCGTTCATCATCGAAAGGCCACTGCTCTTGTGCTAATTGCACCGGGTCGACGCTGCGGACTTGTTCACATAGTCGTCGATCACGGTCACCGATAAAACCATCGTATAACTGTTGTTCAGGGTCTTGGCTGACAGAAAAATCCTCACTGGCGTAAATAGCCGAAACTTTATCCTGCCAGACTTTCTGCGCGTCACTTAGCCGCAGTGCACGCTGCTGATACAGCGCCATATCCAGACCCAGACGTTGCTGATCTTGCGGGCGAAGTACCGACAGCGGTGCCACTACCGGACATTTATTGATGTGGATGAGCTTCAGCGGCACCGGCAACTCACCCTCGGCCAGATCATCGCGGCGGGTGTACAGGCGCTGACGCAAGGCTTCGGCGTCCAGATCAAGCAAGCCCTGGGGATCAAGATGCAGGTCACAGACAATCAATGCATTCTTGTTGCGTGGGTGCCACGCCAACGGCAATACCACGCCGACAAAGTTGCGCGCCGCAGAAAAACGTCCGGACACATGCACCATCGGTTGCAGCAGGCGAATCTGGTCCAGCACCTTCTGTTTACTGCGTAGCTGAAACAGCCAGTCATACAGCTTCGGCTGCTTTTCCCGGAGCAAACGCGCCAGGGCGATGGTGGCGCGCACGTCCGACAGCGCTTCGTGGGCATTGCCATGATCGATGCCGTTGGCGGCGGTCAGGCGTTCGAGCTTGAGCGTCACCTGACCCTCATCGTTAGTCGGCCAAACGATGCCATCGGGACGCAAGGCATACGCGGCGCGGACCACATCGATCAGATCCCAGCGACTGTTACCGCCCTGCCATTCCCTTGCGTAAGGGTCAAAAAAGTTGCGGTACAGGCTGTAGCGCGTCATCTCGTCATCGAAACGCAAGGTGTTGTAACCGGCGCCACAGGTGCCGGGAGTTGCCAGTTGCGCATGCACCCGGGTCATGAAATCGGCTTCGCTCATACCGAGTTCTGCCAGTTGGCCTGGGGTAATGCCGGTGATCGCACAGGCTGCCGGGTGCGGCAGGATGTCGTCACTGGGCTGGCAAAAGAGGTTGACCGGCTCGTCTATTTCATTGAGATCGAAGTCAGTACGCAGCCCCGCCATTTGCAGTGGGCGATCGCAACGGGGGTTGATGCCCGTCGTTTCATAGTCGTACCAGAAGATGGAGGTCACAGGCGTTTCCTGAACTGAAGATCGACGAAGTCTAGGCGTTCATGTCCCGCTCCGGCCAGCAATCTTGTGATTCAAACATCTCTGGTTACTCACCGTGCAATACATAGTTATGTCGTTCCCCCCGACGAGGCTGCTAGCATCGGGTGACGAGACATCCCGATCAGGCCACATCATCAGGTTGCCCATGCTCGAGACCACAGCACTGCCAAGGAAAGCGACGCTGTCCCCGCCACTGGATACGCGGTATCAGGTCGAAACGCCGGAAGGCATCGATTTGCCTCTGCGCCCGGCCGGGTTGATGGTTCGTGCATTGGCGTTCGCCATCGATCTGGCGCTGCGCGGACTGATCCTCGGCCTGCTGTTCATTGTGTTGGCGATGCTAGGGAAACTTGGCGCGGGGCTGGGTTCGTTGCTGATCTTCGGCGTCAGCTGGTGGTACATGGTGCTGTTCGAAGTCCTCAACCAGGGCCGCTCGCCGGGCAAGCAGTGGATGGGCTTGCGGGTGGTGCAAGACGACGGCACACCGATTGGCTGGTCCGCGTCGTTGCTGCGAAACCTGTTGCGCTTCGTCGACCTGCTGCCGTTCGGCTACTTCCTCGGGGCCATCAGTTGCCTGCAACATCCCAGCTTCAAGCGCCTCGGCGACATCGCCGCCGGCACGCTGGTGATCTATCGCGAACAACCGCTCACCCGCCCGCAACTACCGCCCGCCCAACCGCGTCGCCCGGCATTTACCCTGACCCTGACCGAGCAACGCGCCATCCTCGGTTTCGCCGAGCGCCAGGCTGAACTCTCCCCCGCCAGGGTCAATGAACTGGCATCGATCCTTGCTCAACCGTTGCAGGTTCCGGCGCCACACGCCGTGGCCGAACTCAACGGCATCGCCCACGGCCTGTTGGGGCCGGCATGAAGCAAGGTCTTTTCGAACATCGGCACATGGCCGAATGGGAGCAATTCTCCATGCTCTTGGAGAGACTGGAGCGGAACAAGGACGCCACGGGTGTCGACAGTTTTCCCGGCGACTACCGGCGCATTTGCCAACACTTGGCGTTGGCTCGCGAACGCGGCTACAGCAGTTTTCTCATCGACTCATTGCAGCAGCAAGTCCTGCGCGGGCATCAACAGCTCTATCGGCATCGCAGCCGATTGGGCGCCAACATGCTGGCTTTCATCCTCGCGGATTTCCCGCGACTGGTGCGCGAACAGTGGCGCTTCGTACTCGCCGCCTGCCTGATGTTTTTCGGCAGCCTGATCGGTTTTGCCTTGCTGGTCTATCTGTTCCCGGACCTGATCTACAACCTGCTCCCGGCCGAACAGGTCAGTGAACTGCAGAGCATGTACGACCCGCAGGCCGGTCACCTCGGGCGCTCGGCGGAGCGAGCAGCCAGTGAAGACTGGGTGATGTTCGGCTACTACATCATGCATAACATCGGGATCGCCTTTCAGACCTTCGCCAGCGGTTTGCTGTTTGGCCTGGGCAGTGCGTTTTTCCTGTTCTTCAACGGTTTGACGATCGGCGCGGTGGCCGGGCATCTGACGCAGATCGGCTACGGGCAAACCTTCTGGTCCTTCGTGATCGGCCATGGCGCCTTCGAACTGACCGCCATTGCCCTGGCCGGAGCCGCCGGCCTGCAATTGGGTTGGGCATTGATCGCACCGGGACGCCTGCCGCGTGCCGAAGCCTTACGTCTGGCGGCGCGAAAAAGTGTGTTGCTGATTTGCGGGGTCATGCTGTTTCTACTGATTGCCGCGTTTATCGAAGCCTATTGGTCGTCAATGACGGCACCGACACCCATGACCAAGTATCTGGTGGGCGCGCTGCTCTGGCTGTCGGTCGCGGCATATCTGCTATTTGCCGGACGGGTGCGCCATGCGCCTGAGTGACGCCAGCGTAGTGATCCGCCCGCGCCCGACCTGGGAAGCCATGGACCTCGGGGTACTCTTGAGCCAGCGTCATCGGCGCCTGCTGATGACCAGTTGGGCCATCGTGACCTTGCCGTTTTTTGCGCTGTTGACCTGGCTGCTGTGGGAATCACCGTCCGTCGCGGTGTTCATCTTCTGGTGGTTGAAACCGGCCTTCGAACGCCTGCCGCTGTACATCCTGTCCAAGGCCATGTTTGGTGAAACACCCACGCTGAAACAGGCGCTTGTGCAATGGCCGCGGTTGCTCAAGCCGCAACTGCTGGCCAGCCTGACCTGGCGGCGCTTCAGCATGAGCCGCAGTTTCCTGCTGCCGGTGGTGCAACTCGAAGGCCTGAGCGGTGAGGCGCGCCAGCAGCGAATGCAGGTGTTGTTGCAGCGGGACGCTGGCGCGGCGCGGTGGCTGACGCTGATTGGCGTGCACCTGGAAACCGCGCTGTGGATCGGCTTGATGGTGCTGTTCTATCTACTGCTGCCGCAAGAGGTGGCCCTCGACTGGAGCTGGCAGTCGCTGATGACCGCCGCCACTCAGGACTGGCGCTGGCTGGAACACCTGACCAACGTCTTTTATGCCCTGGTGCTGGTGGTTTGGGAGCCGATCTACGTGGCCTGCGGCTTCAGCCTTTATTTGAACCGGCGCACGGTGCTTGAGGCCTGGGACATCGAGCTGGTGTTTCGCCGCATGCGCCAGCGTTTGAACAGCACCACCATTGCGCTGCTGCTGGCGGCGATTCTGTTGCTGCCGTCCACGCCAAGTGTCTGGGCCGCCGAACCGGTGATTACCCCTGACAGCCCGCGCTTGCTGGAACAGCCACTGACCAGCCAGGCGTCCCGGGACAGCATCAAGGCGATCCTCGATCAGCCACCGTTCAGCAACAAGGAAACCGTCACCCGCTATCGATTCGGCGAGGACAAAGCCACCGCCCAAACCCCGGACGACGACAAGATCCCGCAGTGGCTCAAGGCGCTGTTCGAACTGTTTGACAGTCAACGTTTCGGTGCCGTGGCCACGCTGATCGAGGTCTTGCTGTGGAGCACCGTGATCGGCGCCATCGGTCTGTTGATCTGGCGTTATCGCGACTGGCTGCAAACCTTCGTCAGCCGTCGCCCAGGCCCGGGCAAAAAAGCCTCGCGACCGATGCCGCAACAGGCGTTCGGCCTGGACCTCAACCGCGAAACCTTGCCCGCCGACATCGCCGCCAGCGCTGAAAGTCTGTGGCAGACCCATCCACGCGAAGCGCTCGGATTACTCTATCGCGCCCTGCTCAGCCACTTGCTGCACGACTTCGACCTCACCTTGAAAGCCGCCGATACCGAAGGCCAGGTGCTGGAACGGGTCGAGCAACTGCAACAACCGGCCTTGCTGGCCTTCAGCCGAAACCTGACCGGGCACTGGCAGAACATGGCCTACGGGCATCGTTTGCCGCCGGCGCATTCGCAGCAGGAACTGTGCAACGGCTGGCGAGCCTTGTTCGGTCCGGGAGCGGCGCATTGAACCGGCGCGCCTGGCCGGTGGTGCTCGGCATTTCAATCGCCGTGCTGCTGGCCGCATTGAGCGTTTATCTGTATCTGAAGGCTACACCCTACCACGCCGAAATCGATCACGGCCCCGCCCCCGAAGCGCAGGCCAATCCATACCTGGCCGCCGAACACTTCCTGCGCAAGCAGGGCCTGGCCGTCAGCCATGCCAACGGCCTCGATATCCTACCCAGTCTGGATCCGCACCAGCACAGCCTGTTGTTGCTGGGGGATCGCCACAACATGACGCCACGGCAAATTGATCAAGTGATGAACTGGACCCGCGCTGGCGGGCGCCTGCTGTTTGTCGCCCAATCGCTGTGGGATGAAAAGACCGGGCAAAGCAATGACCTGCTGCTCGACCGGGTACAACTGCACCAATCCTTGAGCAAAGACCTCAAGGATCCACCGGCGGGTGTCGACAACGATCCCTACCCGAAACTGACCAAGCTGTACCTGGAGAACGAGGACGCGCCGGCCTACGCCAGCTTCGATACCGCGTTCCATCTCGAAGACCCGAAAAACCTGGCCCAGGCCTGGGCCAACAGCGGCAAGGCCACGCACATGATGCAGCTCAACCACGGGCTCGGTTCGATCATCGTGGTGACCGATGCCGACCTGTGGAAAACTTCGGTGATCGACCAGTACGACAACGCCTGGCTGCTCTGGTACTTGACGGCGGACACCAGCGTGACACTGCTGTACGACACCGATCACGACAGCCTGTGGACATTGGTGGTGCGCCATTTCCCCCAGGCACTGGTCGCGTTGATTGCACTGATCGGCCTGGTGCTGTGGCATGTCGGTGTGCGCCACGGGCCATTGCAGGAACCGCCGCCGAAAGCACGCCGGCAATTGCAGGAGCATCTGCGCGCGACTGCCGATTTCATGTTGCGGCGCAACGGTCAGCACAGCCTGCTGCAATCGCTGCAACAAGACATTCTGCGCCGGGTCCGACGACGTCATCCCGGTTATGACCAACTCGGCGTCGCCGAACAATGGCTGGTGCTTGCGCGCCTGACCGGCCAACCCACACGCGCAATCAGCCAGGCCATGAGCCCGCGACCGAAGCAGCGACTGTCCAGCGCTGAGTTCAGCCGTCAGGTCGCCCATCTGCAAACCTTGAGGAACGCCTTATGAGTGAAGCGATCGAGCCCGACGCTCCCAGCCATGCCGCGCAGCAACGCCAGCGCGCCAGTCAGTTGGCGCAAGCGATACGCGGCGAACTGCAAAAAGCCGTGATCGGCCAGAACACGGTCATCGACGATGTGCTCACGGCATTGATTGCCGGTGGCCATGTGCTGCTCGAAGGTGTGCCGGGACTGGGCAAGACCTTGCTGGTGCGGGCGCTGGCCCGCTGCTTCGGTGGCGAATTCGCGCGCATCCAGTTCACCCCTGACCTGATGCCCAGCGACGTCACCGGACATGCGGTGTACGACTTGCAGACCGAGCAATTCAAACTGCGCAAAGGGCCGCTGTTCACCAATCTGTTGCTGGCCGACGAGATCAATCGCGCCCCGGCGAAAACCCAGGCTGCGTTGCTCGAAGCCATGCAGGAACGGCAAGTCACCCTTGAGGGACGCGCCCTGCCCATTGCGCAACCGTTCATGGTGCTCGCCACGCAAAACCCCATCGAACAGGAAGGCACTTACCCGCTGCCGGAAGCCGAGCTGGATCGCTTCATGCTCAAGGTGCGCATGGACTACCCCGACGCCGAGCAGGAATTGAACATGGTGCGTCAGGTCAGTCGCTCGACCCGTGCCGACATGCTCGATGTGCAGCCGCTGCGCACGGTGTTGCAGGCCAAGGATGTGCTGGCCTTGCAACGTATCGCCAGTGATTTGCCGCTGGATGATCAGGTGCTCGATTACGCCGTTCGCCTGGCTCGCACCACCCGCAGCTGGCCGGGCCTGACCCTCGGTGCCGGGCCTCGGGCTTCCATTGCGCTGGTACGTTGCGCGCGGGCGCGGGCCTTGTTGCGCGGTGGCGAGTTCGTGGTTCCGGATGACATAAAAGGCTGCGCGCTGGCGGTGCTGCGTCATCGCGTGCGCATCGCGCCGGAACTCGATATCGAAGGGCTGGAGGTCGATCAGGTGCTGCGGCAATTACTCGATCAAGTCGCGGCGCCGCGCCTGTGAAACCCAGCCGGCTGTTGCTGCTCTGGCTCGCCTTGCTGCTGGTCATCGGCGTTGTGCTGGGTGCTTTGCAGGCGCTGGAATTTGCGCTGCCGTCGTACCTTTCGCGGATCAATTGGGGTTTGCTGCTGGCGCTGCTGGCCCTGGCATTGCTCGATGCCATCCGTCTCAAACGCTTGCCCTCACCGCGCCTGCAACGGCACATGCCCGGCAGCCTGGCCTTGGGTCGCTGGAGTGAGGTACGACTGGAGCTTGAGCACGATCTTGCGCAACCAATGGACTTGCAACTCTTCGACCATGTGCCGGACGGTCTGAGTTTCGAACACCTGCCGCTGACGGTGCAATTGCAACCCGGCCAGCGCAGCTTCAGCAGCTATCGTCTGCGTCCGCTCAAACGCGGGCACTTCAGTCTTGAACACTGCGAGGTCAACCTGCCGGGCCCGTTGGGCCTGTGGTCCGACAAACGCTTACTGAGCGTGAGTGACCACACCCGCGTCTATCCCGACTTCGCCCACCTTTATGGCGGCCAATTATTGGCTGTGGATAACTGGCTCAGCCAGCTCGGCGTACGCCAGCATCAACGCCGTGGCCAAGGGCTGGAATTTCATCAATTGCGCGAGTTTCGCGAGGGCGACAGCCTGCGCCAGATCGACTGGAAAGCCACCGCCCGCCAACGTACGCCGATTGCCCGGGAGTATCAGGACGAGCGCGACCAACAAATCATTTTCATGCTCGACTGCGGCCGGCGCATGCGCAGCCAGGACACAGAGCTGGCGCATTTCGATCACGCGCTCAATGCCTGCCTGCTGTTGAGCTACGTCGCACTGCGTCAGGGAGATGCAGTGGGGTTCAGCACCTTTGCCAGCGATCAACCACGCTACCTCGCCCCCGTCAAAGGCAGCGGGCAGCTCAACGTCTTGCTCAATACGGTCTACGACCTGAACAGCAGCCAACGCAGCGCAGACTACCAAGCCGCCATCACTCAACTGCTCGCCCGACAAAAACGCCGGGCGCTGGTGGTGCTGATGACCAACCTGCGCGATGAGGACGATGAAGAATTGCTGACAGCCGTCAAACGCCTGGGCAAACAGCATCGAGTGCTGGTCGCCAGCCTGCGCGAAGACGTACTCGACAATCTGCGGGAAACACCCGTGCAGACTTTGCCCGAAGCCCTGGCCTATTGCGGCACGGTGAATTACTTGAATGCTCGGGCCGAACTCCATGAGCGGTTAAGCGCCCATGGCGTGCCGGTGCTGGATGCGCGGCCCGGGGAATTGGGCACGCAATTGGTTACGCAGTATTTGAGCTGGAAGCGAAGCGGCAGTGTTTAGGATCAGGCCGAAGCCGGCAACGGCTGAAAACTGAAATACTGCTTCAATGCCTCCACCAGTTGTCCATATTCCGGCGGTGCCCGTTGCAGGGTGAACCCGGCGTCATAGTGGTGAGGCGTTGCGTCTTCGTGACACCACAGACAACACGCCCGCAAGTCGATGACCTGTTGGCCTCCATCGCCGACGGGGATCTTCAGACGCAAGCCGAAATCCGCGCCGATCATCATCGGCAACTGACTGATAAGCATCAGCCCGTCTTCAGAGACATTGCCCAGATAACCGATGGGTTTGTCAGTGATGCTGTTGAACACTTTCAGAAAATACGGCAGTTGATGCCGCTCGATCCGGCGGTCAGTGAACATGCTGAATTCGCTACGCAAGGCCCTTAAGCAAGGCCGCACTAATGCTTCGGAACAGGTCTGCCTGCTGTTGCCCAACAGACAAAGCGACCTGCTCTCCCCGATCCTGGTGCGACAGTCCGCGAAACCGCTGCCGCTTACTCCTGCCGATCACAGGTGTTACGTCGGTTTAGAGGCACGGCTCTAAAACCGGTTTATTCGACTATAGCTCACCGCCGCCGGTCGGCCAGCTATTGAATGACAACCAGCATCAGAACTGCGTCGGGCGTACCGCTGCGGCACTGCGGGTCGGGTAATGACCCAGGCTCTGCAAGGTTTCCAGGCGGGCGCGAGCGCGGTAGGCGTATTCGCTTTGCGGGTACGAGGCGATGATGAACTGGTAGGTCTGAGCGGCATCAATGAACATTTTCTGCCGTTCCAGGCACTGGCCGCGCATCATCGACACCTCCGGCCAGACATAAGGCCGCGCCCGACTGGCGCGCTCGACCTTGGACAGTTCGAGCATGACCTGCTCGCAGTTGCCCCGGTCATAGGCGCTGTAGGCTAGGTTCAAATGATGGTTCATGGAAAATCGGGTGCAGCCCGTGACGCTGAGGGCGCTGATGGCAAGGGCGGCAATGAGCACGAATCGCATGGGGGATCTCCTGTCTTGAACGCTGTATCGACCCGCGGGCGGAAATCTTCAGGCTGCCGGTGCAAAGTTGTAGTGTTCAATAAAGAAAGCATTAAGTAGTGCAAACGAACAATGACTACAACTTCGGACCATAGTAGCCTCACTCAGCGCTTGAACTCAGGAGTCTTTGCATGTCCGTCCGTCGTACCAAAATCGTCGCTACCCTTGGCCCGGCCAGTAACTCGCCGGAAGTTCTCGAACAGCTGATTCTGGCTGGCCTGGACGTCGCCCGCCTGAACTTCTCCCACGGCACCCCCGACGAGCACAAGGCTCGCGCGAAGCTGGTGCGTGACCTGGCCGCCAAGCACGGTCGCTTCGTCGCCCTGCTGGGTGACCTGCAAGGCCCGAAAATCCGTATCGCCAAATTCGCCAACAAGAAGATCGAGCTGAAGATCGGTGACAAGTTCACCTTCTCCACCAGCCATCCTCTGACTGAAGGCAACCAGCAAGTGGTCGGCATCGACTACCCGGACCTGGTCAAGGACTGCGGCGTGGGCGACGAGCTGCTGCTCGACGACGGTCGCGTGGTGATGCGCGTCGATACCGCCACGGCCACCGAACTGAACTGCACCGTGACCATCGGCGGCCCGCTGTCCGACCACAAAGGCATCAACCGTCGCGGTGGCGGCCTGACCGCTCCGGCCCTGACTGAAAAAGACAAGGCTGACATCAAGCTCGCTGCGGAAATGGAAGTCGACTACCTCGCGGTCTCTTTCCCGCGTGACGCCGCCGACATGGAATACGCCCGTCAACTGCGCGACGAAGCCGGCGGCACTGCCTGGCTGGTAGCGAAGATCGAACGCGCTGAAGCCGTGGCCGACGACGAAACCCTCGACGGCCTGATCCAGGCTTCCGACGCGGTGATGGTGGCCCGTGGCGACCTGGGCGTGGAAATCGGCGACGCCGAGCTGGTGGGCATTCAGAAGAAGATCATTCTGCACGCACGCCGCCACAACAAGGCTGTGATCGTGGCGACCCAGATGATGGAGTCGATGATCCAGAACCCGATGCCGACTCGCGCTGAAGTGTCCGACGTGGCCAACGCCGTGCTCGACTACACCGACGCCGTGATGTTGTCTGCCGAATCCGCTGCCGGTCTGTATCCGCTGGAAGCCGTGCAAGCGATGGCGCGTATCTGCGTCGGCGCTGAAAAGCACCCGACCGGCAAGACCTCCAGCCATCGCATCGGCAAGGAATTCACCCGCTGCGACGAGAGCATTGCGCTGGCGACCATGTACACCGCCAACCACTTCCCGGGCGTTAAAGCGATCATCGCATTGACCGAAAGCGGCTACACCCCGCTGATCATGTCGCGCATCCGTTCTTCGGTGCCGATCTATGCGTATTCGCCGCACCGCGAAACCCAGGCGCGCGCAGCGATGTTCCGTGGCGTGTACACCATTCCGTTCGACCCGGCCTCGCTGGAGCCACACGAAGTCAGCCAGAAGGCGATCGACGAGCTGGTCAAGCGCGGCGTCGTGGAAAAAGGCGACTGGGTCATCCTGACCAAGGGCGACAGCTACCACACCACCGGCGGCACCAACGGCATGAAAATCCTGCACGTTGGCGACCCGATGGTCTGAGTGACTGGTTGCTGAAAAACAAAAGCCCCGCCATGTGAATGGCGGGGCTTTTTGCATGTAAAGACAAAATACAGAGAAAACCTGTCAAGGTTGACAGTAGACAGCCTTCCCTACTCCTTACTTAATGCAATTGAACTTTGGCAAGCATGGTGATCTTCAGGCTGCACCCATTCACCAACCTGCCAAAACTCAACAACCATTAATTCAAGGATTAGAAAAGATGAGCACCTCCCCACCCATCTCCCCAGGTGAATTCGACCCAAGTTTTGGACCACTGCACGATGGCAAGCTACTCCTGGTATATAGCGACTACGTTGTTAACAATGGCCAATTAATTTCGGAAGCCCCTGACGGAAAAATCTATGTCGGCGGAACCAGTTGGGCACGAGGAAGCACTTTACCCGAACATTTCAGTCTGACTCGAGTTTTAAGCGACGGCACACTCGATTCCGAATTCGGTATCGCGGGTACTGCACATTTAAAGCTCACGGCACCTGATGTCAGCTTAGGTAGGACACCTATTCAACTGTTTTACATCACCCATGACGGAGAAGAAAAAATCCTTTTATCCATGGGGCAACACTCCATGGGAGAAGGCGCGTCCACAATAACTGAAGCGTTGATCCGATTAACCGATAAGGGAGAGCTGGACAAGAGCTTTGGTACCGATGGCCTCCTGCTCATCACCCCTCCTTTCAAAGTCGAATCCACTCAACAGCCGGCCTCGGACATCATGTACGACGGCAGCATTGCTTCAGGGCGTACGGTACATGCGTCGGATGGCAGGATTTACATTATTTCTGCAGCCATTGACCCGGATCTGGGCTTGGGAGTCGGTGTAGTGATGTGTTTTGACTATAACGGTGTTGCTGACCTGACATTTAACAACACCGGATACGCGTCTCTTGCTGAAGTACTCGGTGTTCGCAGTTCGCTTAACGATATTGTTGTGCAGGATGGGAAAATCACTGTGTGTGGCTGGGCGACCTCTGGCGCACTACTGGCTCGACTCAATTTGGATGGTAGTTTTGACAAAACTTTTTCGGGAGTCGGATACAAGCTACTGGCAGGAACAAGTTTTCAATTTACTTCCCTGGCCGTGCTACCTGATGGTCGAACTGTCGCTACAGGTTTTGGGTTCCCTGAGCGCAAAGGCTTAGTGGCCGCTTATACGCCCACCGGTCTAATCGACCGGAGTTTTAACCAAGGCGCCCCCATTTACGAAAACTTTGACGATGCCGTGGCTGTCCTGTTTTTGGGTATGGGTTACAAAGACGATAAAATCGTTGTCTCCGGAAGATACATCGTTGGTCAGACTCCATATTTTGTGACCGCGCGATACCTCGTTAACGGTCGTCGTGATACGAACTTCGGGAATGGCAAGGGCTGGGTTGTTCACGAGTTAGGTAGTCGAGCCCTCGCACATGGGATGACTTTGCAATCGGACGGAAAAATCCTGGTAATTGGTAACGATCATGACGGTTTCTATGGCCATACCGTTATCGTCACTCGACTGCAAAACGGCGCCTGAGATTACTTTTCTTTAATAAGGCAACCCGAACCGTTGCCTTTAACTTACCTGTTGATAAACCCCGTCAACGCCGCCAATGCCTCCGGCGAACGCAACCGCTGAGTGAACAACGCGCCCTCTTCCTCGATCACCTTGCGGATCAACTCCCGATCCGGCGCTTTCATCAATTGCTTGCTGATGCGCACCGCCTCCGGCGGTAGCGACTCGAAGCGCAGCGCCATCTCCCGCGCCTTGGCCAACGCCTCTTCGCCACTGCCCAAGGCCTCGGAGGCGATGCCCCACGCTGCCGCTTGCTCACCATTGAACCCTTCGCCAAGCAGCAACAACTCCGCCGCTTTCGCCTGCCCGAGCAATCGCGGCAGAATCAGGCTGGAGCCGAACTCCGGGCATAAGCCAAGGTTGACGAACGGCATGCGCAAGCGTGCGTCGCGGCTGACGTAAACCAGATCGCAATGCAGCAACAGCGTCGTGCCGATGCCCACCGCCGCTCCGGCCACGGCGGCGATCACCGGTTTGCGGCATTCGAGCAGGTTGAGCATGAACTGGAACACCGGGCTGTCGAGATTGCCCGGTGGTTGCTGGATGAAATCGGCGATGTCGTTGCCGGCGGTGAAGCACTCGCTGGAGCCGGTGATCAGCACGGCGTTGATTTCAGGATCGGTGTCGGCCTGTTTCAACGCTTCGGCCAAGTGGCTGTACATGGCGCGGGTCAGGGCGTTTTTCTTTTCCGGGCGATTGAGGCGCAGGGTCAGCAGGCCGCGTTCGCGTTCAATCTGGATGGCATCGGTCATGGTCGTCTCGCGTCTGAAAAGTCAGCGCTCAACCACGGGGCAGGAACACATCGGCCAGCAGTTGATTGCGCGGCAGCCCCGCCAGATACAGGCGCCGGGCAAAGGCGTCGACGCTGTCGGGGGCTCCGCAGAGTAAGGCCAGGGTTTGCCGCGAAACAAGCCGCAGTTGCGCCAAAGCCGCGGGCAGCTCGGCCGGGGTCCAGAGCTCAATGTTCAGGTTCGTGCGGCTGGCGGCCATGGCTTGCAGGGGCTTGGCCAGATAATGCTCATCGGCATCATGGGCCAGGTGAATGACACGTATCTCGCCCTGGTGATCCTGACGCAAGGCCTCACGCAACACGCCAAACAACGGCCCCAATCCGGTGCCGGCGGCCATCAGCCACAGCGGCCGGGTGTGCCAGTCCGGGTCGTAGTGCAACGCCCCGCCGCGCAATTCGCCGAGGCGGATCGGATCGCCGATCTTCAACTGACGGGCTGCGTCGCTGAATTCCCCTGGCAGGCGACAATCGAGGTGAAATTCGAGAAAGCGATCGTCTTCCGGCAGGCTGGCGAGGGAGTACGGCCGCGCCACGTTCCCCGCCCACAACACCAGATGCTGGCCAGCGCTGTAACGCAATGGTCGCTGTGGGGTCAGGCGCATGCGCAACACGCTGGGGCTCAACCAGTCGACCGCCGCGACCTCGGCCGGGCGACCATCCTGCTGCGGGTCGAAGGTGTGGACCTGCAAATCCTCGACCACCTGACACTGGCACGCCAGGCGCCAGCCTTGCTGACGTTGCTCCGCGCTCAGGGCATCGGGGCGGCTATCGCTCGGCAGTCCCTGCACGCACTGCACCAGGCAGGCATGGCAACTGCCGGCGCGACAGCTATAAGGCACCGCCACGCCGTTCTGATTCAGGGCATCGAGCAGATTGCTGCCCTCCGCCACCGACCAGTGGCGGTCGCCAACGCGTAATTCAGGCATCGACGTTTTCCCACGCCGCCGCGCAACGATTGCGGCCGTCACGCTTGGCGCGATAGAGCGCCTGATCGGCCCGCTGCAAGGCATCGTCGAGATCATCGCCGAGCTCCAGCAATGTCATGCCGGCGGACAGGCTGAGACTGCCGACATTCAGGCCGATCAACTCGACATCGGTGAAGGCGATGCGCAACCGTTCACAGCACGAGGTCAGGCTTTCGGCATCGCAATCGGGCAGCAACACCACGAATTCCTCGCCGCCGTAACGGGCCAGCACATCACCCTCACGCAGACAGGCGCTGGCCACGCCGGCAAAGGCTTGCAGCACCTGATCGCCGGCAGCATGACCGTGCAGGTCGTTGATGCGTTTGAAGTGATCGAGGTCGATCAGTGCCAGGCCATGCACCACACCGGCGTCCATGGCATTGAGCTCACGGGAGGCCAGCCGGAGGAAATGCCGGCGATTGAACAGACCGGTCAGTTCGTCGGTGGCGACGAGGTCTTCGAGCTGGCGCATCATCCCGCGCAGCGTGTCCTGGTGTGCCTGCAACGCGAAGCGCCGTTGCCGCATGCGATGGCGCGAGGCCTGAACATAACCGGCATAAAGCACCAGCCAGACCAGCACGATCAACAGCACGCACACCTGCAATGCCGCCAGCGCCGGGTCGGGCAACTGGAAGTGGTAGCCCTCCCACAGCGTGATCGCGCTGAAACTGAAGAACACCAGCAACGCGCAGCGCAGGAAAGCGCGGCGAGACAGATGGAACAGCCCGAACAGCAGAATCAGTACATAGAAAACCAGGAACGCGCCGCGCGCGTCCTCCAGATGGGCAATAAGCCAGGTTTGCCAACCCAGCCCCAGCAACACCTGGGCTTCGGTCAGGCTGGGGTCGGCAAAGCGCAGGTTGCAGCCGGAATAGAACACCGCGAACAGCGCCGCCTGGCTGATCACCACCAGCGCGCTGCCGATGGCCACGCCTGTCAGCGAGTCCTGATAGTGGCCGGTAAAAAACGCCAGCCACAGCAATAGCAATGCCAAGGCATAAGTGCCGGCCGCGAGGGCAAAACGTTTGAGTAGCAGTCGCTGGATGGCGTTATGGGTCAATCGTTGACTCACCGAATGAAAGGAGACTGATAGAGCGTCCTACTCTACAGACCGTATGTCACTTTAGTGGCGTGGACGATAAATGACCATTCAATTTTCGGGCGGATCACTGACGTCAAATCCATGACCCGCCATGCGACCAACGTTTGACTACCGGCGCGTGTGCCCTTGGACGAGGCGCGGTATACTGCCGCGCCTTTTTAGCGTCGCGCCAGCAGCCCCGGCGTGCCTTGAAAGGTGCTTGCAACCGACCGATGCACCCAAGCTGCAAGCACCTTATTTGAATGTTCCCGTCTTTTAGAGGAGCGCGACTCATGACCGTGATCAAGCAAGACGACCTGATTCAGAGCGTTGCCGACGCACTGCAGTTCATTTCCTATTACCACCCCGTGGATTTCATCCAGGCGATGCACGAAGCCTACCTGCGCGAAGAATCGCCAGCGGCCCGCGACTCGATGGCACAGATCCTGATCAACTCGCGCATGTGCGCCACCGGCCACCGCCCGATCTGCCAGGACACCGGCATCGTGACCGTGTTCGTCCGCGTGGGCATGGACGTGCGTTGGGATGGCGCCACCATGGGCCTGGACGACATGATCAACGAAGGCGTGCGTCGCGCCTACAACCTGCCGGAAAACGTCCTGCGTGCTTCGATCCTCGCCGACCCGGCGGGCGCTCGCAAGAACACCAAGGACAACACCCCGGCCGTTATCCACTACTCCATCGTTCCGGGTAACACCGTGGAAGTGGACGTGGCGGCCAAGGGCGGCGGCTCCGAGAACAAGTCGAAAATGGCCATGCTCAACCCTTCCGACTCGATCGTCGACTGGGTGCTCAAGACCGTTCCGACCATGGGCGCCGGCTGGTGCCCACCGGGCATGCTGGGCATCGGCATCGGCGGCACCGCCGAGAAAGCCGCTGTGATGGCAAAAGAAGTGTTGATGGAATCCATCGACATTCACGAACTGAAGGCCCGTGGCCCACAGAACCGCATTGAAGAAATGCGCCTGGAGCTGTTCGAGAAGGTCAACCAGTTGGGCATCGGCGCCCAGGGCCTCGGTGGCCTGACCACCGTGCTCGACGTGAAGATCATGGATTACCCGACCCACGCCGCTTCCCTGCCGGTGTGCATGATCCCGAACTGCGCCGCCACCCGTCACACGCACTTTGTGCTCGACGGTTCCGGCCCGGTTGCTCAGGAAGCGCCACCGCTGGACGCCTACCCGGAAATCGTCTGGGAAGCAGGTCCATCGGCCCGCCGCGTCAACCTCGACACCCTGACCCCGGAAGATGTGCAGAGCTGGAAGCCGGGCGAAACCGTCCTGCTCAACGGCAAGATGCTCACCGGTCGCGACGCCGCGCACAAGCGCATGGTCGAGATGCTGAACAAAGGTGAAACCCTGCCGGTGGACCTCAAGGGTCGCTTCATCTATTACGTCGGTCCGGTTGATCCGGTGCGCGAAGAAGTGGTTGGCCCGGCTGGCCCGACCACCGCGACGCGGATGGACAAGTTCACCCGTCAGATCCTCGAGCAAACCGGCCTGTTGGGCATGATCGGCAAATCCGAGCGCGGCCCGACCGCAATCGAAGCGATCAAGGACCACAAAGCCGTTTACCTGATGGCAGTCGGCGGCGCGGCTTACCTGGTGGCGCAAGCGATCAAGAAATCCCGCGTGGTGGCTTTCGCCGAACTGGGCATGGAAGCGATCTACGAGTTCGACGTAAAAGACATGCCAGTGACCGTTGCGGTCGACAGCAAGGGCGAGTCCGTACACATCACCGGTCCTGCCATCTGGCAGCAAAAGATCAGTGAAAGCCTGGCGGTTGAAGTGCAGTAAGCACTGACATCACGCGGCGAAAAAACCGGCCCGTCGGAAACGACAGGCCGGTTTTTTTATGCCGGAAGAAATCCTCATCGACAAACGACCCATGCAATAAAACCAGCGCCGCCCCACAGGTTCCATCGAGAGATCAGCGCCGTTCACATGGTATGGTGCTCCCCCTGATTTTTGCCTGTTGCCAAACGCATGCTCCCGAATTCCCGATCCCTGCGCCTGGCGCTCTATACCGTATTGATCATTGCCGGTGCCGCCATCGCTGCCACCTTGGCCATGCGCCACACCGTGCGCCAGTCAATGGTCGAAGACGCGGCTCGCGCCAACCAGCAATTGGCGTTGTACGCCACCTCCCTGCACACCCTGATCGAGCGCTACCGCGCCCTGCCCTCGGTGCTGGCGCTGGACCCGCAATTGCGCGATGCGCTCAAAGGTCCGGTAGGCCCCGAGCAACAGGATCTGCTGAACCGCAAACTGGAAAAAATCAACGGCGCTGCCGAGTCCTCGACCCTGGAACTGCTCGATCAAACCGGCCTGGCCGTGGCAGCAAGCAACTGGCGGTTGCCCAGCAGTTATGTCGGCCACAATTACGGCTTCCGCCCTTACTTCAGCCAGACCCGCACCCAAGGTACCGGGCGCTTTTACGCGGTTGGAGTGACCAGCGGCATTCCCGGTTACTTTCTGTCCAGCGCCGTCACCAACGATGACGGCCAGTTCCTCGGCGCGATGGTGGTGAAACTGGAGTTTCCGGAACTGGAACGCGAATGGCGCCAAGGCAACGACACGCTGCTGGTCAGCGACGCTCGCGGGATCATCTTCATCGCCAACCAGCCGGGCTGGCGCTATCGCCACTTGAAACCGTTGAGCGACAGCGATCACGCCGAACTCAAGGCCACCCGTCAATACGACAAGCAGCCACTGACGCCGCTTGAGTACCAATCAATGCGCCGCTTCGACGACAACAGCGAACTGGCGCGGGTCAATGGCCCGGACGGCAACGCCGATTACCTGTGGGAATCCTTGCCACTGGCTGCCGAAGGCTGGACGTTGCACTTGCTGCGCCGTCCACATGTTGCCTTCGAAGACAGCCGCAACGCCGCACTCGCCGCTGCCGGTTTGTGGCTGACGCTGGTGTTTCTGCTGCTGTTCCTCAACCAGCGCTGGCGTCTGGCCAAACTGCGCCAGCGCAGCCGCGAGGAGCTTGAACAACTGGTGGAAGAACGCACCCGCGACCTGCGCACCGCCCAGGAAGGCCTGGTGCAATCGGCCAAACTTGCCGCTCTCGGGCAGATGTCGGCGGCGCTGGCCCACGAGATCAATCAACCACTGACGGCGCAGCGCATGCAGCTTGCTACGCTGAGACTGCTGCTCGATCACGGTCGGGTCGACGACGCGTACAAGGCGCTCAAACCGGTGGACGACATGCTGACGCGCATGGCCGCCCTCACCGGCCACCTGAAAACCTTCGCCCGCAAAAGCCCCAGCGGCTTGCGCGAACGTCTCGATCTGGCAGCGGTGGTCGACCAGTCGCTGCACCTGCTCGACACGCGGTTACGCGATGAACAGGTCAGCACCGTGCTGCACCTGACGCGCCCGGCCTGGGTGCGCGGCGATGCGATTCGTCTGGAACAGGTGCTGATCAATCTGCTGCGCAACGCTCTGGATGCGATGCAGGACAAGCCCTGCAAGCGCCTGGAAATCCGTCTCGAAGCCGAAGAACAATTGTGGCGATTGAGCGTGATCGACAACGGCAGCGGCATAGCCGAAGAAAACCTGGCCAAGGTGTTCGATCCGTTTTTCACCACCAAACCGGTGGGCGATGGCCTGGGGATCGGCCTGGCGGTTTCGTTCGCCATCGTTCATGAATCGGGCGGTCGCCTGACGGCCGATAATCATGGCAACGGCGCAGTGTTCGCCCTGACCTTGCCCATCGACCTGGAGGTTCCTGAACCATGCTGAACTCAGTAATGGTGGTCGACGACGAAAGCAGCATCCGCAGTGCCGTCGAGCAATGGTTGAGCCTGTCGGGGTTCGAGGTGCAATTGTTCAGCCGCGCCGACGAGTGCCTGGCGCAACTGCCGAAGCATTTCGCCGGGGTGATTCTCAGCGATGTGCGCATGCCGGGCATGACCGGCCTGGAACTGTTGGCCGAGGTGCAGCGGCGCGATGCTGATTTGCCGGTGATCCTGCTGACCGGCCACGGTGACGTGCCAATGGCCGTCGATGCGATGCGCGATGGCGCCTACGATTTTCTCGAAAAACCCTTCAGCCCCGAGACCCTGCTCGGCAGTTTGCGGCGGGCGCTGGACAAGCGCAGCTTGGTCCTGGAAAACCGTGCATTGCATGAACAGGCAGACAACCGCGCCAAACTCGATACGACGCTGCTGGGCGTCTCCCGTGGCTTGCAGACGTTGCGCCGGCAAGTGCTGGATCTGGCAGCGCTGCCGGTCAACGTGCTGATCCGCGGTGAAACCGGCAGCGGCAAGGAGCTGGTCGCCCGTTGCCTGCACGACTTCGGGCCGCGCGCCGACAAACCCTTCGTCGCCTTGAACTGCGCAGCCATCCCCGAGCAACTGTTTGAGGCCGAACTATTCGGCCACGAAAGCGGTGCATTCACCGGCGCCCAGGGCAAACGCATCGGCAAACTCGAATACGCCGACGGCGGCACGTTGTTTCTCGATGAAATCGAAAGCATGCCGCTGGCGCAGCAGGTGAAATTGCTGCGGGTGCTGCAAGAGCAGAAGCTCGAGCGTCTGGGCTCGAACCAGAGCATTCGCGTGGATTTGCGCATCATTGCCGCAACCAAACCGGACTTGCTCGATGAAGCGCGGGCCGGGCGCTTTCGTGAAGACCTGGCTTATCGCTTGAACGTTGCCGAATTGCGCCTGCCACCGTTACGCGACCGCCGTGAAGACATTCCCTTGTTGTACGAAGCGTTCGCCCAGAGTGCCGCCGAGCGTTTGGGTCGGACGTTTGCGCCCTTGAGCGGCCCGCAATTGAGCCATCTGCTGAGCCATGACTGGCCGGGTAATGTGCGCGAACTGGCGAACGTCGCCGAACGCCAGGTGTTGGGGCTGGGCGAGCCCGTACCGGCCGGTATCGAGCCGGGGCAGTCACTGGCGGCGCAGCAGGAAGCCTTTGAAGCCCAATGCCTGCGCGCGGCGTTGACCCGGCACAAGGGCGATGTGAAAGCGGTGCTGGAAGAGCTGCAACTGCCGCGTCGCACGTTCAATGAAAAGATGCAGCGGCATGGGTTGAGTCGGGAGATGTTCCTGTAGCGTCTGGAAGGGCCTCATCGCTGGCAGGCCAGCTCCCACAGGTTTTGTGTCGTGCACAACTTTCTGCATGCAACTCGGACACTGTGGGAGCTGGCTTGCCAGCGAAGAGGCCAGAGCAGGCACTGCAAATTCACGAGGCCAACCAGCAATTTTCCGCTCACCAACAAACTTTCATAGGCGGATTTCCGCTCACCAAACCGCCATAACCCCTCTAAACCGGCCCTCTCCCCGTTGGCACAGCTCCTGCTATAGCCCCCGCAGGCTGCGTTTAATCGCGCTCCACAAAAACAATTAAACGAAGGATCCTTCAATGGATAACTCCAACGCCCTGCCCCTTGGGTCGGCTGCCGTGCCGGCTAAAGAAAGAACCACCAGCAGTCGCATCAAGTCGATCTTCAGCGGCTCGGTCGGCAACATGGTCGAATGGTATGACTGGTACGTCTATGCCGCCTTCTCCCTGTACTTCGCCAAGGCCTTTTTCCCTAAAGGCGACACCACCGCACAATTGCTGAACACCGCCGCGATCTTCGCCGTGGGCTTCCTGATGCGCCCGATCGGTGGCTGGTTGATGGGCCTGTATGCCGACAAGGTCGGACGTAAAAAAGCCCTGATGGCTTCGGTCTACCTGATGTGCTTCGGCTCGCTGCTGATCGCTCTGAGCCCGGGTTACGAAACCATCGGCATCGGCGCGCCGATCCTGCTGGTGTTCGCACGTTTGCTGCAAGGCCTGTCGGTCGGCGGCGAATACGGCACCTCGGCCACTTACCTGAGTGAGATGGCAACCAAGGAACGTCGCGGTTTCTTCTCCAGCTTCCAATACGTGACCCTGATCTCCGGTCAGCTCATAGCACTGGGCGTGCTGATCGTGCTGCAAAACATTCTGACCACCGAGGAACTGTACGCCTGGGGCTGGCGCATCCCGTTCGCCATCGGCGCACTGTGTGCCGTGGTCGCGCTGTACCTGCGTCGCGGCATGGAAGAAACCGAGTCGTTCACCAAGAAAGAAAAGGCCAAGGAAAGCGCGATGCGCACCTTGATGCGCCATCCGAAGGAACTGATGACCGTGGTCGGCCTGACCATGGGTGGTACGCTGGCGTTCTACACCTACACCACCTACATGCAGAAATACCTGGTGAACACCGTCGGCATGAGCATCTCCGACTCCACCACCATTTCCGCCGCCACGCTGTTCCTGTTCATGTGCCTGCAACCGATCATCGGCGGGCTGTCGGATAAAATCGGTCGCCGGCCAATCCTGATCGCCTTCGGCGTTCTGGGTACGCTGTTCACCGTGCCGATCCTGACCACCCTGCACACCATCACGACCTGGTGGGGCGCCTTCTTCCTGATCATGGCAGCGCTGATCATCGTCAGCGGCTACACCTCGATCAACGCGGTGGTGAAAGCCGAACTGTTCCCGACCGAAATCCGCGCCCTGGGCGTTGGCCTGCCGTACGCACTGACCGTATCGATTTTCGGCGGCACCGCTGAATACATCGCCCTGTGGTTCAAGAGCATCGGCATGGAAACCGGTTACTACTGGTATGTCACCGCGTGCATCGCCGTGTCCTTGTTGGTGTACATCACCATGAAAGACACCCGCAAGCATTCGCGAATCGTCACGGACTAAGTCCACACGCGTTACACCGAAAGGGGCAGATCGTCGGGATCTGCCCCTTTTTTTGTTGCTGAAAAAGCGCCCTGCCCGTCATCCGCGCCACACCGATTAAATAATTTGTTACCTACGCGGCGCGGCGGATTAATCACGAGTTAATGCTCGCCCACCATCCTGAAACGGTCTGATCGATTAGCTGCGATGCGCCCATTCAGTCCCTGAAAGCGGAAAAATCTGATGGCCTTAATATCTATTTAATCGATTGTTTTTAGCATTATTTTGCGCTTTTTAATCAGTTTAATTGGCGTAGCATGAAACCCATGCCCAAGAGACAAAACGCCAAAGAACCTGGAGAAATGAAGATGAAAACCAAACTGTTCCTCGCCATCGCCCTGTCCGTCCTGGCCGCCAACACCTTCGCTGCCGACGGTTTCGACCGCACCGGTTCCGCTGTCGCGGCAGACGGCTATGACCGCACCGGTTCCGCCACTGTCGCCGCTGATGGCTACGACCGTACTGGCGGCGCAACCGTCGCTGAAGATGGCTACGACCGTACTGGCGGCGCAACCGTCAGCTAAGTCACTCAAGCGGCACCCACAGCCCGGCTTCGGCCGGGCTTAGTCATTTCTGGGGGAACACAAATCTGCGGCCGGGTTACTTGTTCAACTGGAAATCACCGGCAGGCCCTTGCACTATTGCTGCCTATTCGAAAGCAGCCTCAAGGATCACGGCCCATGCCCGACGACATCCACTATTACGAACCCGCCAACGGCCACGGCCTGCCTCACGATCCGTTCAACGCGATCGTCGGCCCGCGTCCCATCGGCTGGATTTCTTCACAGGATGCCGAGGGCCGCTTGAACCTGGCGCCTTACAGCTTTTTCACCGCGTTCAACTACATTCCGCCGATCATTGGTTTTTCCAGCATCGGGCGCAAAGACAGCCTGAACAACATCGAACAGACCGGGGAATTCGCCTGGAACCTGGCGACCCGGCCACTGGCCGAGCAGATGAACCAGAGTTGCGCCATGGTCGGACCGGAGGTCGATGAATTCGAACTGTCCGGGCTGACCACCGTGGCATCGAAAGTCATTCAGGTGCCGCGAGTCGCCGAAAGCCCGGTGTCCTTCGAATGCAAGGTCACCCAGATCATTCAGTTGCAGAGAGCCGACGGGAATGTGGTGCCGAGCTGGCTGATACTCGGCGAAGTGGTCGCCGTGCATATCGCCAAGTGGCTGTTGAAGGATGGGGTGTACGACACCGCCGCGGCAGAACCGATTCTGCGCGGCGGCGGGCCGGCGGATTATTTCCAGCTGGGGCCTGAGGCATTGTTCAAGATGCACCGCCCGGGAGCGGCAAAGAAGTGATTACCAGACCAGCCCGCCTTCTTCGTCGACGCCCTTGAGATGCGTCAGTTGCAGGGCGGCAGCTTCGTCCGCTTCTCTGGCGGTCTTGAAGGTCTGTTCTTCCAGCAGTTTGTTGAAGCGAGGCGCACCCGCGCCGCCGATGGCTTTGGTGGCGATTGCCGCGTAATACCCGCCTTCGCGGGGGATCACAGCCGATACGGCTTCGAAGGTTTCAAAGGCTTTGCGTGCCATGTCGCGCATCCTGGCTAGTTGAGAATGCTGCCATTAAACCCTCAACCGGCCAGTTTGTGTACCGCTGCTCCGGACTGGCGCAGAGCTTGCGCCGCCGACACATCCTTGAAGGTGTGGAAATCCAGGCTGTTGACCACCAGTTCCTGCACCAGCTCGGCAAAAATCTCCATGGCCGGGGTGCTGAAGTACGCGGTCATGGCCTGTTGATGAGTCCAGAAGCCGGACACCAGCCACAGTTCCGGATCGCATTGCGAGTGCTGCAAGGCAAAGCTCAGGCAGCCTGGCGCTGCGCGGGATGGCTCGATCAGCGCACTCAGGCGCAAACCCAGTTCTTGAGAACGCCCGGCGCGTGCTCGAACGAAAGCCATATGACTGACGGGGATCTGCTTAGACATGTTCAACCCTCCCGGGGAGTCGCGTTGCAGCCGGGGGACGGGCTGCGACAGGATCAAAGGTTAAGGGCCGATGCGCTTGGGTCGTTAGTCGATTCCTGCCGGTGCGTTGCACAATCCTGCGAGCGTGCGCCGACTACCTGTAACAATGTGTAAAACCCTGTCACGGTTCTGCCATACGAGTTTCAAGCAAGTTTTGCCCTCTGCGTCCTGACGTGCAGGGGTGAAAACACAACCCCGTGCAGAATCAGGCAAGCATTCGACAGGATGTGTCTACCGCTACGGCTTGCACAAACATATGCTCTGCCCCATCACTCCTGCCCTGCCGAGGATGCCTTGCATGTCGTCGCTCGATCACTTTCAAGCCCCGCTGGACACCGAGATGGAGAAGCAGCGCGTGGAACTGGCGGCGATCATCCGTCGCAATACCGCCGAAGATGGCAGTTATGCCACTGCTGTCGGCTCGCTGTTCATGTCACGTCATAGCCAAAACCACGAGTTCGCCCCGGTCCTCGCGCAACCGGCGTTGTGCATCATGGCGCAGGGCCGCAAGGAAGTTCGGCTGGCTGACGAATTCTTCAATTACGATCCGCTGAATTACCTGGTGGTCTCGGTTTCGATGCCCCTGAGTGGTCGAGTGGTGGATGTCTCGGCAGAAGAACCGATCCTCGCCGTGCGCCTGGACATCGACCCGGCGGAAATTTCCGCGTTGATCGCCGACGCCGGCCCAATCGGCGTGCCCACCCGGCCGACGGGGCGCGGGCTGTATGTCGAACGGCTGGATACCGCAATGCTCGACGCCGTACTGCGCCTGGCACGTTTGCTCGACACGCCGAAAGACATCGCCATGCTCGCGCCGCTGATCCGTCGGGAAATTCTCTATCGGCTGTTGCGCAGCAAGCAGGGCCATCGGCTGTATGAAATCGCTATCGCCAACAGTCAGAGCCATCGCATCAGTCAGGCGATCAAGTGGCTCAACGGCAACTACGAACAACCGCTGCGCATTGATGATCTGGCCAAGGAAGTGAATTTGAGCGTGTCGACGCTGCATCACCGCTTCAAGGCTATGACGGCGATGAGTCCGTTGCAGTATCAGAAGCAGTTGCGGTTGCAGGAAGCGCGGCGGTTGATGCTGGCGGAGGGGTTGGAGGCATCGGCGGCGGGTTATCGGGTCGGTTATGAAAGCCCGTCGCAGTTCAGCCGTGAGTACAGCCGGTTGTTCGGGGCGCCGCCGTTGAGGGATTTGGCGCGGTTGCGGTTGTCAGTTTGATCAGGAGGTTGTGGCGTTGCGGATGACGCTATCGCTGGCAGGCCAGCTCCCACAGTGATCTGTAGCGTTCACAGAACCTGTGGGAGCTGGCCTGCCAGCGATGAGGCCAGAAAAGCCAACATCAAATCCGGATCAAGCTCCCAAAACTCGGCAAGCCTCGGCCGGCAATGTCACCGACACCGGATGCCCAACACTCAAACCAAAACCTTGGCACGGCGTGCTCAACGCGGTAAACGACACCCCGGAACACTCAACCGTCGTTTCAATCGTCGCACCGATATCCCGCACAAACGTCACCTTGCCCAGCAAGCGATTGCCCGCCGTCGCCTGCGGTGCAGACAGTTGCAGGTCTTCCGGGCGAATCAGCATCTTCACTTTTTCACCGACGACAATGCTGCTGCAGATCGGTACTTGCAGCGCATCGCCGCCCGGCAGGCTGACCTTGCCGTCGCCCAGCGCCGTGGCCGGGAAGATGTTGCCGGAGCCGATGAAGTCGGCGACGAATTCGTTGGCCGGATGGCGGTAGATTTCAATCGGCGTGCCCACCTGCTGTACCTTGTGCTCACCCAGCACGACCACGATATCGGCCATGGTCATGGCCTCACGCTGGTCGTGAGTCACCATGATGGTGGTGATGTTCAAGCGTTGTTGCAGCTGGCGGATTTCCACTTGCATCGACTCGCGCAGCTTGGCGTCCAGCGCCGACAGCGGTTCGTCGAGCAGCAAAATTTTCGGGTGATTGGCAATCGCCCGGGCAATCGCCACGCGCTGACGCTGGCCGCCGGAAAGTTTGGCCACAGGACGGTTGATCATCGGTTGCAGCTGGATCAGTTCCAGCAACTCCACCACCCGCGCCTGCTGATCGGCCTTGCTGACCCCGCGCAACTTCAGCGGATAGGCAATGTTTTCGCCCACGGTCATGTGCGGAAACAGCGCCAGGGACTGGAACACCATGCCGAAGTTACGCAGGTGTGCCGGGGTGTGGCCGATGTCTTCGCCGTCCAGGCGAATCTCGCCGCCGGTCAGGGTTTCCAGCCCGGCAATCATCCGCAGCAACGTGGTTTTGCCGCAGCCCGACGGGCCGAGGAAACACACCAGTTTGCCTTCCGGCAAATGCAGGTTCACATCCTTTACCGCGCAGGCCGAGCCGTAATGTTTCTCGACGTTTTCCAGAATCAGACCAGACATAAATCACCTCAAGAATCAGAACGAAACGCCACCTTCACCGACCAGCTTCTCCAGCGCCCAGATCAGGACGAAGTCGATCAGCACGATCAGCACGGCAAACGAAAATACGGTTGGGTCGAGCGAAGACACGGTGCGGCTGTACATCCAGATCGGCACGGTCATGACATCGATGGTGTAGAGGAAGTAGGTCACGGTGAATTCGTTGAACGAGACGATGAACGCCAGCAGCATGCCCGCCAGGATCCCCGACTTCATTAACGGCACCACCACATCGACAATCGCCCGCATCGGTGAAGCGCCGAGCATTTGCGCGGCCTCCTCGACTTCCGTGCCGATGGAGAGCATCGCCGCCGTGCAGTTTTTCACCACGAATGGCAGAGCCAGAATTACGTGGGCAATCACCAGCCGCGACGTGGTCATGTGGAACGGCAAGCTGTCGAACACCAGCAACAATGCCAGGCCCAACACCACCATCGGGAACACCAGCGGCAATGACATCAGTTGCATCGCCACGGCCTTGCCGCGGAACTCGCAACGGGTCAGCGCGTAGGCGGCCGGCACCGCGATGATCGTGGCGAAAACCATGGTCAGGCACGACACCATCAGGCTGGTGGTCATCGCTTGGCCGAGGCTCAGCACGTCGCTGGAATCCGGCGAGACGAAGGTGTTCCAGGCAGCCTTGTACCATTGCAGGCTGTAGCTGCTCGGCGGGAAGTCGAGGTTCGATGCGCCGCTGAAGGACATGACGATCATGGTCAGGATCGGCAGCACCGCCAACAGCAGGATGAAGCCGGAGAGGATGCCGGCGAACTTGCCGGTGTCACCCGGCAACAGCGACTGGCGCTTCTTGGTCAGGGTACTCATTGCGAAGCCTCCAGCATGCGCCGACGACGGCCGGTGATGTATTCGGACAAAGTCATGATCGCGAGGGTGGTGACGATCAGCACCACACCGGCGGCGGACGCGGCAGGCCAGTTCATCAGCGGCGCGATCTGGTCATGCACCATCACCGCGAGCATCGGCACGCGGCGACCACCGAGCAGCAACGGCACCACGAAACTGCTGGCGTTGTAAGCGAATACCAGCGTCGCACCGGTAATGATTCCCGGCAGACTCATCGGCAACACCACTTGGCGGAACACCTGGAAGCGACTGGCGCCGAGGGTCGCGGCGGCTTCTTCGTAGCTGCGGGCGACGCCGCGCATGGCGCTGGCAATCGGCAGCACGGCCAGCGGGAAAGCGGTTTGCACCAGGCCCATCAACACACCGTTCTGGTTGTACAGCAGCATGATCGGGCGCTTGATCAGGCCCAGGCCCATCAGTGTCTGGTTGAGCATGCCGCCGGGGCCGAGAATCACCAGCCAGCCGTAGCTTTGCAGCAGCAGGTTGACCAGCAATGGCAGCAGCACCGCCGCGAGGAAAATCCGTCGCACGAAGGGCGAGGTCAGGCGCGACATGGTGTAGGCCACCGGGATCGCCAGAATCACGGCGATCACCGCGCTGATCAGCGCCAGGCGCAAAGTCAGCATCAGCGATTTGAGGTAGTAGGGTTCCAGCAACTGGGCGTAACTGGCCAGGCTGAACCCGGACCATTCCGCGCCCTTGGTGCCCACGCTCATGCGCAGGACCAACAGGCTGGCGGCGATCAGCACGCCGAGAAACAGCATCGACGGCGAGAGGAAAAACCAGGCACGCGCGGTCGGCGAAACGCCGAAGCGCGGGCGCGACTCAGCGGCGCTGACCGGATGGGTCAAAGGTTGGTGTTCCATAGCAAAGGGTCTCGTCAATGGAAAGCAGTTGACAGACACAAGACCTGATAACACCGGGTTCTAATGTGGGAGCGGGCTTGCTCGCGAAGAGGCCGTGTCAGCCGACATCAAGATTGAATGTCACACCGCATTCGCGAGCAAGCCCGCTCCCACATTTGATTTGTGGTGCTTTACGGGCTTGTGTACGTCACTCAATCAGGAAGAAAAGATTTCCGTGTAACGACGAATCCATTGGTCATGCACGGAGGCCAGGAAGGCGTTGTCGTGCATGATCGCCTTCTCGGCAATCTGCTCCGGCGTGAGGATGTACGGGCTCTTGCGTGCTTCGGCGGAGATGATCGCCTTGGCGTTGACCGGACCGTTGTAGATG
Organism: Pseudomonas sp. MAG733B; assembly: GCF_036884845.1. Lineage (NCBI taxonomy): Bacteria > Pseudomonadati > Pseudomonadota > Gammaproteobacteria > Pseudomonadales > Pseudomonadaceae > Pseudomonas > Pseudomonas sp. MAG733B. The sequence continues at coordinate 5,934,011 of NZ_CP145732.1, forward strand.
TCTTCGGCCATCTTGCCCTGCACCAGCGGGTCCAGAGAATGGTTGATGAAGGCGTAGGCCATGTCGGTGTCGCCCGGACGGTTCTTCGGCATTACCGAGAGCATCAGGTCGGTGTAGAAACCTTCCTTCATGCCGAAAGTGGCACCCAGGCCGTAGGCCGGATCGCGGATCTGTTTCGGGAAGAACGCCGGGGCGTACAGGCCGCCCATGTCCAGGGAGCCGGTGCGGAACAGCTCGGCGATCTGGTTCGGGTTTTCGCCCAGAGTCACCACGCGGTCTTTCAGCTCAGCGAGTTTCTTGAAGCCAGGCTCGATGTTGTGCTCGTCACCACCGGCCAGTTTGGCGGCGATGATGATCAGGTCCATGGCCTCGGTCCAGTTCGGCGGCGGCAGGAAGATGTTCGGCGACAGCTCGGCGTCCCACAGGGCGGCGTAGCTGTCCGGCGCTTCTTTGATCGTGCGGGTGCTGTAGACCAGGCTGTTGCACCAGAGCAGGTAACCGATGCCGTGGCCATTGGCGCCGGTGCGGTATTTCTCCGGGACATCGACCAGGTTCGGGATACGGTTGAGGTCGGGTTTTTCAAGCAGGTCGGCGGCGGCCAGACCTTCGGCGCCGACGCCGGCCAGGGTGATGATGTCGTACTGCGGACGATCACCGCCGGCCTTGAGTTTGGCGACCATTTCCGAGGTACTGCCGGTGCGGTCGGCGATGACCTTGCAGCCGTACTTGTCTTCGAATGTCGCGGCGATGTTGCGCAGGGCTGCCAGGCCGGTGTCATCGGACCAGGTCAGCAGACGCAGGGTCTTGCCAGTGAAGCGTGTATCGCTGGCATTGGCCTTGACGAACGGCAAGCTCATGGCGGCCGCTGCAACCGAGGCTACGCCCACGGTCTTGATGAATTGACGTCTGTTCAGATCATGCTCGCCCATTACGGACTCCCTTTGTTTTTGTAGGTATAAGGCAGGTCGAAACTGTTGCATCCGCGCGGCCGGATCAGCGTTAGTCCTCGTATTTTCGGGGGCTTGGCTGAACCAGTGAGTTCATCCTGAGGTCGTGTAAAACACCTGACTATCGATAAAAACTCATCGAAGCCATGACGCCGACGCATGCCTCATCGAGAGGCATGCGCTCACCTTTTTCGTGCCGTCAGACAGCCCGAATCACGTGTTTGATTTCCTGGAAAGCCTGCAAGCCCCACGGCCCCAATTCGCGGCCGATGCTGCTCTGCTTGTAGCCACCCCAGGCGGTCTGCGGGAAGATCACCTGCGGCGCGTTGATCCACACAAGCCCCGCCTGCAAAGCGTTGGCGACACGGTCGGCGGCTTCGGCATTGCGCGTGACCACACTGGCCACCAGACCGAACTGGCTGTCGTTGGCCAGGGCAATCGCCTCGGCTTCGGAGGCGAAACTGCGCACGCAGATCACCGGGCCGAAAATCTCTTCACACCACAGCGCACTGTCGAGGGGCACTTCGGTGAAAATCGTCGGCTGCAAAAAATATCCGCGCGGCAGATCCGCCGGACGATTGCCGCCGCAAATCAACTTGGCGCCAGCGCTCAAACCACGATCGATGTGGCCGAGCACGCGTTGGTATTGCGCCTGATTGACCAGTGCGCCCATTTCCACGTTCGGGTCGAACGGATCGGCTACTCGAATCGCTTCGGCACGGGCCTTCAAACGGGTCAGGAATTCATCGGCCAGTTCATCGGCGACCAGCACGCGGCTGGTGGCGGAACACATCTGCCCGGCGTTGAAGAAACCGCCGCCACAGGCCACTTCCACCGCCAATTCGAGATCGGCATCGGCCAGCACCAGCAGCGAAGATTTACCGCCCAGTTCCAGGCTCACGCCTTTGACGGTTTCGGCTGCGCGCTGCATGACCTGCACGCCCACCGCGTTGCTGCCGGTGAAGGAAATCTTGGCGATACGCGGGTCAGCCGACAGTGGCGCGCCAACGGCCAGGCCGGTGCCGCACACCACGTTGAACACGCCGGCCGGCAAGCCTGCTTCGGCGACGATCGCCGCCAGTTCCAGCTCCGGCAGCGGTGTCACTTCAGAAGGCTTGAGCACCACGCAGCAACCGGCGGCCAGCGCCGGCGCGAGTTTCCACGCGGTGGTGACCATCGGAAAATTCCACGGCACGATCAGGCCGACCACACCGCACGGCTCACGGCGCAAGCGAGCGCTGAAATCGTCGGTCGGCAGCTCCACCGTGCTGTCTTGCTTGGCGTCGAGCCCTTCAGCCAGACCGGCGTAATACTCGAACGTGGCGATCACGTCATCGACGTCGATGGCCGCTTCGAACTGTGGCTTGCCGTTGTTGCTCGACTGCAAATGCATCAGCTGCTCACGACCGGCCTGCACGCCAGCGGCGATTTTGCGCAGGATCGCGCCGCGCTCGGCGCCGGTGGTTTTCGACCAGTCGGCGAAGGCTCGGGTCGCAGCGCTGACGGCTTGATCGACTGCTTGTTCATCACCGCCCACGACGGTGGTCAGCAGCGCTTCGGTCGCCGGGTTGATTACGCGCAGGTGCTCGTTGCCGGCCGACCATTGGCCGTCGATGAACAGGCCATCCAGGGTAGTCGGAAAGGTCATTTCGACACCGCCTTCATCCACTCGGTCTGATCGATTTCAATCAGGGTCGGGCCTTGGCGATCAGTGGCTGCACGCAACGCACCGCGCAGTTGCTCGACGCCACTGACTGCCTCGGCAGCGCAACCCAGTGCCTTGGCTACACCGATGAAATCCGGGGTGTAGATGTCGACGCCAACCGGCTCGATGGCGCGGTTGACCATGTATTTCTTGATCTCTTCGTAGCCCTGGTTATTCCACAGCAGCACGATCACCGGGGTGCGTGCTTCTACGGCGCTGGCCAGTTCCGGCAGGGTGAATTGCAGGCCGCCGTCGCCGATCAGGCAGACCACTGGCGGACGCGCGCCGCTCTCGGTGCTGCCGCCGAGCCAGGCGCCAATCGCCGCCGGCAAGGCGTAACCGAGGGTGCCGTAACCGGTGGACGAGTTGAACCAGCGACGCGGGCGCTCCGGGTTGAACGTCAGATTGCCGGTGTACACCGGTTGGGTCGAATCGCCGACGAACACGGCGTTCGGCAATTCATGCAAAACGGTTTCAAGGAAACGGGTCTGGGCCAGGGTCGGTGCATCCCAGCTCGCGGCCAGTTCTTCACGCAGACGCGCGGCGCGCACCTGGCCCCAATCGTTGCGGCGCTCGGCCAGCGACTTGTGCGACAACGCGCTGAGCAGTGCCTGAGCGGCGTTGCGCGAGTCGGAGACCAATGCCACGTGCGGCGGGTAATTGCGCACGGTCTGGTCTGGGTCGATATCGATGCGCAGCAGCTTGCCGGGAATCTCGAAACCACCGGCGAAGGTCACGTCGTAGTCGGTCTCGGCCAGCTCGGTGCCGATGGCCAGAACCACGTCGGCTTCGGCGACCAGCGCACGGGTGGCGACCAGGCTCTGGGTCGAACCGATCAGCAGCGGGTGAGCGGATTCAAGCATGCCCTTGGCATTGATGGTCAGCGCCACCGGAGCGTCGAGCAATTCGGCCAGCTCAGTCAGCTCGGCGGCGGCATCGATGGCGCCGCCACCGGCAAGAATCAGCGGACGCTTGGCGCCGGCCAGCAATTCGGTCATGCGCGAAACAGCCGACGGCGAAGCACCGGCGCGGTCAATGTTCACCGGCAGGCTGCTGAGCAGGTCATCGGCGTCTTCAACCAACACATCCAGTGGAATTTCGATGTGCACCGGGCGCGGACGACCGGCCTGGAACAGCGAGAAAGCGCGGGCCAGCACGCCCGGCAACTCGGACGCCGACATCAGCGTGTGGGAGAACGCCGCGACACCGGCACACAGTGCGCCCTGGTTCGGCAGCTCATGCAACTTGCCGCGACCGCCACCCAACTGGTTGCGCGATTGCACACTGGAGATCACCAGCATCGGGATCGAATCGGCGTACGCCTGGCCCATCGCGGTGGTGATGTTGGTCATGCCAGGGCCGGTGATGATGAAGCACACACCCGGTTTGCCGCTGGTGCGGGCGTAGCCGTCGGCCATGAAACCGGCGCCTTGTTCGTGACGCGGCGTCACATGGTTGATGCTCGAACGGGCCAGCCCGCGATACAGCTCCACGGTGTGAACCCCGGGAATGCCGAACACCTGCTCGACACCGTAGTCTTCGAGTAACTTGACCAATACTTCGCCGCACGTCGCCATGTGAATTGCCCTTCTTGTTCGATTTGAGACGCCGGGCCTGCGCTGTGTTTATGATGGATTCGCAGGTCCAGGGATGGCCTCATTGGAACGGGCGACACGTAGCCGCAACAATGGATAAAAAGTCATACTAGCCATGTCCTCACGTCATACCTTGGATCCCAATGAAACGACTGCCTCCCCTGCCGGCGCTGCACACCTTTCTGATTACCGCGCAGTGCTGCAATTTCACCCGGGCCGCCGAGCAACTTCACATCACCCAAGGTGCGGTGAGCCGACAGATCGCCGGGCTGGAAGATTTCCTCGGTTACGAACTGTTCATTCGTCAGGCCCGCGGCCTTGATCTGACGGCCGAGGGACGGGAATGGCTGCCACGGGTGCAGCAGATTTTCGGATTGATCGACGAGGCCGTTGAGCAGATCGGCGAGAAGCGCGAAACCCTGCAACTCAAGGCGCCCACATGCGTCATGCGCTGGTTGCTGCCGCGTCTTTTGCAATGGCAAAAGGAACGCCCGGACGTGCCGGTGGAACTGACCACCACGGTCAAGCACGGCGTGGATTTTCATCGTGAACAGTTTGATGCAGCGGTGATGTACGGCACGCCGCCGGACACTTCGCTGGAGTCGCAAAAACTCTTCGATGAGAAACTGACGCCGGTGTGTTCCCGGCCGATGCTCGACGGGCCAATCGCTTTGCAGACACCGGCCGACCTGCAACAACACCTGCTGCTGCACCCGACGCGCGATGAGCGCGACTGGAAGGCCTGGCTGAAAGCGGCGGATGTGCATCTGACCAATGTCGGCAAGGGCCAGCATTTCGAAACGCTGGATCTGGCGATGTCGATGGCGTCCCAGGGAACGGGTGTGGCGATTGGCGATTGGTCGCTGATCGGCGATGACCTGGATGCCGGGCGGCTGGTCATGCCATTCGAATTGAAGGTGACTACGGGACTGGCGTATTACCTCGTGTTCCCGGAAAAGCCCGGGCCTTCGCCGAAGTTGCGCGAGTTGATGGGGTGGTTGGTGGAGCAGGCGCAGAGTCGCTGAGAAGCTTCGCGAGCAAGCCCGCTCCCACAGTAGATCGGGTTCCGTCAGAAGGAATACGATCGATAGTGGGAGCGGGCTTACTCGCGAATGCTTTAAGCCACGCCATTAATACCCGACAGTAAACCGCTCCCGCGAATGCTTCGGTGTTTCCACTTCGTCGAGCATCGCAATCGCATAATCCACAAATGTGATCCAGCTGCGCCCTTCGCTGCTCACCAGCAAATCTTCCTGACCGATGCGAAACTTTCCGGTGCGCTCGCCTTCGACAAATTCGGCCGATGGCGACAGGAAGGTCCAGTCCAGATCCTTTTCTTCTCGCAGCTTGCCTAGAAACTCGGCACCGGCGCTGGCCTCCGCTTTGTAAGCCTCCGGGAAACCTGCGCTATCGATCACCCGAGTGCCATCAGGCAACAGCAGCGAACCGGCACCGCCCACCACCAGCAGGCGTTTGACCCCTGCCTTTTTCACCGGCCCGACCACGGCGCTGGCGGGCAAAGTGGCGAAATGCGCCGCGCTGAGCACCACGTCATGACCGGCGATAGCGTCCTGCAATGCGCTGGCATCGAGCGCGTCGACATTACGGGTCACCACTCCTGCGCGCTGACCGATCTTCGACGTGTCGCGAGCGATGGCGGTAACGCTGTGACCGCGACGCAAGGCTTCTTCCAGCAGTTGGCTACCGGCCCGGCCGGTGGCACCGATGATTGCGATTTTGCTCATTAACTTCTCCAGTTGGCTTGAGAGTATTGGTACAAATCCTTGTTGCCAGGTGAGCTTTTGGGGCGAGGGAGCTTGCTCCCGCTGGGTGGCGCAGCCGCCCCAAAATCACTCACCGCTGTCTATCCGACGGACCGCATCAGCCTACGGGAGCGCTTCGCACTCCAGCGGGAGCAAGCTCCCTCGCCACAGAAACTGCAGTGGTCCACATAACCTCATTCACCCCACTTCATCTCGCCCTTGGCGACTTTGGCACTCAGCTCCAGGGAGCTTTCTTCGCCCAGCGTCGGGAAGCGTTTTTTCATCGCAGCGATCAGCGCAGCAGAGTCTTTGGCCTTGGCGGTTTCTTCGTCGAAGGCCTGGATGTAATCGGCGGTGAACTGCACAGCGGCCAGCGAACGGGCGCTCTCGCCGAGGTAATGACCCGGTACGACGGTTGTCGGTTTCAGGCTTTCGATCGAATGCAGCGTAGCCAACCAATCGGCATGGGACTGCGCCGTTTGCGTGTCGGCCATCCACACATGGATGTTTTCCGCCACGACCACGCCACCGACCACGGCCTTGATTGACGGAATCCATACGAAGCTGCGATCCGATTGTTTGCCCTCCAGGCCGACCACCTGCAACTTCTGCCCTTCGAGGATCAGGCTGTCACCCTTGAGCACGTCCGGCACGATGGTTTTGGCCGGTACGTCGGCGCCCATTTTCGGGCCCCAGAACGCCAGTTTGCCGTTGACGGTTTGCTTGATGTGATCAACCGTCGGCTGCGAAGCGAGCACCTTGGCCTTGGGGAATGCGGCGGTCAGGGTATCGAGGCCGAAGTAGTAATCCGGGTCACCGTGGCTGATGTAGATGGTGGTCAATTGCTTACCGCTGGCGCGGATTTTTTCCACCACCTGTTCGGCCTGGGATTTGCCGAATTGCGCGTCCACCAGGATCGCCTCTTTCTCGCCGCTGACCAGTACCGAGGTCACCGGGAAAATTGCTTTCTCTCCAGGGTTGTAGACATCCAGCGTCAGCGTCGATGCGCTCGCGTGGGCGGCAAAACCGAGTGTGGTGGCGAGGAAAACGCGTTTAAGCGAGGTGAATCCGATCATCTGTTGCTCCGTGGTTCAAGTGCCATGCATGGCGATGGACCAGAGCTTAGTTGCCTGACTCAGTACAAAAAATGCGATGCTTGAACATAGTTTGTTTCTGAAATCGGGCAAATCATGGATCGTCTACAAGCAATGCGCGTGTTCGTCACGGTGGTCGACCTCGGCAGCCAGTCGGCCGCCGCCGATCATCTGGAGCTGTCGCGGCCAGTGGTTTCTCGGTATCTGGCGGAGCTGGAAGACTGGGTCGGCGCACGCCTGATGCATCGCACCACCCGCAAATTGAGCCTGACCGCCGCCGGCAGCGAAGTGCTGCCGCGCTGTCGACAGATGCTCGATTTGTCCACCGACATGCAAGCCGCCGTCAGCGTCCCGGAGGATGCCCCGCGCGGGCTGCTGCGGATCAGCGTCAGCACTTCGTTCGGCCAGGCGCAACTGGCCGATGCCATGGCCGCCTACGTCAAACGCTATCCGGGCGTCAGCATCGACATGCAGATGCTCGACCGCACAGTGAACCTGGTGGATGAGCGCATCGACCTGGCGATTCGCACCAGCAATGACCTGGACCCGAACCTGATCGCCCGTCGGTTGACGGTATGTCGCTCAGTGATTTGCGCCTCCCCTGCCTACCTCCGCGAGCATTCGACACCGCAACGGGTCGAGGATCTGAGCGAACACAATTGCCTGACCCACTCCTACTTCGGCAAAAGCCTGTGGCATTTCGAGCAGGACGGCGAACAGGTCTCGGTGCCGGTGCAGGGCAACATCAGCGCCAACGAGACCACTACCCTGTTACGCGCAGCGATGGCTGGCGCCGGGGTGGCGATGCTGCCCACTTATCAGGCCGGCGTGCATATCCACAGCGGTGAACTGGTTCGCCTGCTTCCGTCGGCTGAGCCTCGGCAGATGAACGTGTACGCGGTGTATGCCTCACGCAAGCACATGCCGGCGGCGCTACGCAGTTTGCTGGATTTTCTGGTGGTGAGGTTTCCGGAGGAACCGGCGTGGGATATCGGCCTGTAACCCGATTAAACCTGTGAGAGCGGGCTTGCTCGCGAAGGCGGTGTGTCATTCAGCCAATAAGTTGACTGATCTACCGCTTTCGCGAGCAAGCCCGCTCCCACAAGGGCCGTCATCAGCAGTCTGAATGGCGCGCTATGGCTGGCAACTCAGTGGCACTGACCTATGCTCAAAGTAATACCGAAGGGTATTCGTTCAGAGGTCAACGCCATGAACATCAAAACAAGAAGGTACCTCGCGATTTTCATCACCTGCGCGGTTACGCTCGGGTTGTATGGCGCGGCAGCCTGGCGCGTGGAGCAGTTGCGCAACCTGCCCCGTGAGTACGCCAGCTGCAATTTCGAGCGTTGCATTCCCCACAACGCGACCCTCAACGCCCTCCGTTAGCGAAGGGGTCAGGCCTCGTTGTCCTGATCGGCCTTCAAACGGTCGCGGAACGCCTTTGGCGAGATTCCCACCCGGCGCCGGAACAGGCGCGTGAAGTTGGTCGGATCCGAGAAGCCCAATACGTCGGACATTTCATAAATGGTCATGCTGGTGTAGGTCAGCAAGCGCTTGGCCTCCAGCAATTGACGCTCGTGCATGATCTGCAACGCCGGTTGCCCCGCCAGTTCACGGCAAGTGCCATTGAGGTGGGACACGGAAATCCCCAGCCGATGGGCCAGGTCTTCGACCTTGACGTGTTGCCGATAGGTCTCTTCCACCAACTGAATGAACCCGTTGAGGTATTCCCGGGCACGTTGCGGTCGTTGCGTGGCTGAACGTCGCTGGATAACCTGACGGCTGACCCACACCATGATCACGCTGACCAGCGAATGCATGAGCATTTCCCGCGCCGGTTGATGGCTGGTGTATTCGTTCTGCAACGCACTGAACAAGCTGTTCAGGTACTCGGCGTCAGTGCCGGCCGGATAGCTCTCGGCTTGGGCCAGCGCATTCACCGAATGTCCCAGTTGCGCTTGAAGATGAGCGATCAGCGGCGCAGCCAGGGTGACCACGAATCCTTCGACATCCTCGGAAAAACGGAAACCGTGCACTGACAGCGGTGGCAGGATCTGGATCGCCGGTTCAGTCAATTGCGTACGCTGGCCTTCGATTTCAAGCTCTGCCTGACCTTTGAATACGAAGAGCAACTGACATAAATCGGCGTGGCGGTGAGGTTTGATTTCCCATTGATGTTCGCGGCTGCGTTTGGAGATGGTTTCACAGTGCAGCAAGTCCGGGGTTGGCCAATCCAGGCTTTCACCGTAGAGCTTGAACACTGGAATCGAAGGCAGGTCAGGCTTGTTCATCACTTCAATCCAGGCCTCGGAATAGATGACGGGCGATAATCGCACCGATTGGCAGAATGTACAGGTATCGGCTCAGTTTTCACCTTCAATTGACAGACCCGCAAGGGAAAAATGCAAGCACTCGATCCATAAAAATTATCCACAGACCCTGGTCGCGTGGAGCTTGCGAGTCATAAAAACAATGAAAACGCTGAAAACCCAAGTTGCCATCATCGGTGCCGGTCCTTCCGGTCTGCTGCTCGGACAATTGCTGCACAACGCCGGCATCGACACTCTGATTCTCGAACGCCAGACGCCGGATTATGTCCTCGGGCGCATCCGCGCCGGTGTGCTTGAACAAGGCATGGTAGAGCTGTTGCGCCAGGCCGGTGTGAGTCAGCGCATGGACACCGAAGGACTGGTTCATGGCGGCTTCGAACTGGCCCTCGACGGGCGCCAGGTGCACATCGACCTGCAAGCCCTCACCGGGGGCAAAACCGTGATGATCTACGGCCAGACCGAGGTAACCCGTGACCTGATGGCCGCTCGTCAGATCGCCGGTGCGCAGACCCTCTACGAGGCGAGCAACGTCGTTCCCCATGGCATGAAAACCGACGAAGCATTCGTGACGTTCGAAAAGGACGGCGAACACTATCGCCTCGATTGTGACTACATCGCCGGCTGCGATGGTTTCCATGGTGTGGCGCGGCAATCGATTCCCGCCGAGAACCTGAAGGTGTTTGAACGGGTCTATCCGTTTGGCTGGCTGGGGATTCTTGCCGACACGCCACCGGTGCACGAAGAGCTGGTCTACGCCCGCCACGAACGCGGTTTCGCCCTGTGCAGCATGCGCTCGGCGACCCGCACCCGTTACTACCTGCAAGTTCCGGCGGATGAAAAAGTCGAAGACTGGTCCGATCAACGCTTCTGGGATGAACTCAAAACCCGTCTGCCGCAGAAGTTGGCGGACAATCTGGTGACCGGACCGTCCATCGAAAAAAGCATCGCGCCGCTGCGTAGCTTCGTGGTCGAACCGATGCAGTACGGTCGGATGTTCCTGGTCGGCGACGCCGCACACATCGTCCCGCCCACCGGCGCCAAAGGCCTGAATCTGGCGGCCAGTGACGTCAGTACGTTGTTCAACATCCTGCTCAAGGTTTACCGCGAAGATCGCCTTGATCTGCTGGAGAAGTACTCGGAAATCTGCCTGCGCCGGGTGTGGAAAGCCGAACGGTTTTCCTGGTGGATGACCTCGATGCTGCACCGTTTCGAGGATCACGATGCCTTTAGCCAGCGCATCGCCGAGTCGGAGCTGGAATATTTCATCGATTCCGAGGCGGGTCGAAAAACCATTGCAGAAAATTACGTCGGGCTTCCTTATGAGGCTATCGAATAGCCTGCTACCGACTTACACTGGCGAGCATCCCCGCTCGCCCTTGCCTCGTGCGGGTCAATCACTGCCCGCAGGTTCTTCCGTGACCAATCTCAACCAGCCTGAAACGCCCAAACCGGCCATCCGCAGCGTGTTGATCGCGCTGATGCTGGCAATTTTCCTCGGTGCTTTGGACCAGACCATCGTCGCTGTGTCGATGCCGGCCATTTCCGCGCAATTCAAGGACGTCAGCCTGCTGGCCTGGGTGATTTCCGGTTACATGGTGGCGATGACCGTGGCGGTGCCGATCTACGGCAAACTCGGCGACTTGTACGGGCGGCGCAAGTTGATGCTGTTCGGCATGGGTTTGTTCACGCTGGCGTCGTTGTTCTGCGGCATGGCGCAGAGCATGGAGCAGTTGGTGCTGGCGCGGATTATCCAGGGCATCGGCGCCGGCGGAATGATCTCGGTGAGCCAGGCGATCATCGGCGACATCGTGCCGCCACGCGAGCGCGGTCGCTATCAGGGTTATTTCAGCAGTATGTATGCGGTGGCCAGCGTCGCCGGGCCGGTGCTTGGCGGCTACATGACCGAATACTTGTCCTGGCGCTGGGTATTCCTGATCAACCTGCCGCTGGGCCTAGGCGCGTGGCTGGTGGCCAATCGCACACTGGTCGGCCTGCCGATTCCGCAACGCAAACCGATCATCGATTACCTCGGCACCCTGCTGATGATCATAGGCCTGACGGCGTTGTTGCTGGGCATTACCCAGGTCGGCCAGGGCCATTCATGGCGCAGCGCCGAGGTCTTGGGGTTGCTGGCCTGTGCGGTGGTGGTACTGGGGCTGTTCGTCGTACATGAGCGACGGGCGCGGGAGCCGTTGTTGCCCATGCACTTGTTCGCCAACCGCAACGCGATCCTGTGCTGGTGCACGATTTTCTTCACCAGTTTCCAGGCGATCTCGTTGATCGTGCTGATGCCGCTGCGCTTTCAGAGTGTCACCGGTGCCGGCGCCGACAGCGCCGCCCTGCACTTGCTGCCACTGGCGATGGGCTTGCCGATTGGTGCTTATTTCGCCGGCCGCCGCACTTCCGTGACCGGCCGCTACAAACCGATGATCCTGACCGGCGCCGCGCTGATGCCAATCGCGATTCTCGGCATGGCCTTCAGCCCGCCCCAAGCCTTTTTGCTCAGCAGCCTGTTCATGCTGCTGTGCGGGATATCGTCGGGCATGCAGTTCCCGACTTCGTTGGTGGGCACGCAGAATTCGGTGGAACAACGGGATATCGGCGTCGCCACCAGCACCACCAACCTGTTCCGCTCGCTGGGCGGCGCGGTGGGTGTGGCGTTGATGTCAGCGCTGCTGCTGGCGTTGTTGCAGGATTCCAGCTTCGCGCACCTGGCCGGCTCGGCGCTGATTGCCGAAGGGCATTCCGGGAATGTTCTGCTGGACGGTTTGAACGCTGCGCCGGGTGACGCGCAAGACGCTTTGCGTGCAGAGCTGCTGCTGACCTTCCGGCATTTGCTGATGGTCAGTGCGGCGGTGTCGTTGTTGGGGCTTGCAGCGGCGATTGCCATGCCGAACATGTTGTTGCGCGGCAGGGAAGACAAGGTTCGGTAGATAGACCGGGTCGCCTTCAATCGCGAGCAAGCTCGCTCCCACAGTGATCTCTGGTGTACACAAAATCTTCAACTCACTGGAGATCCAGTGTGGGAGCGAGCTTGCTCGCGATAGCGGTTTAACGGTCAAACAAATTCAAGGGCTGTAATACCCGACAGCCACCAGAAAATGCCCAACCTTCTTCAGGTACGCATGCTTGTCCTCGACCTTGCCGGTCACCGGGTTCTTCCAGCGATATTCGTACTCGCCATAATCCTGCTTGGCCATCAACGCCAGCATCGGCTCACCCACCGGTTTGCCCTCTGGGTCCTTGATCTTGCTGAAATCAGTATTGATCAAGCGCAAATTGGTGCCGTGGGCCACATAACGCTGGGTATCCAGATCGACGACAAACACATACAGGTCATCCTGCAAATAACCGCCCTTGAGCGAGTTGATCGCCGTCAGCGTGCCCTTCTCGTCCTTGGCCAGGTCGGTCGCCGCTTTGTTCAGCAAGGCCATGGCCTGTTCCGCCGATGCCCGTGGCAGGTAATAACCGACTGCGAGAATCCGCTGGCCGACTCGCTGATAGAACACATGCTTGCGCTCGACCTTGCCGTCAGCCCAGTTCTGCCAGCGGTATTCCGCCTGCTGGATGCCATTGCCCTCCGGCACTTTCAGGGCATCCTTGAAGGCTTTCTGCAATTCCGGGCCGAGGGTTTCCGACACGTCCCGACCAATCAATGCCGATGACGGCCCGCCGCTGGCGAGCATTACGCCTTTGGTGTCGAGGACAAAGACATAGCGGTCCTTGTCGACGAACTCGCCCTGACGACTGAAGGCAGCGAAGGCCTTGTCGCCATTGTCGTGGTAGTAGGCCAAGGCTTTTTCCAGCAAGGCGATGGCGGCCTTGCTGTCGTCCTTTTCTGTTCCGGCCGCATGCACTTGGCTCAGGCCCAGCGCAAAAATGACGCACAGCACGGCGAACTTATGCAGAAACCCCATTGCGCATCCCTCGTTCTTGTTGATGTTTCAAGAGCGTAGACGGCAATGGGGCATGTATGGATATTCAGCGAATCGCAGTGTGTAAGGAAATCATTCCCGGCGAATCCGGGAATGATTCCGGGCTTACTGCCGGGCGCGCAGCTGCTGTTGCAAGTTCTGGATCTGCGCCTGAAGGGTGTTGATGTTGCGGGTGACCTGGCCGCGGAAAGCGTCGAACTCAGCGGTATTGGCCGAGCCCTGGACAGGCGCCGGGCGATTGTCCTGCTCGCTTTTGAGCACGACGATGTCCTGTTCCAAGCGCTCGATGGCGGCGCTCGGGTTGCCTTGCTTCTTCAAAGCGGTGATGTCGGCGCCGAGGCTTTTCAGCTGAGCGTCGAACTTTTCAGTGTCTGCCGGGGCACTTTTCAGCGCAGCCACATCGCCGATCAAGACTTTGACCTGGGCCTGCAATTGCGTGTTCACCGTTTGGTGCTCAGTGCTCTGGGCAGTGACTTGCGCCAGGCGCTTGTCCAGATCGGTGGTTTGCGCGGTCATCTGCGCCAGACGTTTATCCAGGTCAGAAGTCTGACCAACCACGCCTTGCTGCTGCTTGCTCTGGTCCTGCAGCTTGCTTTCCAGCTGCTTGATTTGCATCTTCAAGGCTTCACTGTCGCTGGTGACGTTGGTCTGGCTGGCGACAACCTTGCCGGAAATATCCTGCAAGCGCCCCGCCGCTTCCTCACTGATGCGCGCGAAACTTTCCTGGGTCGCCACCAGTTGCTGTTCCATCAGCGAAATCTGCTGAAAGCTCCACCAGGCCAGGCCCGCGAAAGCAAAAAACAGCGCCCCGACCAGCGCCCACAACGGACCGGTGCTCGCCGCCTTGACCTTGGTCACCGGCGGCGTGCGCGAATGCACCGCGGTGCGAGAGGTCGGCGGAAAATCATCGTCGTCGAGGATGTCTGCACGCAGGCTCGGTACATCGTCGAAGTCGTCGTTGGCATCGTTACGCATGGACATTGAGTCAACCTTTGTGAAACGCGGTAATGGCTGGATGCGGCGAGTATAAACCCGACTGCCGCACCGATTGACCCTCAACCCCGTAGCGGGTTCAGTGTGCGCGGATGTCCTGAGCCTTCCACCAGCCGCAGAACTCATCGAGGGCCGTCCACAGACTGACTTTCGGATCGTAATCCAGATAATGCCGGGCGCGGCTGATGTCCAGGGTGAAATTTTTGTTCATTACCTGCATGCCCAGCCGCGACAGAGTCGGTTCGGGGCGGCCCGGCCACACCTTGCACACGCCTTCGTTGAGCGCCGCAACGCTGTAGGCCAAACCGTAGGAACGGTAGCGCGTAACCTGTGGGACTTCCATTTTGCGCATGACGTAATTGACCACGTCCCACAACGGCACCGGCGCTCCGTTGCTGATGTTGTACACCTTGCCCAACGCCGAACCGCTGGCCAGCAAACTGCTGAGCAACGCTTCATTGAGGTTCTGCACGCTGGTGAAATCGGCCACGTTGAGACCGTTGCCGATGATGGCCAGGCGTCCCTTGCGCTGCATTTTCAGCAGACGCGGGAAGATGCTCATGTCACCGGCACCGGTGACGAAACGCGGGCGCAGGGCCAGGGTTTCCAAACCGAACTCCTGGGCGCCGAAGACTTTTTGCTCCGCCAGGTATTTGGTCGCGGCGTAAGGGTGCTTGAAGCGCTTGGGCACCTGTTCTTCGGTCAAACCCAGGTGATCGCGACCATCGAAGTAGATCGATGGCGACGACAAGTGCACCAGACGCCGCACCCGCTGTTTCAGGCAGGCCTCGACCACATTTTCGGTGACCTGCACGTTGCCTTGATGAAAGTCCTGATAACGCCCCCACAAACCGACGGCGCCGGCGCAATGCACCACGGCCTCAACCTCGGAGCACAGCTCTCGGGCAAGTTCCGGGTCACTCAAGTCGCCCTGAACGAACTCGGCGCCACGCCGTACCAGATGCTCCACACCTTCGGCCCGGCGACCGTTGACCCGCACGTCCAGGCCTTGCTCCAGGGCGAAACGCGCAAAGCGCCCGCCGATGAAGCCGCTTGCGCCGGTGACCAGAATCTTCATGTATTGCTCCAAATGCAGTTGCAAGCCTCAAGCTTCAAGCTGCAAGTTAAAAACGGTCTGCAAGCGCTTCACTTGCGGCTTGCAGCTTGACGCTTAAGGCTGCTTCCAGGGCACCAGCCATTGCTTCGATGCCCGCACCAACTGATCGGTCAGCAACCCCAACAACTGACCGCCATTACGCCAATGATGCCAGTACAGCGGCACATCGATCGGCTTATCTGGCAAAAGCTCCAGCAAAACGCCGCGCTCCAGTTGTTCGCGAACCTGCAGTTCCGGCACCAGCCCCCAACCGAGACCCGCTTCGGTCAAACGGATAAAGCCTTCAGACGAGGGACATAGATGATGCTCGAATCCGCCATCGACGCCGAGGGACGCAAGATACCGATGTTGTAGGAAATCGTCCGGGCCGAACACCAACGCCGGGGTTCGGGCCAACTGATCGGCGCGCACACCTCCTGGAAAATGCCGGGCAATGAAGGCCGGACTGGCCAAGGCTCGATAGCGCATCGCCCCGAGCAAAACACTTCGCGCACCGGCCACCGGCCGCTCACTGGCACACAGACACCCCGCCACCTCACCGGCACGCATGCGCTTGAGGCCGACCGTCTGGTCTTCCACGATCAAATCCAGCAGCACATGTTGTTGCGCGCAAAAATCCCCCACGGCCTGCGCCCACCAAGTGGCGAGGCTGTCGGCATTCAAGGCGATCCGCAAACGCTCCGGCAGGCCTTCTTCGTCCAGTGCCGGCACCAGGCTTTGCAAATCACGCTCAAGCAAACGGACCTGCTGCACATGGTTGAGCAAACGCCGGCCGATCTCGGTCGGAGACGGCGGCGTTGCCCGCACCAACACGGGTTGGCCGACGCGTGCTTCGAGCAACTTGATGCGTTGGGAAATCGCCGATTGCGACAAACCCAAGACCTGGGCCGCCCGTTCAAAACCGGCCTGCTCGACCACCGCGGCCAAGGCAGAAAGCAATTTATAGTCGAACATCAGTTTTCCTAATGAGCGATCAGTAATATTGGTTTTTCTTATACTACGTCCTGCCCGAGAATGACCAGCAAGAACTCTTGAACAGGAAATACCGACATGGCTGGCGAAACTTCATTGGCAACGCTGCTGCGCAGCATGAGCCCGCAACTCAACGCCGGCGAATACGTGTTCTGCACCCTGCGCGACGGCAAGTTGCCCGCAGGCCTTGAGGTTGTCGGCAGCTTCCGCGAGCAGGAAGGTCTGACCGTCATTCTCGAACGTTCCCACGCCGAACAGGCAGGTTTCAGCTTCGACTACGTCGCGGCCTGGATCACCTTGAACGTGCACTCGGCCCTCGAAGCCGTCGGCCTGACCGCCGCGTTCGCCACGGCGCTGGGCAAGGCCGGTATCAGCTGCAACGTGATCGCCGGTTACTACCACGACCATCTATTCGTCGGCCAGGCCGATGCCGAACGCGCCATGCAAGTGCTGCGGGATCTGGCAGCCAACGCGGAGTAAAAAATCATGTGGCAAAGCTATATGAACGGCCTGTTGGTAGCGTTCGGCCTGATCATGGCGATCGGTACTCAAAATGCATTTGTACTGGCGCAGAGCCTGCGTCGGGAACATCACTTGCCGGTCGCGGCGCTGTGCGTAGCTTGCGACGCGTTGCTGGTGGCGGCCGGGGTATTCGGGTTGGCGACGGTGTTGGCGCAAAACCCGACTTTGCTGGCCATCGCCCGTTGGGGTGGTGCAGCGTTTCTGCTGTGGTACGGCAGTCAGGCACTGCGTCGTGCCTTCTCGAAGCAGAGCCTGCAACAAGGCGAAAACCAGACCGTGCGCTCGTTGCGGGCAGTGATGCTCAGCGCTTTGGCGGTGACGCTGCTCAATCCGCACGTTTATCTGGACACCGTGTTGCTGATCGGCTCCCTGGGTGCGCAACAGACCGAGCCCGGCGCCTACGTCGTGGGCGCGGCGAGTGCCTCGTTGCTGTGGTTTTTCACATTGGCGTTGGGCGCCGCGTGGTTGGCGCCATGGCTGGCGCGGCCGAGTACTTGGCGCATTCTTGATCTGTTGGTGGCAGTGATGATGTTCGCGGTAGCGTTCCAGTTAATCAGCGCCGGCTGATTTATTCCAAAAGGCTCTGGAACCTCTATTCCACACAGTTGTTGCGTGGTTATGCCGCACCCCCGGTGCTATGATCCGACCCTGCGCCGCAAAGAGTATAAAACTCCCCGGCGCTTGTCTGGCCGCCCGTGATCGGCCTTGCGCTCACCGCACCTGACCTGATTAGGAGATCCACCATGGCTTTCGAATTGCCGCCACTGCCTTACGCACACGATGCTCTGCAGCCGCACATTTCCAAGGAAACTCTGGAATTTCACCACGACAAGCACCACAACACCTACGTCGTGAACCTGAACAACCTGGTGCCAGGCACCGAGTTCGAAGGCAAGACCCTGGAAGAAATCGTCAAGACTTCCTCGGGCGGCATCTTCAACAACGCCGCTCAGGTCTGGAACCACACTTTCTACTGGAACTGCCTGGCTCCAAACGCCGGCGGTCAACCAACCGGCGCACTGGCTGAAGCCATCAACGCAGCCTTCGGTTCGTTCGACAAGTTCAAGGAAGAGTTCAGCAAGACTTCCATCGGCACCTTCGGTTCCGGTTGGGGCTGGCTGGTTAAAAAGGCTGACGGTTCCCTGGCCCTGGCCAGCACCATCGGCGCCGGCAACCCGCTGACCAACGGCGACACCCCGCTGCTGACCTGCGACGTCTGGGAACACGCTTACTACATCGACTACCGCAACCTGCGTCCGAAGTACGTTGAAGCGTTCTGGAACCTGGTCAACTGGAAATTCGTGGCTGAGCAGTTCGAAGGCAAAACCTTCACCGCTTAAGCTCGATGCCGGTCAAAAAACCCGGCTTATGCCGGGTTTTTTTATGGGGGATGATTTTCAGGATATGCGGTGTCCTGGAGGCCGTCATCGCCAGCAGGCTGGCTCCCACAGTTGGATTGGGTGCATCTGCAGAAATCAGGTCGGCTGTCAGGTCGTCATCGCGGGCAAGCCTTGCTCCTACAGACAAATCATATACATCCGCAAAACCACGCCAATTTCCCACGATGAAACCAGCCTTCCCCCCCTTGCCCCCGCGCCACAGCCGTCTAACATCTATCAAAAGGAAAATATCTCCCCATCCCCCCTCAAGTTGAAGGACTCGACAACCGACACAGTACTAATCGGAGCAATACGCAAAAACTGCATATCGGCCAAGCTGCAGGCAAAATCCCGCATGGATGATTGACCCTTTGACTGCCATCACGGGATTGCCAATACTCATGGCAACTTGATGCTACCCGCACGGAACAAGGAATAGCCCTTTGAAGCTGGAACTCAAGAACAGCTTGTCGGTGAAGTTGCTCCGGGTCGTGCTCCTGTCGGCATTGATCGTCGGCGTGGTCTTGAGCTGCGCGCAGATCGTTTTCGATGCCTATAAAACACGCCAGGCCGTCGCCGGTGATGCCGAACGCATCCTCGACATGTTCCGCGACCCTTCGACCCAGGCCGTCTACAGCCTGGACCGGGAAATGGGCATGCAGGTGATCGAAGGCCTGTTTCAGGACGACGCCGTGCGTCAGGCCTCCATCGGCCACCCCAATGAAGCCATGCTCGCGCAGAAATCCCGTGAGCTGCAGCACTCCAGCAGTCGCTGGCTGACCGACCTGATCCTTGGCAAGGAACGCACCTTCACCACCCAATTGGTCGGTCGCGGGCCTTACAGCGAGTATTACGGTGACTTGAGCATCACCCTCGACACAGCGACTTACGGCCAGGGCTTTATCGTCAGTTCGGTGATCATCTTCATTTCCGGCGTTTTGCGCGCTTTGGCGATGGGGCTCGTGCTGTATCTGGTCTATCACTGGCTGCTGACCAAACCGCTGTCGCGGATCATCGAGCACCTGACCGAAATCAATCCGGACCGCCCCAGCGAACACAAGATTCCGCAGCTCAAGGGCCACGAGAAAAACGAACTGGGGATCTGGATCAACACCGCCAACCAGTTGCTGGAGTCCATCGAGCGCAACACCCATTTGCGCCACGAAGCGGAAAACAGCCTGTTGCGCATGGCCCAGTACGATTTCCTCACCGGCCTGCCGAACCGCCAGCAGTTGCAAACGCAGCTGGACAAGATCCTCGTCGACGCTGGAAAACTGCAACGACGGGTCGCGGTATTGTGCGTAGGCCTCGATGACTTCAAGGGCATCAACGAACAATTCAGCTACCAGACCGGCGACCAGTTGCTGCTGGCCCTGGCCGATCGCCTGCGAGCACACAGCGGACGGCTTGGTGCCCTCGCCCGCCTCGGCGGCGACCAGTTCGCCCTGGTGCAGGCCGATATCGAACAACCCTACGAAGCCGCCGAACTGGCCCAAAGCATTCTCGATGACCTGGAAGCGGCGTTTGCCCTCGATCATCAGGAAATCCGCCTGCGCGCCACCATCGGCATCACCCTGTTCCCCGAGGATGGCGACAGCACTGAGAAGCTACTGCAAAAAGCCGAGCAGACCATGACCCTGGCCAAGACGCGCTCGCGCAACCGTTATCAGTTCTACATCGCCAGCGTCGACACCGAGATGCGCCGCCGTCGCGAGCTGGAAAAAGACCTGCGCGACGCCCTGGCCCGCGAGCAGTTCTATCTGGTCTACCAACCGCAAATCAGCTACCGCGATCACCGGGTGGTCGGCGTGGAGGCGTTGATTCGCTGGCAACACCCGGAACACGGGCTGGTTCCGCCGGACCTGTTCATCCCGCTGGCCGAGCAGAACGGCACCATCATTGCCATTGGCGAGTGGGTGCTGGATCAGGCCTGCAAACAGTTGCGCGACTGGCACGACCAGGGTTTCAGCGACCTGCGCATGGCGGTGAACCTGTCCACCGTGCAACTGCACCACGCCGAGTTGCCAAGGGTGGTCAACAACCTGCTGCAAATGTATCGCCTGCCACCGCGCAGCCTGGAACTGGAAGTCACCGAGACCGGCCTGATGGAAGACATCAGCACCGCCGCCCAGCATTTGCTCAGCCTGCGGCGCTCCGGCGCCCTGATCGCGATCGACGACTTCGGTACGGGCTACTCGTCCCTGAGCTATCTGAAAAGCCTGCCGCTGGACAAGATCAAGATCGACAAGAGCTTCGTTCAGGACCTGCTCGATGACGACGACGACGCGACCATCGTTCGCGCCATCATCCAGTTGGGCAAGAGCCTGGGCATGCAGGTGATCGCCGAAGGCGTGGAAACCGCCGAGCAGGAGGCCTACATCATTTCCGAAGGCTGCCACGAAGGTCAGGGTTATCACTACAGCAAACCGCTGCCGGCCCGGGAATTGGGTGCCTATCTGAAGCAAGCCCAGCGCAGTAACGCGGCTATTTTGTGATCCCCTGTGGGAGCGAGCCTGCTCGCGATGGACGTCGAGGCGCCGCGTTCATTCAGACTGCACGCGTTATCGTTGACGTCCATCGCGAGCAGGCTCGCTCCTACAGGGTGAAGCGTGCTCTTTCGTGAATAAGAAATATTTCCAAGCACAACCCTTTACACATAATGCGAAAGATTTGCATTATGTGGCAGTTTTGCGCGCTGCAAGCGCCATTCCACCCCCTCTCGAAGCAGGATGTTCGCCATGATTCGTATGCCTCTGGCTACCGCCAGTCTGTTGGCCATCGCTATTTCCCTCGCCGGCTGTGGTGAAGGCAAAGACAAAGAAAAAGCTGCCGCTCCTGCGCCGGCTGCCAGCACCGCTGCTGCCCCGGCTACTCCAGCCGCCGCACCTGCCGCTGCCGGTAAAGTCGACGAAGCTGCCGCCAAAGCCGTTGTCGCGCATTACGCCGACATCGTTTTCGCTGTTTACAGCGATGCCGAATCCACCGCGAAAACCCTGCAAACTGCCGTCGACGCTTTCCTCGCCAAGCCGAACGCCGACACCCTGAAAGCAGCCAAGGCTGCCTGGATCGCTGCCCGCGTTCCTTACCTGCAGAGTGAAGTATTCCGCTTCGGCAACACCATCATCGATGATTGGGAAGGTCAGGTGAACGCCTGGCCACTGGACGAAGGCCTGATCGACTACGTCGACAAATCCTACGAGCACGCACTGGGTAACCCGGGCGCCACCGCCAACATCATCGCCAACACTGAAATCCAGGTCGGCGAAGACAAGGTCGACGTGAAGGACATCACCCCGGAAAAACTCGCCAGCCTGAACGAGTTGGGCGGTTCCGAGGCCAACGTCGCCACCGGCTACCACGCCATCGAATTCCTGCTCTGGGGCCAGGATCTGAACGGCACCGGCCCTGGCGCCGGCAACCGTCCGGCTTCGGACTACCTGGAAGGCAAAGGCGCCACCGGCGGTCACAACGATCGCCGTCGCGCTTACCTGAAATCCGTGACCCAGCTGCTGGTCAGCGACCTGGAAGAAATGGTCGGTAACTGGAAGCCGAACGTGGCCGACAACTACCGCGCCACCCTGGAGGCCGAGCCGGCTGAAAGCGGCCTGCGCAAAATGCTGTTCGGCATGGGCAGCCTGTCCCTGGGCGAACTGGCGGGCGAGCGCATGAAGGTTTCCCTGGAAGCCAACTCCCCGGAAGACGAACACGATTGCTTCAGCGACAACACCCACAACTCGCAGTTCTACGATGCCAAAGGCGTTCGTAACGTGTACCTGGGCGAATACACCCGCGTCGACGGCACCAAAATGACCGGCGCCAGCCTGTCGTCCCTGGTGGCCAAGGTTGATCCGGCTGCCGACACTGCACTGAAAGCCGACCTGGCTGCTACCGAAGCCAAGATGCAGGTCATCGTTGATCACGCCAACAAGGGTGAGCACTACGACCAGCTGATCGCTGCCGGCAACACCGCTGGCAACCAGATCGTCCGTGACGCCATCGCTTCGCTGGTCAAGCAGACCGGTTCGATCGAAGCCGCCGCTGGCAAACTGGGCATCGCCGACCTGAACCCGGACAACGCTGATCACGAGTTCTGATCAACGCTGACTGACTAAAAAGGCGACCTTCGGGTCGCCTTTTTTATAACTGCCACAACACATCCCCCTGTAGGAGCTGAGCTTGCTCGCGATAGCGGTAGCACATTCAACATCGATGCTGCCTGACCCGACGCCATCGCGAGCAAGCTCGGCTCCTACAAATAAAGCAAACGATAATTCCTCTTATTCAAAACCCCCTGCCCTGTTAGACTTTGCGCCTTTATTTTGCTCGTCTTGCAGGATGTCTGATGCCCTCGCTGCCTCTTCGCTTGTCCGCACTGTTTCTGGCCCTGGGCCTGAGTGCCTGCGATGACGCCCCGCGTTTTACCAAGGCAGAACCCGGAGAAGCCCGCTCCGGGGGAAGTACAACCGTGCGCAAGACCGATCAAAATGCGTTTTCGTTGCCCTCGGCCAACCTGCCACCCTCGCGGCGTGTGGACTTCAGCGTCGGCAACAGCTTCTTCCGCAATCCCTGGGTGATCGCCCCGTCGACCACCACCGCCCGTGACGGCCTCGGTCCGCTGTTCAACACCAATGCGTGCCAGGGTTGCCACATCAAGGACGGCCGCGGCCATCCGCCCGAGCCCAATGACTCGAATGCGGTATCGATGCTGGTGCGCCTGTCGATCCCCGATGATCCGCTCTACGCAAAAATCATCGAGCAGCAGGGCGTTGTGCCGGAGCCGGTGTACGGCGGACAGTTCCAGGACATGGCCGTGCCCGGTGTTGTCCCGGAAGGCAAAGTGCGGGTTGAATACACACCGATAAAGATGCGTTTCAAGGACGGCACCGAAGTCGAACTGCGCAAACCGAGCTTGAACATCACCCAATTGGGCTACGGCCCGATGCATCCCGACACGCGTTTCTCTGCACGGGTAGCACCGCCGATGATCGGCCTGGGTTTGCTGGAAGCCATTCCGGAAGAGGCGATCCTGGCCAATGCCCAAGCGCAGGCAAAGGACAACAACGGCATCGCCGGACGCCCGAACCGGGTCTGGGACGATGCTCAGCAAAAGACTGTTGTGGGACGATTTGGCTGGAAGGCCGGGCAACCGAACCTCAACCAACAAAATGTTCACGCGTTTTCGGGTGACATGGGCCTCACCACCAGCCTGAGACCCTTTGATGACTGCACCGATACACAAACCGCCTGCAAACAGGCGCCGACTGGTAACGGCCCCGATGGCGAGCCGGAAGTCAGCGACAACATCCTGCGTCTGGTGCTGTTCTACACTCGCAACCTCGCCGTACCTGCGCGTCGCGATGTCGGCACGCCTGAAGTGCTGGCCGGCAAAAATCTGTTTTATCAGGCCGGTTGCCAGTCCTGTCACACGCCGAAATACACCACCGCCGCCAACGCCGCCGAACCTGAACTGGCCAGTCAAGAGATTCGCCCGTACAGCGATTTGCTGCTGCACGACATGGGCGACGGCCTGGCCGACAACCGCACTGAATTCCAGGCCGGTGGCCGCGACTGGCGCACTCCGCCGTTGTGGGGCATCGGTTTGACCGAATCGGTCAGTGGCCACACCCAGTTCCTGCACGACGGCCGTGCCCGCAACCTGCTCGAAGCCGTGCTCTGGCATGGCGGCGAAGCGCAAGCGGCACAGCAACAGGTTTTGACTTTCAATGCCGAGCAGCGCGCTGCGTTGCTGGCGTTCCTGAATTCCCTTTAACACGCATTCCACTTGCGGGAGCCCGACATGTTCCGTCCCAAATTGTTGTTCACCAGCCTTGCCGCGCTAGCCCTGGGCGCCTGTTCGCCACAGGACCCGCAGGCCGTCACTTCGGCAGCAATCGCCAAATCGGTGATTCTGCCGACCTACACCCGCTGGGTTGAAGCCGACCGCCAACTGGCCGTCAGCGCCCTCGCCTATTGCGAAGGCAAGGAGACCCTGGACACCGCCCGTGCCGACTTCCTGCACGCGCAAAAAGCCTGGGCCGAGCTGCAACCGTTGCTGATCGGGCCGCTGGCCGAGGGCAACCGTGCCTGGCAAGTGCAATTCTGGCCGGACAAGAAAAACCTCGTCGGCCGCCAGGTCGAACAATTGGTCACGGCGCAGCCACAGATTGACGCCGCCGCGCTGGCCAAGTCCAGCGTTGTGGTCCAGGGTCTGTCGGCCTACGAATACATCCTGTTCGACAGCAAGCCTGACGTGGCCAACGCCGAGCAAAAGGCCAAGTACTGCCCACTGCTGGTCGCCATTGGTGAACGTCAGAAGCAACTGGCCGAAGAGATTCTGAAAAGCTGGAACAACACCGACGGCATGCTCGCGCAAATGAGCAAATTCCCGAACCAGCGTTACGCCGACTCCCACGAAGCGATCGCCGATTTGCTGCGCGTGCAAGTTACTGCCCTCGACAGCCTGAAGAAAAAACTCGGCACGCCGATGGGCCGCCAGACCAAGGGCGTTCCGCAACCGTTCCAGGCCGACGCATGGCGCAGCCAGTCGTCCCTGGCCGGGATGGAAGCCAGTCTCGCCGCGGCCAAAACCGTGTGGGAAGGTGTCGACAACAAAGGCATTCGCGGCCTGTTGCCGAGCGAGCAAAAGCCGTTGGCCGACAAGATCGACGCCGCCTACGCCGCCTCGTTGAAACTGTTCGCCAGCAACCAGCGCTCGCTGACCGAAATGCTCAATGACGACGCCGGTCGCCAGCAACTGAACGATATCTACGACAGCCTCAACGTCGTCCACCGCCTGCACGAAGGCGAACTGGCCAAGGCGCTGGGCATCCAACTGGGCTTCAACGCCAACGACGGTGACTGATGAGGGCGAGTGCCATGCTGCGACGTCAGGCTCTGACCTTAGGGAGTTTGCTGCTGGGAGCAGTGACACTGGGCGGCTGGAAGCTGTTCAGGCAGAAGGATGCCAGCCCGTTGCTGCTTTCGGCGCGGGACGATACTGATGGCAAGCATTACGCCGTCGGATATCGGCTGGACGGCACCCGGGTGTTTGCCACCCAGGTCGGCCAGCGCTGCCACGACATCATCAATCACCCGACGCTGCCGATCGCGCTGTTTGTCGCCCGGCGTCCCGGCACCGAGAGCTACCTGATCGACTTGCGTGACGGCACGCTGCTGCAAACCGTGACGTCGCAGCCGAACCGGCACTTCTACGGTCACGCGGTGATTCATCACAGCGGCGACTGGTTGTACGCCACCGAAAACGACACCAGCGATCCAGGTCGCGGCCTGCTCGGTGTGTATAAGTTCGAAGGTGAGCGACTGGTGCACAGCGGAGAGATTTCCACCCACGGCATCGGCCCGCATCAAGTGTCGTGGATGCCCGATGGCGAAACGCTGGTGGTGGCCAACGGCGGCATCCGCACCGAAGCCGAAAGCCGGGTCGAGATGAACCTCAATGCAATGGAGCCAAGCCTGGTCCTGATGCAGCGCGATGGCACTCTGCTGAGCAAGGAAACGCTTCCCCAGCAAATGAACAGCGTGCGTCACCTGGGCATTGCCAGCGACGGCACCATCGTCGCCGGCCAGCAATTCATGGGCGCTTCGCACGAAAAATCGGAACTGCTGGCGATCAAGCGCCCCGGCCAGCCGTTCGTGGCATTCCCGGTGCCCGAGCATCAGTTGCAGGCCATGGGGCACTACACCGCGAGCGTCGCTGTACACAGTGATTTGCGGCTGGTGGCCTTGACCGCGCCACGGGGCAACCGCTTTTTCATCTGGGACCTGGATAGCGGTGAAGTGCGCCTGGACGCGCCGCTTCCCGATTGCGCCGGGGTTGGTGCGGTGGCCGACGGGTTTGTCGTGACCTCGGGCCAGGGCCGCTGCCGCTACTACGATTGCCGCCAGACAGATCTGGTTGCAAAACCACTGGAGCTGCCGGCAGGGCTCTGGGACAACCATCTTCACCTCATCTGAAAACACCCTTCTCTTTGTAGGAGCCGAGCTTGCTCGCGATGACGGCCGCACATGCAGCATCATGCTGACTGACACACCGCTATCGCGAGCAAGCTCGGCTCCTACAAGGGCAGAGCGTACCTGTAAAAACTGGCAGTTGGATTACCCTTCCCAGTCGCGGTAATGTGCCCCACTGTCTCACCTGATTTTCTCCAAGGAACTGGAAATATGCTGCGTCGCCGCATGCTGATCATGTTGGGTGTTGTTCTGTTGATCGTGCTGGTCCTGGCCGGTTACAAAGCCTTCTACACGATGATTCAAGGCTTCTCCGCGCCGAAACCTCCGATCAGCGTCGCTGTGGCCACGGCGACCGAACGGCCATGGCAAGCCCGCCTGCCCACGGTCGGCACGCTCAAGGCATTGCAAGGGGTGGACCTGAGCCTTGAGACCGACGGGACTGTCATCGATGTACAGTTCGAATCAGGGCAGAAGGTCAAGGCCGGCCAGCCGATCGTGCGGCTGGACAGCGCCGTGGAAAGCGCCCTGCTGGAAACCGCACAGGCCGACCTCGGCCTGGCGCAGGTGGATTACTCCCGCGGCAGCCAACTGGTCGGCAGCCAGGCCATTTCCAAAGGTGAGTTCGACCGACTCTCGGCAGTCCTGAAAAAGAGCAAGGCCACGGTCAACCAGCTCAGGGCTGCACTCGGCAAAAAAAGCATTCTCGCTCCGTTCAGCGGCACCATCGGCATTCGTCAGGTGGATGTCGGCGACTACGTCGCCACCGGCACCATGATCGCCACCCTGCAGGACCTCAGCAGCCTCTACGTCGACTTTTTCGTGCCCGAGCAATCGGTGCCGAAGATTGCCGTCGGCCAACCCGTGCAGCTTATTGTCGCGGCTTATCCGACCGAGGAATTCCCCGGCACCATCAGCGCCATCAACCCGAAAGTCGAAAACAGCACCCGCAACGTGCAGGTCCGCGCGACCCTGGCCAACCCTGACGGCAAGCTGCTGCCGGGGATGTTCGCCAGCCTGCAGGTCATGTTGCCCGATCCGCAGCCGCGCATCGTCGTACCGGAAAGTGCGATCACCTACACGCTCTACGGCAATTCGGTCTATGTCGCCACCCAGAAGAAAGCCGAAGACGGCAGTGTCGAAAAGGACGACAAAGGCCAACCGATCCTTATCGCTGAACGGCGCTTCGTCGAAACCGGCGAGCGTCGCGACGGGATGGTGATGGTCACCAAAGGCGTGCAGAACGGTGAAACGGTTGTCACGGCCGGCCAGATCAAACTGGACAACGGTGCGCACATCGCCATCAGCGACGACAAGACCCTGGCCGAAAAGAACAGTCAGCCTCGCGCTGACTGATCAAGGAACCTCCAATGGCTTTTACTGACCCGTTCATCCGCCGCCCGGTGCTCGCCACCGTGGTCAGCCTGCTGATCGTGCTGCTGGGCTTTCAAGCCTGGAGCAAGTTGCCGCTGCGCCAATACCCGCAAATGGAAAACGCCCTGATCACGGTGACCACCGCGTACCCCGGGGCCAACGCCGAAACCATTCAGGGCTACATCACCCAGCCGATGCAGCAAAGCCTGGCCAGCGCCGAGGGCATCGACTACATGACCTCGGTCAGTCGGCAGAACTTCTCGGTGATCTCGATCTACGCGCGTATCGGCGCCAACAGCGATCGCCTGTTCACCGAACTGTTGGCCAAGGCCAACGAGGTCAAGAACCAATTGCCTCAGGACGCCGAAGACCCGGTCCTGAGCAAGGAAGCCGCCGACGCCTCGGCGCTGATGTACATCAGCTTTTTCAGTAAGGAACTGAGCAACCCACAGATCACCGACTACCTGTCGCGGGTGATCCAGCCAAAACTCGCGACCTTGCCGGGCATGGCCGAAGCCGAGATTCTCGGCAACCAGGTGTTCGCCATGCGCCTGTGGCTGGACCCGGTGAAACTCGCCGGTTTCGGGCTGACGGCCAGTGACGTGACCAACGCGGTGCGCCAGTACAACTTCCTCTCCGCTGCCGGCGAGGTGAAGGGCGAGTACGTGGTGACCAGCATCAACGCCAGTACCGAACTCAAGTCCGCCGAGGCCTTCGCCGCGATCCCGCTGAAGGTCGACGGCGACAGTCGCGTGTTGCTGCGCGATGTGGCACGGGTCGAGATGGGCGCGGAAAACTACGACACCATCAGCTCCTTCGGCGGTACGCCCTCGGTGTACATCGGCATCAAGGCCACGCCCGGCGCCAACCCGCTGGACGTGATCAAGGAAGTGCGCAAGATCATGCCGGACCTTGAGGCTCAGCTGCCGCCGAACCTCAAGGGTGAAATCGCCTACGACGCCACGCTGTTCATTCAGGCTTCCATCGATGAAGTGGTGAAAACCCTGTTCGAAGCGGTGCTGATCGTGATCGTGGTGGTGTTCCTGTTCCTCGGTGCACTGCGTTCGGTGGTGATCCCGGTGGTCACCATCCCGCTGTCGATGATCGGCGTGATGTTCTTCATGCAGATGATGGGCTACTCGATCAACTTGCTGACCCTGCTGGCGATGGTGTTAGCCATCGGTCTGGTGGTGGATGACGCGATCGTGGTGGTGGAAAACATCCACCGCCACATCGAGGAAGGCAAGACACCGACGGACGCCGCAATCGAGGGCGCCCGGGAAATCGCCATGCCGGTGGTTTCGATGACCATTACCCTGGCGGCCGTGTATGCACCGATCGGCTTCCTGACGGGGCTTACCGGGGCCTTGTTCAAGGAATTCGCCCTGACCCTGGCCGGTGCCGTGGTGATTTCCGGCATCGTGGCGCTGACATTGTCGCCGATGATGTGCGCCTTTTTGCTGCGTCACGATGAAAACCCCAGCGGTTTGGCCCATCGCCTGGATATGATTTTCGAAGGCCTCAAACGCCGATATCAACGCATGCTGCACGGCACGCTCAATACCCGGCCGGTGGTGCTGGTGTTCGCGGTGATCGTGCTGTGCCTGATTCCGGTGTTGCTCAAGTTCACCAAGTCGGAACTGGCGCCGGACGAGGACCAGGGCATCATCTTCATGATGGCCAACGCCCCGCAACCAACCAACCTCGATTACCTGAACACCTACACCGACGAGTTCATCTCGATCTTCAAGGCGTTTCCCGAGTACTACTCCTCGTTCCAGATCAACGGCTTCAATGGCGTGCAATCGGGGATCGGCGGTTTCTTGCTCAAACCGTGGAACGAGCGCAGCCGGACGCAGATGCAGATCCTGCCCGATGTTCAGGCCAAGCTTGAAAGTATCCCGGGATTGCAGATTTTCGGCTTCAACCTGCCGTCATTGCCGGGTACCGGTGAGGGGCTGCCCTTCCAGTTCGTCATCAATACCGCCAACGATTACGAGTTGCTGCTGCAAGTGATGGACCGGGTGAAGAAACGCGCGATGGAATCCGGTCAGTTCGCTTTCGTCGACGTTGACCTGGCTTTCGACAAGCCTGAGGTGGTGGTGGATATCGATCGCGCCAAGGCCGCGCAGATGGGCGTTTCGATGCAGGACCTCGGGGGAACACTGGCGACCTTGCTGGGTGAAGCCGAGATCAACCGTTTCACCATCGAAGGTCGCAGTTACAAAGTCATTGCCCAGGTTGAACGCCCCTTCCGGGATAACCCGGACTGGCTGAACAATTATTACGTGAAGAACACCCAGGGTGAGCTACTGGCCCTGTCGACCCTGATCACGGTGACCGACCGGGCGCGGCCACGGCAACTGAACCAGTTTCAACAACTCAACTCGGCGATCCTTTCCGGGGTACCGCTGGTCAGCATGGGCGAGGCCATCGATACCGTGCGCCAGATCGCCCGGGAAGAGGCGCCCGCGGGCTTTGCAATCGACTATGCCGGTGCATCACGACAATACGTTCAGGAAGGCAGTGCGTTGTGGGTCACCTTTGCCCTGGCATTGGCGATCATCTTCCTGGTACTGGCCGCCCAGTTCGAAAGCTTCCGCGATCCGTTGGTGATACTGGTGACGGTGCCATTGTCGATCTGTGGTGCATTGATACCGCTGTTTCTCGGCTGGTCGAGCATGAACATCTATACCCAGGTCGGGTTGGTGACGCTGATCGGGCTGATCAGCAAACACGGCATCCTGATCGTCGAATTCGCCAACCAGTTGCGCAAGGACAAGGGCCTGACAGCCCGCGAGGCCGTGGAAGAAGCGGCGGCCATTCGTCTGCGGCCCGTGTTGATGACGACCGCCGCGATGGTATTCGGCATGGTGCCGTTGATCATCGCGACGGGTGCCGGGGCGGTCAGCCGGTTTGATATCGGGACGGTGATTGCGACGGGAATGTCGATCGGCACGTTGTTCACTTTGTTTGTGCTGCCGTGCGTGTACACGTTGCTGGCCAAGCCCGATAAGCCCTGACACCGTTGAACTTGTGGGAGCGGGCTTGCTCGCGAAACGGTATTTCAGTCAACATCCCTGTTGCATGTTCAGCCGTCTTCGCGAGCAAGCCCGCTCTCACATTAGATAAGCGTGATGGCCGGACAACCGGGGCAAACAAAAAAGGCCTCGCATCAGCGAGGCCTTTTATTTTGGCTTCATTCTGTTCAACTTTGCGGCCTCATTCCTTGAGACAGACCGAACATGAACAGCAACAAATCATGGTCGGGCTGGGTAGCCACGGTTGTTTTGGCAACCCGTGGCAATGGGCAATATTCGCCGTTCGCTGAACTGAGAACTTGCGTGCGTGGCTGCTCCCAGGCAGCCACCGCGAGTGAAGCAACTGCCAAGGCTCCTACCAGAAACAAACCTCGCGCAACTTCGAGTTTCATTGCTATAAACCTTTGATAGCGCTGCCAAACGCCGTCTTATAAAGGTAGACGAGTTTTTCCCAATCCGTAGGGCTGAACGACGAGTGGCGACGCAGTTGCTTCATATCATGGGCTGCCGCCTGATGGGCGGTCAGACGCTGCCGGCACTTCTCCAGATCGATCAACGCGACCTCGACCGTGGCGGCGTCACCTTCACCGGTCACGCGCACGAACACGTGCTTGATATAGAGGCAGCTGTGCTGCCAACGACCCTTGTGCATGCGCGCCAGGTTGTCCGCCAACTCCTTCAGGACTCGATCGTGCACCGCCTCACCGTGACGCTCGCGGCCACCACCGGCGTACCAGTGTTCGATTTCTTCGAAGCCGTCCAGTGATTTGGTGACCAGCAATGCGCGCCATTTGTGCACCGGATCGCGCTGTGCCCCGCAAAAAACGATTTCCGGAACGCGCACGCCAAGCGCACTCACACCGGTGAGCGCATCGCGTTCGCGCAACACCGTCGGCCGCCCGAAGGGGTGCAGCAAGCTACGGTGAATATGGCCGGTTTGTCGCTTCGCGTAGAGCAACTGACCATCGCTACCCACGATGCGCTGCACGCCACTTTCTCCTCCGCGACGGACGTTGGGCTCTTCTACCCATTCACCGCGCTGATTCCAGAAATAGTCGAAGCGGTCCTGGGAAACGACGTTCGATCCTGCTGCACACTGCACTGCCATCCTGTTACCTCTTGCGTAATACGTAAACCCGCCACATGGCATAGAGCGGCAAAAAGTCCAGACGTTCCTGAATTCTGAAACCCGCTTGTTCAAATTCCTTTTCTACCGTAACAGCCGGTAACACAAAACGATTTTGGTAACCTTCCTGCCCACGGGTTCTCTCTGCGCGCTTGCGTTTCCACGCCTTGAAATTACCGTCGACCCACAGCGAAAGGACAACGCTGTCGCGGGTGACGCGTTCGAATTCGCGCAGAATGGCCAGTCGATGCTCGGCTTCACCGATGTGATGGAGCAAACGCATGCAGAAAATGCTGTCGACGGCGTTATCAGGCAAGGCGATGTCGAATGCAGAAGTGTGCAAGGGTTGTACCCGTTTGACCACTTCGGCGGGTTGTGCCTCTGTAGCAATCTTGATCATGGACTCGGAGTTGTCGGCGCCGATGATCACCCGGTTGGGTTTTTCTGCCAGCAACGGCCAGAATCGTCCTGCGCCGCAGGGCAAATCGAGGACCAGACCCGGCTCACCGATCAGTGTCAGCGCTTTGCGCGCCAGCTGCTCATCGCGCCAATGGGACAGTCGACGGCCAAGGCCATCCTGGTGTTTACGCAGGTAGCGTTGCGCGTGTTGATCGTCGTATTTTTCGGAAAAATCCAGCTTGATTGGACCGGCCATCACCAAGGTCTCCTTGCACTTCTGATGGCATCCACCTTAGGCAGCGCAATGTCAGTGCCAAGTCATCCAATTGTGAAAAAATTGTCATGTAAAACCCTGAAGTGTTTCCAGGCTTTGCAAAACAAACTGGAGCCGGCCAGCGAAATGCAACTAAGACGCCTGCAATTGCACCTCAAAACGACAGCCATGGGGCTCCATGTTCGTCAGGCTGACGCTCCAGCCCTGGTTTTCACAGATCCGTTGCACCAGCGACAGCCCCAATCCCAGGCCTTCGCCACGTTTTTCATTACCTCGCACGAAAGGCTCGAACATCGCCTCGCGTTTCTCTTCGGGAATGCCCACGCCGCTGTCTTCGACCAGGAACCCCGTGGCGGTCAAGGTTAGTCGGATGAACCCGCGTTCGGTGTAATGCAGTGCGTTACGCAGCAGGTTTCCCATCACTGCATTGAGGAAAGTGGCGTTGTAGCGAATGTTCTGTGGCTGGCCCGGATCAAAAACCAGGGTCAGGCCTTTGGTCTCGATCGGCCCGCGCCACTGACCGATCAAGCCATCGGCCACGCCGCTGAGCGTTTGCTGCGGTGACATGCCGGCATCTTCGCGCTGAGCGCGGGCGAGCATCAGGAAAGTTTGAACCAGCTCGCGCATTTCTTCGCTGGCTCGGGCGATTCGTTCGACCTGAGCACGACCGCGCTGGTCGATGCCCGGATTTTCCAGCAGCAACTCGCAAGAACTGGCCAACACCATCAACGGCGTGCGCAGTTCATGACTGACATCACTGGTGAACAAGCGCTCCCGGGTCAATGCCTGACGCAGGCGGCCGAGGGTGGCATCGAAGGCCACGGCCAACTCACCCACTTCATCGGCCGCATAATCTGGCGCCAGAGGCGGCGCCAAGCCCAACAACTGATCACGATGACGAACCTGCCGAGCCAATCGCACAACAGGCGCCATCACCTTGCGCGCCAGCACCCAGCCGAGGAAAACCGCCAATGCCAGGCTGAGCACGAAGCCTACGAGGACGACGGCAAACAGCACCCGTTCACGCTCTTCGAAATCGCTCTGGTCCTGCAGCAACACATAGCGCCGACCGTCGACGATCTCGACCATCGCGTGGTACGACAGCTGCTCGCGGAAGACCTCGTGAAATCCCGAGTCCAGATGACGCAAATCCTTGGGCAGCTCAAAATCGCCCGGTCCGCCGCTGAAATAGAACAACTGGTCCGGTTCCGGGCGATGGCTCCAGTCGGAGACGTTGTCCATCAGCAACAGCCGTTGCAAGTCGCCGCCCAGGCCAGCCGAGATCAGTTTTTCTTCCACCAGGTGCACGGTGGCGACGATGCCCATGGCAAAGGCGCCCGCTACCAGTGCGCTCATCAGCGCAAAGGCAATGATGATCCGTTGAGCAAGGCTCTGCTTAAACTCCATCACGGCCCTCGGCCAAGCGATAACCCACACCGTGCACGGTTTGCAGCAACGGTTTGGCGAACGGTTTGTCGATCACCTGACGCAACTGGTGGACGTGGCTGCGCAGGCTGTCGCTGTCCGGGCAGTCGTCGCCCCACAACGCTTCTTCGAGAATTTCCCGGCGCAATACGTGAGGGCTTTTCTGCATCAGCACCGCCAGCAGCTTCAATCCCACCGGGTTGAGTTTGAGCAATCGGCCTTCGCGGGTGACTTCAAGCGTGTCGAGGTCATAGATCAAGTCACCGACTTGCAAGGTGCGACGCCCACCGCCCTGGGCACGGCGCATGACGGCCTCGATGCGCGCCGCCAGCTCAGACAGGGCAAATGGCTTGATCAGGTAATCGTCGGCACCGGACTTGAAGCCCTGCAACCGGTCGTCCAGTTGATCGCGCGCGGTGAGCATGATTACTGGCGTGTCGCGACGGGCATCTTCACGCAGGCGTTTGCACAGG
The DNA here is from genome assembly GCF_036884845.1 of Pseudomonas sp. MAG733B. Taxonomy (NCBI): domain Bacteria; kingdom Pseudomonadati; phylum Pseudomonadota; class Gammaproteobacteria; order Pseudomonadales; family Pseudomonadaceae; genus Pseudomonas; species Pseudomonas sp. MAG733B. The sequence goes on from NZ_CP145732.1 coordinate 5,968,443, forward strand.
GTGTAGCCGTCGATGCCGGGCAGCATGATGTCGAGCACGATCAGGTCGTAATGCTCGGTGGCCGCCAGATGCAGGCCCGACAAACCGTCCTGTGCACAATCCACGGTATATCCTTTGAGCCCCAGGTAATCGGCCAGATTGGCGAGGATATCGCGGTTGTCTTCAACCAATAAAATTCGCATGGGCACCTTCTCCGTACACAGTAACGGCCGTCTTGGCCCGCGCAGCTTAAGGCCAAGTGTGGCTCAGGGCTAGGATTGCGTGCGGCTGGCATGGCTGAAATCAAACGTTTGCAGGGTTAACGACTTTTTCACTATCGATTCACACGTTGACGACAGGATCGGGTTCAAACTCTGCGCGGCTGCGCATTTCAGAACACTTTCCCAACCAAGGAACCCGCATGGCTTCGACCCTTGTCCGCCCCGCTTCTCGCCCGCTCAACTTCTGGGTTTGCCTTGGAGTTCCTGCCGTTGCGGCAATCATTCTGGTGCTGCTCGAACTGACGTCTCTGGACATGGACCTGGCCAAACTGTTCTACGACCCGGCCGCCGGGGATTTCATCGGTCGACACAGTTATTTCCTGGAAACGGTCCTGCACGATCGCGCCAAACAAGTGGTCATCGCTTTCTCGGTATTTGCCATCCTTGGCTTTGCCGGCTCGTTTTTCATGGCAAGGCTCAAGCCGTTCAAACGGGAATTGGGCTGTCTGGTGCTGTCCCTGGGTTTGGCGACGTCCTTTGTCACGCCGATGAAAGCGGTGACGGCGGTGCAATGCCCGTGGAGCCTTGAACAGTTCGGCGGGCATGAGACCTACAGTGAATTGCTGAGCCCTCGACCGGCTACGGAAAAACCGGGCCGCTGCTGGCCGGGTGGTCATGCGGCAACCGGGTTCACGCTGTTTGCGTTGTTCTTTGTGTTGCGTGATCGTCGCCCACGACTGGCACGGGCGGCGTTTGTTTTTGCCTTCGCCCTCGGCACGGTGTTTTCCATTGGACGGATGATGCAGGGTGCGCACTTTTTCTCGCACAACGTGTGGACGGCAGTGTTCTGCTGGCTGATTTGTTTGGGGTCGTATTACTGGATTCTTTATCGGCCGGCATCCAGCGTTGAACGAGTAGACAAGGCCGAACCGGTAAGGGCTTGATAGAAGATCAAAAGATCGCCCGAGCGCGGACCGAGCCCTCGGGCGATCCTTTGACTTTGATGTTTGTAAAAGGCAATAAAAAACCCCGCCTGCTTTCGCAGGCGGGGTTTTTAGTACAGGGGTGAGGCTGGCTTACATCATGCCGCCCATGCCGCCCATACCGCCCATGTCTGGCATACCGCCGCCAGCACCGCCGTCTTTCTTCGGTGCATCAGCAACAGCGGCTTCGGTGGTCAGGATCAGACCGCCGATCGACGATGCAGCTTGCAGAGCGGAACGGGTAACCTTGGTTGGGTCCAGGATGCCCATTTCGATCATGTCGCCGTATTCGCCAGTCGCAGCGTTGTAACCGAAGTTACCTTTGCCGTTCTTGACTTCGTTGACCACAACGCTTGGCTCGTCACCGCTGTTGGCAGCGATCTGGCGCAGCGGTGCTTCAACGGCACGACGCAGAACAGCGATACCCACGTCCTGATCAGCGTTGTCGCCTTTCAGATCGTTCAGGGTTTGCAGAGCACGGATCAGTGCAACGCCACCGCCAGGTACCACGCCTTCTTCAACGGCTGCACGGGTAGCGTGCAGGGCGTCTTCAACGCGGGCTTTCTTCTCTTTCATTTCAACTTCGGAACCAGCGCCAACCTTGATCACTGCAACGCCGCCGGACAGCTTGGCCAGACGCTCTTGCAGTTTTTCACGGTCGTAGTCCGAGGAAGTTTCGGCAACCTGTGCACGGATCTGGGCAATGCGGGACTCGATGTCGCCGGCTACGCCAGAACCATCAACGATGATGGTGTTTTCCTTGGAGATGGTCACGCGCTTGGCGCTGCCCAGGTTTTCCAGGGTAGCGGCTTCCAGGCTCAGGCCGATCTCTTCGGAGATAACGGTACCGCCGGTCAGAACGGCGATGTCCTGCAGCATGGCCTTGCGACGGTCGCCGAAGCCTGGAGCCTTGACGGCCGCGACTTTAACGATGCCACGCATGTTGTTCACGACCAGAGTCGCCAGGGCTTCGCCTTCAACGTCTTCGGAAACGATCAGCAGTGGACGGCCGGCTTTGGCAACGGCTTCCAGCACTGGCAGCATTTCGCGGATGTTCGAGATCTTTTTGTCGACCAGCAGAACCAGCGGGTTGTCCAGCTCGGCAACCATGGTTTCCGGCTTGTTGACGAAGTACGGGGACAGGTAGCCACGGTCGAACTGCATGCCTTCTACAACCGACAGTTCGTTTTCCAGGCCAGTGCCTTCTTCAACGGTGATCACGCCTTCTTTACCGACTTTTTCCATGGCTTCGGCAATGATGTCGCCGATGGAGTTGTCGGAGTTGGCGGAGATGGTGCCAACCTGAGCGATTGCCTTGGTGTCAGCGCATGGCTTGGACAGGTTTTTCAGCTCTTTGACGATGGCGATGGTCGCCTTGTCGATGCCGCGCTTCAGGTCCATCGGGTTCATGCCGGCAGCGACGGCTTTCAGGCCTTCGTTGACGATCGACTGAGCCAGAACGGTAGCGGTGGTAGTACCGTCACCAGCGTCATCGTTGGCACGGGAGGCAACGTCTTTGACCAGCTGCGCGCCCATGTTTTCGAAACGGTCTTCGAGTTCGATTTCTTTGGCGACGGAAACGCCGTCCTTGGTGATGGTCGGAGCGCCGAAGCTCTTCTCGATGATCACGTTACGGCCTTTCGGGCCCAGGGTCGCTTTTACCGCGTCAGCCAGGACGTTGACGCCTTTGAGCATTTTCTTGCGGGCGGAATCGCCAAACAGAACTTCTTTAGCAGCCATGATCGATATTCCTTAAATACTTTGTAGTCGCGGGAAAATGAGCGGGTAATCAGCCTTCGATAACAGCGAGGATTTCGTTCTCGCTCATTACCAGCAGGTCTTCGCCGTCGATTTTCACAGTGTTGCTGCCGGAGTAAGGACCGAACACAACCTTGTCGCCAACCTTGACGGCCAGTGCGCGCACTTCACCGTTTTCCAGTACGCGGCCGGTGCCGACTGCGAGGATTTCACCGCTGTTGGCTTTTTCAGCAGCCGAACCTGGCAGGACGATACCGCCAGCGGTTTTCTTTTCTTCTTCGCTGCGACGGATGACGACGCGGTCATGCAGAGGACGAAGCTTCATTGTCGATCTCTCCTAATTGTGGTTTTCATCGGCCGGTGTAGTCCCGGCGGGTTTAACAAAGTCCGGCGGTGCCGGGTGCGGTTCGTCAAGCGAACCGCGGAAGTCTGTCTGGCGTGATCGCCAGAAACCTTGCGGTGACCGTTACATAAGGGCGCATAAGCTTATTACAAGGGTGGGCATCGAAAAATTTTCATGTCGATGTCCCGCAAACGAACACGGCACCCGAAGGTGCCGTGTCGCTGAGGTGTTACTTGGTATCGCGGTGTTCGAACTCGCCTTCGATCACATTGGGCTCACGACCCAAGGGTTCGCGCGGTGCAGGACCGCCACGGGCCTGGAGGTCATCGGCAAACGCCCGTTGGCGGATCGCCTGCTCTTCGGCGCGCTGGCGCATTTTATTGGCCAGCAGCCGACGGCTGATCGGCAGCAGCATGATCAGGCCGATCACGTCGCTGATGAAGCCCGGCAGGATCAACAGACCACCGGCCAACGCCAGCATCAGGCCTTCGAGCATGGTCTGGGCCGGCAACTCGCCGCGGTTCAGGCTTTCACGGGCACGCAGCGCCGTGGCCAGGCCGGCGATGCGCAGCACGAACACGCCGAACATCGAGCCGAGAATGATCAGCAGCAGGGCCGGGAAAAACCCGATAGCCCCTGCCACCTTGACGAATACGAACAGCTCCAACACCGGGAACAGCAGAAAGAGCAACAAAAAAGGGCGCATCAAATGGTTCCTCAACGCAAGAATGCCTTGCCAGTTCACCTTAGATGACGTCGCCGTTTCGTGAATTCAAGCGTCGGCCACTTCATTTTTCGGCCAATGTTCAGCGTGAGCCAGGAAAACCAAGGCTTCGCGAACTTGTGTCGGCGTATTACACGACCCTTGGAACGGCAGCCAGTACAGGCTTTGACCGATGCGCAGGTGCATGCCTTCGGTGTCGATACCGACCAATTGTGCTGGCGAAGTTTTCGGCAAACCCGCCAGGTCCACGTAATGGGCAATGGCCTTGGCGTGATCCGCGTTCATGTGCTCGACCATGCTGATTTCAGCCTTGCCGGCGAACGGGTTGGCCAGCGTCAGCTCGTTGACCCAGTGAATCGCACCAAAACCACCAATGTAACGGTGACGCACAGGCGTCAGTACCCAGAAATCGAAATCGTGGGCATTGTGGTAGCCCTGCGACTCCGGGAAATAGCGGTAGTAACGCTCGGCGGCTGCTTCGATGGAAGTTTCGTCTTCGAGCTGCCGTGCTTCAGCCAGATAAGTCAGACGACCGACCGCCTGTACGTCTTCAGCGCCGCGCTCACCCACGAACAACGAGCATTTCGGGTCTTTTTGCAAATTGTGCGTGTGCTGGGCGATACGGCTGATCAGGATCAGCGGCCGGCCCTGCTCGTCCAGACAGTACGGAACTACGGAGCCGAACGGGAAACCGGGCATTGATTTGGAGTGCGTGGAGAGCACTCCACGGTATTCCTTGAGAAGCAATTCTCGTGCATGCTTAGCCGCTTCAACGCTCAATTTATGACTCCTTATATAGAATCCGTCAGAAAAACGGACGGGCTGCTGGTGGAAAGTCCCAGCACGCCATCGGGGCAGTTCTCATGTGCAGCCAGGCCACGTCAGGTGCAGATCGAGAGGCTCTCTAAGGAAACCACTCAGACCTGCTACCGGGGCATGCGAATGCAACTCACTGACAAAGTAATCATTATCACTGGCGGTTGCCAGGGTTTAGGCCGCTCGATGGCCGAGTATTTCGCGGGCAAAGGCGCGAAGCTGGCCCTGGTCGACCTGAACCAGGAAAAACTCGACGACGCGGTGGCCGCCTGCAAGGCCAAAGGTGTCGATGCTCGCGCTTATCTGTGCAACGTCGCCAATGAAGAGCAAGTAACGCATATGGTCGCCCAGGTTGCAGAAGACTTCGGCGCGATCCACGGCCTGATCAACAACGCCGGGATCTTGCGTGACGGTCTGCTGCTCAAGGTCAAGGACGGCGAAATGACCAAGATGAGCCTGGCACAGTGGCAGGCGGTGATCGACGTCAACCTGACCGGCGTGTTCCTGTGCACCCGTGAAGTCGCGGCGAAAATGGTCGAGCTGAACAACAGCGGCGCGATCATCAATATCTCGTCGATTTCCCGCGCTGGCAACGTCGGTCAGACCAACTACTCCGCCGCCAAGGCCGGTGTCGCAGCCGCGACCGTGACCTGGGCCAAGGAACTGGCGCGCTACGGCATTCGCGTGGCAGGCATTGCACCGGGCTTCATCGAAACCGAAATGACCCTGGGCATGAAGCCTGAAGCGCTCGAGAAGATGACTGCCGGGATTCCGCTCAAGCGTATGGGCAAGCCTGACGAGATCGCCCATTCGGCGGCGTACATCTTCGAGAACGACTATTACACCGGTCGGATTCTGGAGATGGATGGCGGGTTGCGGATCTAAGCCCAACCCAAAACCAATGTGGGAGCGGGCTTGCTCGCGAAGGCGATAGATCAGTCAACTTATTGGTTGAATGACACACCGCTTTCGCGAGCAAGCCCGCTCCCACATTGGGTCAGCGCTTATCTGGCGAATATCAATCGTCGCTGACGCTGATATTCGGCATCGCCGGCGTCAACGCTTCCTGCAACACAATTCGCGCGCCAACGTGGCGAGCCAGCTCCTGATATACCAGCGCTATCGGGCTGTCCGGCTCAGCGATCACCGTTGGCTTGCCGCCATCGGCCTGCTCGCGGATGGCCATAGCCAGCGGCAACGAGGCCAGCAGTTCGACGCCGTACTGATTAGCCAGTTTCACGCCGCCGCCCTCACCGAACAGATGCTCGGCATGTCCGCAGTTCGAGCAGATGTGCACGGCCATGTTTTCCACCACGCCCAGTACGGGAATGTTGACCTTGCGGAACATTTCCACGCCTTTGCGCGCGTCGAGCAACGCCAGGTCTTGTGGTGTGGTGACGATCACGGCGCCGGCTACCGGGACCTTCTGCGCCAGGGTCAGCTGGATATCGCCAGTGCCTGGCGGCATGTCGATGACCAGATAATCCAGGTCGCCCCAAGCGGTTTGGGTCACCAGTTGCAGCAAGGCGCCGGAAACCATGGGCCCGCGCCAGACCATCGGTGTGTTGTCGTCGGTCAGGAAGGCCATGGACATCACTTCGACGCCATGGGATTTGAGCGGCACAAACCACTTCTGGTCCTTTATTTCAGGACGAGTGCGCTCCGGGATGCCGAACATGATGCCCTGGCTCGGACCGTAGATGTCCGCATCGAGAATACCGACCTTGGCGCCTTCGCGGGCCAGGGCCAATGCCAGGTTGGCAGCGGTGGTGGATTTACCCACGCCACCCTTGCCGGAAGCCACGGCCACTACGTTCTTGACGTTGGCCAGGCCAGGAATCTGCGCCTGGGCCTTGTGCGCGGCAATGACGCTGGTGATGTCGACGCGGGCCGACGTTACGCCGTCGAGGCCTTCGATAGCCATTTGCAGCATCTGCGCCCAGCCGCTCTTGAACAGACCGGCGGCGTAACCCAATTCGAGCTGGACGCTGACGCGGTCGCCCTGAACTTCAATGTTGCGCACGCACCCGGCGCTGACCGGGTCCTGGTTCAGGTAAGGGTCGGTGTATTGGCGAAGGACGGCTTCCACCGCTGCGCGATTGACGGCGCTCATGGGCAACTCCGAAAACAGGACTTGGAAAAGATGACGGGTATCGTACCTGTTCCGGGTCCGAGGCGGCATGCTTGTAGATCATTTGTTGCCAACGCATAACCGTGGCGAGGGAGCTTGCTCCCGCTGGGTGGTGAAGCCGCCCCAATTTCGACTACCCGGTTCGGCAGACAGATCGCGTTACGACTGCTGCGCAGCCGAACGGGAGCAAGCTCCCTCGCCACAATTATTGCGATCGCCGCATCCGGAAACAGGCTCACAGGGTGAAAAATATGCGCTGGCGCTTTATAGTGGCCGACCTCCGTTTCATCAAGTAGCCGAGCCCCATGTCCGAGCCACGCAAGATCCTCGTCACCAGCGCCCTGCCCTACGCCAATGGTTCGATTCACCTTGGCCATATGCTGGAATACATCCAGACCGATATGTGGGTGCGCTTCCAGAAGCACCGCGGCAACCAATGCATTTATGTCTGCGCCGACGACGCCCACGGTTCGGCGATCATGCTGCGCGCGGAAAAAGAAGGCATCACCCCGGAACAACTGATCGCCAACGTCCAGGCTGAACACAGCGCCGACTTTGCCGAGTTCCTGGTGGACTTCGACAACTTCCACTCCACTCACGCCGAAGAAAACCGTGAGCTGTCGAGCCAGATCTACCTGAAGCTGCGCGACGCCGGGCACATCGCCACGCGTTCGATCACGCAGTATTTCGACCCGGAAAAGAAAATGTTCCTGGCCGACCGCTTCATCAAGGGCACCTGCCCGAAATGTGGCACCGAAGACCAGTACGGCGACAACTGCGAAAAATGCGGCGCGACCTACGCGCCAACCGATCTGAAAGATCCGAAGTCGGCGATCTCCGGCGCCACGCCGGTGCTCAAGGATTCCCAGCACTTCTTCTTCAAGTTGCCGGACTTCCAGGAAATGCTGCAAACCTGGACCCGCAGCGGCACCCTGCAAGACGCCGTGGCCAACAAGATCGCCGAGTGGCTGGACGCCGGCCTGCAACAGTGGGACATCTCCCGCGATGCGCCGTACTTCGGTTTCGAAATCCCTGACGAGCCGGGCAAGTACTTCTATGTGTGGCTGGATGCGCCGATCGGCTACATGGCCAGCTTCAAGAACCTCTGCGATCGCACGCCGGAGCTGGATTTCGACGCGTTCTGGAATAAAGATTCCACCGCAGAGCTGTACCATTTCATCGGCAAGGACATCGTCAACTTCCACGCCTTGTTCTGGCCAGCCATGCTCGAAGGCGCGGGCTACCGCAAGCCGACCGGCATCAACGTGCACGGCTACCTGACTGTCAACGGTCAGAAAATGTCCAAGTCCCGCGGCACGTTCATCAAGGCCCGGACCTACCTGGATCACCTGTCGCCGGAATACCTGCGTTATTACTACGCAGCCAAGCTGGGTCGTGGCGTCGATGACCTCGACCTGAACCTCGAAGACTTCGTGCAGAAGGTCAACTCTGACCTGGTGGGCAAAGTCGTCAACATCGCCAGCCGTTGCGCCGGGTTCATCAACAAAGGCAACGCCGGCGTGATGGTCGACACCAACGCCGCGCCGGAACTGACCGACGCATTCCTGGCCGCCGCGCCGAGCATCGCCGACGCCTATGAAGCCCGCGACTTTGCTCGCGCCATGCGCGAGATCATGGGCCTTGCCGACCGCGCCAACGCCTGGATCGCCGACAAGGCACCGTGGTCGCTGAACAAACAGGAAGGCAAGCAGGATGAAGTCCAGGCCATCTGCGCCACGGGCGTCAACCTGTTCCGTCAGCTGGTGATCTTCCTCAAGCCTGTGCTGCCGCTGCTGGCCGCCGATGCCGAGGCATTCCTCAACGTCGCGCCACTGACCTGGAACGACCACGCGACCTTGCTCAGCAATCATCAGCTGAACGAGTTCAAGCCGTTGATGACCCGAATCGACCCGGTCAAGGTGCAAGCCATGACCGACGCTTCGAAAGAAGACCTGACCGCCAGCCAGACCGACACCGGTGCAGCCGCGCCTGCGGGCAATGGCGAACTGGCCAAGGACCCGCTGTCGCCGGAAATCGAGTTCGACACTTTCGCGGCAGTCGATTTGCGCGTCGCACTGATCGTCAAGGCTGAGCACGTGGAAGGCGCGGACAAGCTGTTGCGTCTGACCCTCGACATCGGCGACGAGACGCGCAACGTGTTCTCCGGCATCAAGAGTGCTTACCCGGACCCGTCCAAGCTCGATGGTCGCCTGACCATGATGATCGCCAACCTCAAGCCACGGAAAATGAAGTTCGGCATCTCCGAAGGCATGGTGATGGCGGCCGGTCCTGGCGGTGAAGAAATCTACCTGTTGAGCCCTGACAGCGGCGCCAAGCCTGGTCAGCGCATCAAGTAAGTTTCTGCGGTAAACCGATCCCACAGTCGTGCCTGGCGCGACTGTGGGATTTTCATGTCTGGCCCATACTATCTATCAGGTCTGGCTTCTTTCAGGAGTTATCCAGCATCGGATATGGACGATCATGACCGAAGCACTGCTTACGCTCATCAGCACAGCCTTGATCAACAACCTCGTGTTGCACTGGCCACTGGGCGTCGATCCGCTGTTGGCCAGCGAGCGGCGGCAGGTCCATGCGCTGGGTATCGCGACCACGTGTTTGATGCTGATCACCGGCATGATCGGCTACGCGCTCTATCACTGGCTGCTGATGCCACTGGATCTGACAGCCCTGCGTCTGTTCGTGTTTCTACCGCTAAGCGTTTTGCTGATCGGCCCACTACTGAAGGTGCTTTCAAAGGCCTTTTCGAAGTTGTCGTTCGAAGGCCTTTGGCCGCTGCTGTTGGGCAACGCGGGCGTGCTTGGGGTGGCGTTGCTCAACGTCCAGGATGACCGTGGTTTGTTTCACGCCGCAGCCCTCAACCTCGGTGCCGGGCTGGGTTTCTGGCTGGTACTGAGCCTGTTCAATGACCTGCGCCAGCGCACACTTGATAATGATGTTCCCCTGCCCTTTCGTGGCTTGCCGATCGATCTGATCGGCGCCGGATTGATCGCAGTGGCCTTTCTCGGATTCAGCGGACTGATCAAAACATGAGTCTGATTCAACGCATCGACGCGCTCTTGCCGCAGACCCAATGCGGCAAGTGCGGCCATCCCGGATGCAAGCCCTACGCCGAAGGCATCGCCAGCGGCGAGCCGATCAACAAGTGCCCACCGGGTGGCAACGAAACCATCAACGCCCTGGCCGAACTGCTGAACGTGCCGGTGCTGGAACTGGATGTCGGCCGGGGTTCGGCTCCGGCGCAAATTGCCTACATCCGCGAGGCCGAATGCATCGGCTGCACCAAATGCATTCAGGCCTGCCCGGTAGACGCCATCGTGGGTGCGGCCAAGTTGATGCACACGGTGATCATCGACGAGTGCACCGGTTGTGACCTCTGCGTAGCGCCGTGCCCGGTGGACTGCATCGAGATGCATCCGCTGCCAACGGCCACGGTGCTGCCGATTGTCGGTGGCCTGGCGTTCAGTCTTGAAGAGCAACGCGCCCGCGCCGCCAAACGCAATCACGCGCGGGACCGTTTCGAGCAACGCAACGCCCGTTTGCGGCGCGAGGAACAACAAAAAGCCGCCGAGCGCGAGGCCCGTGCACAACGAGCCGCCCAACCGAGCGAAGTGAAGCTCGACCCGGTGCAGGCCGCCCTTGAGCGCGTCCGCGCACAGAAGGTCGCCAATGCCGATGCGGCGTTGAAAAAAGCCAAGATCGATGTGGCCATGAGCCGCGCGCAACTGACCAAGTCGCTCAAGGCGTTCGGTCATCCGCCGACCTTCGAACAGCAGTCGCAGTTGATTGTCCTGCAACAACAGTTTGAAGGCGCTGAACAAACCCTGGCGCAGCTGGAAAGCACCACGCCACCAGCACCGGCGCCCGTTTCTGCGCCAGCGCCAGCGAAGGATGTCGAGCTGAAACGGGCGAAGATCCAATTGGCCATGCGCCGCGCCGAGCTGAAGAAAGCCCAAACCAGCGAAGCACCGGCCGAGCAGATCGAAGCCCTGGAGCAGGCACTGCGCGAAGCCGAACGGCAGGTGGACGCCCATGCCACCCCTTGAATCGGTCGACGAGCGTCTGCAGCAGGCCATGAAGCTGGTTCTGCTGGCGACGCTGCCAGGCACGCTGGCGTTGTTCTGGTTTTACGGTTGGGGCGTGCTGATCAACCTGATCCTGGCAGGCATCGGCGCGCTGGCCGCTGAAGCGGCGGTGCTGCGATTGCGCAAGCGCGCGCTCAAGCCAACCTTGATCGACGGCAGCGCTCTCGTCAGCGCCACACTGCTGGCATTGGCCTTGCCGCCTTACTGCCCGTGGTGGCTGACAGTCAGTGCCGCTGCCTCGGCCATGCTTTTCGGTAAGCATCTGTATGGCGGCGTCGGCAGTAATCCGTTCAATCCGGCGATGCTCGGTTTTGCCTTGGTGATGGTGGCGTTTCCGCAACAAATGACCCACTGGCCAGCGTCCCATGGCATGGATCTGTCGGGCGGTATCCAACAAGTATTCGGTTTCGGCGAAAACCCGGACGCCTGGGTCCGGGCCACCGCACTAGACAGTCTTCGAATCAACAAAAGCCTGACCATGGATGAACTGTTCGCGGCGAATCCGGCGTTTGGGCGCTTCGGCGGCCACGGCGTGGAATGGGTGAATCTGGCCTTTCTCGCGGGTGGTGCATTTCTGCTGCAACGACGCGTGTTCAGCTGGCATGCGCCGGTCGGCATGCTTGCCAGCCTGTTCATCATCAGTCTGTTGTGCTGGAACGGATCGGGCTCCGATTCCCATGGCTCACCGTTGTTTCATTTGCTCACCGGCGCCAGCATGCTCGGTGCGTTCTTTATCGTTACGGAACCGGTATCGGGCGCCAAAAGCCCGAGTGCGCGCCTGCTGTATGGCATTGGCGTCGGGCTGCTGACCTATCTGATTCGTACGTGGGGCGGCTATCCGGACGGCGTGGCTTTTGCCGTGCTGTTGATGAACCTCTGTGTGCCGGCGCTGGAGCGATTCGTCGCGGCCAGACAGGAGCGGACTACGCCATGAGCCGAGCGTCGAGCGTTGTCATCCTGGCGCTACTGGCTACCTTCGGGATTGGCCTGAGCTATCTGGCGCAGCACAACAGCACACCACGGATCGCGGCTGAGCAGCGCCTGATCGACAGTCGCAACCTGCTGGACCTGCTGCCGCCCGACAGCTACGACAATAAGCCGCTGGAGCAACCGCTCACACTCGAAAACACCGCACTGGGCAACAGCACGCTGCTGGCGGGCTACCGGGCGACCAAGGCCAACCAGGCTTACGCCGTGTTGTTGCGTAGCCAGACCGTGGGCTATGCAGGCACTATCGACTTGCTGATCGCCATCGACCTCAATGGCAGGCTGATGGGCGTCAAAACCCTCAAGCAAACCGAAACCCCGGGACTCGGCGCGCGAATTGCCGACTGGCCCAACGCCTGGCTTCAAACGCTTTCCGGTAAGTCCAGAACTGATCCTGACGACAAAGGTTGGGCCTTGAAAAAGGATCAAGGACAGTTCGATCAGATTGCCGGGGCGACCATCACTTCAAGAGCAGTGATCAACGCCACCCACGATGCACTGCGCTATTTCGATGATCATCGGCAACAACTGCTCGGGAGCGCTCCCCATGAGTAAATCATCGCTGCTGCAGAACTCATTGATGCTCGCGCCACTCATCGGCGCCACCGGGTCACTGGTGAACGCTCTGGGCCTGTGGCTGATGTTCATGGTCGTGATCAGTGTTTTTGGCCTGGGCATGAACGCCTTGCGGTCGAGTCTGCTTCCCGCGACTCACTTGCCGGCAAGCGTACTGCTTGCGGCAACACTGACCAGTTGCGCCGAACTCGGCGCGCAAGTCTGGTCGCTGCAATGGCATCAACAGGTGGGGATCTACGCGGCGTTGATTGCCCTGCAATGCGTAGTGCTGGAACACAGCGGGTTCTTTCAAAGCACTTGGCGAGATCGTCTGCGCCTGTGCGGCCTGTTCGGCGGATTGATGGTGGGCCTGGGCCTGCTCCGCGAACTCGTGGGTTACGGCACACTCGGCAATCATTTACCGTGGCTGGTTGCTGCCACGCATGCGCAATGGCAAGGCTGGGTGCTGACCGACGACGACGGCTTGCGTCTGGCCACGCTGGCCCCTGGTGGTTTCATCCTGCTGGGATTGCTGATTGCCGGATGGAAAGCCTGGCACCACCCCGCACTTTCAAACTGACTGTCTTCGAGGAAACGCACTGCCCATGAATGCCGCAAAACGTCTGGAAATTTTCCGCAGGTTGCATGAAGACAACCCGGAACCGAAGACCGAACTGGCCTATTCCTCCCCGTTTGAATTGCTGATTGCGGTGATTCTTTCGGCGCAATCGACCGATGTCGGCGTCAACAAGGCCACGGCAAAACTGTACCCGGTCGCCAATACACCCGCGGCAATCCATGCCTTGGGCGTCGAAGGGCTGTCGGAATACATCAAGACCATCGGCCTGTTCAACAGCAAAGCGAAAAACGTGATCGAGACCTGCCGCTTGCTGGTGGAGCGTCATGCCGGTGAAGTGCCGCAGACTCGTGAAGAACTTGAAGCCCTGCCCGGCGTGGGCCGCAAGACCGCCAACGTGGTGCTCAACACCGCATTCCGCCAGTTGACCATGGCTGTGGACACCCACATTTTCCGGGTCAGCAACCGCACCGGCATTGCGCCTGGCAAGAATGTGGTCGAGGTCGAGAAAAAACTGATGAAATTCGTGCCCAAGGAATACCTTCTCGATTCCCACCACTGGTTGATCCTTCACGGACGCTACGTTTGCCTGGCCCGCAAGCCTCGTTGCGGCAGTTGCCGGATCGAAGACTTGTGCGAATACAAGCAAAAGACCTCGGACGATTGAGCCACTATTGGATTTATTGATTTATCGATTGAAAAAATCTTTTTTACCCGCCGGGCGATTGTCGATATAAGGAGCCCCAAAGGCAGCCTTAGCCTGGAGTAACTAAATGAGCACTGGCAAAGAGCAAATGGACGTAGAGGACGACTTCACTCCTGTTGAGGACGCTGAAGCCGAATCTGTGGTTGAAGTAGCGAAAACCAACCTGAGCAAGCGCCGCACCATCGACAACCTGCTGGAGGAGCGCCGACTGCAAAAGCAATTGGCCGATTACGACTTTGATTTATGACACCTGAAAGCCTCCCGAAACGGAGGCTTTTTTCTTTGTACCGACCGCGGTAAATGCCCATTCATCGCGCATCGGAATTGCAGATAAAAATCACACTAATCCGTTGCGCTGAGCCAGCTCGATCAGATCGACCAGCGAACGCGCATTCAACTTCAACAGCAATCGGGTCTTGTAAGTGCTGACGGTTTTATTGCTGAGGAACATTCCATCGGCAATTTCCTTATTGGTCTTGCCCCTGGCCAACTGTTGCAGAACCATCATTTCCCGCCCTGACAGACGATCCACCATATCGGCTTCACTCGCATTGCCCAGACTGGCACGTACGGTATGCAAGGCTTGATTTGGGAAGTAACTGTAGCCGGACAAAACCGCCTTTATTGCACTGAGCAGTTCCGTTAGATCCTGTTGTTTGCAGACGTAGCCGGCGGCCCCCGACTGCATGCATCGCATGGAAAAGTGCCCCGGCGCCTGGGAAGTCAATATCAGAACTTTCATGGGCATCGCTGCCGAGGACAGTCGTGCAATAACTTCCAGCCCATCCAGTTTCGGTATTCCTATATCCAGAATGACAATATCCGGCATATGTTCACGGGCAAGTTGCAATGCATCCACGCCATTATCCGTTTCTGCGATGACTTCGTAGCCATGACGCTCCATCAGCATACGTACCGCAAGACGAATGACGGGGTGATCATCCACGATCAGCACTTTATTCATGGGCAAGTCCAATTTTCGCTGTTCGAATTTTTAGAGCCCGCACAATAGCCTAGTCGTTTCCCCCATGGCATGCCGCTCCCCCCGGCCACCCGCACCGAGAGACATTCCCTACAAACATCGCGGATTAATCTTACAAAAACTCCTCGAACTCAGCGTAGCAAAAACTGTATCGGCGTTACGCAAGCGATTTTTTCAGGAAGTTTTTTGTATCGACTTACAACTAAAAAACTGGACAACGCGCTCCGCAGTAACAATTCAACGAGCCTCCAGTAGCAAATCCAACTTAAAAGTAACGACTATTTACGACGATCTGACTCATAACAGAAATATCACACACGAAGTATCCACATACTCTTACAGCGAAAAATAAAAACTGAACAATCATTAATAGCGTACAAACAAACCAGCACCACCCAAACGAGGTATATTCAAAATAAATATTCAAACCCAAAAACCCACAAACCAAACACAATCCTTCATTCAATTTTCGAGAAAAGACAAAACAAAATGAGTAGACAACATGATAAAAAACCAAAAGAGAATCACCAACCCTATTACTGTTATTGCCATATTCGCGACCCTGTCGGAAACTTCCGCTGCCGTTTCACTGCCTTTTCTGGATAACAAAGAACGGGAAATCTACATCTGGTTCCTGATAGTTTTTCCTTTTTACTTGCTGCTCCTGTTCTTCGCCACGCTCAATTTCAACTACCGGTCGTTGTACGCGCCTTCAGACTTCGCAAAGGGAAAGGACTTCCTAAAAGTACTGGACGGTGAGACCCAGCGGGATGGGTCCATAAAAGATCGTCGGCCCACCAGTCCTTGTACTGCACAAGCTCCACCAGTCGAGACGCGCACGGTTAAGCATCACGTTCGGTTGCACGAGTCACTGGCAGACCTGTACATCATCGATGCACGCTGGATGAGCAAAAAAATGGAATTCAGCACGTTGCTGGAAAAGACAGAGGAATTACCGGAAAGACAGGCTCACGTATTTCTGTTTCTCACAGGTGAGGATTCAGAAAGATTGCTTAAAGAATGCGCACTCAAATACTCAAAACAGGCAAAAAAACGCGGCAATGCCACTTTCTGCGTTGTTTACAATTTGAGTTCACATGGGATGACGGTGATTGATCAGTGCAGCGACTGACACACAACAATCGACAGCGAAAACGCTTTCAGATCGGTGGCCTCGTCGCTGACGAGACCACCCATCCATTACCCGCTCAAGGCCTTAGAACAGCTTGCGGCCTTTGTTGGCGGCGATGCGCATGCGCAGCGCGTTGAGCTTGATGAAGCCCGCTGCGTCGGCCTGGTTGTAGGCGCCGCCATCTTCTTCGAAGGTGGCAATGTTGGCGTCGAACAACGACTCATCGGACTTGCGACCGGTGACGATCACGTTGCCCTTGTACAGCTTCAGGCGCACAACGCCATTCACGTGAGCCTGGGACGCATCGATCATCTGTTGCAGCATCAGACGCTCAGGGCTCCACCAGTAACCGGTGTAGATCAGACTGGCGTACTTCGGCATCAACTCGTCTTTGAGGTGAGCGACTTCGCGGTCCAGGGTGATCGACTCGATCGCACGGTGAGCGCGCAGCATGATGGTGCCGCCTGGGGTTTCGTAACAGCCACGGGACTTCATGCCCACGTAACGGTTCTCGACGATGTCCAGACGACCGATACCGTGTTCGCCACCGATACGGTTCAGGGTCGCCAGCACGGTGGCCGGGGTCATTTCGACGCCGTCCAGTGCGACGATGTCGCCGTTGCGGTAGGTCAGTTCCAGGTACTGCGCTTTGTCAGGAGCCTTCTCCGGGGAGACGGTCCATTTCCACATGTCTTCTTCGTGCTCGGTCCAGGTGTCTTCCAGCACGCCGCCTTCATAGGAGATGTGCAGCAGGTTGGCATCCATCGAGTACGGGGATTTTTTCTTGCCGTGGCGCTCGATCGGGATCGCGTGCTTTTCAGCGTAATCCATCAGCTTCTCACGGGACAGCAGGTCCCATTCGCGCCACGGAGCGATCACTTTCACACCTGGTTTCAAGGCGTAGGCGCCCAGTTCGAAACGAACCTGGTCGTTACCCTTGCCGGTGGCGCCGTGGGAAATGGCGTCAGCGCCGGTTTCGTTGGCGATTTCGATCAGGCGTTTGGCGATCAACGGACGAGCGATGGAAGTACCCAGCAGGTACTCGCCTTCGTAAACGGTATTGGCGCGGAACATCGGGAACACGAAATCGCGCACGAATTCTTCGCGCAGGTCGTCGATGTAGATTTCTTTGACGCCCATGGCCTGAGCCTTGGCGCGTGCCGGTTCGACCTCTTCGCCCTGACCCAGGTCAGCGGTGAAGGTCACGACTTCACAGTTATAAGTATCCTGCAGCCACTTGAGGATCACCGAAGTGTCCAGGCCGCCGGAATACGCCAGAACGACCTTGTTTACGTCCGCCATGCCATCACTCCACGGGGTTCTACGGAAAGCCGGGAAGTCTACCGCTCATACAGAATAATTTACAGTGGCGCGACAGCTTATGACGACGAAGCGACAGATTATGTCGAGAGCGCGACGATGACCGATGAGTCAGGAAGTTGCTGACGTGACGGGTTTCGTTGCTTGAGGGGCCACTTGTTCTGGTGGCGCGCCTCGCTCCAGGCGTACGGCTACCCGGCGGTTTTTCGAGCGGTTGGCGTTGTTGGAATTCGGCGCCAGCGGATAACGCTCGCCGTGGAAACGCATGGTGATTTGCGATTCGAGGATGCCGTTGGCCTTGAAGAACTCCATCACCGCCAATGCCCGGCGTCGCGACAGGTCACGATTGGTCAGGCGATTGCCGCTGTTGTCGGAATGGCCGTCGAGTTCGATGTGATTGACCGTCGGATCAGCCTTCATGAACTCCAGCATTACCTGCAACTTGGCTTTCGCGGCTGCGTCCAGATCGATACCACCGCCTGGGAAACCAACTTCGGATTGCTTCACCTGATCGAAGTTCTGCGGCAACAGCTTGGCCACGCAGCCCTGATAATCAGCAAAAGCCTTGTTGAACTTGACCGGCAACAAGCGCACTTCCGATACCCGGCCATCGCCCGAGGCATGCCGGACCACGGGACTGCGCCCGTCCATCAGACCACTGATCAAACGCCCGGCCTGAACCTGAGAACTGTTGAACAGGACATTACCGCTGCCGATCCTCACCGTGCCCAGATTGATGTCGCCACGCCCCGGCTGCCACGGCGCAGCGGCCGCCAACAGGGTAGCCGAGCCACCGCCCATCATTGCGTTGTAGGCATTCAGACGAAACGTCGCCTGCTCGCCTGCGCGACGCACGAACTGGCCCGAACCGAAATCGGTGATCGGCTGAGTCAGGCGGCACTCGAACTTGTCACCTTCGACCGTCCACTCAATGCTCTCCAGACGAGTCTGGAAAGTGAGCGCCATCGCAGGAAGGCTGGCAAACACACTGAGCAAGGCTAAATAACGCTGGCGCACGGGAGGCTCCACTGGCTTCGACAACAAAAAGACCGACACACAGATGTTTACGGCATACCTGTTGGATATCGGAAGCTTGCGGCAAAACTTGATAGCGAGTGCCTGCAAGAGTCTTTTCCGGTAGCATTCCCCTCAGTTTGACCCGCCTGGAATCCCCTCATGTCCGACCGCCTGACCCTGCTGCGTCCCGACGACTGGCACATTCATCTTCGCGATGGTGCTGTGTTGACCAATACCGTCGCGGATGTCGCGCGCACCTTTGGTCGCGCGATCATCATGCCCAACCTGGTACCTCCGGTCCGCAATGCGGCTGAGGCCGACGGCTACCGCCAGCGGATCCTCGCTGCCCGCCCGGCCGGCAGTTCGTTCGAACCGCTGATGGTGCTGTACCTCACCGACCGCACCCAGCCTGAAGAAATCCGCGAGGCCAAGGCCAGCGGCTTCGTGCACGCCGCCAAGCTGTACCCGGCCGGCGCGACCACCAACTCGGACTCTGGCGTCACCAGCATCGACAAGATTTTTCCGGCGATCGAGGCCATGGCCGAAGTCGGGATGCCTTTGTTGATCCACGGTGAAGTCACCCGCGGCGATGTCGACGTGTTCGACCGCGAAAAAATCTTCATCGATGAGCACATGCGTCGTGTGGTCGAGCGTTTCCCTACGCTCAAAGTGGTGTTTGAACACATCACCACCGGCGACGCCGTGCAGTTCGTCAACTCGGCCCCGGCCAACGTTGGCGCGACCATCACCGCGCATCACCTTTTGTACAACCGCAACCACATGCTGGTGGGCGGGATTCGGCCGCACTTCTACTGCTTGCCGATCCTCAAGCGCAACACGCACCAGGAAGCCCTGCTCGACGCCGCCACCAGCGGCAGCGAAAAGTTCTTCCTCGGCACCGACTCGGCGCCCCACGCCCAGCATGCCAAGGAAGCCGCCTGCGGTTGCGCCGGTTGCTACACCGCTTACGCGGCGATCGAGATGTACGCCGAAGCGTTCGAACAGCGCAACGCGCTGGACAAGCTCGAAGCCTTCGCCAGCCTCAATGGCCCGCGTTTCTATGGCCTGCCGGCGAACACCGATCGCATTACCCTGGTTCGCGAAGAATGGACCGCCCCGACCAGCCTGCCGTTCGGCGAGCTGACCGTTATCCCGCTGCGCGCCGGTGAAAAACTGCGCTGGCGCCTGCTGGAGGAACACGCGTGAGTGAAGACCATTTCGACGACGAACAGGAAGGTCAAGGCGGTGGCGGCGGTTCCCGTCACCCGATGGCCGCACGGTTTCGTGGCTACCTGCCCGTTGTCGTCGACGTAGAAACCGGTGGCTTCAACTCGGCCACCGACGCCCTGCTGGAAATCGCCGCGACCACCATCGCCATGGATGAAAAGGGTTTTGTTTACCCTGATCACACCTACTTCTTCCGCGTCGAGCCTTTCGAAGGCGCGAACGTCGAAGCCGCCGCCCTGGAGTTCACCGGGATCAAGCTCGATCACCCACTGCGCATGGCAGTGAGTGAAGAGACGGCCCTGAACGATATCTTCCGCGGCGTGCGCAAGGCACTGAAGGCCAACGGCTGCAAACGGGCGATTCTGGTCGGGCACAACAGCAGTTTTGACCTGGGCTTCCTCAACGCAGCGGTTGCGCGTCTGGACATGAAGCGCAACCCGTTCCATCCATTCTCCAGTTTCGACACCGCGACCCTCGCCGGCCTGGCCTACGGTCAAACCGTACTCGCCAAAGCCTGCCAGGCAGCGGACATCGACTTCGACGGTCGCGAGGCTCACTCGGCTCGCTATGACACCGAGAAGACCGCTGAGCTGTTCTGCGGCATCGTCAATCGCTGGAAACAGATGGGTGGCTGGGAAGATTTCGACGACTGACCGGTCATCGGTTAAATCCCGCCCATAAAAAAACCGGCCTCGATGGCCGGTTTTTTTTTTACCTGGGGCGTGCCTTACAGAGCGGCAGCGTGCTCGGTCAGGTAAGCCGCAACGCCTTCTGGCGAAGCGTTCATGCCTTTGTCGCCTTTCTTCCAGTTGGCAGGGCAGACTTCGCCGTGCTCTTCGTGGAATTGCAGAGCGTCAACCAGACGCAGCAGCTCTTCCATGTTACGGCCCAGCGGCAGGTCGTTGATGATCTGCGAACGGACAACGCCTTTGTCGTCGATCAGGAACGCGCCACGGAATGCAACGCCGTCAGCGGACTGAACGTCGTAGGCCTTCATGATTTCCTGCTTGATGTCGGCAGCCATGGTGTAACGAACTGCGCCGATACCACCATCGTTTACCGGGGTGTTGCGCCAGGCGTTGTGGGTGAAGTGCGAATCGATCGACACAGCGACCACTTCAACGTTGCGTGCCTTGAACTCGGACATGCGGTTGTCCAGAGCGATCAGCTCCGACGGGCAAACGAAGGTGAAGTCCAGTGGGTAGAAGAACACCAGGCCGTATTTGCCTTTGATGGCCGACGACAGGGTGAAGCTGTCTACGATTTCGCCATTGCCGAGTACGGCCGGTACGGTGAAGTCAGGGGCTTGTTTGCCTACGAGTACGCTCATTGGATATCTCCTGGTGTAGAAGCGTGAAAAACATGGTTCGCATCAGCCTGCCATCCATAGACGACAGCCCTGTGACACGAACCCGTTTCGAAAAGACCGGCCATCATACACTGCGTGTTTGACCTGTCCTCAACGGTTTTTCCCGCAGACGCAAAATCACCACGGCAAAAACGCTCCTGCGCCGCTGAAGGAAAACCGTTCGTCAGCCTTGGCGAAAAGTGCCCGCAAAGCACTTTGACAATCATTCTCGTTAACATTAAGATCCATCGCATTCGAGACATAAACAAGCGACGGTCTTCTCTATGTATGTTTGCCTCTGCACTGGCGTCACCGACGGTAAAATCCGCGATGCGATCTATGAAGGATGCTGCAGCTACAAAGAAGTCCGTTTGGCCACCGGCGTTGCCAGTCAGTGTGGCAAATGTGCCTGTCTTGCCAAGGAAGTGGTTCGCGAAACGCTGATGGAGCTGCAGACAGCCCAGGCCGCGATTCCTTTTCCAGCAGAATTTACAGCTGCGTAAATACCGAATTTCAAAGAACCGGACTCATGTCCGGTTTTTTTATGCCTGAAAATCAACTAGTTATGCTCTAGACGCGGAACACAAACATTCTTATTCCGATTAATTTTCATATATTATTCAATAACTTAGGTTTGACACCCTTAATTGCGCGGCTCAAACTCTGCCTTATAGACAGCTAATACAGGGCAGGACCCCATCATGAAAGGCGACATTACAGTCATCCAGCATCTCAACAAGATCCTTGCCAATGAGCTGGTCGCGATCAACCAATACTTTCTGCATGCGCGGATGTATGAAGATTGGGGTCTGAACAAGCTGGGCAAGCACGAGTACCACGAATCCATCGACGAGATGAAACACGCGGACAAGCTGATCAAGCGCATCCTGTTCCTTGAAGGCCTGCCGAACGTCCAGGACCTGGGCAAGCTGCACATCGGCGAGCACACCAAGGAAATGATCGAGTGTGACCTGCGTATCGAGAAGACCGGCCATGCCGATCTGAAGGTAGCGATCGCTCATTGCGAAAAAGTCGGCGACTTCGGTAGCCGTGAACTGCTTGAAGACATCCTCGAGTCCGAAGAAGAACATATCGACTGGCTGGAAACCCAACTTGGCCTGATCGACAAGATTGGTATCGAGAACTATCTGCAATCGCAGATGGGTGAAGACGAATAAGTTCTGCGCCAATAATCTCGACGCAATAAAAAGCCCCGCACTCTTTTAAAGAGGCGGGGCTTTTTTATGTCTGCCGTTTAAGGAGCAAATCAGGCTTCGGTCTTGGCAGCAGCAGCGGCTTCGACAGCAGCCTTGATGGTGGTTTGCAGCGAACCGTCTGCAGCCATCTCGGTCATGATGTCGCTACCGCCGACCAGCTCACCACCGACCCACAGTTGCGGGAAGGTTGGCCAGTTGGCGTATTTTGGCAGGTTGGCGCGGATTTCCGGGTTCTGCAGGATGTCCACGTACGCAAACTTTTCACCACATGCCATCACGGCCTGTGAGGCTTTAGCGGAGAAGCCGCACTGCGGGGCATTCGGCGAGCCTTTCATGTAAAGCAGAATGGTGTTGTTGGCAATCTGCTCTTTAATCGTTTCGATGATATCCATGGAGCACCTCGGCTGAACTTTCCGACTCATGGGTCGGCACGGTGGCGCATTGTAACGGAAAGCCGAGCGCCATGCTCGGTCTCTCCGTCAGATACGATCAAGCCGCTGCCACGGTCACTGGCACGCCGTTCAACGCCGCATTTCCCGACAATTCGTCGAGCTGACACTCGTCGGTCAGGTCATTGGCGCTGGAACCCGGCTGGCCACTGGCAATCGTCATTTGCACACCCGGTCGCGCATGACCCCAACCGTGCGGAAGGCTGACCACTCCTTTCATCATATCCGGGCTGCCGAGTACTTCCACTTCGATGACGCCAACTCGTGAACTGACCTGCACACGCTGACCGTCGCTCAATCCCCGACTGGCCAGATCCTCCGGGTTCATCAACAACTGATGGCGCGGTTTGCCCTTTACCAGGCGATGGTAGTTGTGCATCCACGAATTGTTGCTGCGTACATGACGGCGGCCGATCATCAGCAGCTCATCAGCGGCCGGGGCCTGCAATGCCGCGAAGCGCGCCAGGTCGGCAAGGATCGCGGCAGGCGCGGCATGAATTCGCTGATTGGCGGTTTTCAGGCGTGGCGCCAGATTAGGTTTCAGTGCTCCCAGATCAACCCCGTGAGGATGATCGAACAAAGTCGCCAATGACAATTGGTGCTCGGAAGCATCGCCATACAACCCCATGCGCAAGCCGCGATCGATCATCTGCGCCGGAGCAATGGTCGGCTTCAGCTCCTTGCCGGTTTTCGCGGCAAACGCCTTGGCCAGCCCAACGAAAATCTCCCAGTCGTGCAACGCACCCTCGGGTTTGGCGAGAATCGCCCGATTGAAACGGCTGACGTTGCGCACCGCAAACATGTTGAACGTGGTGTCGTAGTGATCGTTTTCCAGCGCCGAGGTGGACGGCAGGATCAGATCGGCGTATCGCGTGGTTTCGTTGATGTACAAGTCGACGCTGACCATGAACTCCAGGCCGTCCAGCGCTTGCTCCAGTTGACGCCCGTTCGGTGTGGACAGCACCGGATTGCCGGCTACGGTGATCAACGCTCGAACCTGCCCTTCCCCTTCGGTCAGCATCTCTTCGGCCAGCGCCGACACCGGCAACTCACCGGCATATTCCGGGCGCCCGGACACACGGCTCTGCCACAGATTGAAATGCCCGCCCGACGTCGAGGCCACCAGGTCCACCGCCGGCTCGGTGCACAACGCGCCGCCCTCGCGGTCGAGGTTGCCGGTCACCAGGTTGATCAATTGCACCAGCCAATGGCACAGCGTGCCGAACGCCTGGGTCGAGACGCCCATGCGGCCGTAGCAAACCGCGCTTGGCGCTGCCGCGAAATCCCGCGCCAGTTGACGGATCTGTTCGACCGGCACCGCGCACAACGGGCTCATGGCTTCTGCAGTGAACGTCGCGATGGCCTCGCGCACGTCATCCAGACCCTCCACCGGCAAATGACTGTCGCGGGTCAGGCCTTCAGCGAACAACGTATTGAGCAGCCCAAACAACAATGCTGCATCGCCACCGGGACGCACGAACAGGTGCTGATCGGCGATCGCCGCCGTTTCGCTGCGACGCGGGTCGACCACCACCACTCTGCCGCCGCGAGCCTGAATGGCTTTCAAGCGCTTTTCCACGTCCGGCACGGTCATGATGCTGCCGTTGGACGCGAGCGGGTTGCCGCCGAGGATCAGCATGAAGCCGGTGTGATCGATGTCCGGGATCGGCAGCAGCAAACCGTGGCCGTACATCAAATGACTGGTCAGGTGATGGGGCAATTGGTCGACCGAGGTCGCGGAAAACCGGTTGCGGGTTTTCAGCAGGCCGAGAAAGTAATTGCTGTGGGTCATCAGCCCATAGTTGTGCACGCTGGGGTTACCTTGATAGACCGCCACCGAGTTTTGCCCGTGACGCTCCTGGATCGCCGCCAGGCGTTCGGCGACAAGGTTGAAGGCGTCTTCCCATTCGATGGGCTGCCACTCGCTGCCAACGCGGCGCATCGGTTGATGCAGGCGATCCGGATCGTTCTGGATGTCTTGCAGGGCGACAGCCTTCGGGCAGATGTGCCCGCGACTGAATGTGTCCAGAGGGTCGCCCTTGATCGAAGTGATCTGCACGCTGCCTTCGAGTTCGGTGGTTTCGATGGTCAGGCCGCAGATGGCTTCACACAGGTGGCACGCACGGTGATGGAGAGTCTTGGTCATGGCCAGTCTCTGTTTTGTTCTGGGCGGGCAATAGCGACCGCGGGAACAAAACTATGGCGCCAGCCCGGCCACCGCGCCAGCGACGTTCGTCTTGTGAATCGATGACCATCAGGCCAGCCGATTTAGCCGCGTCGATCAGCTCGCCGGAAGTCCGGGCGGCGCCTGCAACTGGATTTCCTGGACGGTTTCGATCTGCTCGTGAGCGACATGCACGCCGGTCAGTTCGCCGATCAACCGCCAGTGCTCGTCGAGCCCGGTGCTGATGGTGGCCATACGGTCGATCATGCGGCGACCGGCGTCCCGGGTCACCGGGTCGCTGCTGCGCAGCAATTCGAAGGACATCGACGTCATGGAGGCGGTCAGGTGAGTCAGGGAGCGGGCCGTGAGGCCGAGCAATTCCATTAGCTGTTGTTCTTTCGATTCCATCGCGGTGGCTTCCTGCGTCGCTGGTGATTTATTTATAACCCAGCACTTTGCATTAGCAAATGTTTCGGACCAGACGCGCGCGCATGAGGCCCGCGAACAACCAGTCGGAAACCGACCACCAGCGCACCGCCGCCGCCCAGCCTGATTGCCAAGCTGAGCAGGCGCGGTGTACAAATGCCTGGCTGCTGTCAGGAAACAGGCTTCAAAAGCGCTACTGCGGTTATCCCGTAGCCCCTCTGAAATCCCCTAAAAACCGTAGCCCTATTGGTAAGACGCGACATTTAATTATAAGATCGCGCCTTCCCCTATTTCGTCGCCCCGTGCGGCTTACGCCGCAGGTCTCGCCCGTTGTTCCGTTAAACAAGGCTTTGAGCATCTGCGGTTTGTAGCAAAAAGGTAGTCAATGATGAGCGCAAGGCACTTTCTCTCCCTGATGGATTGCACGCCCGAAGAGCTGGTCAGCGTGATCCGTCGAGGCGTTGAGCTCAAAGACCTGCGTAACCGCGGCGTACTGTTCGAGCCCCTGAAAAACCGCGTGCTCGGGATGATCTTCGAGAAGTCCTCGACCCGCACCCGCATTTCCTTCGAAGCCGGCATGATCCAGCTCGGCGGCCAGGCTATTTTCCTGTCGCCCCGTGACACCCAACTGGGCCGTGGCGAGCCGATTGGCGACTGCGCGATTGTCATGTCGAGCATGCTCGACGCGGTGATGATCCGAACCTTTGCCCACAGCAATTTGACCGAATTTGCCGCCAACTCGCGCGTGCCGGTAATCAACGGCCTGTCCGATGATCTGCACCCGTGCCAGTTGCTGGCCGACATGCAAACCTTCCTCGAGCACCGCGGCTCCATCCAGGGCAAGACAGTGGCCTGGATCGGCGACGGCAACAACATGTGCAACAGCTATATAGAAGCGGCCATCCAGTTCGACTTCCAGTTGCGCATCGCCTGCCCGGAAGGTTACGAACCGAACCCGGAATTCGTGGCCAAGGCCGGTGACCGCGTCACCATCGTGCGCGATCCGAAGGATGCCGTGCGCGGCGCCCACCTGGTGAGCACCGACGTCTGGACCTCCATGGGCCAGGAAGAAGAAACCGCCAAGCGCTTGAAGTTGTTCGCCCCGTATCAGGTCAATCGGGCGCTGCTCGATCTGGCCGCCAGCGACGTGCTGTTCATGCATTGCCTGCCGGCCCATCGCGGCGAAGAGATCAGCGTCGACCTGCTCGACGACTCGCGCTCCGTGGCCTGGGATCAGGCTGAAAACCGTCTTCACGCGCAAAAGGCCCTGCTCGAATTTCTCGTCGAGCCGGCGTACCACCACGCATGAGCCAGCCATTACTGCTAAACCTGCGCAACCTCGCCTGCGGCTATCAAGACCAGCGCGTGGTGCAGAACCTCAACCTGCATTTGAACGCGGGCGACATCGGTTGCCTGCTTGGTTCTTCCGGTTGCGGCAAGACCACCACCCTGCGCGCCATTGCCGGTTTCGAACCGGTGCACGAAGGTGATATCCAGTTGGCTGGCGAGACCATCTCCAGCGCCGGTTTCACCCTCGCGCCGGAGAAACGTCGCATCGGCATGGTGTTCCAGGACTACGCGCTGTTTCCGCACTTGAGCGTGTCCGACAACATCGCCTTCGGCATTCGCAAGCATCCGCAAAAGGATCGTGTGACCGAAGAGTTGCTGGAACTGGTCAACCTCAAAGGCCTCGGCAAGCGCTTCCCCCATGAGCTTTCCGGCGGTCAACAGCAGCGTGTTGCCCTGGCCCGCGCCCTGGCGCCGGAGCCGCAATTGCTGCTGCTCGACGAACCGTTCTCCAACCTCGATGGCGAGTTGCGCCGCAAGCTCAGCCATGAGGTGCGCGACATTCTCAAGGCTCGCGGCACCAGCGCGATTCTGGTAACCCACGACCAGGAAGAAGCCTTCGCCGTCAGCGATCACGTCGGCGTGTTCAAGGAAGGCCGACTGGAACAGTGGGATACGCCCTACAACCTCTATCACGAACCGCTGACGCCGTACGTGGCCAGCTTCATCGGCCAGGGTTACTTCATTCGTGGCCAGTTGAGCAGCCCGGAGTCGGTGCAGACCGAGTTGGGTGAATTGCGCGGCAACCGCGCCTACACCTGGCCGGTCGGTGGTGCGGTGGATGTGTTGTTGCGTCCGGACGATATCGTTTATGCGCCAGACAGCGCGTTAAAAGCGCGGATCGTCGGCAAGTCGTTCCAAGGCGCTTCGACACTTTATCGCCTGCAAATGCCGACGGGTGCACAGCTGGAATCGATCTTCCCGAGCCATGTCGATCATCAGATCGGCGCCGAGGTTGGCATTCGTGTCGCGGCGGAGCACCTGGTGTTGTTTCAGGCATCCGGCAGCATGGCGGCGCAGATTCCGGTGGTTGAATCGGGGGTTCGGCGGTACAGCACTGCTCACTGAATACCCACCGCTCCTGTAGGAGCAAAGCTTGCTCGCGATAGCGTCGCCACGGATTAACTGATACACCGTGTCATCGTTCATCGCGAGCAAGCTTTGCTCCTACAAAGTTCAGCGTTAACCCAACATCAGCATGCCACTGGCCACCAGCGTCGCATTCCCGCCTATCTTGACCCGATCCCCTTCCAGCCGGCAGAACAACTCCCCACCTCGCGCAGAACACTGATAAGCCGTCAGACTCGACTTGCCCAGACGTCTGGACCAGTACGGAATCAGGCTGCAATGGGTCGATCCGGTCACCGGGTCTTCATTGATGCCAATCGCCGGTGCGAAATAGCGCGAGACGAAATCGTGTTTATTGCCCCGCGCAGTCACGATGGCGCCCAGCCATGGCAGTTTCGCCAGTGCGACCATGTCCGGTTTGCAGTCGAGCACGGCCTGCTCGGACTCCAGCACCACGAACAACTCGTTCGAACCCAGCACATCGACCGCTTCCACGCCAAGCGCACGCTCGACGTCCAGGGTCACGCCCACTTCCGAAGGGACGATCGACGGAAAATCCAGCCACAAACGCCCACCCTCACGACTCACACTCAGCGGGCCGGACTTGCAAGTGAAGTCCAGGCGCTCAACTGGCTCCTTGTAGATTTCAAACAAAACGTAAGCGCTGGCCAGCGTCGCGTGACCACACAATGGCACCTCGGTGGTCGGGGTAAACCAGCGAATGTGCCAGCCCCGCCCTTCACGCACCACGAAAGCGGTTTCGGCGAGGTTGTGTTCCGCGGCGATCTTTTGCATCAACTCATCGGCGAGCCATGCATCCAGTCGATAAACCATCGCCGGGTTGCCGCTGAAGGGCCGATCACTGAACGCATCGACCTGATGAAACTCAAGCTGCATGAGACTTCTCCTTTATAAGCTCAAGCGCGGCCGATATCGGCGAACGTTGCCTGGGTATGTTCAGCCAGCACCGCGGGCGCCAGTTCGACTTCCAGGCCACGGCGCCCCGCGCTGACAAAAATGCTCGCAAAGGGCTGGGCCGAATTGTCGATAAAAGTGCGCAAGCGCTTCTTCTGCCCCAACGGACTGATGCCCCCCAACAGATAACCGGTGGAACGCTGGGCCGCCGCCGGGTCGGCCATTTCGACTTTCTTCACCCCGGCCGCATGGGCCAGTGCTTTCAAATCCAGAGTCCCGCCAACCGGCACAACTGCCACCAGCAACTCACCTTTTTCACTGGCCGCCAGCAAGGTCTTGAACACTTGCGCCGGGTCCAGTCCGAGCTTTTCCGCCGCTTCCAGCCCGTAGGACGCAGCCTTCGGGTCGTGTTCATAACTGTGCACACGGTGTTCGGCCCGAACCTTTTTCAGCAAATCCAATGCGGGTGTCATGACAGCTCCAGACTTGGCGGCAGTAGAAAAATCCTGCGCCGAATTCTAGGACATTGATCCGCAAAAGGCTCTATCCGGGCGCCGCTTGAACAGGCCACCCACCGTCGCCAGTCACGATCATTCACCGAACTAATAGTTTCTTTGTGACCAGTGGTTCACTTTCGACCTTTGACAGCCGTGTTTCTTGTCTATATTTTTTCGTTTCTGAAACTGTACGAAAAGTCTTACCGCAGTGCCCTGCTGTAAACCGGGAACAGGATGGGGATCCTGCCTTGGTGAAAAACGCGCTTTGACCACAATGGACTGAAAGCGCCAGACAAGAAAAAAATGAGGTTTCAATGACAACTGCTTTACAACAACCGTCGCTCTCGAGCCAATGCATGGCCGAGTTTCTGGGTACTGCACTTCTGATCTTTTTTGGTACAGGTTGCGTTGCCGCGCTCAAGGTCGCGGGTGCCAGCTTTGGCTTGTGGGAAATCAGCATCATCTGGGGCGTCGGCGTGAGCATGGCGATCTACCTGACCGCAGGCGTTTCCGGGGCTCATCTCAACCCTGCCGTGAGCATCGCGTTGAGCATTTTTGCCGACTTCGAAAAGCGCAAATTGCCCTTCTACATTTTCGCCCAAGTGGCTGGTGCCTTTTGCGGCGCTCTATTGGTGTACACGCTGTACAGCAACCTGTTCTTCGATTTCGAACAAACTCACCACATGGTTCGCGGCACCGAAGCCAGCCTGGAATTGGCGTCGGTCTTTTCCACCTTCCCCAACCCGAGCCTGTCCACGGCACAAGCATTCCTCGTCGAAGTCATCATCACCGCCATTTTGATGGGCGTGATCATGTCGCTGACCGACGACAACAATGGCCTGCCCAACGGCCCGCTGGCACCGATCCTGATCGGCCTGCTGATTGCGGTGATTGGCAGTTCGATGGGGCCGCTGACCGGTTTTGCAATGAATCCTGCCCGTGACTTCGGCCCTAAGCTGATGACCTTTTTCGCCGGCTGGGGTGAGATTTCCCTCACCGGCGGGCGCGATATTCCGTATTTCCTGATCCCGGTTTTCGCACCGATAGTCGGTGCCTGCCTCGGCGCAGCGGCTTACCGCGGAATCATCGCCCGTCATCTGCCGAACGCCGTACCTGCTACAAAGGACACATCAACGGCCATTGACGGCAAACCGAGAATTTCTTGATACCGTTGGCGCATGATCCTGCCGAAAAGATCGCGCGCCAGACCTCACTCCCTTATTTCGTCCAAGGCAATCGACATGACCGACACTCAGAATAAGAACTACATCATTGCCCTCGATCAGGGTACGACCAGCTCCCGCGCGATCATTTTCGACCGCGACGCCAACGTGGTCTGCACCGCTCAACGGGAGTTCGCGCAGCATTATCCGCAGGCCGGTTGGGTTGAGCATGACCCGATGGAAATCTTCGCCACCCAGAGCGCGGTGATGGTCGAGGCCCTGGCGCAAGCCGGCCTGCATCACGATCAGGTCGCGGCCATCGGCATCACCAACCAGCGTGAAACCACCGTGGTCTGGGACAAGAACACCGGCCGACCGATTTACAACGCGATTGTCTGGCAGTGCCGCCGCAGCACCGAGATCTGCCAACAGCTCAAGCGCGATGGCCACGAGCAATACATCAGCGACACTACAGGCCTGGTCACCGACCCGTACTTCTCCGGCACCAAGCTCAAGTGGATTCTCGACAATGTCGAAGGCAGCCGCGAACGCGCGCGCAACGGCGAGCTGCTGTTCGGCACCGTCGACAGCTGGCTGATCTGGAAATTTACCGGCGGCAAGGTGCACGTCACCGACTACACCAACGCCTCTCGCACCATGCTCTTCAATATCCACACCCTGGAGTGGGACGCGAAGATGCTGGAGGTGCTGGATATCCCCCGCGAAATGCTCCCGGAAGTGAAGTCGTCGTCGGAAATTTATGGCCGCACCAAGAGCGGCATCGCCATCGGCGGCATCGCTGGCGACCAGCAAGCCGCGTTGTTCGGTCAGATGTGCGTTGAAGCCGGTCAGGCGAAAAACACCTACGGCACCGGTTGCTTCCTGTTGATGAACACCGGCGACAAAGCCGTGAAATCCAAACACGGCATGCTCACCACCATCGCCTGCGGCCCACGCGGCGAAGTGGCCTATGCGCTGGAAGGCGCGGTGTTCAACGGTGGCTCCACCGTGCAATGGCTGCGCGACGAGTTGAAGATCATCAACGACGCCCACGACACCGAATACTTCGCCAACAAGGTCAAAGACAGCAACGGCGTGTACCTGGTGCCCGCCTTTACCGGCCTCGGCGCGCCTTACTGGGACCCGTACGCCCGTGGCGCATTGTTCGGCCTGACCCGCGGTGTTCGTGTGGACCACATCATCCGTGCCGCGCTGGAGTCGATCGCCTACCAGACCCGCGACGTGCTCGACGCCATGCAACAGGACGCCGGCGAACGCCTGAAAGCCCTGCGCGTGGATGGCGGTGCAGTGGCGAACAACTTCCTCATGCAGTTCCAGGCCGACATTCTCGGCACTCAGGTCGAGCGTCCGCAAATGCGCGAAACCACGGCGCTGGGCGCTGCTTACCTGGCGGGCCTGGCCTGCGGTTTCTGGGGTAGCCTGGAAGAGTTGCGCGGCAAAGCGGTCATCGAACGCAAATTCGAACCGACCCTGGACGAAACCGCGAAGGAAAAACTCTACGCCGGCTGGAAAAAAGCCGTCAGCCGCACCCGCGATTGGGCGTCTGAAGACGAGGCTGAATAAGCCCACTTGCAGACTGGTATCAGCTTGTAACTGGTAGGGAGCAGATTCCTGCGGCATCATGGGCAAATTTTGCACGGCAGCCCAAAGGACGCCCCATGAATCTGCCTCCCCGTCAGCAGCAAATCCTCGAGCTTGTCCGCGAACGCGGCTATGTCAGCATCGAGGAAATGGCCACGCTGTTCGTTGTTACCCCGCAAACCATCCGCCGCGATATCAATCAGCTCGCGGAAGCCAATTTACTGCGTCGCTATCACGGCGGCGCCGCTTACGATTCCAGTGTTGAAAACACCGCCTACGCCATGCGCGCCGACCAGATGCGCGATGAGAAGCAGCGCATCGGCGAAGCCATTGCCGCGCAGATCCCCGATCACGCCTCGCTGTTCATCAACATCGGCACCACCACCGAATCCATCGCCCGCGCGCTGCTCAACCACAGCCATCTGAAGATCATCACCAACAACCTGCACGTGGCCTCGATGCTCAGCGCCAAGGACGACTTCGACGTGCTGCTGACCGGCGGCAACGTGCGACGCGACGGTGGTGTGGTGGGTCAGGCCAGCGTCGACTTCATCAACCAGTTCAAGGTCGACTTCGCCCTGGTCGGCATCAGCGGCATCGATGAAGACGGCAGCCTGCTGGATTTCGATTATCAGGAAGTGCGGGTGTCCCAGGCGATCATCGCCAACGCCCGACAGGTGATCCTCGCCGCCGACTCCAGCAAATTCGGGCGCAACGCCATGATTCGCCTAGGGCCGATCAGCCTGGTCGATTGCCTGGTTACCGATCAGCAACCGTCGCCGGCGCTGGCGCAGTTGTTGAACCAGCACAAAGTTCGGTTGGAAGTTGTTTAAGCAAATCACTCCCCTGTGGCGAGGGAGCTTGCTCCCGTTGGGCCGCGAAGCGGCCCTTCAACCATTCAATCGAGTTCATTCAGAATCATCGGATTAGCCGTCGATGCGACGGCTTCGCCGCCGAGCGGGAGCAAGCTCCCTCGCCACAAAAGTCCTCCGCTGACACTTCAATGTTCGTAAATTTTCCTTTACCAGCCCTTCGATGAGTATTTTCAATCGAAGCTGACTGGCTGTGCGCGTCTTTATGGGCTAGTATTTTCGCAAATGAACATTCATGTTCGAATTCAAATACAGAAACCAACAGAACTGATAAAAAGTTCCGAGGCCTTAGCCGATGCCCACTTCTACCTTGCCTACGCCCCCTCTTGCCGAGGTCTACGATATCGCCGTCATCGGTGGCGGGATCAATGGCGTGGGGATCGCAGCGGATGCCGCCGGCCGCGGTCTCTCGGTGTTCCTTTGCGAAAAGGATGACTTGGCCAGCCACACCTCCTCGGCCAGCAGCAAGCTGATCCACGGCGGTCTGCGCTACCTCGAACATTACGAATTCCGCCTCGTGCGCGAAGCCCTGGCTGAACGTGAAGTGCTGCTGACCAAAGCCCCGCACATCGTCAAGCAAATGCGCTTCGTGCTGCCGCACCGCCCGCATCTGCGTCCGGCCTGGATGATCCGCGCCGGCCTGTTCCTGTATGACAACCTCGGCAAACGCGAACAGCTCCAGGGTTCGAAAAGCCTGAAGTTCGGCCCGGACAGCGCGCTGAAAAGCGAAATCACCAAAGGCTTCGAATACTCCGACTGCTGGGTCGACGATGCGCGTCTGGTGGTCTTGAACGCCATGGCAGCCCGGGAAAAAGGCGCCCACGTCCACACTCAGACCCGTTGCGTCAGCGCCCGTCGCACCAAAGGCCTGTGGCACCTGCACCTTGAGCGCGCCGATGGCAGCCTGTTCTCGATCCGCGCCAAAGCGCTGGTAAATGCCGCCGGCCCGTGGGTCGCCAAGTTCATTCGTGACGACTTGAAAATGGAATCGCCGTACGGCATCCGCCTGATTCAGGGCAGCCACCTGATCGTGCCGAAGCTGTACGAAGGTGAACACGCGCACATTCTGCAAAACGAAGATCAGCGCATCGTGTTCACCATTCCGTACCTGAACCACTTCACCCTGATCGGCACCACCGACCGCGAATACACCGGCGACCCGGCTGCCGTGGCGATCACCGACGGCGAAACCGACTACCTGTTGAACGTGGTCAACGCCCACTTCAAAAAGCAGATCAGCCGCGACGACATCCTGCACAGCTATTCCGGCGTGCGCCCGCTGTGCAACGACGAATCCGACAACCCGTCAGCCGTCACCCGCGACTACACCCTCGCGTTGTCGGGCAGCGGTGAAGAAGCGCCGCTGCTGTCGGTGTTCGGCGGCAAGCTCACCACCTACCGCAAACTGGCCGAATCGGCGCTGGCACAACTGGCACCGTACTTCACGCACATCAAGCCGAGCTGGACCGCCAACGCGCCGCTGCCGGGTGGCGAAGACATGACCACTCCGCAGGCGTTGAGCTCAAAAATCCGCGACAAGTTTGACTGGATTCCGACCGAGATTTCCCGTCGCTGGTCCACCACTTACGGCAGCCGGACCTGGCGCATGCTCGAAGGCGTTCAAAACCTCAGCGATCTGGGCGAGCACATCGGCGGCGGCCTCTATACCCGTGAAGTTGATTACCTGTGCAGCGAAGAATGGGCGACCACTGCGCATGACATCCTGTGGCGACGTAGCAAGCTCGGCTTGTTCACCACGCCGGCGGAACAGGAAAAGCTCAAGGATTACTTGAACAAGGTCGAACAGAATCGCAGCAAGATCGAAGCGGCCTGATCGGAGCTCCGGACAAACGAAAGCCCCTGAATCTCACGATTCAGGGGCTTTTTTGTAGCCTCGTTTATTCCCGCAGATCCGACTCATGAATCGGCTGATCACGATGGGTCGCCCGTTGATACTGCGCCGGCCAGATGGCCTTGCGTCCCCCGAGATCATCGTCTGCATGCAGCGGCCAGTACGGATCGCGCAACAGTTCGCGGGCCAGGAAGATGATGTCCGCCTGACAGGTGCGCAGAATGTGCTCGGCCTGCGCCGGATCGGTAATCATGCCTACGGTGCCGGTCGCGATTTCCGCCTCCTTGCGGACCTTTTCGGCGAAGCGCGTCTGATAGCCAGGGCCGGTAGGAATTTCCGCGTTGACCGCCGTGCCGCCAGACGACACATCGATCAGATCCACGCCAAGGGTTTTGAGGCGACGCGCCAGCTCAACGGTTTCGTCCGGATTCCAACCGTCCTCCACCCAGTCAGTAGCCGAGACCCGAACAAACAACGGCAGCTCTTCCGGCCACACCGCGCGCACCGCTTCGGTGACCTGCAACACCAGGCGAATGCGGTTCTCAAATGAACCGCCGTACTGGTCACGCCGTTGATTACTCAGCGGTGAAAGAAACTGATGCAGCAGATAGCCGTGGGCCGCATGCACTTCCACCACTTTGAAACCGGCGTCCAGCGCACGTTTGGCTGCATCGACAAAAGCCTGAATCACATCGGCGATTTCAGCATCGTCGAGCTGTTTGGGTTGTGTGTGCTGTGGGTCAAAAGCAATCGGTGACGGGCCGACCGGCAACCAGCCGCCGTCTTCGGCTTTTACGCTGCCATGCTTGCCGAGCCACGGCCGATAGGTGCTGGCCTTGCGACCCGCATGGGCCAGTTGAATACCGGCCACGCCGCCCTGGGCGGCAATGAAGCGGGTGATGCGTTGCAAGGGTTCAATCTGTTCATCGTTCCACAGGCCGAGGTCTTGCGCGGTGATGCGCCCGTCGGCGGTGATCGCCGTGGCTTCGGTGAACACCAGCCCCGCCCCGCCGATGGCACGGCTGCCGAGGTGGACCAGGTGCCAGTCATTGGCCAGGCCATCGACGCTGGAATACTGGCACATCGGTGATACCGCGATGCGATTGAGCAGGGTCAGTTGGCGAAGGGTATAGGGTTCAAGCAGCAGACTCATGGGGCACCTCTCGAATCAGTGGTCAGGCTCCAGGGTTCTGTTTGAAAAGTCGACGAGTGACAGGAAAAAGGTACAGCACCCGCCCCCGCGGGCAAAGAATTCGACAAGACGTCACAAGGATAATCAAGCAGTGCTTAGAGCCTAGTCGACATCGGGGGATGAGGGAGGGTTCAAGAACTGAAAACACAGACCACCCGCGAACCATACCGTCCTCTGTGGCGAGGGAGCTTGCTCCCGCTGGGTGGCGCAGCCGCCCCAAAACCGCTCCGATAAACCGCATCAGCCAGCATTGGGAGTGCTGCGCCCTCCAGCGGGAGCAAGCTCCCTCGCCACAGAAGCTATCGCGGTTCGATATGGGCAATCATCAGCTGAACGGTCTCGTTCCCACGAAACTCGTTCACGTCGAGCTTATAGGCCAGCTCCACCCACTTGATAGTCGGATTCGGCCAGACGTCCCGGTCGATGCCAAAGGCAATGCCATCAAGCTTGACCGAGCCGCACTCACTTCTGAGCACCACTTTCAGGTGGCGCTCGCCGACCACACGCTGTTCGACCAATTGAAACACCCCGTGAAACAGCGGCTCTGGAAAATGCTGACCCCAAGGGCCGGCATGACGCAGTGCACGCGCCAGTTCCAGGTGAAACTCCTCGACCGCCAGGGTGCCGTCCGACAACAGGCGTCCGGTCAAGTCTTCTTGGCGCAATTGCCGACGCACTTCCGCGTCAAAGGCTTCGGCGAACAACGGGAAATTCGCTTCCGGCAATGTCAGCCCTGCCGCCATCGCATGGCCGCCGTACTTGGTGATCAGGTTCGGATGCTGCGCCGCCACCACGCTCAGGGCGTCGCGGATGTGAAAGCCCTGGACCGAACGGCCCGAGCCCTTGAGCAGGCCGTCTCCGGCATCGGCGAAAGCAATGGTCGGACGGAAATACCGCTCTTTCATCCGCGACGCGAGGATACCGATGACACCCTGGTGCCACTCGGGATCGAACAGGCACAAACCGAACGGCATCGATTCCACCGGCAAATCCTTGAGCTGCGCCAGCGCTTCACGCTGCATGCCTTGCTCGATGGATTTGCGGTCCTGGTTCATGCCGTCCAGTTGAGCGGCCATCTCACCGGCCAGACCGGCGTCTTCAGTGAGCAGGCATTCGATGCCCAGGCTCATGTCATCCAGACGCCCCGCCGCGTTCAGGCGCGGGCCGACGATGAAGCCAAGATCGGTGGAGGTGATGCGCGCATGATCACGCTTGGCCACTTCCAGGATCGCCTTGATCCCCGGTCGGGCACGCCCGGCACGAATCCGCTCCAGGCCTTGGTGCACCAGAATCCGGTTGTTGGCATCCAGCGGCACCACGTCGGCAACGCTGCCCAAGGCCACCAAATCCAACAGTTCGCCGATGTTCGGCTGCGGCTTGCTCGCGTACCAGCCGAGATCGCGCAAACGCGCGCGCAAAGCCATCAGCACATAGAAGATCACCCCGACACCAGCCAGCGCCTTGCTCGGGAACTCGCAGCCCGGCTGGTTCGGATTGACGATGGCGTCGGCCAGCGGCAGCTCATCACCGGGCAAGTGGTGATCGGTGACCAGCACGTTGAGCCCGGCCTTTTTCGCCGCCGCCACGCCTTCGACGCTGGAGATGCCATTGTCCACGGTGATCAGCAGTTGAGGCTGACGCTCCAGCGCCACCGCGACGATTTCCGGCGTCAGGCCGTAGCCATAGTCGAAACGATTGGGCACCAGATAATCGACATGCGCCGCACCCAGCAAGCGCAACCCCAACGTGCCGACCGTACTCGCGGTTGCACCGTCGGCGTCAAAGTCACCGACGATCAGAATCCGCTGACGCTGTTCCAGCGCGGTCACCAGCAAATCCACGGCCGCCTCGATACCCTTGAGCTTCTGGAACGGAATCAGCCGCGCCAGGCTCTTGTCCAGTTCGGCTTCGGACTGCACGCCCCGCGCCGCGTACAGGCGGGTCAATAGCGGCGGAATATCACCGAGGAATGGCAAGGTGTCGGGCAGCAGGCGAGGTTCGATGCGCATGGGGTGACAGGTGCTTCTCTTGAGTACGTAGGATAAAACCGGATGACGTGCGCGGACTCAGCCGCGCTCGCCCGACAACCATTGCAGTTGGACTTCATGCTGACCACGATCATCGGTGACGAAAATCGTCCCTTCGCTGATCATCACGTCCCACTTGATAACGCGCGGCATGTCTTTGGCCAGGGTCTCCAGGACTTCCTGAGGCACGGCAGCGATGTGGACGTTTTTCAGGTTCTTGATCGCCGGGATAACCTTGCCTTCCCAGACGCGCAGGCTGCCATACGCCAGCAGGCTGGTGCGTTCAGTGCGACGCGAGCACCAGGTCAGGCGATCGGCATCCGGCTGGCCGACTTCGATCCAGTGCAGAACACGGTCATCCAGGCTTTTTTCCCACAAGGCTGGTTCATCCACTTCCGACAGACCACGGCCAAAAGACAGCTGCTCGTTGTACCAGAGGGCGTAGGCCAACAGGCGCACGGTCATGCGCTCTTCGGTTTCCGAAGGATGACGGGCGATGGTCTGTTTGACGCTCTCGTAGACGCTGCGGTCGAGGTCGGTGAGGTTCAGTTCAAACTTGTAGGTCGTGGACGGCTGGGCCATGAACGGGCTTCTTGATACGAGGAAAGGCGGCAAGTCTAACCGATGCGGCAGATATTCATCGAATTGAAGGCAATCTCGCTCGGGCGCCTGACAGTCGGCTATGTTAAAACTCTGTATTCGCTCAACCCTTGTCCTACAGGATCCCGTATGTCGTCCACCGCCAAACCGCTTTCAGGCCTCAAAGTCATCGAATTGGGCACGTTGATTGCCGGCCCTTTTGCCTCGCGCATTTGCGCTGAATTCGGTGCCGATGTGGTCAAGGTCGAATCCCCGGACGGTGGCGATCCGCTGCGAAAATGGCGCAAGTTGTATGAAGGCACTTCGCTGTGGTGGTTCGTACAGGCGCGCAACAAAAAGTCGCTGACCCTGAACCTCAAGCATCCCGACGGCCTGGCGATCCTGAAAAAGCTGCTGAGCGAAGCGGACATCCTGATCGAGAACTTCCGCCCGGGCGTATTGGAAAAACTCGGCCTGGGCTGGGACGTCTTGCACGCACTGAACCCAAAACTGGTGATGGTGCGTCTCTCGGGCTTCGGCCAGACCGGACCGATGAAGGATCAGCCGGGGTTTGGTGCGGTCGGCGAGTCGATGGGCGGCTTGCGCTACATCACCGGTTTCGAGGATCGCCCGCCGGTACGCACCGGAATTTCCATTGGCGACTCGATTGCCGCGCTCTGGGGCGTGATCGGCGCGCTGATGGCATTGCGTCACCGCGAGGTCAATGGCGGTCAGGGGCAAGTAGTGGACGTGGCGCTCTATGAAGCGATCTTCGCCATGATGGAAAGCATGGTCCCGGAGTTCGATGTGTTCGGCTTCATCCGCGAACGCACCGGCAACATCATGCCCGGCATCACGCCGTCATCGATCCATACCAGCGCCGATGGCAAACACATACAGATCGGTGCCAACGGCGATGCGATCTTCAAACGCTTCATGCTGATCATTGGCCGCGAAGACTTGGCCAACGATCCAATGCTGGCCAGCAACGACGGTCGTGACAGCCGCCGTGACGAGCTCTACGGGGTCATCGATCGCTGGGTCAACTCACTGCCGCTGGACACAGTCCTTGAGCGGCTGAATCAGGCCGACGTGCCGGCCAGCCGGATCTTCAGCGCCAAAGACATGTTCAGCGATCCGCAGTACCTCGCCCGGGAAATGTTCCTGCAGGCCAAGCTGCCGGACGGCAAAGACTTCAAGATGCCGGGAATCGTGCCGAAACTCTCTGATACACCCGGTGATTGTGAATGGGTCGGGCCGCAACTGGGCGAGCACAATGCGCAGGTACTCCAGGAACTTGGCTATGACGCGTCGCAGATCACACAGCTGCGCAAAGACGGAGCCATTTGAGCTGAAGCGTCTGTTTGCGCAATTCATCAAGCACTGCCTGTGGCGGAACGGGCGGGCGCTGTGTGCTTTGGCGGGTATGCTGCTGATCGCCGCGTTGGCGCCTGTGGCACTGGCGCAACCCAAGGACACGCTGATCTGGCTCAAGCGCGACCTGCCACCGCTGTTCATTTTCGAAGGCCCGAAAAAGGGCCTGGGTGTTATCGATCAATTGCTGCCGAAGCTCATGGCCGGCATGCCTCAGTACCAGCACAGCGTGATGAGGGTCAATCGCGCGCGTGGATTGCAGATGCTCCATGAGCCATCCCTTACCTGCGATGCGGCGCTGAACTGGAGCAAGGAGCGGGAAACCTGGATCGCGTTTTCCTCGCCGGTGTTCCGCGCCATGAGCAACGGCCTGGCCGTGCGGCGGGTTGATCGCGAAGTGCTGGCGCCCTTCATCAAGGACGGCGAAGTGGATCTGGCCGCCCTGCTGGCAACCGGCAGTGTGACCTTGGGGATCATTGCCGAACGCAACTATGGCGAGTACCTCGACACCTTGCTCAAACAGGCGCCGCCCAAGGTGCTGACACGCCATTACGGCAATGACGCCTTGGGCAGTCTGCTGCAAATGCAACGCCTTGGACGCTTGCAACTGCTGTTGGGCTATCGCCCGGAAATCCGCTACCAGGCGCAACAGCAAGGGATCGCCGAGAATGAATTGCAGTTCTTCCCGATCCGCGGCACAGGCAAATACCTGTCCGGATACATCGGCTGCACCAACACGCCGCAAGGCCGACAGGCGATCATCGAGATCAACCAACTGCTGCGCGCCCTGCCCCGCGATCACCTGAGCGAGGCCTACGCGGCTTGGCTCGACCCGGAAAGTCGCAGCGAATACCTGGAAGCTTCCAAAGCATTTTTCGAGCAACAGGCCGGGCAGTGAAAAAAACCGGGCAAAAAGAAACCCCGAGAAGTGGGGAGACGACTCGGGGTTAAACGTGGTCTACATAAAGACCCGTAGCAGCAAGCTACAAGCACCGGAGCACAATGCTTGATCTTGCTGGTAAAGGGTCTGACTGACCTGGGTGCAGGAAGGTTCCCACAAAATTCAATTCAGTTTCGGCTGGCCAGCAGCCGGTCCTGAGCGGCATTGCGCAACGCCGCGATCACACAAGGCTCCAGGCGTCCTTCAGCAATCAACACATCGCGATGCAAACCATCGACCACATCGGTCAACGAACGCTTGTCGATCAACTGCGCCTGACTGAACTCCCGGTCGACCACCACTGCACCGGTCGCGTTCGTCAATGTCACCCGGCATTCGCCATGAAGGCCTGACGGGGTCAATGTCACCTGGTACGGGCTCAGAGCCTCACCGAGCAAGAGACTGATACTTTCCATCTCGATCACCACTCAATAGTCCGAAAACAAAGTGCCTGGGGCGTGTCTACAGTAAATGACCGCCGGCCCGAGAAGAAAGTTCTGGATACCGAGCGCGGGACAATCCGCGCCTCGAGTCAAAAGAGCATGCACGGCAAAGATGACAGAGAAAAAACAGGCGCGTCACGTCTGTCGGGTTCGCTGACCGATATCGATCCATCCCCCCAACAACCCTCGCAATTGACCATCGGCACTGTAAAACGGCACCGTCCATTGATAGATGTCTCTGAGGCCATGCTTGAACAGCAATTGCCGCTCGCTGAACCGTGATTTGCGCGTGCTCAACTGAGTCATGAACTCGGCATGCAAGAGCTCGGCGGTTTCTTTGGGCAAGACTTCAAGTTCGATCAACAGTCGTCCCTGCATCTGATCAAAACGGGCTGACAGGCTCTCCTCATAGCTTTTGTTGCACATGAGCAAACGTCCTTGCCGGTCTCGAACAAACACTGGGTCAGGCATTGCGTCCATCAACGTGTGCTGGAACGCCAACTGATCGCGAAGACCACTCTCGGCACCCTTACGCTGCTCGATTACAGTGGCCAGTCGACGATTCCAGATCAGCGATATCAGCGCGAACAGGCTGACGATCAACACACTCCAGCAAACCCGCCCGGTAACCCCCGACCAGATTGAGGGAGTCGTTGCGGGCGCAATCTCATAAAACCATTTCTGGCGAATGGCTTGCAGTTCGGCAGGCGGAAAAGCCTCCAGTGCTTTGCTGAGAATGCTCAACAGCTGCGGCTGATCTTTGTGCACTGCCAGATAATCAGCATCCCATTTGCCCTCCATCGTTTCACTCACCCTGAGCCGCCCTGACGGATAGAGTCGCGCTCCGATTTCATTGTCGATGGTCGCGTACGCTTCGCCGCTCTCGACCAATGCCCGGGCTTCAGCGTGAGTCTTTACTGAACGCAATTCGATAGACGGGTGGTCGCGACGAATCACGGCCTCCAGCGCATGCCGCGTCGGCAGCACCAGCACCTTTTTCGCCAATTGCTCCAGCGACTGCACAGCGGGAGCCTCTGCATGCCCGACAAACACCCAGCCAGTGCCGCCGAAGGCATGACTGAAATCGAGAAATGCCCTGCGTTCGTCGTTCATGGACAGCATCGTGCTCATATCGGCAGCGCCGCTTTCCAGACGACCGAGCAACTGCTCGGTGGAAAATGTCTCGTCGTAGACAAACTGCAACCCTGTCATGGCGCTGATGCGCTCCAGTACATCGTGATGGAAACCACTCCAATGACCGCGTTCGTCCTTGAACAGATACAAAGGGTATTGTGTCGACGCGACGACAACTGGCGAATGCTCCGCCAACCACTGGCGTTCCTGCGGATCGAGCTCGATCAGAGGCCCGGTAGCCGTCATGTCAGTTTCATACGCTACCAATTGCGCCGCCATCGCCCCCAGGCTCAGCCCCAGGAGCGCAACCAAAAACATCCAGCTCAAGGCTGGCATCAACACTGCGAAATACGGCATTACCACATCCTTGCGCTCGGTCCGCCCGTCCTCAATAGGCGATTTCCCGGCCAGTGTGGCATGCAAAAACAACAAAGCCCGTCAGGAGACGGGCTTCAATGTGTGACAGGTTTTGCCGGTTACAAAGGCTTACCGCGGTTGCCATGCTGACTGACAAAGGCCCGCACGGCTTTCAGGTCGTTCGGCAACACGGTGCAACGCTCGTCTCGCTCAAACAAATCAGAAAGATGTACAGGGAGTTCGAGTGCTTTTCCTACACCGGCTTTCTCCACGGCGTCCGGGAATTTGACCGGATGCGCCGTACCGAGGATGACCATCGGGATATCCAGGCTGCGACGGCATTCGCGCGCGGCCTTGACGCCGATGGCGGTGTGCGGGTCCAGCACTTCGCCGGTCTGCTCGTAGACTTCGGCGATGGTTTCGCAGGTTTGTGCATCATCCACGGCCAGCGAGTCGAACAGTTTGCGGGCTTCGGTCCAGCGCTCTTGCTCGACGCTGAAACCGCCGCCTTGCTTGAAGCTGTCCATCAAACCGGCAATCGCTGCGCCGTTGCGACCGTGCAGGTCGAACAGCAGGCGTTCGAAGTTCGACGAGACCATGATGTCCATTGATGGCGACAACGTGGCGTGCAGGGTTTCCTTGACGTACTGGTTGCCGCTCATGAAGCGGTGCAGGATGTCGTTGCGGTTGGTGGCGACGATCAACTGGTTGATCGGCAGGCCCATGTTGCGCGCCAGGTAACCGGCGAAGATGTCGCCGAAGTTGCCGGTC
The DNA here is from genome assembly GCF_036884845.1 of Pseudomonas sp. MAG733B. Taxonomy (NCBI): domain Bacteria; kingdom Pseudomonadati; phylum Pseudomonadota; class Gammaproteobacteria; order Pseudomonadales; family Pseudomonadaceae; genus Pseudomonas; species Pseudomonas sp. MAG733B. Next base: position 6,011,741 of record NZ_CP145732.1, read on the forward strand.
GGCACCGAGAACGACACCGAGCGCGCCGGGCCACCCAGTTGCAGGGCTGCGTGGAAGTAGTAAACGATCTGGGCCATGATCCGCGCCCAGTTGATCGAGTTCACGGCCACCAGGCGAGTGCCCTTGAGGAAGCCCTGGTCGGCGAAGCTCGCCTTGACCATTTCCTGGCAGTCATCGAAGTTGCCTTCGATGGCGATGTTGTGGATGTTCTCACCGAAAATGGTGGTCATCTGCCGGCGCTGCACTTCCGATACGCGGTTGTGCGGATGCAGGATGAAGATGTCGACGTTTTCGCAATGCTTGCAGCCTTCGATGGCGGCCGAACCGGTGTCACCGGAGGTGGCGCCGACGATCACCACGCGCTCGCCGCGCTTTTCCAACACGTAGTCGAGCAAGCGACCGAGCAGTTGCAGGGCGAAGTCCTTGAACGCCAGGGTCGGGCCGTGGAACAGCTCCAGCACCCATTCGTTGCCGTTCAGCTGACGCAGCGGCGCCACGGCGCTGTGGGCGAACACGCCATAGGTTTCTTCAAGAATCTTTTTGAAATCGGCATCAGGAATGCTGCCGGTAACGAACGGGCGCATGACGCGGAAAGCCAGCTCGTGATACGGCAGGCCGGCCCAGGAAGCGATTTCTTCCTGGGTGAAACGAGGCAGGCTTTCCGGGACGTACAGACCGCCGTCGGTAGCAAGACCGGCCAGCAGGACGTCTTCGAAATTCAGGGCCGGTGCCTGGCCGCGGGTACTGATGTAACGCATGACTGACTCCAATGGACAGTGTTCGTAATGCCGGGCCAGCACGCTGGCCCGGTGAACGATAACGGCTTAGTTAAGGTGCTCGACACGGATCCGTACGACCGGACCGACCACGCCCGCCAAGGCTTCCAGGGCGGCGATCGCGTCGTTGATGCGCTGCTCCAGCACGCGGTGGGTCAGCAGGATCATCGGCACCAGGCCGTCGTGCTCCTCGGCTTCCTTCTGCATGATCGACTCGATGTTGATCCCGCGCTCCGAGAGGATGCTCGCCACCTGGGCCAGCACGCCCGGATGGTCCTTGGCCTGGATGCGCAGGTAGTAGGCGCTTTCGCAGGCTTCGATCGGCAGGATCGGGTGCGCCGACAGCGAATCCGGCTGGAAGGCCAGGTGCGGCACGCGGTTTTCCGGGTCGGAGGTCATGGCGCGAACCACGTCCACCAGGTCGGCGATTACCGACGAAGCGGTCGGCTCCATGCCGGCGCCGGCGCCGTAGAACAGCGTCGAACCGGCAGCATCGCCATTGACCATCACCGCGTTCATCACGCCGTTGACGTTGGCGATCAAGCGATCAGCCGGGATCAGCGTCGGGTGCACGCGCAGTTCGATACCGGCAGCGGTGCTGCGCGCCACGCCCAGGTGCTTGATGCGATAGCCCAGCGCTTCGGCGTAGTTCACGTCAGCGGTGGTCAGCTTGGTGATGCCTTCGGTGTAAGCCTTGTCGAATTGCAGCGGGATGCCGAATGCAATCGAAGCCAGGATCGTCAGCTTGTGGGCTGCGTCGATGCCTTCAACGTCGAAGGTCGGATCGGCTTCGGCGTAACCCAGAGCCTGGGCTTCGGCCAATACGTCTTCGAAGGTGCGACCCTTCTCGCGCATTTCCGTCAGGATGAAGTTGCCGGTGCCGTTGATGATGCCGGCGACCCAGTTGATACGGTTGGCGGACAGGCCTTCACGGATCGCCTTGATCACCGGAATGCCACCAGCTACCGCCGCCTCGAACGCAACGATCACGCCCTTCTCGCGAGCCTTGGCGAAAATTTCATTACCGTGAACAGCGATAAGCGCCTTGTTCGCGGTGACCACATGCTTGCCATTCTCGATGGCCTTGAGTACCAGCTCGCGGGCAACGGTATAGCCGCCCATCAGCTCTATGACGATGTCGATCTCAGGGTTCGTGGCCACTTCAAAGACATCGTTGGTAATCGCAATACCGGTCGTTTGGAACTGAGGCTTTGGCGTGCGCATGGCAATTTGAGCCACTTCGATCCCACGCCCGGCACGACGAGCAATTTCCTCGGCGTTACGCTGAAGTACGTTGAAGGTACCGCCACCGACGGTCCCTAACCCACAGATGCCTACTTTGACCGGTTTCACTGTGAACTCCCCATAAAACGGCCGACTCAAGGCCGGCCGTGAAAACAGCCGCATGCTCGCGGCTCTCTATTAATGGCCCGGCGATGTCGCTGCCGGACCATGCTCGTCAATGGCTGACCGTGACGATGCGAATTTTACTTCGCGCCCAGCGCCAGTTTGGCGACTTGTGGCGCAGGCTGGTAGCCCGGAATGACCTGACCGTCGGCCAAAACGATGGCCGGTGTGCCGTTCACGCCGATCGACTGACCGAGGGCGAACTGCTTGGAAACCGGGTTATCGCACTTGGCGGCCTTGATTTCCTTGCCGTCGACCATTTTATCCATGGCCGCTTTCTTGTCTTTCGAGCACCACACCGCTTGCAGTTGTTCATCACCCGGCGAGCCCAGGCCCTGACGCGGGAACGCCACATAACGCACTTCGATGCCGCGCTTGTTCAGCTCCGGGATCTCGGCGTGGAGTTTGTGGCAGTACGGACAGGTGGTGTCGGTGAATACGGTGATGTGCGACTTTGTTTCGCCGATGGCCGGGTACACCACGGTTTCGGCAACCGGGATGTCGTTGACCAGTTTGGAGATGCCCAGGCGTTCAGTCTTCTCGGTCAGGTTGACCGGTTTGCCGTCCTTGAGCTGGAACATGTAGCCCTGAACGACATATTGGCCGTCGGCGCTGGCGTACAGCACGCGGCTGCCCTTGAGTTTGACTTCGTACAGGCCTGGCAGCGGACTGGCGGTGATGGTCTCTACCGGCACTTCGAGCTGGAGGTTTTCCAGGCTTTTACGAATGGCTTTGTCGGCCGCGTCATCGGCGACGGCAAAGGTGCTGACCAACGCAATGGCTGCGGCGGCGAAAATCTGGGTCAGACGCATGAGAACTCCTGAAGGCGGACAAATGGGACGACCAGAACGCCGGTACCAAAACACCGGGTCATAACCGCCCATCGTGCAAACCGGCAAAGCCTATCACATAAGGCCGGCGTGGCCGAATGCGGCTGACGCAAGACATTAACGGTCAACCGCGCGGGTGGTGTTTGGCATGCAAATCCTGCAATCGCGCCCGGGCGACATGGGTATAGATCTGAGTTGTGGACAGGTCACTGTGGCCCAACAGCATCTGCACCACCCGCAAATCCGCACCGTGGTTGAGCAAGTGCGTAGCGAACGCATGACGCAACGTGTGCGGCGACAGCGACTTGCCGATCCCCGCGACCTTGGCCTGATGCTTGATGCGGTGCCAGAACGTCTGCCGGGTCATCTGCTCGCCGCGCAGGCTGGGGAACATCACATCGCTTGGGCGTCCGCCGAGGAGTTCGCTGCGGGCATCGCGCATGTAGCGCTCGACCCAGACAATCGCCTCCTCGCCCATCGGCACCAGCCGCTCCTTGCTGCCCTTGCCCATCACTCGCAGCACACCTTGACGTAAATTGACCTGCTCCAGCGTCAGGCTGATCAACTCGGTTACCCGCAGGCCACAGGCGTAAAGCACTTCGAGCATGGCGCGATCACGCTGGCCGATCGCCTCGCTCAGGTCCGGCGCCTTGAGCAGTGCTTCCACGTCAGCTTCCGACAACGATTTAGGCAACGGCCTACCGAGCTGTGGCATGTCGACGCGAAGGGTCGGATCGACGGCGATCAGCTTTTCCCGCAGTAAATAGCGATAAAAGCCTCGTACACCGGAGAGAAATCGCGCAGTGGAACGGGGTTTGTAGTTTTGCTCCAGGCGCCAAGCCAGGTGATCAAGAATCAACTCCCGGCCCGCGTTCACCAGTTCCAGTCCCTTCTCCTGCAACCAGCCGTTGAACAGGGCCAGGTCGCTGCGATAGGCATCACGGGTGTTGTCGGAAAGTCCTTTCTCCAGCCAGAGGGCGTCGAGGAATTGGTCTATCAGTGGATGATCGATGGCAGGCATGGGCACTCAAACGCGCAGCCTTGGGACTGCCGCAAAAAAAATCAACGTGAACGGTAGATACGACCGCTAGTCTTTCATAGCCTGCAAATTCAAGGAACAGGGAGCAGCAATGAGCGAACAGCAGATTTTGTTGGCATTTGGCGGAATTGGCGCGGCGGCACTGGGGTGCCAATGGCTGGCGTGGCGCCTGAAGCTACCGGCGATTCTGTTTCTGTTGTTGACCGGGGTTTTGTTCGGCCCGGTGTTGCATCTGCTTGATCCACAGGAAATGTTCGGCCCATTGCTGATGCCGCTGGTGTCGCTGGCGGTGGCGCTGATTCTGTTCGAAGGCAGCCTGACGCTGCACTTGTCGGAGTGGCGCGAGATTGGCAGCGTCGTTCACCGACTGGTCACCATTGGTGCGCTCTCGACCTGGGTAGTCATCGCTCTCGCCACTCACTGGCTGCTGGGATTCGACTGGATGCTGGCCATTCTCTTCGGCAGCCTGACGCTGGTCACCGGGCCGACCGTGATCGTGCCGATGCTGCGCGTCGTGCGCCCGAAAGCCTCGATTGCCAACATTCTGCGCTGGGAAGGCATCGTCATCGACCCGATCGGCGCGTTGCTGGCGGTGGTCGTCTACAGCTTCATCATCGCCAGTGCCGAGGGCCACGGGCTCAAGGAAAGTTTGCTGACCTTTAGTGGCGTGATTCTGTGCGGCAGTCTGTTCGGCATTTTTGGTGGCTGGTTGCTCGGCACTCTGATTCGCCGCCAGTGGCTGCCGGAATACCTGCACAACCTGGCAGCGCTCGCGGCTGTGCTGGGGATATTCATCATCGCCAACGAGGTGATGCACGAATCCGGCTTGCTGGCCGTGACGCTGATGGGCATGTGGCTGGCCAACATGAAAGGCGTGGATGTGCGGCACATCCTGCACTTCAAGGAAAACCTAACTGTCCTGCTGATTTCCGGGTTGTTCATTCTGCTGGCAGCTCGACTGGACCTGAACGCCATGATCGGTCTCGGGCCTTTGGTGCTGATTCTGCTACTGGTGATTCAACTGATTGCCCGCCCCTTGAATGTGCTGATTTCTACCGCGGGCTCAAGCCTGAGCTGGCGCGAACGGGCGCTGCTGGGATGGATCGCGCCTCGCGGTATCGTCGCGGCAGCGGTGTCGGCGATATTTGCGATTCGCTTGCACGAGGCCGGTCACGAAGGCGCGCTGCTGCTGGTGCCGCTGACCTTCGCCGTCATCATCGGCACCGTGGTACTGCAAAGTGCGACGGCGCGGCCATTGGCGCGCTTGCTGAAGGTGGCTGAGCCGGCGCCGAGCGGCTTCCTCATCATCGGCGCCAATGGGCCGGCTCGCACGCTGGGCAAGGCGCTGCAACAGCTGGGCAGCCGCGTACTGCTGACCGACTCGAGCTGGGAGAACATTCGAGCGGCACGTATGGAAGGCCTACCGACTTATTTCGGCAACCCGGCCTCTCAACATGCCGATGCGCATCTGGATCTGGTGGGGCTCGGACATTTGTTGGCGCTGTCACCGTCAGGCGAAATGAACACACTGGCGCTGATGCGTTTCCGTCACGACTTTGGCCATCAGCGGATGTTCGGCCTGGCCAGCGGCCAGGAAAGCCGTCGCACCGACAAACATCGGACAAGCCTGGAACATCGTGGCAATCAACTGGGCAGTGAGGCGCTGACCTACGGCAAATTCGCCAGTCAGCTCAGTCAGAGTGCCGAGCTGTACAGCACGACGTTGACGGATGGTTTCGGCTGGGAGGATTACCGGATGCTGCATGGCGATCGCGCGACCTTGCTGTTCCTGCGCGATGACAGTGGCTGGGTGCATGTGGTGACGCCGGATAGCTCGCTCAAGCCTGCGGCGGGGTGGACGTTGCTGGCGTTGATTCAGCCCGAGACGGAGTGATCCCAAAAGATCGCAGCCTTCGGCAGCTCCTACACGGACTCTGCATTCATCCTGTAGGAGCTGCCGAAGGCTGTGATCTTTTTCAGCATTACTAAATCGCAGGCAACAAAAAAGCAGCCCGCAGGCTGCTTTTTTCTGCATCGGAAGCTGGACTTAAGCCAGTTTTTCCTTGATGCGAGCTGCTTTACCCGACAGGTCGCGCAGGTAGTACAGCTTGGCTTTACGTACGTCACCGCGACGTTTAACAGCCATGCTGTCGATCTGCGGGGAGTAGGTCTGGAAAGTACGCTCTACGCCAACACCGTTGGAGATTTTACGAACGGTGAATGCACTGTTTACGCCGCGGTTACGCTTGGCGATAACAACACCTTCGAACGCTTGCAGACGCGAACGGTCGCCTTCCTTTACTTTTACCTGAACGACAATGGTGTCGCCCGGTGCAAAGGTAGGGATCTCTTTGGTCATCTGCTCTGCTTCGAGTGCAAGGATGATTTTGTTAGTCATGCTGTGCTCCTAAGGTAAATCGTCGGATTTACCATCGATACGTTGTTAACTATCGTCCCGCTCGCGGATGTATTCCTCGAGCAGCTTCTTCTCTTCTCCAGAAAGCGAGCGGCTTTCCAGAAGATCGGCGCGTCGTTCATAGGTCCGACCAAGGGACTGCTGTAAACGCCAACGCCGGATGTGCGCGTGATTGCCACTTAGCAATACGTCGGGAACACGCTGATCCGCATACACCTCCGGTCGGGTGTAGTGCGGGCAATCCAGCAAACCATCCGTAAAGGAATCTTCCTCGGCGGAGTCCGCATGCCCTAAAGCTCCAGGCAGCAGTCGTGTAACCGCATCGATCAGGACCATCGCCGGCAGCTCGCCGCCAGACAGTACATAGTCGCCAATCGACCACTCTTCATCGACATGAGCATCAATAAAACGCTCGTCAATGCCTTCATAGCGGCCGGCAATCAGGATCAATGCATCCAGATTCGCCAACTCGCGTACCGCCGACTGAGTCAGTTGACGGCCTTGGGGGGACAGGTAAATTACCTTCGCTCCCTCCCCGGCTGCTGCCTTGGCCTGAACCAGAGCATCTTCCAGGGGCTTGATCTTCATCACCATGCCCGGACCACCGCCAAATGGGCGATCATCCACAGTGTGATGTCGATCCGTCGTGTAGTCTCGCGGGTTCCAACAGGTGAGCTGCAAGAGCCCCTGTTTCACCGCCCGACTGGTGATGCCGTACTCGCTGATGGCGGAGAACATCTCGGGAAACAAACTGATCACTTCTACGCGCAAGTTAGCCACGCTTAGAAGTCCGCGTCCCAATCCACCTTCATCTCGCCTGCTGCCAGGTCGATGGCCAACACGCATTGCTCGGTATACGGCAACAGGCGTTCGCGATCATCCAGGCTGCCAGCGCAAGGCTTGACCACCATTACATCATTCGAGCCGGTCTCCAGCAGGTGATCGATCTTCCCGAACAGTTGTCCGAGGGTGTCGATGACCTTGAGACCTTCCAGCTGGTACCAGTAGTACTCGCCGTCGGTCAGTTCAGGGAACAGGTTGCGCGGCACGCAGATCTCATAACCGGCCAGAAGACGAGCTTCTTCACGATCATCGAGACCCTTGAGCTTTGCGACCAGGAACTTGTCGTTCCCGCGTCCGCTGACCAGCTCTACCTGCTTTACATTGCCGTCACGCTTGAGCGTCCAGGTTTTGTAATCCAGCAGGTTCTTAATCGGATCAGTAAAGGAGTACACCTTCACTTCGCCGCGAACGCCGTGAACCGAGTAAATCTTGCCGATAACGATCAAATCATCAGCAACAGCTGGCGTCGCGTTCATATTGCTCAGGCCGCAGCCTTAGCAGATTCCTTCAACAACTGAGCAACGCGCTCAGAAGGTTGTGCACCAACGCTCAGCCAGTAGGCTACGCGCTCTTGGTTCACGGACAGACGGACTTCTTGACCACGAGCAACAGGGTTGAAGAAACCAACCTGTTCCTTGTGCGAACCGTCGCGCGGGTTGCGGCTGTCGGTTACGGTCAAGTGGTAAAACGGGCGCTTTTTGGAGCCGCCAAGGGCAAGACGGATTGTTAGCATGTGAACATCGTTCCTGTAGTCGGTGCTGCAAATCTAAAGGCACAGCGGGCATAGGTGCCCGAAAGGCCGCATATTCTAAGGAATATCCGGACTTTTGCAAATGACTTTTTCCGGCGGCCTATCGGTCGCCATGCAGATTTGCTATAGAGCCGTCGTTGAAAACGGCCGGTCAGCTCCCGCCAAGTGCGGGTTTGCTGTGTATCCCACGTCCGTGCGGGGCAGCGCCGACCTGATGGCCGGCGCGGATTCTTTACATTTTCGGCATGCCGCCGCCGGGTAGCATGCCACCCATGCCGCGCATCATCTTGGCCATTCCGCCTTTCGCGGAGAACTTCTTCATCATCTTCTGCATCTGCTTGTGCTGCTTGATCAAGCGACCGATGTCCTGCACCTGCGTGCCGGAACCCATGGCGATGCGGCGTTTGCGCGAACCGCTGATCAGCTCAGGGTCGCGGCGCTCGGCCGGGGTCATGGAGTTGATGATGGCTTCCATCTGCTTGAACTGCTTCTCTGCCGCAGTCTGGGCATTGCCCATTTGCGCCAGGTTCACGCCGCCCATGTTCGGCAGCTTGTCCATGAGGCCGCCGAGGCCGCCCATGTTCTTCATCTGTTGCAGCTGATCGCGGAAGTCTTCGAGGTCGAAGCCTTTGCCCTTCTTCAGCTTCTTGGCCAGTTTGTCGGCCTTGTCCTTGTCAAGGGTCGCTTCCGCCTGCTCGATCAGGCTGAGCACGTCGCCCATGCCGAGGATGCGCGAAGCAATACGCTCAGGGTGGAACGGGTCGAGCGCTTCGCTCTTCTCGCCCATACCGATGAACTTGATCGGCTTGCCGGTGATGGCACGCACCGACAGCGCGGCACCGCCACGGGCGTCGCCGTCGACCTTGGTCAGGATCACACCGGTCAGTGGCAGCGCATCGCCAAAGGCCTTGGCCGTGTTGGCGGCGTCTTGGCCGGTCATGGCGTCGACCACGAACAGGGTTTCGACCGGATTGATCGCGGCATGCAGCGCCTTGATCTCGCCCATCATCTCTTCATCGATGTGCAGGCGGCCGGCGGTATCGACGATGACCACGTCGATGAATTTGAGTTTTGCTTCCTTAATAGCCGCTTGCGCGATCTCGACCGGCTTCTGGCTCAGGTCGGATGGGAAGAAGGTAACGCCAACTTCACCAGCCAGCATTTCCAGCTGCTTGATCGCCGCCGGACGGTAAACGTCCGCGGACACGACCATGACCGACTTCTTCTTGCGCTCTTTAAGGAAGCGCGCGAGCTTGCCGGCGGTGGTGGTTTTACCCGCACCTTGCAAACCGGCCATCAGAATGACCGCTGGCGGCACGGCGCTCAGGTTCAAATCTTCGTTGGCCGCGCCCATCAGGCTTTCGAGTTCGGCCTGGACGATCTTCACGAAGGCCTGGCCCGGTGTCAGGCTGCGCGACACTTCGGTGCCGACGGCACGTTCCTTGACCGAATTGACGAAGTCCTTGACCACCGGCAGGGCGACGTCGGCTTCGAGCAACGCCATGCGCACTTCGCGCAGGGTGTCTTTGATGTTGTCCTCGGTCAGCTTCGCCTTGCCGGTGACATGGCGCAGCGTCTGCGAGAGACGGTCGGTTAAGTTTTCAAACATTGCGCGATCCTTTCAGGCCCTGTGTAGACCGGGATAATGGCGGCCCGGACCGGACTAAACATGTGCTCGGCGAGCCTGCGGCGTGGGCAGGTCGCGGATTATAGCGAAGACTGCGTCCGGCGGACACCTCGTCGTCAGCTTGCGTGGTCTTTCGTGCTGCGTGGGTTCTATGCCAAACTCAGCGCCTTTCGGGCTTGCCTAACAGGACTTATGCTCCCCTTGTCACCCAGTTCGCTTACCACCCTCGCCGCCGCTTGTTTATATGCCGCTGCGACTTTCTATCAAGGCACTCGCCTGGCCAACTGCGCCAAGGCGAACAAACGCCTGCTGGTCACGCTCGGTGTGCTTGCCGTGCTGGCCCACAGCGCCAGCCTGTTCGCCCACCTGTTGACACCGATCGGCCTGGGCCTGGATTTCTTCAGCGCCGCCAGCCTGATTGCCGCAGCGGTCATCGCCCTGACCCTGATCGCGTGTTCACGCATTCCGGTGGAAAACCTGCTGGTCTTGCTGTTCCCGCTCGGGGCCGCGACCGTGCTGCTGGCGCAGTTCGCCCCTGCCGGCACGGTGCAGATCATCGACGAGGCGCCGGGCATCCTGGCCCACATACTATTGTCGATCCTCGCCTACGGCATGTTCACCATTGCGGTATTCCAGTCGCTGCTCCTGCTCCTTCAGGACCATCAGCTAAAGCACAAGCACCCGTCCGGGCTGATCAAGAACTTCCCGCCGCTGCAAACCATGGAAAGCCTGCTGTTCGGTTTCCTGTGGGCCGGCTGGACGCTGTTGTCGATGTCGCTGATCTCCGGATGGCTGTTCGTCGACAACCTGTTCGCGCAACATCTGGTGCACAAAACCTTGCTGGCCTGCCTGGCCTGGATCGTCTTCAGCGTGTTGCTCTGGGGCCGTAACCGCCTCGGCTGGCGCGGACACAAGGCCATTCGCTGGACCCTCGCCGGATTCTGCCTGCTGATGCTGGCGTATTTCGGCAGCAAGCTGGTTCGTGAATACATCCTGCACATCTGACGGGCGGCATTAATGGACGAATTGCCCTTAGGGCCGATGATCGCCGTAGTGGTCCTGCTGACTTTATGGTCGGGGCTGTTTTCCGCCATTGAAGCCGCGCATCAACACTTGCTGGCCAAGCGCAACGCTTCCCGTTCTAGCGACAAGCCGCTGGCCAGACTGAGCTTCCCGCTCGACAGCCTGATCTTCTGCAATACCCTCTGTCGCGCATTGGTGGTAGTTATCTGCACCCTGCTGGCGATTTTCACCTGGGCCGAAAACGGTCCATGGGCAGCCTGCCTCGGCGCGACCGCCATCCTGTTGGTGTTTGCCGATTATTTGCCGCGCGCCCTCGCCGTCCGCCATCCGGATGCAATCCTCGCCTTTGGCAACAACCTGCTGCGCATACCGCTGAAAATCGTTTACCCGGCAGCCTGGTTGCTCAACAACTTCAGCCAACTGCTGATGCGCCCGTTTGCCCGCAAGGCCAAAGTCGTCCAGCAGAGCGAAGACGAGCCGCCGAACGACCAGCATGACGATCGCGAGCCTGCAGTCCATCGCCAGCATCCATTGCCAGGCATCCATGCGCTGGACAACATCACGGTCAACGACATTCTGGTACCGCGCAGTGAAGTCGACGGGATCAACCTCGACGACCCGATCGAGGACATCATCGAGCAATTGCGCAAAAACACCCGCACTCGCCTGCCGGTGTTCCACAGCGATATCAACCAGGTCGAAGCGGTGCTCAACACCCGGCAAATCGGCCACTTGCTCCCCGATGGCAGCCTGACCCTGGAAGCGCTGATGGCGGCCAGCCGCGAACCTTACTTCGTACCGGAAAGCACCCCGTTGCAACTGCAACTGCTGAACTTCCACAAGCAGCAGCGTCGCCTGGGCATGGTGGTGGACGAGTACGGCGAAGTGCTCGGCATCGTGACCCTGGAAGATATTCTCGAAGAAATCGTCGGCGAGTTCGAAAGCCAGCAAAGCCTCAATAATCCGCACATTCATCCACAGGCCGATGGCCGCCTGGTGATCGATGGTGCTGCGTCAATCCGCGAGCTGAACAAGAGCCTCGGCTGGCATCTGCCAAGCGACGGCCCGAAAACCCTCAACGGTCTGGTGACTGAAGCGCTGGAAACCATTCCAGAGAGCGCGGTATGCCTGAAAATCGGTCGTTATCGCCTGGAAATCCTTGAGACCGAAGACAATCGTGTCACCCGGGTATTGATCTGGCACACCGGCCCAGCCCCCGTCGCGGCCGCCGTCAATTAAGCGCGTTTTCGCCTCTTGTTGAATCGTTAGCCACCTTCCTATAATCAAGGCGCTTACCCAAGCCTCGCCGGCCCAGTGCTTACCCCGCACACCGCAAGTTCCGGCCCGACCATCGGCAAACTCCGCAGCAAACCGACGACTGTTCCTACCTGGAACAGCGACCGTGCCTTCACCCACATCCCTGGGTTCTCGACCATAATAATTCGCTCCACTGGGGCACATGACTGTCAGGGATAACCGCATGACAACCAGCACGACTTACGACGACGCACCTGCGCAACCGACGAACTCCGCCACCCGCGTGGCCACCGCGAGCTTCATCGGCACTGCCATCGAGTTCTACGACTTCTACGTTTACGCCACCGCAGCAGCGCTGGTGATCGGTCCGGTGTTCTTTCCGCAGACGTCCGGCACGGCCCAGATGCTTTCGGCCTTTCTCACATTCGGCATCGCATTCCTTGCGCGCCCCTTGGGGTCGGCATTGTTCGGTCACTTCGGCGATCGCATCGGCCGCAAATCGACCCTGGTCGCCTCTCTCCTGCTGATGGGCGTGTGTACCACGCTGATCGGCGTGCTGCCGGGTTACGACAGCATTGGCGCTTGGGCGCCGATCCTGCTCTGCGTGCTGCGGTTCGGCCAAGGCCTGGGATTGGGCGGCGAATGGGGCGGCGCAGCTTTGCTCGCCACGGAGAACGCCCCCAAAGGCAAACGCGCCTGGTTCGGCATGTTTCCACAGCTCGGGCCTTCGATTGGCTTTCTTGCGGCGAACGGTTTGTTCCTGACCCTGGCCATGACGCTGAATGATGAACAGTTCCGCTCGTGGGGCTGGCGGATTCCGTTCCTGCTCAGCGCCGCGCTGGTGATGGTGGGTCTGTACGTACGCCTCAAGCTGCATGAGACCCCGGTATTCGCCAATGCCATGGCCCGCCAGGAAAGAGTGAAAATCCCGTTGGTCGAGCTGTTCAGCCAATACTGGGTTCCCGTTCTGCTGGGTGCTGGTGCCATGGTGGTGTGTTACGCGCTGTTTTACATCTCGACGGTGTTTTCGCTGAGCTACGGCGTGGCGACACTCGGCTACAGCCGTGAAACCTTCCTTGGACTGCTGTGCTTCGCCGTGCTGTTCATGGCCGCCGCTACCCCGCTGTCGGCGTGGGCCAGTGATCGCTACGGACGCAAACCGGTGCTGATCATCGGCGGCGTACTGGCGATTCTGTCCGGTTTCCTGATGGAGCCATTGCTGACACAGGGCTCGACCTGGGGCGTGGCACTGTTCCTGTGCATCGAACTGTTCCTGATGGGCGTGACGTTTGCACCCATGGGTGCCCTGCTGCCGGAACTGTTTCCAACCCACGTGCGCTATACCGGCGCGTCGGCGGCCTACAACCTGGGCGGCATTGTCGGGGCCTCGGCGGCGCCGTTCTTCGCGCAGAAGCTGGTGGCGATGGGTGGTTTGAGTTATGTCGGCGGGTATGTGTCCGGGGCGGCGGTGCTGAGTTTGATTGCCGTGCTGTGCCTGAAGGAAACACGGCATAACGATTTGAATCAGATCACCTGACAGATCGCTATCGCGGGCAAGCCCGCTCCCACAGGGTTTGGTGTCGTTCACAAAATAGCAATACGACACATAACCTGTGGGAGCTGGCTTGCCAGCGATGGGGCCCTCACTGACAAAACACAACTCAACTTTTCCCCCACCCATTGTCACCTCGCTCTACGCGCATCCGCTCATCCCCGCTATACTTCCCGGCTTTTCCTGAATAAATGCCAATAGGGTCCCGCCGCGCATGGATAAGACCTACCAGCCGCACGCCATTGAAACTTCCTGGTACAACACCTGGGAGTCAGAGAATTACTTCGCCCCGCAAGGCGCGGGCGAGTCCTACACCATCATGATCCCGCCGCCGAACGTCACCGGCAGCCTGCACATGGGTCACGGTTTCAACAACGCGATCATGGACGCCCTGATCCGTTTCCGTCGCATGCAGGGTCGCAACACCCTGTGGCAGCCGGGCACCGACCACGCCGGTATCGCCACGCAGATGCTGGTGGAGCGTCAGCTCGAAGCCAAAGGCCAGAATCGCCACGACCTGGGCCGTGAAAAATTCCTCGAGAAAGTCTGGGAATGGAAGGATGAATCCGGCGGCAACATCAGCCGTCAGATCCGTCGCCTCGGATCGTCCGTGGACTGGAGCCGCGAGCGCTTCACCATGGACGATGGCCTCTCGGAAGCCGTTAAAGAAGCCTTCGTACGCCTGCACGAAGACGGTTTGATCTATCGCGGCAAGCGCCTGGTCAACTGGGACACCAAGCTGCACACGGCGATTTCCGACCTCGAAGTGGAAAACCACGACGAGAAAGGCTTCCTGTGGAACCTGAAGTACCCGCTGGCCGATGGCGCCAAGACTGCTGAAGGCAATGACTACCTGATCGTCGCGACCACTCGCCCGGAAACCATGCTCGGCGACTCCGCCGTCGCGGTTAACCCGAACGATGAACGCTACAAAGCCCTGATCGGCAAATTTGTCGAGTTGCCGCTGGTTGGCCGCCGCATCCCGATCATCGCCGACGATTACTGCGACCCTGAATTCGGCACCGGCTGCGTGAAAATTACCCCGGCCCACGATTTCAACGACTACGAAGTCGGCAAGCGCCACAATCTGCCGCTGCTGAACATCTTCGACAAGAACGCAGCGGTGCTGCCGGCCTGCCAGGTGTTCAACCTCGACGGCACGCTGAACGAAACCATCGATGGCAAGATTCCGGCTGAATATGCCGGTCTCGACCGCTTCGAAGCGCGCAAGCAGATCGTTGCTGCGTTCGAAGCCGCAGGCCTGTTGGTCAGCGTCGACGACCACGGCCTGAAAGTGCCGAAAGGCGACCGCTCCGGCACCATCATCGAGCCTTGGCTGACCGACCAGTGGTACGTGTCCACCAAGCCTCTGGCCGAGCCTGCGATTGCCGCCGTTGAAGACGGCCGCATCCAGTTCGTACCCAAGCAATACGAAAACATGTACTTCTCGTGGATGCGCGACATCCAGGACTGGTGCATCAGCCGTCAGCTGTGGTGGGGCCACCGCATTCCGGCCTGGTACGACGAGTCGGGCAAGGTCTTTGTCGGTCGCGACGAAGCCGAAGTACGTGCCAAGCACAACCTCGGTCCGGACGTGTCACTGCAACAGGACAACGACGTTCTCGACACCTGGTTCAGCTCGGGCCTGTGGACGTTCTCCACCCTCGGCTGGCCGGAACAGACCGAATTCCTGAAGAAATTCCATTCCACCGACGTGCTGGTCACCGGCTTCGACATCATTTTCTTCTGGGTTGCCCGGATGATCATGCTCACCATGCATTTGGTGAAAAACGAAGACGGCACGCCGCAAGTTCCGTTCAAGACTGTGTATGTGCACGGCCTGGTGCGTGATGGCCAGGGCCAGAAAATGTCCAAGTCCAAGGGCAACGTCCTGGACCCGCTGGACATCATCGACGGTATCGAGCTGGAACAGCTGGTGCAGAAACGCACCTCCGGCCTGATGCAGCCGAAACTGGCGAAGAAGATCGAGAAGCAGACCCGCGACGAGTTCGCCGAAGGCATCGCCAGCTACGGCACCGACGCCCTGCGCTTCACCTTCTGCTCGCTGGCGTCCACCGGTCGTGACATCAAGTTCGACATGGGCCGCGTCGAAGGCTATCGCAACTTCTGCAACAAGATCTGGAACGCCGCGCGCTACGTGCTGGACAAGGGCGAAGACTGCGGCCAGAACGGCGAAGCCTACGAGCTCTCGCTGGCTGATCGCTGGATCATTTCTCAGCTGCAACGCACAGAAGCCGAAGTGACCCGTCAGCTCGACCAGTTCCGTTTCGACCTGGCCGCACAAGCCTTGTACGAGTTCATCTGGAACCAGTATTGCGACTGGTATTTGGAACTGTCGAAGCCTGTGCTGTGGGACGAAAACGCGCCGGTAGAGCGCCAGCGCGGCACCCGTCGCACCCTGGTTCGCGTGCTGGAAGTGGCTCTGCGTCTGGCGCACCCGTTCATGCCGTTCATCACCGAAGAAATCTGGCAGCGTATCGCGCCGCTGGCGGGCATCGAAGGCAAGACGATCATGCTGCAACCTTGGCCAGTGGCCAACGAAACGCGCATCGATCCGGCCGCCGAAGACGACATCGAATGGCTCAAGGGCTTGATGCTCGGCACTCGCAACATCCGTGGCGAGATGAATATCGGCCCGGGCAAACCGCTGCCGCTGTTCCTTAAGAACGTCAGCGCCGAAGATCAGCGTCGTCTGACCGAGAACGAAGCGCTGCTGAAGAAACTGGCACGCCTCGAATCGATCACCGTACTGGCGGCCGGCGAAGAAGCACCGCTGTCCGCTACCGCTCTGGTCGGAGAGATGGAAGTGCTGGTGCCAATGGCCGGCCTGATCGACAAAGGCGCAGAGCTCGCGCGTCTGGACAAGGAAATCCAGCGTCTGCAAGGCGAAGTGCAACGTGTCGGCGGCAAACTGTCCAACGCCGGTTTCGTTGATAAGGCGCCAGCTGAAGTCATCGAGAAAGAACGCGCCAAACTGGCCGAAGCCGAACAGGCTCTGGGCAAGTTGGCCGAGCAGCATGCGCGGATTGCCAGCCTGTAACGGCAGATCGCAATGAAAAAGGGAGGCCCATGTGGTCTCCCTTTTTTATTCAGCCCGTTTTTCTGTAGGAGCAAGGTTTGCCCGCGATGGCGCCTTCGGAATCGTCATCGCGGGCAAGCCTTGCTCCTACAGGTCCCCGCCTACCCATCGACTGTGGGACAATGCCCGCCACTTTCAGCCATACCCGAATCGACCACTGCCATGACCAGCCCCCGCACACCCAAACCTGCGCGCAAGAAGCCTGACTCCGCGACCCCGGCCAAAGCCGTGGAGCCCCGCGAAAAGGCCAGCCTGCATCCGCGCAACCGCCACCAGGGTCGTTACGACTTCCCGGCGCTGATCAAAAGCACGCCGGAATTGAAGAAGTTCGTGATCATCAATCCGTATGGCAAGGAAAGTATCGACTTCGCCAGCCCGGACGCGGTGCGCGTGTTCAACCGGGCGCTGCTCAAGGCGTTCTATGGCATTGCTCATTGGGACATTCCGGCGGACTACCTTTGTCCACCGGTTCCGGGCCGTGCCGATTATGTGCATTTCCTGGCTGACCTCCTGGCCAGCGTCAACGACGGCAAGATCCCTCGCGGTGCGTCGGTCAATGTTCTGGATATCGGTATGGGCGCCAACTGCGTTTATCCGCTGATTGGTCACAGCGACTACCGCTGGCACTTCCTTGGCTCGGAAATCGATCCAACGGCCGTTGCTTCTGCCAAAGCCATCGTCCAGTCCAACGGGTTGAACAAGGCCATCCAGTTGCGTCAACAGACCAATCCCAAGCACATCCTGCTGGGCTTGCTGGAACCTGGCGAACGCTTTGACCTGACCATGTGTAACCCGCCGTTCCATGCCTCGATGGCCGAAGCGACCAAGGGCAGCGAGCGTAAATGGCGCGCATTGGGCCGCGCCGATCCGAAACGCAAACTGCCGGTGCTGAACTTCGGTGGGCAGTCAGCTGAATTGTGGTGTGAAGGGGGCGAGGCACGTTTCGTGACGCAATTGATCGCCGAGAGCGCGAATTTCCAGCATAAAGTGCTGTGGTTCAGCACCCTGGTGTCGAAAGCCTCGAACCTGCCAGCCATCGAGACGGCACTGCACAAGGCCGGCGTACTGGAAAGTCAGGTGGTGGAGATGTCTCAAGGGCAGAAACAAAGCCGCTTCGTCGCCTGGACCTTCCAGACCAAATCCGAGCAGCAGATCTGGCGCCAAGAGCGCTGGACACGCTAAAGCAGAGTCACTGCGCGGCGTCTGTGCAGGAGCGGCGGAACGCTGCGATCTTTTGATGTTGATTTGAAACAGGATCGCAGCCTCGTTTCACTCGCCAGCGCCTAAAATCGCAGGCACAAAAAAACCGTGCCCGGATTGCTCCGGCGCACGGTTTTTTTTATCGCTGCGTCTTACTTGTTCACAGCGTCGGTCAGGCCTTTGGCCACAACCAGCTTGATCACTTTCTTTGCAGGGATTTCGATGGCAGCGCCAGTCGAAGGGTTACGGCCGGTACGGGCAGGACGCTCAGTCACTTTCAGTTTGCCGATACCTGGCAGAGTGATTTCGCCGCCGTTTTCCAGCTGATCAGCAACGATTTGGCCCAGTTGGTCCAGAGCGTTACGCGCGGTGGTTTTTGGCGCGTCGATAGCTTCAGCGATGTCGGCGATCAGTTGGTCTTTAGTAAGAGCCATGTAGTGTTCCTTCCCTATCAAATTCATATGGATTGCAGAGTGCAGTGTCAGCCATCGAGCCCGATCTTCTGGATCTGGCACCCTCGGCGATAACCGCGACGAGTCGGGTTATAGATACCGAAATCAGGGTTTGGTTCGACCTGACAATTGCTGACTGCACGCTTAACGCAGTGACTTCGCGTAAGACCGGGCAAAACTAGCACAGAGACGGGGAAATATCCGCCTCTAGCTACCCATTTGGTCAGCTTTATTGCTCTAAATCGGGAAAAAAATGCATAAGCGCCGCCGGTCGCCCGGGATTTGACCTTCGCAACGCGCCAAAACCAGTGGTTGCGGTACACTTGGCGCTTTTTCGGGGAGCTCGCCCTGCTCTCTCCAACCAGCCGCCCCCATCAGCCGAGAAGCCCATGCCGATCCGTCATTGCATCGTCCACCTGATCGACAAAAAACCCGACGGCACGCCCGCAGTTCTTCACGCTCGCGACTCTGAACTGGCCGAGTCCGCCGCCATCGAGAACATGCTCGCCGACCTCAACGAGAGCTACAACGCCAAGCAAGGCAAAGCCTGGGGGCTGTTCCATCCGGAGTCCGGTGCCTTTCCATTCAGCGGCTGGCTGAAGGAATATCTCGAGGGTGGCCAGGACTTCACAGCCTTCAGCCGTGTGGCGGTGGAACACCTGCAAAAGCTGATGGAAGAATCCAACCTTTCGGTCGGCGGCCACGTGTTGTTCGCTCATTATCAGCAAGGCATGACCGATTACCTGGCCATCGCCCTGCTGCACCACAGCGAAGGCGTGGCAGTGACCGACCAACTCGACGTAACTCCGTCCCGCCACCTGGACCTGGGCCAGTTGCACCTGGCGGCGCGCATCAACGTTTCCGAGTGGCAGAACAACAAACAGTCCAAGCAGTACATTTCGTTCATCAAAGGCAAGAACGGCAAAAAGGTTTCGGAATACTTCCGTGACTTCATTGGCTGCCAGGAAGGCGTCGACGGCCCGGGTGAAACCCGTACCTTGCTCAAGGCGTTCAGCGACTTCGTCGAAAGCGAAGACCTGCCGGAAGACGACGCCCGCGAGAAGACCAAAACCCTGGTCGACTATGCCAGCAGCCAGGCCAAACTCGGCGAGCCCATGGGCCTGGAAGAACTGTCCGGTTTGATCGACGAAGAACGCCCGAAAGCCTTCTACGATCACATCCGCAACAAGGATTACGGCCTGTCGCCAGAGATCCCGGCCGATAAGCGCACCCTGAACCAGTTCCGCCGTTTCACCGGTCGCGCCGAGGGCCTGTCGATCAGCTTCGAAGCGCACCTGCTGGGCTCGAAGATCGAGTACGACGAAGAAGCCGGCACGCTGATCATCAAAGGTCTGCCGACCTCGCTCACCGACCAGCTCAAGCGACGCAACTGATGCTCGGCAACGTGCTGAAAAAATTCCTGCTGATCCTGCTGGTGGTTGTGGTCTATCAGAACTGGGGCAAGATCGAGCGGGTGTTCAACCCTTCGCAAGTGGTGTCCGAGCAGACTCAGGCCAAAGCCAACGTCGTGCTCTATGCCACCGAATGGTGTGGCTACTGCAAACTGACCCGACGCTTTCTCGATCAGAAAGGCATTCCGTACAAGGAATTCGATATCGAGAAGGATGCGGTGGCGCGCAAGGACTATGAAGCCCTGGGTGGTGGCGGCATTCCAATTATCGATGTGAACGGAACGCTGATTCGCGGGTATGACCCGGACGCGATTCTGGCGGCACTGAAATAATCATGCGGGAGCGAGCACGCTCGCTCCCGCATGTTTTTTGTCAGCAGGCTTCGATGCGGAAACCAAACCGCGGAAAGTGCACATGCACCACGCCGCCACGTTCATCTTCACGACGCACGATCAATTCTTCGCGACCGGCAAACAACAACTCGCCCTTCACCGGATCAACGCCATAGTCCGTAGCGGCGATCAGCACCTGCTGACCCGCCTCGAACCCATTGGGATCAACGAACTGCTCATCCGGCAATGCCGCTGGCGTGGCATTGCGCGCAACGTCCAGCGCTTCCTCGGATGTCATCTCGCTGGATGCGCCATGACCAAAGCCCAGCACCCGCGCGTGCCACGCAGTGACTGCCGGGTATGCGTCGACCAATGGCGCAGTGACCGGCGTAGCCTTGAGAAACCACAAGGAATGCGCCAGGGCAAAGTCGGCAATCGACGGCTCGCCAAACAGGAAGTCGCCGTGCTCGCGCTGCAATTGCTGTTCCAGGCGCGACATGATGGTGGGCCACTGATGCTTGGCCAGCTCGGCGGACAGTTTTGTCGCACTGCCACCGCTGAACAATCCGGCGCGGTCGGCGAGAAACGCCTTGATCGCTTCCGGCGGCAAACTACCGAAGCGCGCAGCGACCGATTCCGGCTGAAACACCAGGCTGACCGCATGCTGGAACACCACCGAATCGGCCCATGTGGCGAACGAAGCGGCGATCATTTCCTGCCCTTCCGGGAAGAACGCCGGCAGGGCTTTTTCCTGTTCCAGTCGACGGGCAATCAACGCTGTATCGCAATAAATATCCGCACCGATCTGCAACACCGGGGTCTTGCGGTAACCGCCAGTCAGCGCCGTGAGATCAGGTTTTGGCATCACCGGGGAAATCTTCACCGAGCGCCAGGACAGTCCCTTGAAACCCAGCAGCAAGCGGGCTTTTTCGGCAAAAGGGGACGTCGGGTAATGATGAAGAATCAACTCGGACATGCTCGGCTCCGCCGCAAAGATCAGGAATCCGCAGCTTAGCGCGCAATCACTTGGCAGCCTACAGATCTGCCTGATGGGAACCAATCAGTCAGATTGATAAGCCGGTAGCGGCGCTCGCCACCAGGCATTCCTTGGCGCTTTTCCTGAGTTTTTTGATCAGCCGTTCCTGGCGCAACGCTTCGCTTTTGTCGCGACAGGCTTCGGTGTAAACCAGCGCCATGGCCGGGCTGGAAAGAAAGAAGCGTGCGCCCTTGCCACTTTGGTGCTTGGCGAAGCGACGCACGGGATCGTCACTGATCCCGCAATAGAGCGAACCATTGGCCGCGCGCACGAGGTAGACGAACCAGGGTTTGCTCGCGGGTGTTTCGACGTCGGCAGGGTTTTCGCTGAGGGAGGTCACGTGACGATCAGTGCTTGAAAGGAAACAAGCCGCGATCTTATCAGCGACTGGCCTGAAATGCCTTCAGCCCCTTCAGGGCCTGAGCGCGGACGGCGTTGCGCACCAACGGTGTCCAGCCCAGCAGCAAACCCTTGAAACCCAGGGCCTGACGCGCCCATGTCCACATACTGAAGCTGTCGTGATGCTCGCAGATCTTGCCGTCGCGGAAGACGAAACGTGCCTGAATGTCGTTGACCACGATATTACCGGTCTGGCTGAACAGATAGGTCGCGACCCAATGAGCGCCGCCAGTGCGCTCGTCAGCAGAAACGTTGTCGAAGGTCAGGGAAAAATCCTTGGCCCGGGTGGTGAGCATGCGCCACATATCGCCAGCCTCACGACCGCGAAGCTCGCCGAACGCCGGATCGCTGAACACCACGTCATCGGTGTAACAGGCCGCCATGGCCTCGGCATCCAGACGCTGGAAGGCTTGGTAAAAGCGGGTGATCAATGCGCTGTGGGCTTCACTCATGTGCAGGCTCCCTGGGTTGCAAAATGGCTTCGTGAGATTGCCTGCACGATAGTCTGCAACCGCACCGAACACTATCGGCATTCATGAAGAAAATAACGCAATTGCTTGCTCAGCCATTGCTAGCAGGCCATTCCGCTGTCACGGGCGTAGGAAAAAAGATCGACATCCGTGGAAACGCCGAGCCTGTGCATGGCCATGTTTTTCTGTTTGCTGATGGTCGACACACTGCGCTTGAAATGACCGGCGATCTCGCTGACGGTCATACCGCTGGCCAGCATGCGCACCACTTCATACTCCTTGGCCGACAACGGCGACTCGTGCAACTGACTGCTGGAATTGGCCAGCAGCGTACGCAGTGACTCACTGAGATAGTGACGCCCCTCCTCCACGGCGTTGATTGCAAGAGGCAAATCGGTCGCCGATGCTGTTTTGGCAACAATGGCCATGACCCCTTGGGCCAGTGCGGCCCTTGCCGTCGCCACACTGTTAAACATGGTCACCAGGATGATGGGCAGATCGGGGTAGTGGCGTCGAATGGCACTCAACATTTTCAAGCCATCGGCCTGCTGCCCACCCGGCATGGAGAAGTCAGTGATCAGCAGATCGCAAGGCGTGTTTGAAAGCATATCCATCAGGCTGTCGGCTCCATCAGCCTCACCGACAATCACGCATCGCCTACTGGCATTGATGAGTATGCGCAGTCCGACAAGAACGACGGAATGGTCGTCAGCAATAACGACTCGCATTGTGGGATACCTCCTGCAAATGACGGAAAGGCGCGGAAAATAGCGCCGTTCTTTGCTTTCCCACAACGCCCCGGAAAAACGTCCTACCTCGCGTCATCAATGTAATCAAGGGTCTGGCTTTTTACCGCGCAAACAAACAGAAAACTCCTACGCCGATCCGCGCATGCGGCTACAGAAAAGAGTGCAAAACCCTTAGTCCACGTCGAAAGAAATCGCCCGCGATCCCGCAACACCTGTTCATACACCCTGCCGCGCTTTTCGTATTTGTTGCATTCCAGCCGCTGCTCCCACCGGATTTAATTGCGCCTCCTCATTCTCGATCAGTCATCCGAGTGATGCCGACGGATCTTTGTTCGAAACAATCAACGGGACGCCTCATAACGATGTCTTTTTCCTTTTCGCGTTATCTGCTCAGTACCGGTATCGGCGCTATTGCACTGCTGCTGGCAGCCCAGGCCCAGTCCGACGGCATGGTCCCCAGCACCTCCGTAGTGATCGTCAATGAGGCCGACGGCGAGGCGTCAGTGACGGTGACCAACACCGATGCCAGCCTGGCGTTGCTGCACGTCACCCTTGAACACATTCCGGAGGACAACGAGCCCCTGGTATTCGTGACCCCGCCGCTGTCACGCGTCGAGGCGTCCAAAACCCAACTCGTGCGCTTCATTCTGCAATCGGAAAAGCCCTTGCTCACTCAACGTTTGAAGCGAGTGATTTTCGAAGGCATTCCTCAAGGTCAATCAGCCCCAGAAGCCGGACATGCCAAGGTCGGCGTGACAGTGCGGCAAAACCTGCCGTTGATTCTTCATCCCAAGGGCCTGGCGACCAATCGCACCCCGTGGACTGACTTGCAATGGTCACTGAAGGACAGCCAACTGACGGTGCACAACGACACCCCGTATGTCGTACGACTGGCTCAGGAGCTGCAGTTGCTACCGTCCGCTGGCGGCGCGATGTTGCCAAAAACATACGTGTTGCCCGGAGAACGGATCAGCGTTGCCGTGCCGGCAGGCGAGGTTAATCAGGTGCGTTTTCAGCCGGCCACTGTCTACGGCTTTGCGGTGTCGCACTACGAGGCACCGGTCAAGCCATGAAGCGAACCTGAAGCCGCCAACGCACCAGCATCCCCAAGTGAGCCCATGAACACAGTAACGATTTGCCGTGACAGCGAAGCCGTGCCCGCCATTCGGGTTAGTCGCCCGCCTCTGTTCCGCCCTTGGGCCAAGGTAGCGCTTGGGCTGGCCAATTCTTTGGTACTTCTCGAGGCCTGGGCCGGTGCCATCGCCGAAAAGCCGTTGCTGACGTCGTTCGACAAAAAAACCCTGCAGCAACGTGGCATTGATCCGGCCCTGGCCGCACTGTTGCTGGTTGCTCCGCGCTTCACCGTCGGCCAACACCCCGTCACCCTTACAGTCAACGGTCAGCGTCGTGGACGGGCGGACGTGACGATCAATGCTGACGGCGATGTGTGTTTTGATCGCGCCCTGCTTGATGCCGCAAACCTGAGCGTGCCCGCCGCCCCCCAGGTAAACGACAAGCGCTGTTTCGATGTGCTTGGCACCTGGCCGCAAACGCTGATTGAACATGATCCGGCAAACCTTGGCCTTACTCTGATCGTTCCCACCGACGCGATCCGTCCGGCTTCCCGGGACTTTTCCGGCTATCAAACCGGCGGTGTTGCCGGTTTGCTCAACTACGACGTCAACAGTCTGTACAGCCTCAATGGCGACCAGTCGAGCCGCTACATGTCGGCCAACACCGAAGTTGGTTTCAACGCCGGAGACTGGATCGTGCGCAGTCGTCAGGTGCAGACCTGGCAGGAGGATGTGACCCGCACGAGCCATCTGGCAGCGTACGCCCAACGCACGTTCGCCAGTCATGAGACGGTATTGCAGGCCGGTCAGATCAACCTTTATAACCCGGTCCTCGCCGGTGCGCAGATCACTGGCTTGCAGGTCATGACCGAGCAGGCTCTGCAAGTCGAAGGACAAACGGCGGTCATCGAAGGGATTGCGCACAGTCAGGCGCAGATCGAGGTTCGGCAGAACGGTTCGCTGATTCACTCGACAGTGGTGCCCGCCGGCCCATTCTCTCTGAACGACGTGCGCCGCCTTAACAATCGCTCCGATGTTGAGGTGACGGTAAAAGAAGACGACGGCAGTGAACGGCGTTTCACGGTGCCCGCCGCCATGCTCGGTATCGGCCTGCCTACGCCTGGCTATTCGCTGGCTGCCGGTCAGATGCGCAGCACCGGTGATGCACGGGACAAAGCTCCATGGGTTATCAGTGCCGGGTGGAGCGGCGCACTGGATCCACAGCTACTGCTCAGCGCAGGCCTGACCGGTGCTGCCGACTACCGTGCGGCAGGCGTCAGCCTGGGTTTTCTGCCATCGACCGAAACGCAGATCCAGACCTCTCTGCTGAGCGCGCAGGCCGCAGGTAACCAGCCTGCAAAGGGACTTCAGGCTGACCTGAGTGTTTCCCATCGCTTCAACGATCAGTGGTCGCTCAACGCGGGAAGTTCCTACCGGACCTTCGGCTATCGCGCGCTCGAAGACACTGTGCTCGACAACAAGTCCGACGGCAGCAAGTCTCGCTACCGCGACCAACAGAGCGCCGCATTCACCTGGTCACACCCAAACTTCGGCGCATTCAGCAGTGGCATCAGCCGCTCCAGTTCATTCGACGGCCAAAGCAGCAACCGCGCCCTGACGTCCTGGGGCACCAATATTGCCGGGGTGTCTGTTTCGGCGACCGCCGAATGGCAAGTCAGCGGCTCAGAGCGACGTGATGACAGCGTGTACCTGAGCCTGAGCATTCCCTTGGGCGAGAGCCGTCGAGCCCGAACGTGGGTACGCAATGCCGGTGGCGAATACCGCAGCGGCGCTGGCCTGAACGAGCGGGTCAATGACCAATTCAGTTACCGCGTCGGCGTCGAACACGACACCCGAGACAAGCAAGTGCAGACCTCTGCCGGGGTCTCGTTATTACCGCGCTACAGCCAGCTGGACCTGAGTTACACGCGCTCTGATACCGAACGCTCCAGCTACATGGCCGGAGCCCGCGGCGCTGCCGTGCTGCACGGCGGTGGCTTGACCCTGTCGCCCTATCCGGTGCGTGACACCTTCGCGCTGCTCACGGTGGGTGACCTGGATTCGATCAAGGTCACGACACCCAGCGGACCGGTATGGACCGACTGGCAAGGTCAAGCGGTGATCTCCCAGGTCGCGGCTTACGGTCGCAGTGCGGTGGAAGTCGATACCCGTTCGCTGGCGCGCAACGTCGATATCAACAACGGGCTGGCGGTGATTTCAGCCGGGCGCGGTGCCGTCGACAAAATCGAGTTCGGGGTCACGCTGACCCGCAGAGCCTTGCTCAAGGTCACCACAAGTGACGGCGCGCCCTTGCCACGCGGCGCCATGGTGAACACCGCGGACGGCGAGTTCGTCACGCTGGTTCAGGACGGCGGCCTGGTGTTTCTACCCAACGTCTTCGCTACCGGCACGCTGTGGATAACTACCCCCGGAATGGATCGCTGCCAACTCGAATTCGAGCTGCCGGCCAAGACCGACACCCTGGCGTACTACGAGACCGCCGCCGCTCAGTGCCGAGCCCATTGAGGATGACTTCATGAACCTGTCCCGCCATTTATTTCCGGTCCTCGTCCCCCTGACGCTGTTCGGCTTTACACCACAGGCTTGGTCGCTGCCCGACGACTGTCGGCTCGATATAAGCCAGCCGGTACTCGACTTCGGTCTGATGAACCGGGCGATACGTCTCGACACTACACCTGTGCGCAACCTGGGTGAACGTCGCTTGAGCCTGAGCCTGAGCTGTGCACAACCTGCCGACATGAGCCTGTTCTATCGAGCCATGGCCGCGACCGCCGATCGTTACCACTTCGCAGAACGCGGCACCTATGAAATTCGGGTTCGCGACGGTGTTCTCGATGGCCGGTCGGTAGACCTGGGGCTGATTTCTGCTGCCGGTCAATCCCTTGAGCTAATGGCATCGAGTGTTGTCTGGCGTCCCCGGCACGGGGTCGTGCCGACAAGCGCTGGCGTGCCAGTACAGGGCCGCCACTTTTCGGCCCAATTGGAAGTCACTGCCTGGGTCCAGGAACAAGCAATGCAGGTGCGTGATGTACTCACGTGGGAAACCACCGGTATTTTCGATGCGGTCGCTGCTGGAGTTTCCCGAGAGACCAGCCTGCGCGCCAGCTTTGCGCCTGGGGCCTGCGAACCCGCGCTGTCCAATGCCGGCCAGGTCAACTTCGGCACCTTGTCCAGGAGCGATTTGAATGCCGACAAGAGCACCCAGTTGCCCCCCAAAACCTTGATGTTAAAAGTCGGCTGCGACGCGCCAACCCATTATGCCCTGGTGATGCATGACAACCGCGCCGGCTCGGCGACGGTCAACAGCGAGATTTACTACGGCCTGAGTATTGATAACCGTCACAACAAAATCGGTCTGTATTCGCTGAATGTCGACCCGGCCGATGTCACCGGCGACACCTTCCCCCGCCTGTATCGAACCGACTCCACAACCGCCGGGGCCGCCTGGAGCCCGGCCAACTCGAACCCGATTCCCATCGGCCAGAAAAGCTACCTCGGCTTTACCGATGTCGCAGGCAGCACTGCCGGCCCGATTGCGATCCAGAACCTCACCACCACGGTGACAGTGAACGCGGTCATTGCCCCCACCACGAACCTCGACCTGAGCACAGCCGTTCAGCTGGACGGATCGGGGACGATTGAAGTTTTTTACCTGTAGCACCCAACCTACCTTGCTGGTCCTGGGGCGCACTCCCGTGCTCTGGGCCAGGCAAGGACGACAACAATAGAAAGGAAGATCCAAAATGAAAAAATACATCGCCGCACTTTCGACGACTGCCCTGATCAGCGTCGCGCCTCATGCCCTTGCTTCGTCAACTGACCTGACCGTCACCGGCACTATCACCCCGGTCGCGTGCACACCGAGCCTGTCCAACGGAGGTATCGTGGACAATGGCAAAATTTCGGCGAAGGACCTCAAGCCAACCCTGCACACTCTGGTTGGCAAGCATCCGCTGCAATTGACCGTAACCTGTGATGCACCGGCTCAGTTCGCGCTCAACCCAATTGACAACCAGGCCGGTACCGGATCGACAAGGACCTGGTTCGGTCTCGGGCTAACTGATGCTGGCGAAAAACTGGGGTGGTTCTCGGTTGAGATCAAAAACACCATTGCAGATGGAGTAGTGGCACATGCAATCGATTCCGACGATGACGGTAAAACCTGGAAGCGCACCTGGGTTTCCAGCCCTGGGTATCTCCTGTCGACCGGCTCTGCCACCGACCCAAGCACTCCGATTGCAGTGCAGGCCCTGACGATGGACTTCGAGGTCGCGACCCGTATTGCTCGCGCCGACAGTCTGACCCTGACCGACGAGGTCACGATGAACGGCTCCGCCACGTTTGAAATGAAGTACCTGTAAGGCAAACTCGCCGGGCCACTCACAGCATTTTGCGAGTGGCTCGGCATCTACCTACAGACGCATCGATCAAACTTTTTCGCTGACAACCTGAACATATAACGCACGCCCGGCGCCGAGACCGGCAATGATCGCGCCGGTGCCGATGACCGCGAAAATCCAGCCGACGGCTGACCACCCGCCGGTCCAGTCATGCACGATACCCACCGCGAACGGTCCCATGGACGCCAGGGTATAGCCGAACCCTTGGGCCATGCTCGACAGGTTTGCCGCCACATGGGAATCGCGCGAGCGCAGCACGATCAGGGTCAATGCCAGACTGAACGTGGCGCCCTGTCCCAGACCGAGCACAATCGCCCAACCCCACAAACCTTCGATCGGCGCATACAGGCAACCGAACAAGCCGCCGAGGGTCAGTGCCATTACGATCACAATCGCCAGGCGCTGGTCCTTGCCGCGAGTCGCCAGCCATGGTGCGGCGAGGGAACTGATCAGTTGAACAATCACTGAACCCGAGAGCACCAGACCCGCCTGAGTCGGAGTAAGACCACGACCGATCAGGATCGACGGCAGCCAGCCGAACACGATGTAAGCCAGTGACGATTGCAGGCCCATATACAAAGTCACTTGCCAGGCCAACGGGTCGCGCAGCAAACCTCGAACGCGATAGGCGACATTGTGTGCGCCGTGTTTCGGCCCCACTTGCGGCAACCAGAACAGCGCGGCGGCCAGAGCAGGAATCACCCAGAAACCCAGGCCCATGGCCCAGCTTTTTTCGAAGTGTTCACTCAGTGGCACGGTCGCCCCTGCCGCCATCGCCGCCCCCAGGCACAGGGCCATGGTGTAGACGCCCGTCATGGTGCCGGCCTGTTTCGGAAAGTCGCGTTTGACGATACCCGGCAGCAATACACCGATTACGCCGATGCTGGCACCGGCCAGCACGCTGCCGGCGAACAGACCGATTTCACCAAAAGAACTGCGCAGAATGATGCCGCCCGCAAGTGTCAGCAGAATGCCCAGCACCACCCGCTCGGCGCCAAAACGTCGCGCCAGCAGCGGCGCCAATGGCGCGAACAGACCGAGGCAAAGCACCGGCAGTGTTGTCAGCAAACCAGCCTGGGACGCCGACAGCCCGAGGGACTTCGACACTTCGCTGAGCATCGGCGCCATGCTCGACAATGCCGGACGCAGGTTCAGCGCCACCAGAATCAACCCCAGCAGCAACAGCCATGGCCGACGCAAGACCGGATGGGTTTGCTGGACCTGCTCATCATCGGCTTCCGCATCGATCAGCAGCTCTTCAAGCTCTGCGGTGCGCTTTGATTGAGCATTCATACCGGGATTGCTGGACATGGTGTTCTCAGGTTCAAGGTTCATTGATCAACTGCCTCGTCAGGGCTTTTGCCCGTTCCGGATCGCGTTGCTCGACGGCATCGAGCAGTTCGATGTGCAGGTCGAACACTTCCTGACGGCGGGGCGTGATGTTCAGGCAGTGGCGCAATTGCGCACCGACCACGCTGGAAAAATAGCGATACAACTCGCTGAGCGTCGGGTTGTGCGCGGCGTCCACCAAGCGGCGGTGGAACACCAGATCGCAGGCGGTGTAGGTGTCCAGATCACCGTGATAGTGGCTGCCGCTGATGCCCAGCGCTTCGCGCAAAGCCACCAGATCCTCATCGGTGCGGCGCAACGCCGCCAGGCCAATGGCCTCGACTTCGAG
This sequence comes from Pseudomonas sp. MAG733B, assembly GCF_036884845.1. Lineage (NCBI taxonomy): Bacteria > Pseudomonadati > Pseudomonadota > Gammaproteobacteria > Pseudomonadales > Pseudomonadaceae > Pseudomonas > Pseudomonas sp. MAG733B. Next base: position 6,041,584 of record NZ_CP145732.1, read on the forward strand.
GATGTGCCGGGTCTCGCGCGCCTGTTCCCGTGAGCAACTGGACAGCGCCTTCAAGGTGTCCAGCGGATCGACCACCGCACGCAGATAACTACCGTCGCCCTGGCGGATTTCAATCAACCCGGAAAACGCCAATACGCGCATGGCTTCGCGAACAGTGTTGCGGCTGATGCCCAGGTCCGCCGACAACTCGGGCTCGGTAGGCAGGCGCTGGCCGACCGTCCAGACGCCTTGGGTGATGCGCAGGCGCAACTGGTCCAGAGCCTGATCGACCAGGGATCGTTTAACTAATGGAGAAATTTCAGACATAAGACTCGCCCTTTCATCCAATCATAGGATGAATTTTCTGACATGTTAGTCAGCTCCGTGTAGGACGGCAACCGCCTACGGTCATAGGGCAGGAAAGAAGCAGGATTTTCGACTGGTAAAAATTACCCTTTGAGGGTAATTTTAAGAGAAGGTTAATTAACGCTATGGAAAAGCACACACCCCATTACGACTTGGCGGTGATCAGGGAAGAAGTGCGCAGACTCGGCAGCGATGCATTTTCAATGACCGCTCGAGAGGGCGGCCGAAGAATGGGGCTGAGTCTGCCGCAGATGCTACGAACCGTTTATTTGCTTGAATTCCGGATGCTGCATAAATCGATGACGACCTATGCCGATCATCGAATCTGGCAAGACGTCTATCACACAACATTTCAGGATCGGGAGATTTACATCAAGGTGACTTATCGCCCGGGCGGTAGGCATCCAGTAATCTCCTTCAAGGAGAAAAACCAATGAAAACACAGCAATGCGTCAGCTGCGGCACTCTCGACGGAATGCGGCACTTTGATGGACGCAGTTTCACTGTTGACTACAAACAGGCAGCACGACGGCTACACGACATTGCAGGCTGGGAATGCCAGGTCTGTGGCGAGATCGAATTCGATCATGACACCGACAGCGCCGAACGTTACTCCAATGCGAGCGATCGCCTGCTTGAAGACTACTTCCAGGTCATTGCCAGCGAGATGAAACGCATCCGCCGCAAACTTCACCTCACGCAGAAGGAAGCAGTGAAGCAACTCTCTGGCGGCGGGCACAATGCCTTTTCCCGCTATGAGCGCGGCGAGCTAGCCCCACCACAACCCCTGCTCACATTGATGCGCCTGCTGGATCGTCACCCTCACCTGCTCGCCGAAGTACAAGCGATGAACGAAGGCACCGAATTGCGGGAGTTACTGGCCGAGCGCTTTCCTGAGCACGAAACGGCACAGATATCCTGAACCAGACTCCAGGCAAAAATAAACCCGGAACTCAGTCCGGGTTCATTTCACTGCCAAGTGCCAATCAATGCAAAATCTGACTCAAGAACAGCTTGGTCCGATCATTCTGCGGATTGTCGAAGAAGTCGTTCGGCGCAGCCTGTTCGACGATTTCGCCCTTGTCCATGAAGATCACGCGGTTGGCCACGGTGCGGGCGAAGCCCATTTCGTGGGTCACGCAGAGCATGGTCATGCCGTCTTCGGCCAGGCCGATCATGGTGTCGAGCACTTCCTTCACCATCTCCGGGTCAAGTGCTGAAGTCGGTTCGTCGAACAACATGATTTTCGGTTTCATGCACAGTGCACGGGCGATCGCCACACGCTGTTGCTGACCGCCGGACAGTTGCCCCGGATACTTGTGCGCCTGCTCCGGAATGCGTACGCGTTCCAGGTAGTGCATGGCGATTTCCTCGGCCTTGCGCTTGGGCATCTTGCGTACCCACATCGGCGCCAGGGTGCAGTTCTGCAAAATGGTCAGGTGTGGGAACAGGTTGAAGTGCTGGAACACCATGCCGACTTCACGACGGATCGCTTCGATCTGCTTGAGGTCGTTGGTCAGCTCTACGCCATCGACCACGATGCGGCCTTGCTGGTGTTCTTCCAGACGGTTGAGGCAGCGGATGGTGGTGGACTTGCCGGAACCCGAAGGCCCGCACAGGACAATACGCTCGCCTTGCTTGACGTTGAGGTTGATGTCCTTCAGTACGTGAAACTGGCCGTACCACTTGTTCACGCCCTGCATCTGAATAATGCCTTCAGGGCTCACAGGCTGTTTGATTGCTTCGCTCATAAAAGAACTCCTAACGCTTGTGGCCAGTGTCGAGCTTACGTTCCAAATGCATGGAGTAGCGCGACATACCAAAACAGAAAATCCAGAACACCAGGGCTGCGAACACGTAGCCTTCAGTGGCCATGCCCAGCCATTTCGGGTCGGCGGCGGCTTGCTTGACGCTGTTGAGCAGGTCGAACAGGCCGATGATGATCACCAGGCTCGTGTCCTTGAACAGCGCAATGAAGGTGTTGACGATGCCGGGGATCACCAGCTTGAGGGCTTGCGGCAGAATCACCAGGCCCATGCTGCGCCAGTAACCCAGGCCCATCGCCGCGGCCGCTTCGTACTGACCTTTCGGGATCGCTTGCAGACCGCCACGCACCACCTCGGCCACGTAGGCCGACTGGAACAGGATCACGCCGATCAGCGCCCGCAGCAGCTTGTCGAAGTTCATGCCTTCAGGCAGGAACAACGGCAGCATCACCGAAGACATGAACAGCACCGTGATCAACGGCACGCCGCGCCAGAATTCGATGAAGGTCACGCAGACCACACGAATCGCCGGCATGTTAGAACGACGGCCCAGCGCCAGGACAATCCCCAGCGGCAACGCGCCGGCGATACCGACGGTGGCGATCACCAGGGTCAGCATCAGGCCGCCCCACTGGCTGGTCGCCACGGCAGGCAAGCCCAATACGCCGCCGTGCAGCAGGCACCAGGAAATGATCGGGTACAGCACCAGGAAACTCAGGCCGTATACCGCTTTACGCGGGAAGCGCGAGATGAACAACGGTGCCACGCCAATGACCGCCAACCACACGGTCAGGTCTACGCGCCAGCGCAGTTCCGGTGGGTAGTAGCCGTACATGAACTGGCCGAAACGCTGCTGGATGAACACCCAGCAGGCGCCGTCCTTGGTGCAGTCGGCGCGGGTGGTGCCGACCCAGTTGGCATCGATGATCGCCCACTGCAGGATCGGTGGAACCACCAGGTAGATCAGGTAGAACGCGAACAGGGTCAGCAGGGTGTTGAGCCAGCTGGAGAACATGTTCGCGCGCATCCACGCCACCACACCGATGCTGCTGCTCGGTGGGGGCATGTCAGGTTTGAAAGTATGAGTACTCATGCGCTTTTCCTTACCGCTCGATCAGCGCAATGCGCTTGTTGTACCAGTTCATCAGCAGGGAAATGCTGATACTGATCGCCAGGTACACGCTCATGGTGATGGCAATCACCTCGATCGCCTGCCCGGTCTGGTTCAGCACCGTACCGGCAAACAAAGACACCATTTCCGGATAACCGATACCGGCCGCCAGCGAGGAGTTTTTCGCCAGGTTCAGGTATTGGCTGGTCAGCGGCGGGATGATCACGCGCAGGGCTTGCGGGATGATCACCTTGCGCAGGGTCGGACCGTTGCGCAGGCCGAGCGAGTGCGCCGCTTCGGTCTGGCCATGGCTGACCGACTTGATGCCCGACCGCACGATTTCGGCGATGAACGCCGCGGTGTAAACGGTCAAGGCCAGGGTCAGTGCCAGCAGCTCCGGGATCAGTACCCAGCCACCGACAAAGTTGAAGCCTTGCAGCTTCGGCATTTCCCAATGCACCGGCGCGCCGAAAATCAATGCGCACAAGGCCGGGATCACCAGGAACAACGCCAGGCCGACCCAGAACTTGTGGAACGGTACGCCAGTGGCTTCGAAGCGCTTGGTGGCCCAGCGGTTCATCAGCACGATGGCGACAATGGCGACCACGACGCTGATCACGAACGCCCAGAACCCGTCGGCCATCAGCGCGGCCGGCATGTTCAGGCCACGGCTGCTGACGAAGAAGGTGTCACCGAAGTTGTGGCTGTTGCGTGGTCCCGGCATGGTCAGGAACACGGCGAAGTACCAGAACAGGATCTGCAGCAGCGGCGGAATGTTACGGAAAACTTCCACATACACTGTCGCCACTTTGGCGATGATCCAGTTCTTCGACAGCCGTGCCACACCGACGATGAAACCGAGAATCGTCGCCAGGATCACGCCAATGAAGGTCACGAGCAGGGTGTTGAGCAGACCGATGACAAACACCCGGGCATAGCTGTCCGATTCGGTGTAGTCGATCAGGTGTTGAGCGATGCCGAAACCGGCACTGCGCTCCAGAAAGTCGAAACCGGAGGTAATGCCCCGGTGCTGAAGGTTGGTTTGCGTGTTGTCGAACAGAAACCAGCCTAACGAGACCACCCCGATAATCGTGATGATCTGGAATACCCACGCACGCACTCGTGGATCGCTGAGGCTGAGCCTCTGCTTTGGTGCGCCGATTGAATTTTGCATGAAGTGCCCCGGAAATAATGGAACAGAACATCACCCGGCGGTTGGCCCACCGGGTGATAGAACCATCAGCGCACTGGTGGTGCGTATTGGATGCCGCCAGCGTTCCACAAGGCGTTCAGCCCGCGGTCGATTTCCAGCGGAGTGTTCTTGCCGAGGTTTTTCTCGAACACTTCACCGTAGTTGCCGACTTGCTTGACGATCTGTACGACCCAGTCTTTCTTCACTTTCAGGTCTTTGCCGTATTCACCGTCGGTGCCCAGCAGACGGGCTACGTCCGGGTTCTTGGTGGCCTTGGCTTCAGCTTCGACGTTCTTCGAAGTGATGCCGGCTTCTTCAGCGTTGAGCATGGCGTAGCCAGTCCAGCGCACGATGGCCAGCCACTCGTCGTCGCCATTACGCACGACCGGGCCCAGAGGTTCTTTGGAAATGGTTTCCGGCAGAACCACGTAGTCCTTCGGCGAAGCCAGCTTGCTGCGCTGGGCGAACAGTTGGGACTTGTCGGAGGTCAGCACGTCGCAACGACCGGATTCCAGCGACTTGGCGCTTTCGTCGGAGGTGTCGAAAGTGATCGGGGTGTATTTCAGACCGTTGCCGCGGAAGTAGTCGGAAACGTTCAGCTCGGTGGTGGTACCGGCCTGGATGCAGATGGTCGCGCCATCCAGCTCTTTAGCGCTTTTCACACCCAGCTTGTTGTTTACCAGGAAGCCGATGCCGTCGTAGTAAGTGATGAAGCCCGGGAATTTCAGGCCCATGCCCGCGTCACGGGAGCTGGTCATGGTGGTGTTGCGCGACAGAATGTCGATTTCGCCGGACTGCAGCGCGGTGAAGCGCTCCTTGGCGTTCAACTGGCTGAACTTGACCTTGGTCGCGTCGCCGAAGACGGCAGCGGCGACAGCGCGGCAGTAGTCAGCATCGATACCAACGATCTTGCCGGTGGAGTCTGGAACCGAGAAGCCAGGCAGGCCATCGCTGACGCCGCACTGTACGAAACCTTTCTTCTGCACTGCATCCAGGGTCGCGCCCGCCTGAGCGAACCCACTGACGCCGAGTACTGCGGCTGCAGTCACGACTGCCAGGGTGGATTTCAACATCTTCATTCAAACCTCCAGTTTTGCTCTTGTTGTGTCGGAGCGTGAGTCCAGTCGCACCCTTTTGAGGCGTTGTTGACCCGTGTTGGCTTATTTGAGGGTCAACCGACGTAGGACCGTAGCCATGAGTCTAGTAGGAGAAAATCCACATAATGGACAACTCACTTCTCACCAATCGGCCGAACGGGCTGTAGCCCTTTCACGTTCGCGAAGCCCGTAGCGGCCGCTGGCGAACATCCATCACCGGATTTTGTAATCCCACCACCAACCATGGCCTGATAGTGTTACCGACAGACGTGGGATTATTCGTACAGACATCGCCATAGCAAAGCCCGTACCACACCGGCCGCTAAAGCGGTTAAGCGACAGGTCAATAGCAAAAGTTGTAGCCTTGCGACATCTTCGTAACTGATCAACCAGACGCGCACTGAGACTTCGCACTCAATCAGAGCGCACGCACAAAATTGGAGCAGACATGACCGAGCCCTTGATTCTTCAGCCCGTAAAGACCGCAGACGCCTGCGTGATCTGGCTGCACGGCCTGGGCGCCGACCGCTACGACTTCCTGCCGGTAGCCGAAGCCCTGCAGGAAACCTTGCTGAGTACCCGATTCGTTCTACCCCAGGCACCGACCCGCGCCGTCACCATCAACGGCTACGAGATGCCGAGCTGGTACGACATATTGGCCATGAGTCCGGCGCGCGCGATCAGCCGCGAACAACTGGAAGCGTCGGCGGACCGGATCATTGAATTGATCGAAACGCAGCGAGCCAGCGGAATAGACGCCTCGCGGATTTTCCTGGCAGGTTTTTCCCAAGGTGGCGCCGTGGTGTTTCACACCGCGTTCCTGAAATGGCAGGGACCGCTCGGTGGCGTACTTGCCCTCTCTACTTATGCGCCGACTTTCAGTGATGAGCTGCAATTGTCCGCCAGCCAGCTGCGTATTCCGGTGCTTTCACTGCACGGTCAGTACGATGACGTGGTGCAGAACTCGATGGGCCGCAGTGCCTACGAGTATTTGAAGCAGCATGGTGTCACCGTGACATGGCAGGAATACCCAATGGGCCACGAAGTGTTACCCGAGGAGATCCGCGACATCGGCGTCTGGCTCGCCGAGCGCTTGCGATAAGCCTTTTATGTTGATTTTTTTGCTTAAAAGCGCCCTTTGATCCATCCCACTACGCCGCGCCCGATTCTTGCATTACACTGGCCGGCGTACATTCCTTAACCAATTGATGAGATGACCGTGCTCAAAGCACTCAAGAAAATGTTCGGTAAAAGCGAGACTGAGCAACTCGCGCCAGTCCCCAGCGCTCCGTCTCACACCCCCAGCCACCGCACCGACGGTAATCAGCCTGGCCGGACCGCCCCCGTAGCGGCACCGAAACACGAGCCGGCCATCGAGCCAGCGGCGCAAACCGTGGCCGAACAACCGCGCAGCGAAACGCCCAAGCCAGCCAAGCCGCGCCGCGAACCGAAGCCAAAAGCTCCGGTCATCCCATGGAAACTCGAAGACTTCGTCGTCGAACCCCAGGAAGGCAAAACCCGCTTCCACGATTTCAAACTCGCTCCTGAATTGATGCACGCGATCCAGGACCTGGGCTTCCCGTATTGCACGCCGATCCAGGCGCAGGTGCTGGGTTTCACCCTCGCCGGCAAAGACGCCATCGGCCGCGCCCAGACCGGTACTGGCAAAACCGCTGCGTTCCTGATCTCGATCATCACCCAGTTGCTGCAAACCCCGCCGCCAAAAGAGCGCTACATGGGTGAGCCACGGGCGCTGATCATCGCGCCGACCCGCGAACTGGTGGTGCAGATCGCCAAGGACGCCGCTGACCTGACCAAATACACCGGCCTGAACGTCATGACGTTCGTGGGCGGCATGGACTTCGACAAGCAGCTCAAGCACCTCGAAGCCCGCCACTGCGACATCCTCGTGGCCACGCCCGGCCGCCTGCTGGACTTCAACCAGCGCGGCGACGTGCATCTGGACATGGTCGAAGTGATGGTGCTGGACGAAGCCGACCGCATGCTCGACATGGGTTTCATCCCGCAAGTGCGCCAGATCATTCGCCAGACTCCGCCAAAGAATGAACGTCAGACGCTGCTGTTCTCCGCGACCTTCACCGAAGACGTGATGAACCTGGCCAAGCAATGGACCACCGACCCGTCGATCGTCGAGATCGAATCGCAGAACGTGGCCAACGAAAACGTCGAACAGCACATCTACGCGGTGGCTGGTGCCGACAAATACAAACTGCTCTACAACCTGGTCAACGACAACGGTTGGGAGCGGGTGATCGTGTTTGCCAATCGCAAGGATGAAGTGCGACGCATCGAAGAACGCCTGGTGCGCGATGGCATCAACGCCGCGCAACTGTCCGGCGACGTGCCGCAGCACAAACGCATCAAGACTTTGGAAGGCTTCCGCGAAGGCAAGATCCGCGTGCTGGTGGCGACTGATGTTGCCGGCCGTGGCATCCACATCGACGGCATCAGCCACGTGATCAACTTCACCCTGCCGGAAGTGCCGGACGACTACGTCCACCGCATCGGTCGTACCGGTCGCGCCGGTGCCGACGGCGTGTCCATCAGCTTTGCCGGTGAAGACGACTCCTACCAGCTACCGTCCATCGAGGCGTTGCTGGGCAAGAAAATCAGCTGTGAGACACCACCGACGCATCTATTGCGGGCGGTTGAGCGCAAACGCCCGTAACGGACGACTTGCAGAAAAGGCGCAGCCGGAAACGGACTGCGCTTTTTTTTCGTCTGGTTTTTCAACAGGAGCTTGCTCGCGATAACTAAAAGTCCATAATAGACAAATTAGTTTACACCCCATCCCCGGAGCCGACCATGTCCAGTACGCCTCATGTGATCAATCAAGCCCAGGCTCGCGAATTGCTGGCGCAAGTCGACGTGCCGCAGATCCTGCGCAAAATGTTCCGTGACCTGGCGACCGGGCAAGCCGTGCAACCGGCGCAGCAACTGGTGGAATTTCCGCAAGGCGCCGGCGACTTCATCAACTACCTGGGCGTGCTGGCCGAAGACGGCGTTTACGGGATCAAGACTTCGCCGTACATCGTCCACGAGCAAGGCCCGCTGGTGACGGCGTGGACGCTGCTGATGTCGGCACAGACCGGCCAGCCGCTGCTGCTCTGCGATGCCGGCGAACTGACCACGGCCCGAACCGCCGCGACTACCGCTGTAGCGGTCGATGCACTCGCGCCGCTCACCGCGACTCACTTGGCGATCATCGGTAGCGGCAAGGTGGCCCAGGCGCATCTGCACTACGTGAAGCATCTGCGCGACTGGCAGAGCATCAGCCTGTACGCGCCGAACCTGAGCGATGATGTTGAAACTGCGACCCTGCTGAAAAGCATCGAGCCGCGCCTGAACATCGTCGACAGTCGCGAAGCCGCCGTTCAGGACGCCGACGTGATCATGCTCTGCACCTCGTCTGCCGGCCCGGTAATCGATCCTTCGAGCCTGAGCAAACCGGCGCTGATCACCTCGATCAGTACCAACGCCCCACGCGCCCACGAAGTGCCGCCGCAGAGCCTCAATGACATGCAAGTGTTCTGTGACTATCGTCTGACCACCCCGGGCTCGGCCGGCGAAATGCTGATTGCCGGTGAACAGCATGGTTGGGACAAGAGCGCGATTGCCGGCGACTTGCCTGATCTGATCAGCGAGAAGGTCCAGCGTCCCGACTACGACCGTCATGTGTTCTTCCGCTCGATTGGTTTGGGTCTGGAAGACATAGCGCTGGCGAATGCGATCTACCGCCTGAACAACTAACAGCACAGTTCCTGTAGGAGCAAGGCTTGCCCGCGATGCAGGCGCCGCGGTCAGTCAGTTAAATCGCGGTGATGCCATCGCGGGCAAGCCTTGCTCTTACAAAAGATCACCCTAATTTCAGCATCGTACTTCTCTGGAGACGTTCATGAGCCAGGCAGATTTCATCATCATCGGCGGCGGGATTGCCGGCGCTTCCACCGGGTTCTGGCTGTCGCAGCACGCACGCGTGATCGTGCTCGAACGTGAATCCCACCCGGCCTATCACTCCACCGGACGTTCGGCGGCGCTGTTCACCGCTGCCTATGGCACACCACAAGTTCGCGCACTGACCCAGGCCAGTCGCGATTTTTTCGACGCTCCACCCAGCGGCTTCTGCGAACACCCGCTGCTGACCCCGCGCGGCGAAATGACCGTGGACTTCACCGGTGACCCGGCCGAACTCAACAATCAATACCTGAGCGCCAAAGCCACGGTGCCTGAGATGCAGTTGCTCAGCGCCGAAGAGGCCTGCGTACGCCTGCCGATCCTGCGCCGGGAAAAAGTCCACGGCGCGATCTACGATCCGACCGCCAGCGACATCGACACCGACGCCTTGCATCAGGGCTACCTGCGCGGCATCCGCCGTAACAAAGGCGAAGTGCACACCGACACCGAAGTGCTCGGCCTGAGCCGTGATGCTGACGGGACATGGCAGGTGCAAACCAACACCCAGACCTTCAGCGCGCCGATCATCGTTAACGCCGCCGGGGCCTGGGCCGACAAGATCGGTGAACTGGCCGGCGCCCGACCGCTGGGCCTGCAACCTAAACGTCGCGCCGCTTTCATCTTCGCCGGTCCCGAGGGCGTGGACATCCACCATTGGCCGATGCTGGTCAGCCTCGACGAATCGTTCTACATGAAACCCGACGCCGGGATGTTCCTCGGCTCGCCAGCTAACGCGGACCCGGTGGAACCTCACGACGTGCAGCCCGAAGAGCTGGACATCGCCATGGGCATCTACCAGATCGAAGAAGCCACGACCCTGACCATTCGCCGTCCGACCCGCACCTGGGCCGGATTGCGCAGCTTCGTCAGCGATGGCGACTTGTTGTCCGGTTTCGATCCACAAGTTCCGGGACTGTTCTGGGTCGCGGCACAGGGCGGCTACGGCATCCAGACTTCACCGGCCATGGGCCAGGCCAGCGCTGCGCTGGTACGCGGCGAGGCGCTCCCTGAGCAACTCACCCGTTTTGGTCTGAGCGCCAAGATGCTCTCCCCTGCCCGCCTGGGCTGAGCCTTATCCTCAGGTGACGTGCCGACTCGATTGCGGCACACTTTCAGTGCCCCGTTTTGCGGGGCACTGAAGCTGCCCGGAGTTCCACTGTATGAAGAGCCGAACCGCATGAACGCCCCCGAAAAAGACCCGGCCCTGAACGACACATCCCTGGATAACTTCCGGGCAATCGCCGATGCCATCGCCACGTTGTTCTTTCCTCACGCCGAGGTAGTGCTGCACGACTTGCGCACGCAAAAGGTCGATTACATCGCTAACAACCTCTCGAAACGGGTCATCGGCGACGACTCGGCACTGGAAGACATGCTCAGTGACGATGTCAGCGAACGAAACATCGGACCGTACGAAAAGCTCAACTGGGATGGTCAGAAGATTCGCAGCCTCAGCACGGTGCTGCGTGATCGCGACGGCCATGCGGTGGCCGTGTTGTGCATCAACCTGAATATTTCGCTGTTCGAGAATGCCAAGGCTGCGCTGGACCTGTTCCTGTCGCCGACAAAACTGATCCCGCAACCGGACTCACTGTTTCGCGATGACTGGCAGGAGCGCATCAACACCTTCCTCCACGCCTGGTTGCGCGAGCGCCAGCTGAGCCTGAACCTGCTGACCCGCGATCACAAACGCGAACTGGTGCTGGCCCTGCACGCCGAGGGCGCCTTCAAGGGCAAGAGCGCGTCAAACTATGTGGCCAATGTGCTGAACATGGGACGGGCGACGGTGTACAAGCATTTGAAGGAATTGAAGGGCTAGGCCCTGAGATTTGTATTGCTTGATCTGGCCTCTTCGCGAGCAAGCCCGCTCCCACACTGGATCTTCGTCTTATGGAGATCAAATGTGGGAGCGGGCTTGCTCGCGAAAGCGGACTATCAGTCGCCGTAAATGTCCGACTTGAAATACTTCTCCGAAATCTTCTGGTACTCACCACTGCTACGAATGCCATCAATGGCCGTGTTCAGCTCGCTGACCAGTTCGGTATTGCCCTTGCGCACCGCAATCCCGGCACCCTCGCCCACGTATTTCGGGTCTTTCAGCTCCGGCCCGACAAAGGCGTAACCCTTGCCCCGCGGCATCGACAGGAAGTCATTCAGCGGAATGGTGTCGGCAAAAATCGCATCGAGACGACCGGCTGCCAGGTCCATGTAGATCTCTTCGTTGTTGCCGTAACGCTTGACGGTGATGCCCTTGGGCTCGAACACCTCGGTGGCGTAACGGTCGGTGGTGGTCGCGCGCTGTACGCCGATGGTCTTGCCCTTGAGGCTGGCGTACTGGTCATCCACCACCGCGCCTTCCTTCATCACCAGACGCGAGGAAGTGAAATAGTACTTGTGGGTGAAATCCACCGACTTCTTGCGGTCTTCGTTGATGGTCATGGACGACAGCGCCATGTCGATTTTCTTCACTTTCAGGGAAGGAATCAGACCGTCGAATTCACCTTCGACCCACACACACTTGACCTGCATCTGCGCGCACAAGGCATTGCCGATGTCGTAGTCGAAACCAACGATCTCGCCTTTGTCGGTTTTCGAGGCAAACGGTGGATACGCCGCTTCGATGCCGATGCGCAGGGTTTTCTCGGCGGCAAACACAGAGCTGCACGCCAACAGGCTCAGGGCCAGACCGGTGATGAGGGGGAATTTCTTCATGTTCGTTCTCTCGCGGGTTGTTGTTGGTTTGGCAAGACAGAAGAAGAGCAGAAACGGGGGGAAAACCTTTTTTGTACTTATAATTCCATACTGGACTTTTATGTATTATCCGTCAATCAGGCAAATGCAGCCCGTGCCGGCCGGTGGTCGGGTGGTGGTTCTGTAAGGTATTGGGTGAGTCAGATGGTCCCTTCGCGAGCAAGCCCGCTCCCACAATGGGTCTGTGTCGTACACAAAATTTGTGTTCAACCAGACCCATTGTGGGAGCGGGCTTGCTCGCGAAGGCTGACTAAAGGACGCCGCAGGAATTACTGCTTCCAGCGATCCGCCGCCGCATGATCACTGTCACGTCCCTCAACCCAACGCGGGCCATTGCTGGTGTTTTCTTTCTTCCAGAACGGTGCGCGGGTTTTCAGGTAATCCATGACAAAGGCGCAGGCATCGAACGCCGCCTCGCGGTGGGCGCTGGCGGCGCCGACGAAGACGATCGGCTCCCCCGGTTCCAGGGCACCGATGCGATGCAACACTTCCAGCTTGAGCAACGGCCAGCGCTGCTCCGCCTCGACGGCGATTTTGCCAAGGGCTTTTTCGGTCATGCCCGGATAATGTTCGAGGAACATCCCGGCGACGTCGAGACCGTCATTGAAGTCGCGCACGTAGCCGACAAAACTCACCACCGCGCCGACGCCGACATTGGCATCGTGCATGGCGTTGACCTCAGCGCCGGGATCGAACGCTGTGGATTGCACACGAATGGCCATGAATCAGCCCCCGGTCACGGTTGGAAAAAACGCCACTTCGTCGCCGTCGCTGACCGGCTCGTCGAGCTGGCACAGGTCTTCATTGCGCGCGCACATCAGGTTTTGTTCACTCAAGACCTCGGCGCCGTCACGCTGGGCCAACAGCGCCCGCACGTCGTCAACGGTAGCGAAGTGACCTTCGACCTTTACCGAATCCACACCCAGCGCCTCGCGATAACGGGCGAAAAACTTCACGGTAACGTTCATGGCTGATCCGCCTGGAAATGCCCGCTCTTGCCGCCAACCTTTTCCAGCAAACGAACGCTTTCGATGGTCATGCCGCGGTCCACGGCCTTGCACATGTCATAGATGGTCAATGCGGCGACGCTGGCAGCGGTCAGGGCTTCCATTTCAACGCCGGTCTGCCCGGACAGCTTGCAGCGTGCTTCGATGCGCACGGTATCGTCGCCTTCGGCACTGAGTTCGACTTTCACACCCGTCAGCATCAACGGATGGCACAGCGGAATCAGGTCACTGGTTTTCTTCGCCGCCTGAATGCCGGCAATGCGCGCCACGGCGAAAACATCCCCTTTGGGATGACCGCCGCTGACGATCATCTGCAGTGTTTCGGGGAGCATGCGCACCAGCGCTTGGGCCGTCGCTTCACGGAACGTCACGGCTTTTTCGGTGACGTCGACCATGTTGGCGCGACCTTGGGAATCGAGATGAGTCAGCACTTGGCCTCCTTGAGGCAGCTGCAAGCGGCAAGCTACAAGCGGCAAGTTAAAAGCGCAGCAGCTGCGGGTATGGAAGAAAGCATTTAAGCAGCCAAAAGCCGCAAGCTTCAAGCGCTAAGTGAGGTTCACTCGGTTCGCTTGAAACTTGCGGCTTGCAGCTTGAAGCTTGAAGCTCGCAGCTTAGAGATGCGTTTCGGCGTATTCGGCCAGGATCGAACGTGGCACCCCTTGCAGGGTGATGTGCACCCCGTTCGGGAAGTCCTTGAAGCGTTCAGTGAGGTAGGTCAGCCCGGAGCTGGTCGCGGACAGGTAAGGGGTGTCGATCTGTGCCAGGTTGCCCAGGCACACCACTTTGGAACCGGCGCCGGCACGGGTGATGATGGTTTTCATCTGGTGCGGCGTGAGGTTCTGACATTCATCGATCAGGATCAGGCTCTGCTGGAAGCTGCGGCCCCGGATGTAGTTGAGGGATTTGAACTGTAACGGCACTTTGCTGAGGATGTAGTCGACGCTGCCATGGGTGCTTTCGTCATCCATGTGCAAGGCTTCGAGGTTGTCGGTAATGGCGCCCAGCCACGGCTCCATTTTTTCCGCTTCGGTGCCGGGCAGGAAACCGATCTCCTGGTCCAGGCCCTGCACGCTGCGGGTGGCGATGATCCGGCGATAGCGCTTGCTGACCATCGTCTGCTCGATCGCAGCGGCCAGGGCCAGGATGGTTTTACCGGAACCGGCCGCACCGGACAGGTTGACCAGGTGAATGTCCGGATCGAGCAAGGCGTACAGCGCCAGGCTCTGATAGATGTCACGCGGTTTCAGGCCCCAGGCTTCCTGATGCAGCAATGGCTCCTGATGCAGGTCGAGGATCAGCAGCTTGTCTTCCTCGATTTCCTTGATCCAGCCGACAAACCCCTGCTCATCGATGATGAACTCGTTGATGTGCACCGCCGGCAGGTTGTCGATCAATTGCACCTGATGCCAGGTGCGGCCGTGGTCCTGACGGGTTTCGACCTTGCTCACACGGTCCCAGAAGGAGCCGGTCATGTTGTGGTAGCCGTTGGGCAGCAACGATACGTCGTCGACCAATTGGTCGGTGCTGTAGTCCTCAGACGCGATCCCGCAGGCGCGGGCCTTGAGGCGCATGTTGATGTCTTTGGTGACCAGCACCACGGGCTTCTTCGGATCGCGTGCGTGCAGGTCGATCAACTGGTTGATGATTTTGTTGTCGTTCAGGTGCTCGGGCAGAATCAGGTTCGATTCAGCCTGCTTGCTCATCAGAATTGACAGTAAGCCTTTCGGTCCGCTCTTGCCACGCTGGATCGGCACGCCCTGCTCGACGTCCTCGGGTGAGGCATCGCCCAAGGTCTTGTCGATCAGGCGAATGGCCTGGCGGCATTCGGCGGCAACGCTGTGGTGCCCGCTCTTGAGCTTGTCCAGCTCTTCAAGCACGGTCATCGGGATGGCGACGTGGTGTTCTTCGAAGTTGAGCAGCGCGTTTGGATCGTGAATCAATACGTTGGTATCGAGTACATAAAGGATTGGCTGGTTGGAAGAAGAGCTACGTCCGTGATCATCCATACTCGGTCACCTTTGTGGGAGCCATTCGACGCAATACCTTGGCGGTGCTGCGCCTCGAAGTGACTGCCGAATTCACCTGCGGGGACTCAAGTGACTGCATACAGAGCTGGGTCTTGGGAGACGCCACCTGTGTTGCAGGTTTCGGCGGTCTGTCTTCGTAATACTCCAAAACACATGACAGAAAAAAGTACTTTGACGTTTTTTTGAAGTTTATTTTTCAGATTGACCAATAGCACTTGGCGGACTGCCATCATCCGTTTACAGTCGGAAGTCAACCTGCTTCAAAATCCCCCAGAAAATCGCCAGAAACCCAATGTTTCCGGGCTTTTTCCGTTTATCGAAACCCGTCCTGACAATCCTCCCAACCGATCCCGCTCTGCGCCGTTTGCGTCATCAGCCACGGCAGCGTCGTTTTCACCCCGTCCTGTTTCACATTGAAGTTGATCACGCCATGACGCCACAGCAGCATCAGGGTCAATACCCGTTGCCCGCTCTGGCTGGGCTTTAGCTTGCCTGCGCCGTCCTGGGCATCGATGTCCCACAGCGCCACCTGCAAACCCTGGGACTTGTAGAAGCCCTCGGCATCGGAGCGGCGCTGGCCATCGGGCGGACGGAACAGCGGCACGTAGTTTTCCGGCAGTTTGCCTTTGACCAGTTCGACGCTGCGTCGCACTGAATCCTGCCAGTCCTGCCAGTGACTGTGCGAGCGGAACTCCCAGCCTTGCACGCCGACGCATTGGGTTGAATAGGTCGATTGCAGGCTGCTGACCGAACGGTCGGCCAGTCGCGCCTGAATGTCCTTGCCGAGAACGAAGAACGTACCGCTCATGTTCGCCTTGCGCAGGTACTCGCTGACCCAGTCCGTGTTGTCCGGCACGGCATTCGCGGCACTGTCGAATGTCAGCAGGAACAGGCGGTCGTGCATCGCTTCGCCGTCGCGCTCATAGTCGCCAAAATGATCGACTTCACTACTGGTTTGCGGGAACAGCGCCGCCTTGCGCAGTTGCTCGTCCAGGTACTGGGCATGGAACAACCGGCTCGGCTCGGCCCACTTGATGTAGTAGCTGTCTTCGCTGATCTGGAATTTGCCGGCCTGTTCACGCAGGGTCGGCATGTCCTCGACCAGAAAACAGAAGGACGCATCCTGATCGCAACTTTGCTGGGCGAAATTGAAGTTGCTCAGCAAACGCTGCCACATGCGCTCGCGCACACGGTTGACCGACTCCATGTTGACCGTGCGCAGGCCCAGGCGCTGGGCCAGACCCGCTTCATCCAGCGACTCGCTGGCCAGCAGTACACGGGCGAACATGAGGATTTCAGCGCGTGAGGCCACGTCGAACAGCGTCGGGTTGTTGAGTTTTTCCGGCCAGGTGCCGCGATCAAGCGTCGCCACGTCACCCGGCGCCGCCAGGGCGCCGAAGCTCAGAAGCCACGCTGTGAATAGAAGAACGATACGCAATGGGATGTCTCCATAACAAAACCCGCGCGGCACTATATCGCGGGAAGATCAAAAGATCGCATGACACCACCGATCACCTATTACCCCTATAGCTGGAGTCAACACGAACAACCCCCTAGAATCGCCGCCACGATTAAAGGAGACGACTTCATGCTGATGGTGATTTCCCCCGCCAAGACCCTCGACTACGAAACACCGCCGGCGACCCAGCGCTTTACCCAGCCGCAGTACCTCGATCACTCGCAAGAACTGATCATGCAGTTGCGCGACCTGACGCCAGCGCAGATCAGCGAGTTGATGCACGTCTCCGACAAGATCGGCGGGCTCAATGCCGCGCGTTTCGGCAGCTGGACTCCGGCCTTCACCCCGGAAAACGCCAAGCAGGCGCTGCTGGCATTCAAGGGTGACGTGTACACCGGCCTGAATGCGCAAACCTTCAGCGAAGCCGATTTCGATTACGCCCAGCAACACTTGCGCATGCTCTCCGGCCTGTACGGCCTGTTGCGCCCGCTGGATCTGATGCAGCCTTACCGTCTGGAAATGGGCACCAAACTGGCCAATGCCCGCGGCAAGGACCTGTATGCCTTCTGGGGCACGCGCATCAGTGAGTGGTTGAACGAAGCCTTGGCTGATCAAGGCGATGACGTTTTGCTCAACCTGGCTTCCAACGAGTACTTCTCGGCGGTCAAACGCAACGCCCTGAACGCACGGATCATCAACACCGAGTTCAAGGACCTGAAGAACGGTCAATACAAGATCATCAGCTTCTACGCGAAAAAGGCCCGGGGCATGATGAGCCGCTTCGTCATCGAAGAACGCATCAACGACCCGGCAGCCCTCAAGCAATTCGACGTCCAGGGCTATCGCTACAGCGCCGAGCAGTCTAAACCGGACAGTCTGGTGTTTCTGCGCGACCACGCACCAGAGTGATGCAAGAGGTCGGCGCACGACGTTCAGAACGCTCGCGCGCCGATCATTGATCGACCCGATATTTCCCGCCTTATTCGCCATTTTTATGGCGCCAAAAATACATCATTCGTTTTTCTAACTTTAGTTTCACTCGACTTCGATATTTTTTTTCAGTAGTGGCACTGAAAATTTATATCGGTAGTGGCAAAAAACTATCCCCTCGAATAATCCGCCTATATATAAAGGGCGAAACGGCAAGTGCTATCAATTTGAGAGCAGTGCCATCTTTCTCAATATTTCAAAAAATTTCAGATTTCACGATAGGCGGATCGGAACTATGTCCGAATGCACCGCTCATACCACCGGTAACGATTCTCACAGAGCTTGTAGGAGATAACTTACGCAGAACAGAGATCCATGTAGCGAAGTTGTCATATTAACTTTCGCGGACTAATCCCTGATTTGGACAACACAGAAGGACAGGAGATAACGCATGTTGGCTATCCCCTATAAGGCCATGGCAGCGCCCCTATAAACGTGCTCACCTGGGCACCCAACCGCTTGATCTACGGGCTTTCAGCCTGACATCGAGCGCGCACGACCGTTGCACGAACATCCTCAGATTAGAGGATCGGCTGCAAAACAGGGCAAGTCATAACAATAAGGCCTGGTTTCGCACACCTTGAGTGCACTTATTTAGACACTCGTAACTTACATGCCAACTCACGGCAGTGTTGCGCCTGTTAGCCGCACTTGCGAGTGCACTATGACCGCTGAACACCATTAACTCCGGCCATCTAATGGCTCGATAAAACACAGAGGTAATTGCGATGCGCATCAGCATATTTGGTTTGGGTTACGTTGGCGCAGTCTGTGCCGGTTGCCTGTCTGCACGGGGCCATGACGTCGTTGGCGTCGACGTTGCCAAAGACAAGATCGATATGATCAATGCCGGTAAATCACCGATTGTTGAACCGGGCCTGGGCGAACTTCTGGCCCAGGGTATCCAGACCGGTCGTCTGCGCGGTACTACCAACTTCGCCGAGGCGATTCGCGACACCGACCTGTCGATGATCTGCGTCGGCACGCCGAGCAAGAAGAACGGCGACCTGGAACTGAACTACATCGAAGCCGTGTGCCGCGAGATCGGTTTTGTCCTGCGTGACAAGACCACCCGCCACACCATCGTGGTGCGCAGCACCGTGTTGCCGGGCACCGTGGCCAACGTGGTCATCCCGATTCTCGAAGACTGTTCCGGCAAGAAGGCCGGTGTCGACTTCGGCGTTGCCGTGAACCCTGAGTTCCTGCGCGAAAGCACCGCCATCGCCGACTACGACCTTCCGCCAATGACCGTCATCGGCGAGTTCGACAAAGCCTCGGGGGACGTTCTGCAATCGCTTTACGAAGAGCTCGACGCGCCGATCATCCGTAAGGACATCGCCGTCGCCGAGATGATCAAGTACACCTGCAACGTGTGGCACGCCACCAAAGTGACCTTCGCCAACGAGATCGGCAACATCGCCAAGGCTGTTGGTGTCGACGGTCGCGAAGTGATGGACGTGGTTTGCCAGGACAAGACCCTGAACCTGTCCCAGTACTACATGCGTCCAGGCTTCGCCTTCGGCGGTTCCTGCCTGCCGAAGGACGTGCGTGCCCTGACCTACCGCGCCGGTTCGCTGGACGTGGAAGCACCGCTCCTCAACTCGCTGATGCGCAGTAACGAGTCCCAGGTGCAGAACGCCTTCGACATCGTTTCCAGCCACGACAAACGCAAAGTCGCCCTGCTGGGCCTGAGCTTCAAGGCCGGCACCGACGACCTGCGCGAAAGCCCGCTGGTTGACCTGGCGGAAATGCTGATCGGCAAGGGCTACGACCTGAGCATCTACGACAGCAACGTCGAGTACGCCCGTGTTCACGGCGCGAACAAGGACTACATCGAGTCGAAGATCCCGCACGTCTCGTCCTTGCTCAACTCCGACTTCGACGCGGTGATCAACAACTCCGACGTGATCATCCTCGGCAACCGTGACGAGAAATTCCGCGCCCTGGTCAAGGACGTCCCGCACGGCAAGCAAGTGATCGACCTGGTCGGCTTCATGTCCAAGGCCACCAGCGTGGCTGGCCGCACCGAAGGTATCTGCTGGTAAAGCAGCCGCAAGCTTCAAGCTCCAAGCCGCAAGTTCAAAGCGCCTCGCTCCAGGCTTGTCGCTTGGAGCTTGGGGCTTGCAACTGACTTTAGGATTCCGATTATGCACAGGCTAAAACACGGCCTACTCCAGGCCGCCGGTTGGCTGTTTTATCTCAGTTTACTGATGGGCATCGCCATGGCGTTGCCTGTGTCCACGTTCGACTCCGAGTCGAAGGACTTCATTTTCCTGATCGGTATCGTCGGTATCTGGCGCTACTCGATGGGTGCCACGCACTTTCTGCGCGGCATGCTGTTTCTGTACGTGGTCTACCCGCACCTGCGGCGCAAAGTGCGCAAGCTGGGCAAGGCGGCGGACCCGTCCCATGTATTTTTGATGGTCACCAGTTTTCGTATCGACGCGCTGACCACCGCGCAGGTCTATAGCTCGGTGATCCGCGAAGCGATCGACTGCGGCCTGCCGACCACCGTGGTCTGCTCCATCGTCGAAATGTCCGATGAGCTGCTGGTGAAAAGCCTGTGGAAGCGGATGAACCCGCCATCGCATGTGAAGCTCGACTTCGTGCGCATTCCCGGCACCGGCAAACGCGATGGCCTGGCCTACGGTTTCCGCGCCATCTCCCGTCACCTGCCGGATGACCGCGCCGTGGTCGCCGTGATCGATGGCGACACCGTGCTGGGCGAAGGTACGGTGCGCAAGACCGTGCCGTGGTTCCAGCTGTTCGGCAACGTTGGCGGCCTGACCACCAACGAGTTCTGCGAAGTGCGCGGCGGCTACATCATGAGCGAATGGCACAAGCTGCGTTTCGCCCAGCGTCACATCAACATGTGCTCGATGGCTTTGTCCAAGCGCGTGCTGACCATGACCGGGCGCATGTCGGTGTTCCGTGCCACCGTGGTCACCAACCCGGAATTCATCGCCGACGTGGAAAGCGACTCGCTGCAACACTGGCGCCTGGGTCGTTTCAAGTTCCTGACCGGCGACGACAAGTCGAGCTGGTTCAGCCTGATGCGCCTTGGCTACGACACCTTCTACGTGCCTGATGCCGCGATCAACACCGTTGAACACCCGCCGGAAAAGAGCTTCATCAAGGCCAGTCGCAAGCTGATGTTCCGCTGGTACGGCAACAACCTGCGGCAGAACTCCCGGGCCTTGGGCCTGGGCGTCAAACGCCTCGGTGCGTTCACTTCGGTGGTGCTGTTCGATCAGCGCGTGTCGATGTGGACCTCGCTGCTGGGCCTGACCGTAGCGATCATCGCCAGCTTCAAGTACGGCACCGCGTTCATCCTGGTGTACCTGCTGTGGATCGGCATCACCCGCCTGATCCTGACCCTGCTGCTGTCCTGCTCCGGTCACCGGATCGGCCCGGCCTATCCGGCGATTCTCTATTACAACCAGATCGTCGGCGCGCTGGTGAAGATCTACGTGTTCTTCCGCCTCGACCAACAGTCCTGGACTCGCCAACCCACTTCCCTGACCCGTGATCTCGCCAGCTTTCAACGTTGGTTCAACACCTGGTCGTCTCGGACCATGACCTTCTCCGCCGGCAGCATTTTTGTCGCCGTGCTGCTGATGATGGTCTGACCGCCCCTTATTGAATTAACAAGGAAATCGCCCCTATGAATACCGCCGTCAACGCCAACGTAGTGCATGAATCCGAAGCCCAGCGCCAACACGCCCGCGTGAAAATCCCGGCCAAACTGCGCTTCTTCGGTCCTGACCGTACGCCGGTCGAAGCCCGGGTCATCGACCTGTCCGCCGGTGGCCTGGCGTTCAACGCCGGTCAACTGCCGCTGAAGGTCGGCGAGGTGTACAAGGCCCGCCTGCAGTTCGTCATCGACAACCTCGGCCTGGCCATGGACGTCGAGTTGCAGATCCGCTCGTTCGATCGCCAGACCGGTCGCACCGGTTGCCAGTTCCAGAACCTGGAACCGCAAGACATCTCGACCCTGCGCCACCTGATCACCTCTCACCTGGCGGGCGACATCGTCAGCATTGGTGAAGTGCTGGCGACCCTGCAGCGCGACAACTTCACCAAGGCGCGCAAGATCAAGGACGGCGGCCACGGCATGAGCGCGTTCGGTCGCATGAAAGCCGTGACCTTCAGCCTCGGCGTTTTCGTCATCGGCCTGGCGGCATTCGGGTTCATCTTCAAATCGGTGTACGGCATGTACTTCGTCAGCCACGCCCAGGCCGGTCTGGTCAGCGTGCCGGGCGTGAACATCACCATGCCTCGCGACGGCACCGTGCAGAGCCTGGTGAAAGCCGACGGCGTCGCCGCCAAAGGCGCACCGCTGGCGACGTTCAGCACCAGCATGCTCGACGTACTCAAAGGTCACCTGGAAGACGATCAACTGTCCCCGGCCAAGGTTGAAGAACTGTTCGGCAAGCAAATGACCGGCACCCTGACTTCACCGTGCGATTGCACCGTGGCCCAACAAATGGTCGCCAACGGTCAGTACGCCAGCAAAGGCGACGTGATTTTCCAACTGGTGCCACGCAATACCGAAGCCAACGTTGAAGCGCGCTTCTCCTATCGCCAATTCGGCGACGTCCTGCCAGGCACCGCCGTGCGCTTCCAGATCGCCGGCGAAGACAAGACCCGCACCGGCAAGATTGTCAGCAGCACCAGCCTGAAAAGCGCCGACCTGTCTTCCGACATCCGCGTCTTGATCCAGCCTGACGAAGCGCTGGACAGCACCCTCGCCGGCCGCCCGGTAGAAGTGAACAGCGACCGTGGCCCGAACCTGAACTGGCTGATCGACAAAGCCATGGCTGCTGGTCTGTAACCGGAGGACATGCCCGTGACGACTCCAGATCTTGTGAACACACCACATCCCCTGTGGGAGCGGGCTTGCTCGCGAATGCGGTTCAACATTCAAAATCAATGCCGGCTGACACACAGCTTTCGCGAGCAAGCCCGCTCCCACATGGGGTCTCTGTGTGCAGTTGCATTGGCAGTCAGCCTCGCCGGCTGTGCCGGCCTGCCCGACCAACGCCTGGCCAACGAAGCGCTCAAGCGTGGCGACACCGCCACCGCAGCGGCGAACTATCAGCAACTGGCAGACCTGGGCTACAGCGAAGCCCAAGTCGGTCTGGCTGACATTCAAGTCGACAGCCGCGACCCGGCGCAGATGAAGCAGGCCGAGGCGACTTACCGCGCCGCCGCCAGCGTTTCACCTCGTGCCCAGGCGCGCCTCGGTCGCCTGCTGGTCGCCAAGCCCGGCTCCACCGAAGCCGAGCAGCACGAAGCCGAAACCCTGTTGAAGAAAGCCTCCGCCGCTGGCGAAGGCAACACCCTGATCCCGTTGGCGATGCTGTACCTGCAATACCCGCACAGCTTCCCCAACGTCGACGCACAGAAACAGATCAGCCAATGGCGCGCCGAAGGCAAGCCGGAAGCAGGTCTGGCGCAAGTGCTGCTTTATCGCACCCAAGGCACCTACGACCAGCACCTGGACGATGTGGAAAAGATCTGCAAAGCCGCGATCAACACCACCGATATCTGCTACGTCGAACTGGCCACGGTTTATCAGAAAAAAGCCCAGCCTGAACAACAGGCCGAGCTGATCAAACAGATGCAGGCCGGTCACGCTCGCGGCACTGTTTCCGCCCAACGCGTGGACAGCGTCGCCCGTGTGCTCGCCGATTCGACCCTCGGCACGCCCGACGAAAAAACCGCGCAATCGCTGCTCGAACCGATCGCTCCGGGCTACCCGGCGTCGTGGGTGACCCTCGCGCAACTGCTCTACGACTTCCCCGAACTGGGCGACGTCGACCAGATGATGAAGTACCTCGACAACGGCCGCGCCGCCGACCAGCCGCGCGCCGAGCTGTTGCTGGGCAAGCTCTACTACGAAGGCAAAATGGTCCCGGCCGACGCCAAGGTCGCCGAGGAACATTTCCAGAAAGCCGTCGGCCGCGAAGTCGCCGCCGATTACTACCTCGGCCAGATCTATCGCCGTGGTTACCTGGGCAAGGTCTATCCACAGAAGGCTCTGGATCATCTGCTGACCGCTGCGCGCAACGGTCAGAACAGCGCCGACTTCGCCATCGCCCAACTGTTCTCCCAAGGCAAAGGCACCAAGCCTGACCCGCTCAACGCTTACGTCTTCAGCCAACTGGCCAAGGCCCAGAACACCCCGCAAGCCACCGAGCTTGCGCAAACACTCGAAGCCCAACTGCCGCCTGCGCAGCTTGCCGAGGCCCAGCGCCTGTTGAAACAGGAACAGGCCGTTCGCGGCAACTTGAGCCAGAACGCGTTGCCATTGCACGCGCTGCAAGAAGAAGACGGTGAGGAAACCCTATGAAGTTGAATCCATTCATGAAGGCCGGCATCGGCCTGACGTTCGCGCTGATCTGGTCTTGCCCGACGCTCGCTGCGATGACTGAAGAAACCAAGAACTACGGCCTGGACGTGAAAATCACCGGCCAGTCCGAAGACGACCGCGACCTCGGCACCCAGGGCGGCGGCGACGTCAACGGCCTCGGTCTTGACCTGCGTCCTTGGGTCTACGGCGAAAGCGGCGCGTGGAGCGCCTACGCCATGGGTCAGGCGGTGACGTCCACCGACATCATCGAGACCGACACCCTGCAACAATCCGATGGTGCCGAAAACACCGATAACAATGATCGCGAAACCAAGAAAAACTACCTGGCGATGCGAGAGTTCTGGGTCGGCTACAGCGGCTTCACGCCTTACCCGGGCGAGGTCCTCAAGTTCGGTCGCCAACGCCTGCGCAACGACGACGGTCAATGGCGCGACACCAACATCGAAGCCTTGAACTGGACCTTCGACACCACCCTGCTGCGCGCCAACGTCGGTATCGCCGAACGCTTCAGCGAGTACCGCACCGACCTCAAGGAACTCGCGCCAGAGGATAAGGATCGCCTGCACGCCTACGCCGATGCGGCGTACCAGTGGACACCGGGCAACTGGGTCGGCATTCGCGGCCACCACACCCACGACGACGGCAAACTCGACTACGCAGAACCGGGCGTCGCGAGTGATTCGCTGGACAAGAAACAGAACGGCGACATCAGCTGGCTCGGCCTCACCGCCGACAGCGATGCCTACAACTGGCGCAACACCAATACCGTCAATTACTGGGGCAGCATCACCGGCATGAGCGGCGACCGCGACACGGTCAACCCGCTGAACGCCGATGGCACCGCACCCGCGCAAGCCAAACGCAGCGGCGATGTCGATGGCTGGGCCACCGACCTGGGTGTGCGCCTGCGCCTCGATCCGCAATGGCAGGTCGGTGCGGCCTACGCTCGCGCCAGCGAAGACTATGAACAGAACGGTCTGGAAAGTAACCGCTCGAACTACACCGGTACTCGCTCGCGGGTACACCGTTTCGGCGAAGCGTTCCGTGGCGAAATGAACAACATGCAATCGGCCACGCTGTTCGGTTCGTGGATGCTCAACGACGAGTACGACGCCAGCCTGATCTACCACAAGTTCTGGCGTGTCGACGGCAACAAGCCGGTCGGCAGCAACGGCATCGACGCGGTACAGAACAACACCGACGACGTCACCGGCGCGATCCTCTCCAGCACCTCCCTGCCGCTGAACGATGGCGAGAAAGACCTCGGTCAGGAAATGGACCTGGTGGTCACCAAGTACTTCAAGCAAGGCCTGTTGCCGGCATCGATGAGCCAGGCGATCGATGAGCCTTCGGCCCTGGTGCGCTTGCGTGGCGGCGTGTTCAAGCCGGGTGATGCGTACGGCAAGGAAGTCGATTCGTACATGCACCGCGCGTTCATCGACGTGATCTGGCGCTTCTGATGCACATTGCGAAGGGAGTCTCCCAGATGAATCATCAAGCCCGAAAAGGCTCGATCAGCCTGTTGGCCGGCGCGATGTTGCTGGCCAGTGCGACGGCCTTCGCCAATGTGGAGCCGGTTGCAAAACCGGCGACCGTGGCCAAGGAACTGCAACAGGCCAAGACCTACACCGTCAGCAGCGCACCGACCGCGCCGCTGGAGCTGGCCACGCCGAAATTGCCGGACATTTCCGGCTACACCGCCGAGGCCATCGCCGCGAAAATCGTGCGCAGCAAGGCCGGTAAGATCAGCGTGCGCCGGATGATGCAGGAAGACGCCCTGAAGGACTTCATCGGCGGCGACAACAAGATGGCCGAGTGGGTGGTGCGTCAGCACGGAATCCCGCAGGCGATCTTCGTCGACGACGGCTACATGAACCTCAAGGACCTGGCGAAGAAGCTGCCCAAGCAGTACTTCAGCGAAACCTCGCCGGGTGTGTTCCTGGCGAAATTGCCGATCGTGGTCGGCCGCCACGGCATCCTCGAAATCGACAAGCAGACTCAGGAGCTGCGCCTGTCCCAAGAGGCCGGTTCGTTCCTGGTCAACGACGGCCAGCTGTTTGTGCGTGACACGAAAATCACCGGCTGGCGCGAGAAGGACAACGGTCCGGCGACGTTCAAATCGCCCAAGGAGTTCCGTCCGTTCCTGCTGGCCTGGGGTGGCACCGAGACCTACATCGCCAACAGCAAGATGGCCAGTTTCGGCTACGCCAACAGTAAGTCCTACGGCGTGAGTATTTCCCAATACACGCCGAACATGGCCAAGGTGCTCAAGCGTCCTGAACCGACCGGCTGGATTGTCGGCTCCGAGTTCTCGGACATGTGGTACGGGTTCTACTGCTACGAAACCAGCAACTTCGTGGTCAAGGGCAACACCTACAAAGACAACATCGTCTACGGCATTGACCCGCATGACCGTTCCCACGGTCTGATCATCGCCGACAACACGGTGTTTGGTACCAAGAAGAAGCACGGGATCATTATTTCCCGTGAGGTCAACGACAGCTTCATCTTCAACAACCGCAGCTACGACAACAAGTTGTCGGGCCTGGTGATCGACCGTAACAGCGTGAACAACCTGATCGCTCACAACGAGATCTACCAGAACCACACCGACGGCATCACCCTCTACGAGAGTGCCGACAACCTGCTGTGGGGCAACAAAGTCGTCAGCAACCGCCGCCACGGCATTCGCATTCGTAACAGCGTGAACATTCGCCTCTACGAAAACATCGCCATGGCCAATGGCTTGACCGGTGTCTACGGCCACATCAAGGACCTGAGCGACACCGACCGCGACATCAAGCTCGATCCGTTCGACGCCCAGGTGTCGCTGATCGTGGTCGGCGGTGAACTGGCGGCCAACGGCAGCGGCCCGCTGTCCATCGACTCGCCGCTGAGCGTCGAGCTGTATCGCGTGTCCATGCTCGCCCCGACCAAATCCAGTGGCATCAGCTTCTCGGGGATTCTCGGCGAGCGCCAGGATGAAATTCTCGACCTGCTGGTGCGCCAGCAGAAAGCCGTGCTGATCGACCCTGTCGAACGCCAGACCGAAATGCGGGACTGAGGATAATTTTATGCACCCACACTTGATCAAATTACTCAGCCTGTCGGCCCTGACCGCCGGCATTCTCGCGGCCAGTACCGGCGCGCGTGCCGATGAAGTTCAAGCACCGAAGTTCAGCGCCGAACCGTGCTGCAGCCTGTGCCCCGCCGCCCACGACGCGAAGAATTACACCACGCGTTATCAGCAGAATTTCACCACGCTGGTGCAGGCTCAGGGCGACTGGTTGTTCCGTACGCAGGAAGACTTGCGCACCGAATTCGACACCACCCCGGCCGGCTACAAACGCATGAAGCAACTGCACGATGCGTTCAAGAGCAAAGGCGTGGAACTGGTTGTTGTTTACCAGCCAACGCGTGGCCTGGTGAACCGCAACAAGCTCAACCCGGCCGAGAAAGCCAGCTTCGATTTCGACAAGGCGCTGAAGAACTACAAGACCATGCTCGGCCGTTTCGCGCAGATGGGCTACGTGGTTCCGGACCTGTCGCCGCTGACCAACGAGCAACTGCCCGACACCCTGCCGGCCCACGATTTCTACTTCCGTGGCGACCAGCACTGGACGCCATATGGCGCCCAGCGCACGGCAAAAATCGTCGCCGAAAAGGTCAAGCAGATCCCGGCCTTCGCCGACATTCCCAAGCGTGAATTCGAGACCCATAAGTCGGGTCGCATGGGCAAGACCGGAACATTGCACAACATGGCCGGTCAACTCTGTGGCACCAGCTACGCGATCCAGTACATGGATCAATTCACCACAGAGCCGAAAGGCGAAGCAGGCGATGGCGATCTGTTCGGCGATTCCGGCAATCCGGAAATCACCCTGGTCGGCACCAGTCACAGTGGCAAGAACTACAACTTCGCCGGTTTCCTCGAAGAGGCCATCGGCGCCGACATTCTCAACGTGGCGTTCCCCGGCGGTGGCCTGGAAGGTTCGATGCTGCAGTACCTGGGCAGCGACGAGTTCCAGAAGAACCCGCCGAAGATTCTCATCTGGGAATTCTCGCCGCTGTATCGCCTCGACCAGGAAACCATCTACCGCCAGATGATGGCGCTGCTGGACAACGGCTGCGAAGGCAAGGATGCACAGATGTCCGGGAGCACCACCCTGAAGCCGGGCAAAAACGAATTGATGGTCAACAGCAAAAACCTGAACCTGCAAAACAGCAGTCACCAGGTCGACATCCGCTTCGCCGACACCTCGGTGAAAACCCTGCAAGCCACCCTCTGGTACATGAACGGTCGCCACGAGGACATCAAGATCGACAAACCGGAAACCTCCGACACTGACGGGCGTTTCGCCTTCGAGTTGCGCACGGACGAAGACTGGGCCTCGCAGAATCTGCTGGCCGTCGAAATCCAGGGTCCTGAAAAAACGGATGCCGCGCCACAGAAAGTCGAAGCGAAAATCTGCAAACGCAACGTATTCCCGAGCGCTGAGCAACGTACCGCTTCGGCCGGGCAATGAGGTCTGCTATGCGAAATCCGAAACTGAAAAACCTGTTGGCACCGACGCTTTTGAGCCTGGCGATGTTCGCCGGAGCGACACAAGCGGCTGCGCCACTGCGTCCACCACAAGGCTATTTCGCGCCGATCGAGAAAGTCAAAACCGGCGACAAGAACGAAGGCTGTGATGCGATGCCGACGCCGTACACCGGCTCGCTGCAATTTCGCAGCAAGTACGAAGGCTCGGACAAGGCCCGTTCGACCCTGAATGTGCAATCGGAAAAAGCCTTCCGCGACAGCACCGCCGACATCACCAAAATCGAGCGCGGTACCAGCAAGCGCGTGATGCAGTTCATGCGCGACGGTCGCCCGGAACAACTGGAATGCACGCTCAACTGGTTGACCGCGTGGGCCAAGGCCGATGCGTTGATGTCCAAGGACTTCAACCACACCGGCAAGTCGATGCGCAAATGGGCGTTGGGCAGCATGGCGTCTTCGTACATTCGCCTGAAGTTTTCCGACTCCCATCCGCTGGCCAACCATCAGCAAGAGTCGCAGCTGATCGAAGCCTGGTTCAGCAAGATGGCCGACCAAGTGGTCAGCGATTGGGACAACCTGCCGCTGGAAAAAACCAACAACCACTCGTACTGGGCTGCCTGGTCGGTGATGGCAACCTCCGTCGCCACCAACCGCCGCGACCTGTTCGACTGGGCCGTGAAGGAATACAAGGTCGGCGCCAATCAGGTGGACGCCCAGGGCTTTTTGCCCAACGAACTCAAGCGTCAACAACGGGCGCTGGCCTACCACAACTACGCCCTGCCGCCGCTGGCGATGATCGCCAGTTTCGCTCAGGTCAACGGTGTGGATCTGCGTCAGGAAAACAACGGTGCATTGAAGCGCCTGGGTGATCGCGTGCTGTCCGGGGTGAAAGACCCGGATGAGTTCGAAGAAAAGAATGGCAAGGAACAGGACATGACCGACCTGAAGGTCGACTCGAAATTCGCCTGGCTCGAACCGTTCTGCTCGCTCTACACCTGCGCGCCGGATGTGCTGGAGAAGAAGCATGAGATGCAACCGTTCAAGACCTTCCGTCTCGGCGGCGACCTGACCAAGGTCTACGACCCGGCGAATGAAAAGGGCAAGGGTTCTTAGCGCCAAACACCAAACCCTGTAGGAGCCGAGCTTGCTCGCGATGACTGAGTGTCAGTCGACATCTGTGTTGAATGTCAGACCGCAATCGCGAGCAAGCTCGGCTCCTACAGGGTCAGTGCAAGACTTGAGTTGAGTGATATGCCCCCTGGTTTTTCGTGGGGGGTTTGGGGGGGCCGTTGGCCCTTGACTGTTGGTTCAAACAAGGAGAGATCGGGATGGTTTTTTCGTCCAACGTGTTCCTGTTTTTGTTCTTGCCGATCTTTCTCGGCTTGTACTACCTGAGCGGGCAACGCTATCGCAATTTGCTGCTGCTGATTGCCAGCTACGTGTTCTACGCCTGGTGGCGTGTGGACTTCCTCGCACTGTTCGCAGCGGTCACGCTGTGGAACTACTGGATCGGCCTGAAAGTCGGCGCCGCGGGCGTGCGGACCAAACCGGCGCAGCGTTGGCTGCTGCTCGGCGTGGCCGTCGACCTGTGCATCCTCGGCTACTTCAAGTACGCCAACTTCGGTGTCGACAGCATCAACGCGATGATGACGTCGGTCGGTCTGGAACCGTTCATCCTGACCCACGTGCTGTTGCCGATCGGGATCTCGTTCTACATCTTCGAGTCGATCAGCTACATCATCGACGTCTACCGTGGTGACACCCCGGCGACCCGCAACCTGATCGACTTCGCGGCGTTCGTGGCGATCTTCCCGCACCTGATCGCCGGCCCCGTGCTGCGTTTCCGCGACCTGGCCGATCAGTTCAACAACCGCACTCACACCCTCGATAAATTCTCCGAGGGCTGCACGCGGTTCATGCAGGGTTTCATCAAGAAGGTCTTCATCGCCGACACCCTCGCGGTGGTGGCCGACCATTGCTTCGCCCTGCAAAACCCGACCACGGGTGATGCCTGGCTCGGCGCCCTCGCCTACACCGCGCAGTTGTATTTCGACTTCTCCGGTTACAGCGACATGGCCATCGGCTTGGGCTTGATGATGGGATTCCGCTTCATGGAAAACTTCAAGCAGCCGTACATCAGCCAGTCGATCACCGAGTTCTGGCGTCGCTGGCACATCAGCCTGTCGACCTGGTTGCGTGACTACCTGTACATCACGCTGGGCGGCAATCGAAAAGGCACGCTGACGACCTATCGCAACCTGTTCCTGACCATGCTGCTCGGTGGTCTGTGGCACGGCGCGAACATCACCTACATCGTCTGGGGTGCGTGGCACGGTATGTGGCTGGCGATTGAAAAAGCCCTCGGTCTGAACACCTCGCCGCGCAGCTTCAACCCGATCCGCTGGGCGCTGACCTTCCTGTTGGTCGTGATGGGCTGGGTGATCTTCCGCGCAGAAAACCTGCACGTCGCCGGTCGCATGTACGGCGCGATGTTCAGCTTCGGCGACTGGTCGCTGTCGGAACTCAACCAGGCCAGCCTCACCGGCCTGCAAGTGGCGACCCTGATCGTGGCTTACGTGACCCTGGCGTTCTTCGGTCTGCGCGACTTCTACAGCAATCAGCCGCCAGCCAAGACCAAGCCTGCGGTGAACGTCGACAGCGACGGCCCGGCTGCCAGCGAACCCGGCCTGATCAAAGCCGCGCCTGGGGATAACCCGGCGAGCATCCACCAGCCTGGCTACACCGTCGGCGTCGATGCCCAGGTGCAACCGGCCTACTGGACCGCTGACTGGTCGCGTTACGCAATGCGTGCGCTGGTGCTGCTGCTGTTCATCGCCTCGATTCTCAAACTCTCGGCGCAAAGCTTCTCGCCGTTCCTTTACTTCCAGTTCTGAGGGATCTGACCATGACCCGCTCATTACGCATCTTCTACATCGCCCTGTTCCTGGTGACGCTGCTCGCCCTGGGCGTGTGGTCGGTTCGCAGCTTCATGGGCTTCAGTACCAACGCCGACGCGACGGTGCTCAACGGCCGCTGGACCAAGGCTGTGGAGACCCACTACGACGACGAGTTTCCGATCAAACGCCTGGGCACCAACCTTTGGGCTGCGCTGGATTTCAAACTGTTCAACGAAGGTCGTCCGGGCGTGGTGCTCGGTCGCGACCAGTGGCTGTACAGCGACGAAGAATTCCACCCGATCGTCAACGAAGAGCTGAACCTGCAAGGCAACTACGCGCTGGTCGAAGGCGTGCGCCAAACCTTGAAAGCCAAAGGTGTGCAACTGGTGATGGCGGTGGTGCCGGCCAAGGTGCGCCTGTACCCGGAACACCTCGGCGAGGTGAAACCGGCGAGCATCCACGCCAACCTCTACCAGGATTTCCATCAGCGCCTGGCCGCCGACCGGATTCCAGCGCCTGACCTGCTCGGCCCGCTGCAACAGGCCAAGCAGAACGGCAAGCAAGTGTTCCTGCGCACCGACACCCACTGGACTCCGGAAGGTGCCGAGATCGCGGCGAACAAGTTGGCCAAGACCATTGCCGACAGATTCCCGCTCAGCGGCGACCCGCAAAACTTCGTAACCGAACCTGCGGAAACCGTCACGCACAAGGGCGACCTGCGTCTGTTCCTGCCGCTGGACCCGCTGTTCGAAAACCTGATGCCGGCGCAAGAACCCTTGCAGAAGCGCAACACCGTTGCAGCCGAAGACCAACCGGCCGGTGACGACGCTTTGTTCGCCAACACCGAAGTACCGGTGGCCCTGATTGGCACCAGCTACAGCGCCAACCCTAACTGGAACTTCGTCGGTGCACTGA
Source organism: Pseudomonas sp. MAG733B (assembly GCF_036884845.1). Taxonomy (NCBI): domain Bacteria; kingdom Pseudomonadati; phylum Pseudomonadota; class Gammaproteobacteria; order Pseudomonadales; family Pseudomonadaceae; genus Pseudomonas; species Pseudomonas sp. MAG733B. The sequence continues at coordinate 6,074,035 of NZ_CP145732.1, forward strand.
AACAAGCCCTGCGCAGCGACGTGGTCAATTACGCCGAAGACGGCCATGGCCCGATTCTGCCGATGCTCAGCTACCTGAAAAGTGATGCCTTCAAGAACAGCCCTCCACAAGTGCTGATCTGGGAGTTTCCTGAACGATATCTGCCTGTGAACAACGAAATCGGCGACGCCGACCCGCAGTGGGTCGCAGAGCTTAAACAAGCCGGCGCGCGCCAACAAAACGTAGCAATCAACACTAAATCCGAGACGCCCGACCGGGCGCAAAACTGAAAGAGAGAGGTACTTCCATGACTTTCAAGACTACTCCTCGTCGTCTCGCCAAGACCTTTGCACTGGTTGCTGGTATGAGTGTGCTCTCGATGCAGGCTTTCGCCGCCGGCGACGCCGCGCTGTATGGCCCGACCGCGCCGAAAGGCTCGAGCTTCGTGCGTATCTACAACGCCAGTAACGCCGAAGTCAGCGCCACCGTCGGCAGCACCAACCTGAGTGATGTCGCGCCGCTGTCGAGCAGTGACTTCAGCTTCATGCCGGGCGGTGACTACAGCGCCAAGGTCGGCAGCCAGAGCCTGCCGGTGAAACTGGCCGGCGATCACTATTACACCCTGGTCAACAACGCCAGCGGCGCGCCGCAACTGATCGAGGAGCCGCCGTTCAAGAACAAGCAGAAATCCCTGGTGCGCGTGCAGAACCTCAGCGACAAGACGCTGACCCTGAAAACCGCCGACGGCAAGACCGACGTGGTACCGAACGTGGCCGCCAAGGGCCGTGGCGAACGTGAAATCAACCCGGTGAAAGTCAGCCTGGCGCTATACGATGGTGCAACGAAAGTCGGCGACGTGAAACCGGTCGCCCTGGAACGCGGTGAAGCGGCGGTGCTGTACGTCACCGGTAACGGCAGCAGCCTGTCGCCGGTCTGGGTGAAACGCCCGGTATCTACGCGCTAAAGAATTATCCGAATTGACCCGGCTCTCTGTGGGAGCCGGCCTGCCGGCGATGCAGGCCACTCGGTTTTACCGATGTACCGAGTTGATGCCATCGCTAGCAGGCTAGCTCCCACAAAGGCCTAACCAAACGATTTTCAAGGAGTAACAACATGATTCCGGTGATCTTGTCAGGTGGTAGCGGTTCACGTCTCTGGCCGCTTTCGCGTAAGCAATTCCCGAAACAGTTCCTGGCCCTGACCGGTGAACACACGCTGTTCCAGCAAACCCTGGAACGCCTGGTGTTCGAAGGCATGGACACGCCGATCGTGGTCTGCAACAAGGACCACCGCTTCATCGTCAACGAGCAGTTGGCAGCGCGTAAGCTGGAAACCCAGCGCATCCTGATGGAGCCGTTTGGTCGCAACACCGCGCCGGCCGTGGCCCTGACCGCGATGATGCTGGTCAATGAAGGTCGCGACGAGTTGATGCTGGTGCTGCCGGCCGACCACGTGCTGGAAGACCAGAAAGCCCTGCAACGCGCCTTGGCCCTGGCCACCGTCGCCGCTGAAAACGGCGAAATGGTGCTGTTCGGCGTACCGGCCACCAAACCGGAAACCGGCTACGGCTACATCAAGTCGACCAACGATTCGCTGCTGCCCGAAGGCGTCAGCCGTGTGTCGCACTTCGTCGAAAAACCGGATGTGAAACGCGCTACCGAATACGTCCAGTCCGGCGGCTACTTCTGGAACAGCGGCATGTTCCTGTTCCGCGCCAGCCGCTTCCTCGAAGAACTGAAAAAGCACGATCCGGACATCTACGACACCTGCCTGCTGACCCTGGAACGCAGCGCCCAGGACGCCGACACCGTGAGCATCGACGAAGCCACCTTCGCCTGCTGCCCGGACAATTCCATCGACTACTCGGTGATGGAAAAAACCCAGCGCGCCTGCGTGGTGCCGCTGACCGCGGGCTGGAGCGACGTCGGCTGCTGGTCGTCGCTGTGGGAAGTCAATGCAAAAGACGCCAACGGCAACGTCACCAAGGGCGACGTGGTGATCCAGGACAGCAAGAACTGCATGATCCACGGCAACGGCAAACTGGTGTCGGTGATCGGCCTGGAAAACATCGTCGTGGTGGAAACCAAGGACGCCATGATGATTGCGCACAAGGACAAGGTCCAAGGCGTGAAACAGATGGTCAACACCCTCAACGAACAGGGTCGCAGCGAAACCCAGAACCACTGCGAAGTCTATCGTCCGTGGGGCTCCTACGACTCGGTGGACATGGGCGGCCGTTTCCAGGTCAAGCACATCTCGGTCAAGCCGGGCGCGTGCCTGTCGCTGCAAATGCACCACCACCGCGCCGAACACTGGATCGTGGTCAGCGGCACCGCCGAAGTGACCTGCGATGAAAACGTGTTCCTGCTCACCGAGAACCAGTCGACCTACATCCCGATCGCTTCGGTCCACCGCTTGCGCAACCCGGGCAAGATTCCGCTGGAGATCATCGAAGTGCAATCGGGCAGCTATCTGGGTGAAGACGATATCGAGCGGTTTGAAGATATCTACGGTCGCTCGACCCCGATCGAGCGTGGCGTGTCGGTGAAAACCATCGCGCAGTAACGTTCAGTAAGACTTGAGCCCCCGCCCCACCGGCTGCGTTCCCTGTCCGCAGCGGGTGGGTCGGGGGCTTTTTTTTCATGCAAGAGCAAAAGATCGCAGCCTTCGGCAGCTCCTACAGGAAACCGAATTCCCCTGTAGGAGCTGCCGAAGGCTGCGATCCTTTGACTTTGCTCTTCCCATCGCCAACCCCACCCGCGCTTAGGTAGGATGGTCCTCTCTATTCCCGAGGTTGGCGCGACATGTTCATCGGCATCCTGCTGGTCATTACCTGGCTGATCCTGTTGCTGCGCTATCCGGCAAAGGCCTTGCCTGTGTCCGTCGCCGCCGCCGTGGGCCTGGGCATCGTCGCCACCTGGGTCATCTGGATGGACCACCGCGAGCTCAAGCAACTGCAACGCCTGGAGCTGCGCATCAGCTACGCGCCGCAGCACTGCCCCGCCGATCGCCCGTTGCAACTGACCATGAACAACGGCAACGACGTACCGTTGACCGAACTGCGCTGGCGTGTTGCTGCCTATGCGCCCGGTGACACGGTCAACCTCGCCGACAATCAATACACTGCCCCACGCTACCGTGGCCCCGGCGAATTGCAGGCTGGTGGCAACTGGGAAGACTGTTTGCCGCTGCCGCCACTGCGCCCCGGCTACCGCCCGGAAACCCTGGAGTTTCGCGCCGAGCGATTGCAGGGTAGTTTCTCCGACTGAGCTTTCCCCACAGAGCCTCTCCCCACTGTTTGCACAAGGACCGCGCCATGCCCGTTGCGTTGATTACCGGTTGTTCCAGCGGCATCGGCCGCGCCCTCGCCGATGTGTTCAAGGCTGCCGGCTATGAAGTCTGGGCCAGCGCCCGCAAGGCTGACGATGTCGCGCTGTTGAGCGCGGCAGGTTTCACGGCAGTGCAACTGGACGTCAACGACGGCGTCGCCCTTGAACAGCTCAGCGAACAGATCAATCAAACACACGGCGGCCTCGACGTGTTGATCAACAACGCCGGTTACGGCGCCATGGGGCCATTGCTCGATGGCGGCGTTCAGGCGATGCAACGCCAGTTCGAAACCAATGTCTTCGCCATCGTCGGTGTAACTCGGGCGATGTTCCCGGTACTGCGCCGGGCCAAAGGGATCGTGGTCAATATCGGCAGCGTGTCCGGTGTTCTGGTCACTCCGTTCGCTGGCGCCTACTGCGCTTCGAAAGCCGCCGTGCACGCCTTGAGCGATGCCCTGCGCATGGAACTGGCGCCGTTCGGCGTGCGGGTCATGGAAGTCCAGCCCGGCGCCATCGCCTCCAGTTTCGCCAAGAATGCCGGCCACGAAGCCGAGCAATTGATCAGCGAACAATCACCGTGGTTTCCGCTGCGCGAAGGCATTCGCGCCCGGGCCAAGGCTTCCCAGGACAACCCGACTCCGGCCAATGAGTTTGCAGCCGGATTGCTCAAGGCTGTGCAACAGAGCAAGCCACCGCGTCTGATTCGTCTGGGCAATGGCAGTCGTGCGTTGCCGCTGCTCGCCGGGCTGTTGCCCAAGGGGTTGCTGGAATCGGGATTGATGAAGCGGTTCGGGTTGCGTGGGCAGCTCTGAGATCCCATTGACCCAATCGCGGGCAAGCCTTGCTCCTACAGGATTAGCGCGATCCCAAAACTTGCGTATGACCTGTAGGAGCAAGGCTTGCCCGCGATGGCGCCCTAACAGACACCACAGAATTTCAGGTATCAACATGACCGACTACACCGAATACTTCGACGAAGTGATCCAGGCCCACGTCGCCATCGAACAATGGCTGGCCGAGGAACGCGACGCGTCTGAACTGGAACAACTGCTGACACGATTCTCGCCGCAATTTTCCATGGTTTCGCCATTGGGCCGGGTGCTGGATTTTGCTGCGCTGAACGAGTTGTTCACACTGGCGGGCGGCAAGAAACTCGGCTTTCGCATCGAACTCAGCGAGTTGCGCGGCATTGCGCTGTACGACGGTGGTGCGACCGTGAGTTATCGCGAGCAACAGACCGATGCCACCGGGTTGCACTCGGATCGCCGCTCCACCGTCGTGTTCGAAAAACAGGCGGATGGGCGGGTGATCTGGCGACATTTGCATGAGACGTTTTGCAAGGAGTGAGTGCCTGATGGACCGCGTTGTACCCTTCGCGAGCAAGCCCGCTCCCACACTGGATCTTCAGTGAACTCAACATTTGCGCACGAAAGAGATCAAATGTGGGAGCGGGCTTGCTCGCGAAGCAGGCAACTCGGTCTCACCGTTATGTCCCACTATCCTGCTTCACCACCACGGTGCAAGTAATCCCCGCCGCCAGCAACACCCCCTCCGGCACTTCATCGATGTGAATGCGCACCGGCACCCGCTGCGCCAGTCGCACCCAGTTGAATGTCGGGTTCACGTCGGCGATCAGTTCGCGGCTCTCCGGGTTGTCGCGGTCGTAGATGCCGCGCGAAATGCTTTCCACATGGCCCTTGAGCACCTCACCGCTCATCAGTTGCATGTCGGCTTTGTCGCCAACGCGCACATGGGGCAGTTTGGTTTCTTCGAAGAATCCGTAGACCCAGAACGAATTCATGTCGACCACGGCCATTTTCGCCTCGCCGATGCGCGCGTAATCACCGCGATGCACATTGAGGTTGGTCACGTAGCCGTCCACTGCTGCGCGCACTTCAGTGCGTTTGAGATTGAGCTCGGCAGCCTCCAGTTGCGCCTGAGCCTGCTGATAATCGGCCAGGGCCGAGTCGGCGAGGTTGCTGGCGTCGTCGCGGTTTTCCCTGGAGATCACCAGGTTGTCCATGTCGGCGCGGCGATGGGCGTTGACCTTGCGCATCTCCCAACTGGCCTTACGCGAGGCCACCAGCGATTGCGCCTGTTTGACCGCAAGCCGGTAGTGCTCGGGGTCGATCTGCATCAGCAAGTCGCCCTTCTTTACCAACTGGTTGTCGCGCACCGGCACGTTCACCACTTCGCCGGTGACGTCGGCGGCGACGTTGATGATGTCGGCGCGCACCCGGCCGTCGCGGGTCCACGGGGTTTCCATGTAATGCACCCACAGGGTCCGGCCGATCCATATCGCCAGCGCCAGCACCAGCAGGGTCGCGAGCAGGCTGAAAAACTTTTTCATCAGGGCCTCAACGGTAGACAGTCAGCGCCATGGCGCCGAACAGACAGGTAAACAGACTCAGGCGCAGCAGCGCCGGGTGCCAGAAAAAACGGTACAGGTCGAAGCCAGACAGGAAGCGGTCCAGCGCCCAGGCCACCACCGCGGCAATCAAAAACATCAGGGTCATGGTCGGCATGTACACGCCGTGGAAGGCGATTTCACGGGGCATGTTCAAGTCCTTCAGGCTTGGCAATGGCGTAGGCGGCAAGCGGCGATTGCGGGTCGAGCAACGAGGTGCGGATGAAGTGCAGGTAGCTCTTCACGCGACGCAACGCCGAGGTGTCGAAGTGCGGGGCGAACGGCTCGTCGGTGGACTGCACGCGGCTGATGGCGTGATCGACAGCAACCAATGCGCGCTCGAGGTTGCTCGCGTTCGGCTGCAGGAACAGCCGCACCAGCGAGCGCCCCATCACCCGGATCGACTGGCGCCACGGCTGGGATTCGGCATAGGCCGGATGCACCGGCAAAATCGCTTGTTCCTTGCGCAACTCGATGATCGCGTGACCGACCTCCAGCACCACGAACATCCAGCGCAGCAGATTGCGCTGAACTTGCGGCTGCCCCGCCGCGAAGCCATAAGCCTGGTGCACCAGATCACGAGTGCGACTTTCGAAACTCGACGCCAGGCCCTTGAGTTTGCCGCTGATGGCGTACACCACCTGACCGCGCAAATCCTGCTCAAGCCGGCGCCACAGCCAGCGACTGTTGGGCGGCAGAATGATCGCCCCGGCCGCCGCGCACACCAGCATGCCGAGCACCATGGCGATGTAGTCGTTGATGAAGGTGTAGGGGTTGTAGACGGTCAGGTTGTCCGGCACCGAACCGGTGCTGAAGAAGATCAGCAAACCGAGCCCGACCCCGGCGTATTGCGGCCGCGACGCCAGGAACGAACCCAGCACGATGACCGGCGCGAGCATCACGCACAGCAACGGAAAACCGTCGATCCACGGAAAGATGAAGAACATCTCGACGAAGCCGATCAGCGCCCCGAGCAACGTGCCGCACGCCATCTGGAACGCCATGCGCTTGGGGTTCGGCGTAGCAGCAGACAAGCCCACGGTGGCCGCCGCGATCAGGGTCATGGTCGCCCCGCTCGGCCATGCCGTGGCCACCCAGTAACTGCCCAACACAACGAGGATGAACGCCGCGCGAATCCCCGACGCCGCAGCAGCCATCCAGTTGGTTTGCGGGGTGAACGGCTCGTCCCATTGCTCGCGCGCATGGCTGTGATCGGCCAGGGACGCGTGGGTCTGTGCATAACTGTGCAGGTCATCGACAAAGCGATAGAGCAGTTCATAAGCGGTGTGGAAATCCAGTAGCTCGACGTCGCTCGGATCACTCTCCTGGAACATCGCCCGCAGGCTGCGCACCCGCGCGGGCAAACCTTCCTTGTAAGCCGTCAGCACCGTGACCAGACGCGCGGCATCGGCGCTGGTCAGGGCGCGGCCGCTGAAGCCATCGAGCAATTCGGCCAGATCCTGCAAACCCGGTTTGATCGCCGCCACCGCATGATCGGTGCCGCTGCTGCGCAGGCGCTCCAGCAACTGGTGCAAGGCGTTGAAGCGGGTGGTGATGCCCATGAACTCGCTGTTCAAACGACTGAGCCGACCGTTGCGTCGACGCATGTGCGGGTCTTCGAACACGGTGACGCTGCGCAATCCTTCCAGGCCTACGGCCTCAGCGATGAAGCGCACGTTGCTGGCTTCGAACGCCTCCGGCCGACTGCGGCCGCGCAAGCCGTCGGTGACGAACAAGGCGAACACGCCGAAGCGCTGATACAAGGCATTGCGCATGGCGGCGCTGGCGGATTGCGGCAGGATCGCGGCGCTGACCAGGGTCGAGCAGAGAATCCCCAGGGAGATTTCCAGCACTCGCCAGACCGCCATCATGAAGGCACCGTCGGGATGCGCCAGCGCTGGCAGTCCGACCATTGCGGCGGTGTAACCGGCCAGAACAAAACCATAGGCGCGAAAGTTGCGACTGCGCGCCGCGCCGGCCGTGCAGATGCCAACCCAGATAGCCAGCGAGCCAAGAAACAGTTCGGTGTTCTGCGCGAACAAAGCAATCAACGCCACCATCACCGCCGATCCGGCCAGGGTGCCGAGGAAGCGATAGAAGCTCTTGGCGAACACTTGGCCGCTTTGCGGCTGCATGACGATGAACACGGTAATCATCGCCGTGCGCGGCTGCGGCAACTCCAGGCGCATGGCCAGCCACAGCGTGAGGAACGCCGCGATCAGCACCTTGAAAATGTACACCCAGGTCACGCCGTCGCTGCGTGCCCAGTCGAAGAAACCCCGGCGCCATTCAAGGGAATACAGCCAGCGCAAAGGTGCGGGCAAGGAAGTCATCTAGTCCTGCTCACTGAGGAAAAATCTGAGACAGCGAGGACCTGTGGCGAGCGAGCTTGCTCGCGCTGGGCTGCGTAGCGGCCCCAAAACTCTGGTAAACCACGCCGGTTTTGTGAGTGCTGCGCACTCAAGCGGAAGCAAGCTCCCTCGCCACAAAGGTGGGTATGCCAGACACATCGCGTTCAATTTGAGAGGCTCTGAAGAAGAGCCGGGGTTTCCGGTGCAGCGGTCTGGCTGTCTTTCGGGACGTCGTTGCCGGAACCGAGACCACCGCCGAGGGCCGTTACCAATTCCGCGTGGGCACTCAAACGCGCCGCCTGCACCTGCTGCTGCACTTGCTGCTGTTTGAACAACAACGTCTGCGCGTTGAGCACGTTGAGGTAATCGGTGAGGCCGCGCTGGTAGGCGATCATGGCGATGTCGTAGGTCTTCTGCGCGGTGGCCACGGACTCGGCGGCGAAGGCCTGCTGTTTGTTCATCGACTCGCGGCGGATCAACTGGTCGGAAATGTTTTTCAGCGCGTTGACCAGGGTCTGGTTGTAATGCGCGACGGCGATGTCATACCCGGCCGAGGCTTCACCCAGCTCCGAGCGCAAACGCCCGCCGTCGAAGATCGGCAGGGAAATCGCCGGGCCGACGCTGTAGTTGAGTTTCTTGCCGGTCAAAAACTCCAGCGCCCCACCGCCGGTGGCCATGTAGCCGAGGCTGCCAACCAGATCGACGTTGGGATAAAAACCGGCATGGGCCACATCGATGCCCCGCGCCTGCGCCGCCACTTGCCAGCGACTGGCGACCACGTCCGGACGTTGGCCGAGCAATTGCGCGGGCAACGACGACGGCAGTTTCAACGCGGCGGCCAATGACAGCGTCGGCCGTTGCAACTGCGCGCCTTCCCCCGGTCCTTTTCCAGCGAGCGCGGCGAGTTGGTTGCGGCTCAGGGCGATTTCTTCATCCAGTGCATCGATCTGCCGATGGGTTTCCGGCAGCGGTGTCTCGGCCTGACTGACTTCGAAATGAGTGCCGATGCCGCCGTTCAAGCGTTTCTGCGCCAACTCAAGAATCTGCTGTTGCTGCTGCAAAGTCGCTTCGACGATGTCCCGCTGTGCGTAATGCAACGACAGTTCGATGTAGACGCGCACGATGTTGTTCTGCAATTCGAGCTGGGCCTGACGCGCTTCGGCGACGCTTATGTGGGCCATGTCTACGGCACGCTCGGTGGCATTGCTTTCGCGGCCCCAAAGGTCAAGCGCATAACTGAAGCCCAGCGCGGCGTTATTGTCCCAGGTCGTGGTGTTGGCCAGATCGCCCGGCCCGTAGAACTGATCGGTGGGCCAGTTATGGCGCTTGAGGGTCGATTCGCCGTTGATCTGCAACGATTCGGCCGCTTCGGCAACACCGGCCATCGACTTCGCCTGCCGAACCCGTGCGGCGGCCATGTCCATGGTCGGGCTGCCTTGCAGCGCGAGCTCGATCCAGCGGTTCAGTTGCGGATCGCCGTAAGCCTGCCACCATTGCGCGGTGGGCCAATGCGCATCCTGGGCGGCGCTCTGGATGGCGTCGTCGGTGGCCAGAGAATTGGCCTCCAGCGCCTTGCCCTGCGGGGCAATACCTCCGGTTCCGATGCAGCCGCTGATTGCCAGGGTTAAAGCCAAAACACTGAGCGGCTGAAGCGCTCTGCTGATGCGAGGCGGCACTGCTGAAGATTCCTGAGGAAAGGAGAAAAACCTGTAGGAGCAAAGCTTGCTCGCGATGGCATCGCCGCGGTGAACCTGAATGCCATCGGTGAACCCATCGCGGGCAAGCCTTGCTCCTACAAGGATCGGCGCAATTCTATGGGTGGCCGGTGTAAGCGATAAGCTGGGATTCCTGTGAATCTTTGTTACCGTTAACGAGATAATCCCTTTGTCGGGGTCTCAGACCCTGAAACTTCGTGTCACAATTTGCCATCGAACCCGAGAGCACCCCATGGACACTTTGCAAAACATGCGCGCCTTCAGTTACGTGGCCGAAGCCGGCAGCTTCACCGCCGCCGCCGTGCAACTGGACACCACCACCGCCAACGTCTCGCGCGCGGTCTCCAACCTGGAAGCCCACCTGCAAACCCGCCTGCTCAACCGAACGACCCGCCGCATCGCCCTGACCGAAGCCGGCAAGCGCTACCTGCTGCGCTGCGAGCAGATCCTGGCCTACGTCGAAGAAGCCGAAGCCGAAGCCAGCGACGCCCACGCACGCCCGGCCGGGCAACTGAAAGTGCACACCATGACCGGCATTGGTCAGCACTTCGTGATCGACGCCATCGCCCGCTACCGCAAGACCCACCCGGACGTGACCTTCGACCTGACCATGGCCAACCGCGTACCGGACTTGCTGGACGAGGGTTACGACGTGTCCATCGTCCTGGCCCGCGAACTGCCGGACTCGGGCTTCGTCTCCCAGCGCCTGGGCATCACCTACAGCATCGTTTGCGCCTCCCCGGCCTACGTCAAAGCCAACGGCTGCGCACAAAAACCCAGCGACCTGCTCAACCACGCCTGCCTGCGCCTGGTGAGCCCGGTCATCCCCCTGGAAAAATGGGCCTTCGACGGCCCCGATGGCCAGGAAATGGTCACCATCAACAGCTCACCGTTCCTGGTGAACTCCGCCGACGCGATGAAATCCGCGATCACCAGCGGCATGGGCGTTGGCGTCCTGCCGCTGTACGCAGCGATCGACGGCTTGCGCGACGGCACGCTGGTGCGCGTCATGCCCAAATACCGCTCGCAGGAACTGAACCTGTATGCGATCTACCCTTCGCGGCAATATCTGGATGCGAAGATCAAGACCTGGGTGGAGTATCTGCGGGGGTCGCTGCCGGAGCTGTTGGCCGCGCATCAGGCGGAATTGGCGGCGTATGAATTGAGCGGGAGTCTGGGTGGGGTTCGGGTGGCGAATTGAGTCGCTCCTACAATTAAATTGTGGCCATGCCTGTGAGAGATTGGTCGGATGGCAGACCGCTATCGCCAGCAGGCTGGCTCCCACAGTTGGATTGGGTACATCCGTAGAAATCAGGTTGGCTGTCAGGCCGCCATCGCTGGCAAGCTAGCTCCCACAGTGGAGCGGCGTACACCCAGGCTTTTCACCACTCAACAGGCCGAGCGTTAGCTCGCCTGCCGCTTTTGATCCACCCGCCCCATCGGAAGGCTGAGTGGAGGCGTTCATCCGGGGAGTGGCGCGCAGCGCCGTTCGACGCAGTCGAACACGCTGCATGTAGGTCGTCGCGCAGCAGACCGGAGGGCAGTGTCCCCGGATGAATACCGGAGCGAAGAAACCCCGAGCCTTAGCGAGGGGCCGTACGTTCGGGGCGAGACCTTTTGGTTCCTTTGGGCTGGGCCGGCACTCCGGCGTCTGCCAAAAGGGACTCGCCGTAAGGGCGAAACCCTAAGCCGCCGTGACCGCAGCAACGGATATGTACCCACTCAACCCACAGCCTGGTCGGCCCAGAGGCCGCCAAGGCCCAAACTGACAGCGCCGTCAGTTAGCAGTCACCTTCCCGACCCCCAAACAGGTTTATAAAGGAAAATACCTTTCGACCAAAACCAGCCCTGGCGCCCCACTCGCATGCGAATCCAGCAAAAACCCGCCCTGCTCGTCGCCCTCCTGATCATCCTGGCAGCGCTGGGCCTGTGGTACGCCACCAAACCCGCCAAGGCAAAACTCGCCGCCCCCACCGCCATCCCCGTACGCGTGGTCAGCGTCGCCGAAAAAGACGTCCCCCGCTTCGTCAGCGGCATCGGCTCGGTCCTGTCCCTGCACAGCGTCGTCGTCCGCCCGCAAATCGACGGCATCCTCACCAAAATCATGGTCAAGGAAGGCCAACTGGTGAAAAAAGGCGACCTGCTCGCCACCATCGACGACCGCTCGATCCGCGCCAGTCTCGATCAGGCCCAGGCACAACTCGGCGAAAGCCAGGCGCAACTGCAAGTCGCACTGGTCAACCTCAAGCGCTACAAACTGCTGAGCGTCGACGACGGCGTTTCCAAACAGACCTACGACCAACAACAGGCACTGGTCAACCAGCTCAAGGCCACCGCTCAAGGCAATCAGGCTTCGATTGATGCCGCCCAAGTGCAACTGTCCTACACGCAGATTCGTTCTCCGGTCACCGGTCGCGTCGGCATTCGTACCGTGGATGAGGGCAACTTCCTGCGCATGACCGACACCCAAGGCCTGTTCACCGTCACCCAGATCGACCCGATCGCCGTCGAGTTCTCCCTGCCGCAACAAATGCTGCCGACCCTGCAAGGCCTGATCAGCGATCCGCAACACGCTCAGGTAAAGGCCTACATCGGTGCCGACACCGATGGCGAAACCGGCAACCTGCTGGGCGAAGGCCATCTGACCCTGATCGATAACCAGATCAACGCCAACACCGGCACCATCCGCGCCAAGGCCGAATTCAACAACGCCGGGCAGAAGCTCTGGCCAGGCCTGCTGGTGACGGTAAAGATTCAGACAGCACTGGATAAAGATGCGCTGGTCGTACCGCCAAACGTCGTACAACGTGGCCTCGATCAGCATTTCGTCTATCGCCTCAATGGCGACAAAGTCGAAACCGTGCCGGTGCAAATGGTCTATCAGGACAGCGGCCAGAACATCATCAAAGGCGTGCAGCCTGGGGATAAGTTGGTCAGCGACGGTCAGTCGCGACTCAAGCCCGGCTCGACGGTGCAGGTGCTGACCGATCCGCCGCAAGTGGTGCAATCGGAGTCGACACCATGAAGGGCCATGGTTCGGTTTCAGCCTGGTGCATCGATCACCCGGTGGCGACCATTCTCCTGACCTTTGCCTTGGTGCTGCTGGGCGCAATCGCCTTCCCCCGCCTGCCCATCGCGCCGCTGCCGGAAGCGGAGTTCCCGACCATCCAGGTCGCCGCACAACTGCCCGGCGCCAGCCCGGAAACCATGGCATCGTCGGTCGCCACACCCCTCGAAGTGCAATTCAGCGCCATCCCCGGCGTGACCCAGATGACATCGAGCAGTGCGCTCGGTTCGACCAACCTGACCCTGCAATTCACCCTCGACAAGAGCATCGACACCGCCGCCCAGGAAGTCCAGGCCGCGATCAACACCGCCGCCGGCAAGCTGCCCAAGGACATGCCGAACCTGCCGACCTGGCGCAAGGTCAACCCGGCCGACAGCCCGGTACTGATCCTCAGCGTCAACTCGTCGCTGATGCCCGGCCCGGAGCTCAGCGACTTGACTGAAACCCTGTTGTCCCGTCAGCTCAGTCAGGTCGACGGTGTAGGACAGGTCGCCATTACCGGTCAGCAACGTCCGGCGATTCGCGTCCAGGTCTCGGCGGACAAACTGGCAGCAATCGGCCTGACCCTCGCCGACATTCGTCTGGCGATCCAGCAAACCAGCCTCAATCTGGCCAAAGGTGCGCTGTACGGCGAGTCGAGCATTTCAACGCTTTCGACCAACGATCAACTGTTCCATCCCGACGAATACAGCCAGTTGATCGTTTCCTACAAGGATGGCGCACCGGTTCACCTCAAGGACGTCGCCAAAGTCGTCAACGGTTCGGAAGATGCCTACGTGCAGGCTTGGGCCGGCTCACAGCCAGGCGTGAACCTGGTGATCTTCCGCCAGCCCGGCGCCAACATCGTCGAGACCGTGGATCGCATTCAGGCGGCACTGCCGGGGCTGGAAGCGATGCTGCCGGCCTCGGTGCAGGTCAAGGTGCTGATCGACCGCACCCAGACCATCCGCGCGTCCTTGCATGAAGTGGAAATTACCCTGCTGATTGCCGTCATGCTGGTGGTGGCGGTGATGGCGTTGTTCCTGCGCCAGCTGTCAGCCACGTTGATTGTGTCGGCGGTACTCGGTGTGTCGCTGATTGCCAGTTTTGCCCTGATGTATGTAATGGGCTTCAGCCTGAATAACCTGACGCTGGTGGCGATCGTGGTGGCCGTGGGGTTTGTGGTCGACGATGCAATCGTGGTGGTGGAAAACATTCACCGCCACCTGGAGGCCGGCGACGGCATGCGCGAGGCGGCGATCAAAGGCGCCGGGGAAATCGGTTTTACCGTGGTGTCGATCAGTTTCTCGCTGGTGGCGGCGTTCATTCCGCTGCTGTTCATGGGCGGCGTGGTCGGGCGGCTGTTCAAGGAATTCGCCCTGACCGCCACCTCGACCATCATGATTTCGGTGGTGGTCTCGCTGACCTTGGCGCCGACGCTGGCCGCGCTGTTCATGCGCGCGCCGGTGCATCATGCCCACGACAAACCGGGCTTCGGTGAACGCCTGCTGGCGTGGTACGAAAAAGGCCTGCGCCGCGCCCTCGCCCACCAGAAAACCATGATCGGCGTGTTCGCTGTGTCGCTGGCTCTGGCCGTCGCCGGTTACATCTTTATTCCCAAAGGTTTCTTCCCGATTCAGGACACCGGTTTCGTCCTCGGCACCACCGAAGCCGCCGCCGATATTTCCTACGGCGACATGGTGAAAAAACACCTGGCGATGGCCGAAATCGTCGCTGCCGACCCCGCAGTCGAAACCTTCTCGCACTCGGTTGGCGTATCCGGCAGTAACCAGACCATCGCCAACGGCCGGTTCTGGATCACCCTGAAAAAACGCGGTGACCGCGATGTCTCGGCCAGCCAGTTCATCGACCGGATTCGCCCGCAACTGATGAAAGTACCGGGCATCGTCCTGTACCTGCGTGCAGGGCAAGACATCAACCTCAGTTCCGGCCCGAGCCGCGCCCAGTATCAATACGTGCTCAAGAGCAACGATGGCCCGACCCTGAGCACCTGGACCCAGCGCCTGACGGAAAAACTGCGGGCCAATCCGGCGTTCCGCGATATTTCCAATGACCTGCAACTGGGCGGCAGCATCACCCACATCAGCATCGACCGCAGCGCCGCAGCCCGTTTTGGCCTGACCGCCAGCGATGTCGACGAAGCGCTGTACGACGCATTCGGTCAGCGCCAGATCAACGAATTCCAGACCCAGATCAACCAGTACAACGTGATTCTGGAACTGGACACCAAGCAGCGCGGCAAGGCCGAAAGTCTCAACTACTTCTACCTGCGCTCGCCCCTGAGCGGCGAGATGGTGCCGCTGTCGGCGCTGGCTAAATTCGATGCGCCGACCATCGGCCCGCTGTCCATCGCCCACGATGGCATGTTCCCGGCCGCCAACCTGTCGTTCAACCTCGCGCCCGGCGTGGCGTTGGGCGATGCGGTGATCATGCTCAATCAGGCGAAGGCCGACATCGGCATGCCGGCGGCCATCAGCGGTAACTTCCAGGGCGCGGCGCAGGCGTTCCAGAGTTCGCTGGCCAGTCAGCCGTGGCTGATTCTGGCGGCGCTGGTGGCGGTGTACATCATTCTCGGCGTGCTCTACGAGAGCTTCGTGCATCCGCTGACGATCATTTCGACGCTGCCTTCGGCCGGCCTCGGTGCAGTGATCATGTTGTGGATCTGCGGCCAGGATTTTTCGATCATGGCGCTGATCGGGCTGGTGCTGTTGATCGGTATCGTGAAGAAGAACGGCATCCTGATGATCGACTTCGCCCTCGAAGCGCAGCGCAACGGTGGCTTGTCGCCGGAAGAGGCAATCTTCAAGGCCTGTATCACGCGGTTCCGACCGATCATCATGACCACCCTCGCCGCCCTGCTCGGCGCCCTGCCGCTGATGCTCGGCTACGGCACCGGCGCCGAACTGCGCCAACCCTTGGGGATTGCGGTGGTTGGTGGCTTGCTGGTGAGCCAGGCGCTGACGCTGTTCACCACGCCGGTCATATACTTATGGCTTGAGCGATTATTTCATCGGCACACTCTCTCACCAGCGCCTCCGCCCGTGCCGGCGCTGGCGACCACAGACTGAGGCGGGGTCATGCGCGTTCTGATTATCGAAGACGAAGAAAAAACCGCGGACTATCTGCACCGCGGCCTGACGGAACAGGGTTACACCGTGGACCTCGCCCGCGATGGGGTCGAGGGTCTGCACCTGGCGCTGGAAAGCGACTACGCGGTGATCGTCCTCGACGTGATGTTGCCGGGCCTTGATGGCTTTGGCGTGCTGCGCGCGCTGCGTGCACGCAAGCAAACCCCGGTGATCATGCTCACCGCCCGCGAGCGTGTCGAAGACCGCATCAGAGGCCTGCGCGATGGCGCCGACGATTACCTGGGCAAGCCGTTTTCCTTCCTCGAACTGGTGGCGCGCCTGCAAGCGCTGACCCGCCGCAGCGGCGGCCATGAACCGGTGCAAGTGAGCATTGCCGACCTGTGGATAGATTTGATCAGCCGCAAGGCGACCCGCGCGGGCTCGCGTCTGGACCTGACCGCCAAGGAGTTTTCGCTGCTCAGCGTTTTGGCCCGGCGTCAGGGTGAAATCCTCTCGAAAACCGCCATCGCCGAAATGGTCTGGGACATCAATTTCGACAGCGACGCCAACGTCGTCGAAGTGGCGATCAAACGCCTGAGGGCCAAGCTCGACGGGCCGTTCGAAGAGAAATTGCTGCACACGATCCGGGGCATGGGTTATGTGCTGGAGAGCCGTGGTGTCCAGTAACTCGATTGCGCTGCGCCTGAGCGGGATGTTCACGCTGGTGGCACTTTTGGTGTTTTTGTTGATCGGTTGGGCACTCTACCAACAGGTCGACAAGGGGCTTGGCTTGTTGCCCGAAGCGGAACTGGACGCGCGTTACAGCGTGCTCGAATCCACCGTCGGCCGTTACGGCACGCCCGAGCATTGGGTGAAGATCAACAACAAGCTCAAGTTGCTCGGCGAAGAAGACAAGCGCATCAGTTTCTGGATCGTCAGCGGCGATCCTCGCTATGAATACGGCAACCCGACGCCGCAGATCCGCGCTTTTGCCGAAGGGCCGCTGGGCATGCGCGACATGCAGCTGCCGGATCAGCCCTACCCGCTGAAAGTGCTGGTCAGCCAGTTTCCGGCCAAGGACCAGCGCCCGCCGCTGCGCTTCATGATCGGCATCGACACCGAGACCTTTCACCAGACGCAACACCAACTGCTGATCGCGCTGATTGCACTGGCGATTGTCGGCGTGCTGATGGCTTCGGCGCTGGGGTATTGGGTGGCGCGGATCGGCCTCAAACCGTTGATCAAACTGTCCCATGAAGCCCAGCGATTGGCCCCACCGTTGCGCTCGGGGCGCTTGCGACTGTCGCCGTTGCCGCCGGAACTGAATCAGTTCGTCAACTCGTTCAACTCCACGCTGGAGCGGGTCGAACAGGCCTACTCGCGGCTGGAATCGTTCAACGCCGATGTCGCCCATGAACTGCGTTCGCCGTTGACCAACCTGATCGGCCAGACCCAGGTGGCGCTGACTCGCGGACGTTCCGCCGAACATTACTTCGAGGTGCTGCAATCGAACCTCGAAGAGCTTGAACGACTGCGTTCGATCATCAACGACATGCTATTCCTCGCCAGCGCCGATCAGGGCAGCAAGGCCACCAAGCTGACGTCCACTTCGTTGGCTGATGAGGTGGCGACGACCCTGGAATACCTGGACTTCATTCTTGAGGACGCTCGGGTCGAGGTGCAGGTCAGCGGTGATGCCCAGGTGCGAATCGAGATCGCGCATCTGCGCCGGGCGCTGATCAACCTGTTGAGCAACGCGGTGCAGCACACCGAGCCCGGGCAAGTGATTCAGGTACGCATCGAAGCCGAGGAGCATCAGGTCAGCATCGGCGTCGCCAACCCCGGATTACCGATTGCCAGCGAGCATCTTCCGCGCCTGTTCGAACGCTTCTACCGTGTCGACGCTTCGCGCAGCAATAGCGGCAACAATCACGGTCTGGGGCTGGCGATCGTCAAGGCAATTGCGCTGATGCACGGCGGCGATGTGTTTGTGCGCAGTGACCATGGAATGAATACTTTCGGTATCCATCTGCCTGTCTGACAGGTTGGGGCTGCGTTCGGACGATCTTTGCTTTTTGCGTAACAGTCCTTTCATGAATCCGCTCTTTTTCCCGGCGCCCGACATCCCTATCTTTGCCCGCACCAAACAGCACTTGCCAAGCAAGAAGGTTTTAAAGATGTCCAACAGTATGGGTATTGCCAGCGCTTTCGTTTTGTCCTCTTTGTTCCTGTCTCCTTTCGCCATGGCTGAAGAGTCGCAGGCCTTCGTCGCACACAACAGCGCACGCGCCGCCGCTTTCGAAGAGCAGCAGATCGAGATGACAGCCAAAGCCCAGGAAGCCACCCAGGCTCCGCAAGCATCCAGCACTGAGGACCAGACCCAGGCCCTGAAAGACAGCTGATTTCTGCGCCTCGCTCCAGTTTCCCTCGACACTTTTCATCGGCTCTTCCCCTTGGAAAGTTGCCCGCCAAGCCGCTGCCATCAGCGGCTTTTTTTCGTTTTGACTTAACTGTTGTTCATTGCAAATGCCGCAACGATGGCCGCCGGCTGCTAGGGTTATGGGACTACGCTTACCCAGTCATTCCAGCAGACATCAGCCCCATGACCGAACGCCGTACCCCACCCGCTTCAGGCAGCACCGGACGGCCCGAGATCCTGGTCATCCTCGGAAGCAGCCTGACGGTCATTGCGATTCTCAGCATCGTGACCTTTCTGCTGATTCGCGAACACGCCAACGCCCAGCAGGCGGCCACACGCAGCGCGACCACCGTCGCGCAATTGATCGACGCCGACGTGCTGCGCACGGTGGAACTCTACGACCTGACCCTGCAAGGCCTGATCGCCGCTGCGCAACGGGACGACCTCAAGCAGGTTTCAGCGCAGATCCGCCACCTGGTGCTCTTCGATCGTTCCACCACGGCGCGCTACAAGGGCGACATCCTGTTGCTGGACAAGCACGGCGAGGTGCTGGCCGACTCGTCGTTGATCGAGCCCAAACCGGGCAACTTCGCTGATCGCGATTATTTCCTCACCCATGCCTTCAACCGCGACAGTGGCATGTTCATCAGCCGGCCGTTCAAACCCCGCTGCGACTGCGCCTACAGCGACGAATGGCAAATCAGCTTCAGTCGGCGCATCTCTTCGCCCACCGGGGAGTTTTTAGGTGTGGCGGTGGCCTCGATGCGCCTGGCTTACTTCGATCAGCTGTTCAACAGCCTGGACATCGGCACCGGCAGCACGTTGGCCATCATCAACGACGATGGTGTTCTGTTGGCGCAGAAACCGTTTCTCGAAGGCAACTCGATCGGCAAAAGCTTCGCCACCCGGCCCAACGTCGTGCGCATGTTGCGTGAGGGCAGTGGCAGCTTCGACAGCGTATCCAGTGTCGACGAGCAGCAACGCCTGTACACCTTCAGCCGGGTCGGCAATTTGCCCCTGACGGTTATCGTCGCCCTATCCGGTGATGAGGTGTTCGCCACCTGGAACCGCACGGCCATTGTGATCAGCGGCGCCACCGGCATCCTGTGCATTGCGTTGCTGTGGCTGACCTGGCTGCTCTGTCGCGAGCTGCGTCTGCGCTATAACGCCGAGCAAGAGTTGGCGCAACTGGCGGCCACCGATGCCTTGACCGGCGTGGCCAACCGGCGAACCCTCGATCAGACCCTGCGCCACGAATGGTTTCGGGCCCAGCGGTCGGGCAAACCGATGTCGGTGCTGATGATCGATGCCGATCACTTCAAGGCGTTCAACGACCGTCATGGCCACCAGGCCGGCGACGAAGCGCTGCGTTCACTGGCTGAAGTCATTGGCGCCAACGTGCATCGCCCGACAGACCTGGTGGCCCGCTACGGCGGCGAGGAGTTTTCGGTGATCCTGGCGGAAACCGGCCATGAAGGCGCGCGGCAGATCGCCGAGCATATCCGTGCGCAGGTGGAGCAACTGCCCTTGGTGGCGCCTGATGAATCGCCGATGACCGTGAGCATTGGCATCAGTACCTGGAACACCGCGAGCGACATCAGCCTGGAGCAATTGCTGTTTTTGGCGGACAAGGCGCTGTATCAGGCCAAGGAAAGGGGGCGGAATCGGGTGGTGGCCGCCTGAAATCTGCGGCGCGGCCCATCGCGAGCAAGCTCGCTCCCACGGTAGATCGTGTTCTCACAAAATCCAGGCATAAAAAAAGGCCACCCGAAGGTAGCCTTTAAAAAACTAGAGAGGTTTTTTACTTACACGGCCGCAACAGGGCGCATGTAAGAGATCGGTGCAGTGCTGGCGTCTTCGAACGTCACGACTTCCCAGGCATCTGTCTGCTCAATCAACTTGCGCAGCAGCTGGTTGTTCAGTGCGTGGCCGGACTTGAAGCCCTTGAACTCACCAATCAGGCTATTGCCCAGCAGGTAGAGGTCACCAATTGCATCGAGAATCTTGTGCTTCACGAATTCGTCTTCATAACGAAGGCCGTCTTCGTTCAGTACACCGTCCGAGTCGACCACGATAGCGTTTTCAACGCTGCCGCCGAGTGCGAGGTTGTGCTTTCGCAGGTACTCGATGTCACTCATGAAACCAAAGGTACGGGCGCGGCTGACTTCTTTTACGAACGAAGTGCTGGAAAAATCCACGCTTGCACTTTGTGTGCGGTCACGGAAAACCGGGTGATCGAAATCGATCTCGAAGCTCACCTTGAAACCTTCGAAAGGGACGAAAGTGGCGCGCTTGTCGCCGTCTTCCACTGTCACTTCACGCAGGATGCGGATGAACTTCTTGGCGGCGTCCTGTTCTTCCAGGCCAGCCGACTGAATCAGAAATACGAAGGGTCCAGCGCTGCCATCCATGATCGGGACTTCGGACGCGGAGAGCTCGACGTAGGCGTTATCGATGCCCAGGCCAGCCATGGCCGAGAGCAAGTGCTCCACCGTATCCACTTTGGTGTCACCGTTGACCAACGTGGTCGACATCGTGGTTTCACCAACGTTTTCCGCGCGGGCAGGAATCTGCACCGCAGGGTCCAGGTCGGCACGAACAAACACGATGCCGGTGTCGACAGGCGCAGGCTTGAGGGTCAGGTATACCTTCTCCCCGGAGTGCAGACCTACACCTGTGGCACGGATAATATTTTTCAGTGTGCGTTGTTTAATCATGGCTTGGGCCGCTTCAGCGCAAATTGCGAACTGGTATCAACAAAGGCTGGCGATGATAGCAGACCACGCCTTTGCTGAACACCAATCACCTTCATAGCCCTGATACATTTCATCAATCGGCCTGACGACGCAGGAATGCCGGGATGTCCAGGTAATCCAGATCGTCTTGCGGATTCATCTTCGCGGCAGCCGCAGCACCGGCCTGAGCCTGGTTGCGCATGACGGTCGGACGGTCCAGGTCGCGGTAGTTCACCGCTGGAGCTTCCTGACGAACAGGGGCTTGTTGTTGTGGCTGCGAAGCCATCGAAGTGTGAACGGTATTGTCGATGACCTTGACAGGCTTCTCGATTTTAGCGCCCAGACCGGTCGCAACGACAGTCACGTGCAGCTCGTCGCGCATGTCCGGATCGATAACAGTACCGACCTTGACCATAGCATGCTCGGAAGCGAAGGCTTCGATGATGCTACCCACGTCGGAGTACTCACCCAGGGACAGGTCAGGACCGGCGGTGATGTTCACCAGGATGCCGCGTGCGCCTTGCAGGTTCACGTCTTCGAGCAACGGGTTGCGGATGGCCGCTTCAGTCGCTTCACGTGCACGGTTCGGACCGCTGGCGCAGCCAGTGCCCATCATCGCCATGCCCATTTCGCTCATCACGGTCCGTACGTCGGCAAAGTCGACGTTGATCATGCCCGGACGCTTGATGATGTCGGAGATACCGCGAACGGCACCGGCCAGTACATCGTCAGCCTTGGCGAAAGCCGACAGCAGGCTGGCGTCTTTACCGAGGATGGTCAGCAGCTTCTCGTTGGGAATGGTGATCAACGAGTCAACGCTTTCAGACAGCAGACGAATACCTTCGTCGGCCAGCTGCATGCGCTTGCGGCCTTCGAACGGGAACGGACGGGTCACCACCGCAACGGTGAGGATCCCCATTTCCTTGGCCACTTCGGCAATGATCGGCGCAGCACCGGTACCGGTACCACCGCCCATGCCAGTGGTGATGAACACCATGTTGGTGCCCTGCAGGACTTCGGCAATGCGCTCACGGTCTTCGAGAGCGGCCTGACGACCTACTTCAGGGTTGGCGCCGGCGCCCAGACCTTTGGTCACACCGGTACCCAGTTGCAGGATGGTCCGCGCGCTGATGCTCTTCAGCGCCTGGGCATCAGTGTTGGCGCAGATGAACTCAACGCCTTCAATGTTACTCTTGACCATGTGGTTGACAGCGTTGCCGCCGCCTCCGCCAACACCGATAACCTTAATGACCGGGCTTGCGGGGATGTTGTCTACGAGTTCGAACATTTTCCCTCTCCTTTACGTTCTCTAGTTTTTTCGCCTACTGCGTGTATCTACAACGGTGCTGCGGTAAATCTTCAGAAATTGCCCTGGACCCAGCTCTTGATGCGATCGAGCAAGGCGCCTTTCGGCTCTTCGTTGCTGTAGCTGTCGCGACTGCCGATGCCCGAGAACGAAATGCCGTCGGATTGCTTCTGCAGGCCGTACATCAACAGGCCAACACCAGTGGAATAAATCGGGTTGCGGACCACGTCATCCAAGCCCTTCACACCGTGAGGCACGCCCAGGCGTACCGGCATGTGGAAGATTTCCTCGGCCAGTTCGGTGGCGCCTTCCATCTTCGACGTACCGCCGGTCAGCACGATGCCGGCCGGGATCAGGTCTTCGTAGCCGCTGCGACGCAGTTCGGCCTGGATCAGCGTGAACAGCTCGTCGTAACGCGGCTCGACCACTTCGGCCAGGGCCTGACGGGACAGCTCGCGCGGTGGACGGTCGCCAACGCTTGGCACCTTGATGGTTTCACCGGCACCGGCCAGTTTGGCCAGGGCGCAGGCGTAGCGAATCTTGATTTCTTCGGCGTACTGGGTCGGAGTGCGCAACGCCATGGCGATGTCGTTGGTCACCTGGTCGCCGGCAATCGGGATCACCGCGGTGTGACGGATCGCGCCTTCGGTGAAGATCGCGATATCGGTGGTGCCGCCACCGATGTCCACCAGGCACACGCCCAGTTCTTTCTCGTCGTCGGTAAGCACCGAGTAAGCCGAAGCCAGTTGCTCGAGAATGATGTCGTCGATTTCCAGACCGCAGCGACGCACGCATTTTTCAATGTTCTGTGCGGCGTTGACGGCGCAGGTGACCACGTGAACCTTGGCTTCCAGACGAACGCCGGACATGCCCAGTGGTTCGCGGACGCCTTCCTGGTTATCGATCACGTAATCCTGCGGCAGGGTGTGCAGCACGCGCTGGTCAGCCGGGATCGCCACAGCCTGGGCGGCATCGAGCACGCGCTCGAGGTCGGCAGAGCTGACTTCGCGATCACGAATCGCCACGATGCCGTGGGAGTTCAGGCTGCGGATGTGATTGCCGGCCACGCCGACAAATGCCGAGTGAATGCGGCAACCAGCCATCAGCTGCGCTTCTTCGATCGCGCGCTGGATCGACTGCACGGTGGACTCGATGTTCACCACCACGCCTTTCTTCAGGCCACGGGACGGATGGGTACCGATCCCGACGATATTCAGCGTGCCGTCGTCCCCGACCTCGCCCACCAGCGCCACCACTTTGGAGGTGCCGATATCGAGACCGACGATCATTTTGCCGCTTTGCACGTTTGCCATGGGTCCTGCCTCTTCTTAATTCTTCGCGACAGCGGGTTGGGCTGTCGTGGGCGCTACAGGTTCCCGCCAGCCAACAGCGAGGCCGTTGGCGTAGCGCAGATCGATGCGCGCAATGTTCGTAATCTGTTCTTTGAGCGTCTTGTCATAGATGGCAATGAAGCGGCGCATCTTTTCCACCAGGTTGCCGCGTCCCAGCAGCAGTTCGATTCCGGGGCCCGCGCTGCCGGGGCCAGTGGTCAGGAACCAGCTGCCTCGCTCACGCAACTCCAGGCGCGCAATCGAGAAGCCCATTGGCCTGAGCATCTGGCTCAGGACCTGGTATTGCTGCATTACTTGCTGCTGAGCCCGTTGTGGGCCGAACAGCTGTGGCAGGTGTTCGTAGTTCGCCAGCTCACGCGGGGTGAACGCCTGGCCCTGGTTGTTCAACAGCGACTCGTCGCCCCAGCGGGCCACCGGCAGTTGTTCTTCCAGGCGGATGACCACTTGATCCGGCCATACCCGACGCACTTCGGCGTGGGCAATCCATGGCATCTGTTCCAGCTCCGAGCGCATGCTCGCCAGGTCGACGGTGAAAAAGCTCGACGCCACATACGGGGCAATCCGCTGCTGCACCGCTTGCTGGCTGATGTAACTCAAGTCGCCCTGCACGTTGATCTTGGTGATCGGCCGGTCGGCGTACGGCAGCAATCGCTGTGCACCTTCGTAAGTACCGAACCCCAATGCCACCAGCAGCACCGGCCAGAACAGGCTTTTCAGAAAACCGAAATTGGCTTTCGGCAGGCGCGCAGACATCGGCTCTTTGGCCACCATTCGGCTGGCACCCCGCGGCACCGGCTTGCGGCCGGGTGCGGGTGGCTGATGTCTGACTTGAGCGCCGTGCATGGTCTTAACCTCTCGACTCTTCAACACTGGCGGCCAGGATGGCCAGGACCAGTTGCTGGAAATCCAGACCGGCAGCACGGGCCGCCATCGGCACCAGGCTGTGATCGGTCATGCCCGGCGCCGTGTTGACTTCCAGGAACCAGAACTGTCCGTCGGCGTCCTGCATCACGTCCGCCCTGCCCCAACCGGCGATACCCAGCGCTTCACAGGCTTTCGCCGTGAGGTCCATGAGTTCCTTTTCCTTGGCAGTGTCCAGCCCGCACGGAATGCGGTACTGGGTATCGTTGGCGATGTACTTGGCGTCGTAGTCGTAGAAACTGTGCGTCGTGCCCAGGGCGATTGGAGGCAACACCTGGTCACGCAGGGTGGCGATGGTGAACTCCGGACCTTGAATCCATTGCTCGACCAACACTTGCGAATCGTAGGTACTGGCCGCTTTCCATGCGTCGATCAACTCCGGCGCGGAAGTCACTTTGGCCATCCCGATACTTGAACCTTCATGCGCCGGTTTGACGATCAAAGGGAAGCCCAGTTCCGTCGCTGCCGAAATACAATCGGCCTCGCTGCGCAGCACGGCGTGACGCGGCGTCGGAATCCCGAGGCTGTGCCAGACCTGCTTGGTGCGCAGCTTGTCCATGGCCAGTGCCGAAGCGAGGATGCCGCTGCCGGTGTAAGGAATACCCAGGCATTCGAGCAGGCCCTGCATGCTGCCGTCTTCACCGCCCCGACCGTGGAGGATGATGAAGGCGCGGTCGATCTTTTCACTCTGCAGACGCTGCAGCAGGTCATCACCGACGTCGAGGCCGAACGCGTCCACGCCCGCGCTTTGCAGCGCGTCGAGAACGGCGTTACCCGACTTCAGGGACACTTCGCGCTCGGCACTCTTGCCGCCGAACAGCACGGCGACGCGGCCGAAATCTTTCGGCGCGATCGTGGAGACGAGGTTGGCGTAGGCAGCAGTCATTTCAACTTCCCCTTCTCCGGCGCGGCAACCGCACCGGCGAACAACTCACTTTTCAACAGTTTTGGCGCGAGGCCGCCGATATCACCGGCCCCCTGGCACAGCAGGATGTCGCCGGCACGCAGCAGCGGCTTGACCACTGGCGCGAGGTCGACACCACGCTCGATGTAGATCGGATCAAGCTGACCGCGCTGGCGGATGCTGTTGCACAGCTTGCGGCTGTCGGCACCCGGAATCGGCTCTTCGCCCGCCGGATAGACTTCCATCAGCAGCAGCACGTTGGCGTCGGCCAGTACATTGACGAAATCGTCGTACAGATCGCGGGTGCGGCTGTAGCGGTGCGGCTGGTAGACCATCACCAGTCGGCGATCCGGCCAGCCACCGCGCACGGCTTTGATCACGGCGGCGACTTCGGTCGGGTGGTGACCGTAATCATCGACCAGCATCACGTTGCCGCCCTCTACCGGCAGTTCGCCGTAGACCTGGAAGCGACGGCCGACACCCTGGAACCCGGACAGGCCCTGGACGATGGCTTCATCGCTGACGCCCTCGTCGGTGGCGATGCAAATGGTCGCCAGTGCGTTCAATACGTTGTGGTTGCCCGGCATGTTCACCGAGACATCCAGCGGCTCGCGGTCAGGACGCAGCACGGTGAAGAAGGTCTGCATGCCTTGCTGGCGAACATTGATCGCGCGTACGTCGCAGTCGTCGCCGAAACCGTAAGTGACGGTCGGACGTTTGACCTGCGGGAGGATTTCGCGCACGACCGGATCGTCCAGGCACACCACCGCCAGACCGTAGAACGGCAGGTTGTGCAGGAACTCGACGAAGGTTTTCTTCAGTACGTTGAAGTCACCGCCGTAGGTCGCCATGTGATCGGCGTCGATGTTGGTGACCACGGCCACCAGCGGTTGCAGGTGCAGGAAGCTGGCATCGCTTTCGTCGGCTTCGGCGATCAGGTAACGGCTGGTGCCGAGCTGGGCATTGGTGCCCGCGGCATTCAGACGGCCACCAATGACGAACGTCGGGTCCAGGCCACCGGCTGCAAACACCGAAGCGATCAGGCTGGTGGTGGTGGTTTTGCCGTGGGTACCGGCGACGGCGATGCCGTGGCGGTAGCGCATCAGCTCAGCCAGCATTTCTGCGCGCGGCACTACAGGAATACGGCGTTCCAGCGCGGTGGCGACTTCCGGGTTCGAGGTGTTCACGGCGCTCGACACCACCAGCACGTCGGCGGCGGCAGCGTTCTCGGCACGGTGGCCGATAAAGATCTGCGCGCCGAAAGACTCCAGGCGCTCGGTGACCGGCGAAGCCTTCAGGTCGGAACCGGACACTTGATAGCCCAGGTTCAACAACACTTCGGCAATCCCGCACATGCCGACGCCGCCGATTCCAACGAAGTGGATGCGACGGATGCGGCGCATTTCCGGTTGCGGCATGGCTTTCTGATTCTCAACCATGGGCCACCTCCAGACAGGTATCGACCACGTTACGGGTGGCATCGGGTTTGGCCAGACGGCGGGCCGCTTGGGCCATTTCTTCGAGTCGTTGCGGTTGCATCAGGACCTCTGTCAGGCGCGCGGCAAGATCCGCTGCGCCAGTCGTTCTTTGCGGCATCAGGAAGGCTGCGCCTTCACGGGCCAAATAATCGGCGTTGCGGGTCTGGTGATCGTCAATCGCGTGGGGCAATGGCACCAGCATCGAGGGCAGACCGGCGGCAGCCAGTTCACTGATGGTCAGCGCACCTGCGCGACATACCACCAGGTCGGCCCAGCCATAGGCTTGGGCCATGTCTTTGATGAAGGGCTGCACCTGCGCCTCGACGCCAGCCGCGCGGTAGCGCTCTGCAGTCACTTCATCGTGGTTTTTGCCGGCCTGATGGAACACGTCCGGGCGCAGGTCGACGGCGACTTGCGACAGGGCTTCAGGCAGCAACTTGTTCAACGGCTCTGCGCCCAGGCTTCCGCCAAGGATCAGCAAACGCGCCTTGCGACCGGCCAGGGCTGGTCGCGGTGTTTCGAGGAACAGCTCGGTGCGCACCGGGTTACCGGTGGTTCGACGGCTGTTCGACAGGGTAAAGGTGTCGGGGAACGCTTCACAGACTCGGGCGGCCAACGGCACCAGCAACCGATTGGCGGTACCGGCCACGGCGTTCTGTTCATGAACGATCACCGGCACGCCGGCCAGTTTGGCGGCAACACCGCCAGGACCGGTCACATAGCCACCAAAGCCGACCACACAGGCTGGCCGCAGTTGACGAATGATCGCCCGCGCCTGCCAGACCGATTTGAGCAACATGAACGGCGCTTTGAGCAACGACAATTTGCCTTTGCCCCGCAGTCCGCTGGCGTTGATCCGATGCAGTTCGATGCCGGCCGCCGGGACCAGTTCGTTTTCGATGCCGCGCGGCGTACCCAACCAATGCACGGTGTAACCGCGCGCCTGGAATTCGCGGGCGCAGGCCAGCGCCGGGAATACATGCCCACCGGTGCCGCCAGCCATGATCAATACGTTAGCGCCCATGGTTCGGCTCCTCGGCGAAGTCGCTCTCATGGAACTCCATCTCTTCACTGCCCAAGTGGGTTCGACTCTCCCACTCGATGCGCAGCAACAAGCCGAGACAGGCACAGCAAATCACCAGGGAACTGCCGCCATAACTGAGGAACGGCAAGGTCAGGCCCTTGGTAGGCAGCAGGCCGACGTTCACGCCGATGTTGATCAGGAACTGACCGATCCACAGGAACGACAAACCGTAGGCCACATAAGCTGCGAAGAACTGCTTGGCCTTCTCGGCCCACAAACCGATGTACATGCCGCGAATACAGACGAAGACGAACAGCGCGACCGTGCACAAGGAACCCACGGCGCCCAGCTCTTCGGCCAGGACCGAGAACACGAAGTCGGTGTGCGCTTCCGGCAGATAGAACTGTTTCTGCACGCTGTTGCCCAGGCCAACGCCCAGCCACTCGCCGCGACCGAACGCGATCAAGGCCTGGGACAGCTGATAGCCGGCACCGAACTGGTCAGCCCACGGGTCGGCGAAGTTGGTCAGACGCGCCATTCGATACGGCTGCATCTGGATCAACAGCACCACCGCACCGACCGCGAGCACCACCATCAGAGAGAACCGGAACAAGCCGACTCCGCCGAGGAACAGCATCGCCGCCGCAGCCCCCATCATCACGACGGTGGCCCCGAAGTCAGGTTCCATCAGCAACAGGCCCGCCATTGGCAGCAGAACGATGAACGGCTTGAAGAAGCCCATCCAGCTTTCACGCACTTCTTTCTGGCGACGCACCAGATAACCGGCGAGGTAAATCACCACGAACACCTTGGCGATTTCGGACGGCTGCACGTTGAAGAAACTGAAACCGATCCAGCGCATCGAACCGTTCACTTCACGGCCGATGCCGGGGATGATCACCATCACCAGCAAGCCGAACGCGCCCAGCAGCATCAGCCAGCCCAGGCGTTGCCAGGTGGCGATCGGAATCATCATGGTGACGATGCAGGCGCCGAGCCCCAGCACCACATAGATAAGGTGGCGAATCATGTAATACAGGGCGCTGCCCGACTGCACGGCTGCCACTTCAGTGGAGGCCGAGGCAATCATGATCAGCCCGAGGCCGAGCAACGCCAGGCACCCGGCGAGCATCGGGAAGTCGAGGTCGATACCGCGCCCGGTGATCAGTGGCGATGGGTACGGCTTGATGATGTTCAGCAGGCTCATGCCAGTTCCTCCACAGCTTGGACGAACTGGTGACCACGGTCTTCGTAGTTCTTGAACATGTCGAAGCTGGCGCAGGCTGGCGACAGCAGCACCACGTCACCCGGTTGCGCAGCGGCGCGACATTGCTCAACGGCATCAATCAATGTGGTTGCGCGAATCAGCGGTACAGCATCGCCGATGGCCTCGCCGATCTTGTCGGAGTCGCGGCCCATGAGGATCACGGCGCGGCAGTTGGCCGCCACCGGATCACGCAGGTCGTTGAACTCGGCACCTTTGCCATCGCCACCGGCGATCAGCACGACCTTGCCGTCGATGTCCGCGCCCAGGCCTTCGATGGCTGCCAGTGCGGCGCCCACGTTGGTGGCCTTGGAATCGTTGTAATAGCCCACGCCATCCAGGTCACGCACCCACTGGCAGCGATGCTCAAGACCGGCGAAGGTGCGCAGGGCCGAGAGCATGGCGTCGAACGGCAGGCCCACGGCATGACCGAGCGCCAATGCCGCGAGGGCATTGGACTGGTTATGTGCACCGCGAATTTTCAGCTCGCGCACCGGCATCAGGTTCTGGAATTCGAAGGCCAGGTACTTCTCGCCGTCTTCTTCACGGATACCGAAAGCCTTGAAATCCGGTTTGGTCAGGCCGAAGGTCCAGCACGGCTGCCCCTCGCCCATCAGCGGACGGCTCAGGGCGTCCTGACGGTTGACCACAAACTGCTTGGCACCACGGAAAATCCGGTGCTTGGCCAGGTGATAAGCCGGCAGACCGCTGTAGCGGTCCATGTGGTCTTCGCTGATGTTGAGCACGGTCGCCACTTCGGCGTTGAGCTGGTCGGTGGTTTCCAGTTGGAAACTCGACAACTCCATTACGTACAGCTCGATGTCGTCGCTCAGCAGGTCCAGCGCCGGCGTGCCGAGGTTGCCGCCGACGGCGACACGCTTGCCGGCCGCAGCCGCCATCTCGCCGACCAGGGTGGTCACGGTGCTTTTTGCGTTGGAACCGCTGATGGCCACGATCGGCGCCTTCGCGTTACGCGCGAACAGCTCGATATCGCCGGACAATTTCACGCCACGGGCAGCGGCAGCCTGCAAGGCCGGGGTCGCCAGCGCCAGACCTGGACTCACGTAGAGCTCGTCGGCACGGCACAGGAATTCGACGTCCAGCTCGCCACAACGCACTTCCACGTGCGGATAGTCACGCTTGAGCGTGGCCAGTTCCGGTGGATTTTCCCGCGTATCGGCCACGGCAAACGCCACGCCCCGGTTCGCCAGGAAGCGAACCAGGGACATGCCGCTCTTGCCGAGGCCGACAACGATGCGGAAGTGGTCAGAAGCGATCAGAGACACGAGTTTCTACCTCAGCTTCAGGGTGGCAAGGCCGACCAACACGAGAATCACGGTGATGATCCAGAAACGGACGATCACGCGCGGCTCGGGCCAGCCCTTGAGTTCAAAGTGGTGGTGTATCGGTGCCATGCGGAATACGCGGCGACCGGTCAGCTTAAAGGAGGCAACCTGAATGACCACTGACAGGGTTTCCATCACGAACACGCCGCCCATGATGAACAGGACTATTTCCTGACGGACGATCACCGCGATGGTGCCCAGGGCCGCGCCCAGCGCCAGTGCGCCGACGTCACCCATGAAGACTTGTGCCGGATAGGTGTTGAACCAGAGGAAGCCCAGGCCGGCTCCGATCAACGCGCCGCAGAACACGATCAGCTCGCCCGCACCCGGCACATAAGGAATCAGCAGGTATTCGGCGAATTTCACGTTACCGGACAGGTAGCAGAAAATGCCCAGGCCACCACCGACCATCACGGTCGGCATGATCGCCAGGCCGTCGAGGCCATCGGTCAGGTTGACCGCGTTGCTCGAACCGACGATTACGAAGTAGGTCAGCACGATGAAGCCGGCGCCCAGCGGAATGCTGTAATCCTTGAGCATCGGCAGGATCAGGGTGGTTTCCACCGGAGTGGCGGCGGTCATATAAAGGAAGATCGCCGCGCCGAGGCCAAATACCGACTGCCAGAAATACTTCCAGCGGCTTGGCAAGCCACGGGAGTTCTTCTCGATCACTTTGCGGTAGTCGTCGACCCAGCCGATGGCGCCGAACAGCAAGGTCACCAGCAACACGACCCAGACGTAACGGTTGGACAGGTCAGCCCACAGCAGGGTGCTGACGCCGATGGACGACAGGATCAACGCGCCACCCATGGTCGGAGTACCCGACTTGGACAGGTGAGATTGCGGGCCATCATTACGAACGGACTGGCCGATCTGACGGTTCTGCAGGGTGCGGATCATCCACGGTCCATAGCACAGCGACAAGACCAGCGCGGTCAGTACACCGAGAATCCCGCGCAGGGTCAGGTACTGGAAGACCGCGAAGCCTTTGTAGAACTGTTGCAGATACTCCGCTAGCAGCAGCAGCATTAATGTTTCTCCAGGCTGGTCCCGCACAAAGCGGCGACGATGTTTTCCATCGCGGCGCTGCGCGAGCCCTTGATCAAAATGGTGGTGTTTGTGTCTTGCTCGGCGCCCAGGGCCTTGATCAGTTCAGCCTGCGTGCTGAAGTGAAAAGCCTGTGGACCGAAGGCGTTGGCGGCGTGAACCATCATGGGTCCGACGGCGTACAGCGCGGAAACCTTGCCACGGGCGTACTCGCCCACGTCGCGATGCCCCTGCTCCGCCCAATCGCCCAACTCGCCGATATCCCCGAGCACCAGAACGGTGCGTCCGGAAAAGCCGGCGAGTATATCAACGGCGGCGCACATCGAGGTGGGGTTTGCGTTGTAAGTGTCATCGATCACGCGCATGCCGTTGGTCGCCAGTTGCGCAACGGTACGACCCTTGACCGGTTGCACTGCGCCGAGGCCGGTGGCGATGCCGAACAGCGACACACCCAACGCATGGGCAGCCGCCGCAGCGGCCATGGCATTAGCCACGTTGTGGGTGCCGAGCAGGTTCAATTGCACGCGCTCCACACCTTCGGGGCTGTGCAGATTGAACGCCGGGCAACCGCGCGCATCGGTGGCCAGGTCGCTGCCGTAGAAGTCAGCGCTGGTGTTGCTCAAGGCGAACGTCAGCACTTTGCGATCACCGGCGCGCGTCTTCCAGATACCGAATGCCTTGTCGTCGAGATTGAGAACGGCGACGCCATCGGCCTCCAGCCCTTCAATAATCTCGCCCTTGGCTTCGACGATTTTTTCCGGCCCGCCGAACTCGCCAACGTGGGCGGTCCCGGCATTGTTGAGAATGGCCACGTGGGGTTTGGTCATGGCCACGGTGTAGGCAATTTCACCCAGGCGCGAGGCACCCAGTTCGATCACGGCGGCGGTATGCTCCGGCGCCAGTTCGAGCAGGGTCAGCGGAACGCCGAGGTCATTATTCAGATTGCCACGGGTCGCCAGCACCGGACCGCGCGTGCGCAGGATGCTCGCGAGCATTTCCTTGACTGTGGTCTTGCCGCTGGAACCGGTGACCGCTGCGACCTGATGCGTGAAGGCTTTGCGGTTCAGCGCGCCCAACTGGCCGAGTGCCTGACGGGTATCGCTGACCAGCAATTGCAGCAGTGTGCTGTCGGCCACTTCACGCTCGACCAATGCCGCCACGGCGCCCTTGGCCGCCACGTCATTGAGGTAGTCATGACCATCGAAGCGCGGACCGGCCAAGGCAATGAACAGCTGACCCGGTTTGATCGCACGGCTGTCGATGCTGACACCGTCGAAGCTGGCATCGGCAGAAATCAGGCGGGCATTCAGCGCGCCGGCCAGATCACTCAGTTTCAAGGCTTTAAGCACGGGCCACCTCCCACGCGGTCAGGGCATGATCAGCCTCGACCAGATCGGAGAAGGCGTGGCGTTCGCCATTGATTTCCTGATAGTCCTCGTGACCTTTGCCGGCCAACACGATCACGTCGTCCGCCGACGCACTCGCGATCAACTGGGCAATCGCCTGGCCACGGCCAGCGACGAAGGTGACTTTATCCACAGCCGTGAAACCGGCGCGGATGTCGTCAAAAATCACTGAAGGATCTTCGGTGCGAGGATTGTCGTCGGTGACCAGCACGCCGTCGGCCAGACGCTCGACCACTTCCGCCATCAGCGGACGCTTGCCGCGATCGCGGTCGCCGCCACAGCCGAACAGGCACAGCAACCGACCTTTTACGTGCGGACGCAATGCCGTCAGAACTTTTTCCAGAGCATCCGGGGTGTGAGCGTAATCGACCACCACCAACGGTTGAGTACCACCACCGAGGCGCTGCATGCGACCCGCCGGGCCTTCGAGTTTCGGCAGTACCTTGAGAATTTCGTCCAGCGCGTAATCCAGACCGAGCAAAGCGCCGACCGCTGCCAGTACGTTGCTCAGATTAAAACGACCGAGCAAGGTGCTGCGCAAATGGTGCTCGCCCTGCGGCGTGACCAGCGTGGCGCGCACGCCTTCGTCGTCGAACTGCGCTTCGCGGCAATAGAGATAGGCGCTGCTGTCGAGCAGGCTGTAGGAGATCAGCCGCGATTCACGTTTTTCGGCGGCCAGTTGCCGGCCGAAATCGTCGTCGAGGTTCACCACCCGGCACTTCAAATCGTTCCAGGCAAAAAGCTTGGCCTTGGCTTCGCCATAAGCCTGCATGGTGCCGTGATAGTCCAGATGATCGCGGGACAGGTTGGTCATCACCGCCACATCAAACGCCAGTGCGGTAACACGGCCCTGATCCAGACCATGGGACGACACTTCCATGGCGACCGCTTTGGCACCGGCCTTTTTCAGATCGCCCAGGGTCGCTTGCACGGCAATCGGATTCGGCGTGGTGTGCAGGCCGCTTTCCAGCGCGCCGTAGAAACCGGAGCCGAGCGTGCCGACGATGCCGCAGTGCTGACCGAGCAGGTCCAGCGCCTGGGCAACCAGTTGGGTCACGCTGGTCTTGCCGTTGGTGCCAGTCACGCCCACCAGGTTCAGGTGATGACTCGGCTCGCCATAAAAACGCCCGGCGATGTCCGACAACTGGGCCGCCAGGCCTTTGACCGGAATCAATGGCACGTCAGTGATCGGCAGCACAGTGGCGCCTTCCACTTCATAAGCCACGGCAGACGCGCCGCGCGCCAGTGCATCGGCGATGTGTGCACGGCCATCGAATTTGCCGCCCGGCACCGCCAGGAACAGGTCCCCGGCACGTACGTTGCGACTGTCCAGTGCCAATTCACGGATCAACAGATCGTGGCCGGCGTGGGGGAATATCTTGTTCAGACTTAATGACATCAGCCGCGCCCTCCATTGGCTTTCAGTGGAACGACCGGCGTAGCGTTCGCTTGTTGAGTAGGTGGCAGGTTGTCCGGGGTGACGTTCATCAGGCGCAGGGTGCCGGACATCACACGGCTGAATACCGGCGCCGATACCAGGCCACCGAAGTAACCGGCCTTGGTCGGTTCGTCGATCACCACCACGATGGCGTACCGCGGATCGCTCATCGGGCCGAAACCTGCGAACAGCGAGCGATAGGAGTTCTCGGCATAGCCTTTGGTGCCGACCGAGGTTTTACGCGCAGTACCCGACTTGCCGCCCACGTGATACGCCGGCACCTGCGCACGGAATACACCGCGCGGGGCTTCGATCACTTGTTGCAGCATGCCTTGCATGGTTTTCGCGACGGCTTCCGGCAATACCTGGGTGGTTTGCGGTGCCTTGTCGGTTTTGATCAGTGTCAGCGGTGCGAGGCGACCGTTGTTGGCCAGCGCCGAGAAGGCGTGCACCAGCTGGATTGCCGTCACCGAAATACCGTAGCCATAGGACAGCGTTGCGGTTTCAGCCTTGCGCCACTCGCGGTAGTTCGGCAGGTTGCCGACGCGCTCGCCC
The DNA here is from genome assembly GCF_036884845.1 of Pseudomonas sp. MAG733B. Classification (NCBI taxonomy): domain Bacteria; kingdom Pseudomonadati; phylum Pseudomonadota; class Gammaproteobacteria; order Pseudomonadales; family Pseudomonadaceae; genus Pseudomonas; species Pseudomonas sp. MAG733B. Next base: position 6,109,146 of record NZ_CP145732.1, read on the forward strand.
GGGAAGCCAAGACCGGTGTCCTGGCCGAGGCCGACTTTCTGCGCCAGACGGAAAATGGTTTCGCCGCCGATATCGAACGCGACCTTACTCATGCCGACGTTACTGGAATTGATCAGAATGCCGGTCAGGTCGAGCACCGGACCTTCGGTCTTGGAGACGTCCTTGATGGTGTACTTGCCGATCTGCAAGGAGCCCGGGTACACCTCGACGGTATCGCTCGGTTTCCAGCGCCCGGTTTCGATCGCGGCGCTCATCGAGATCGCTTTCATGGTCGAGCCTGGCTCGAACACGTCGATCATCGCGCGGTTACGCATCATCGCCGGTTGCAGGTTGCGACGGTTGTTCGGGTTGTAGGTCGGCTGGTTGACCATGGCGAGGATCTCGCCGGTCTTCACGTCCATGATCACCAGGCTGCCGGCCTTCGCGCCGTTCTCGATGATCGCGTTACGCAACTCGCGGTTCGCCAGGTATTGCAGGCGCAGGTCAATGGACAACGCCAAGGGCTTTCCGGCCTTGGCGTTTTTGGTGACCTGGACATCTTTGATCAACCGGCCGCGCCGGTCCTTGATCACCTGTCGTTTGCCGGGCACCCCGGCGAGCCATTCGTCGTAGGCCAGTTCGACACCTTCTCGACCGTGATCGTCGATATCGGTGAAGCCGACCATATGCGCGGTGACTTCACCGGCAGGATAGAAACGGCGGAACTCTTCGATGCCATAGACGCCCGGCACTTTCAGGTCGAGCACAGCCTGGCCCTGCTCAGGCGTCAGCCCGCGCACCAGGTAAATGAATTCTTTATTGGCTTGTGCTTCGAGGCGCTCGGCCAAGGCTTTCGGGTCTTGCCCGAGTGCGGCAGCCAGTGCTGGCCATTTCTCTTTGGCCAGCTGCATTTCCTTGGCGTTGGCCCACAGGGTCGTCACCGGCGTACTCACGGCCAACGGCTCGCCGTTACGGTCGGTAATCAGACCACGGTGAGCCGGAATCGGAATGTGACGAACGCTGCGCGCGTCGCCCTGACCTTTAAGGAAGTCACGGTCGACCACTTGCAGGTCGATGATGCGCCAGGCGATCGCCGCCACCATGATGCCGAGCAAACCCACCACCAGGCGGAAGCGCCACGGAAAGAGTGCGCCTTCGAGTTTCATCATGGCGCCACCATCTGCACTTCGGCGGCACCGGGAATGCGCATTTTCAGTTGTTCGGTGGCCAGCACTTCGATACGGCTATGCGCCGTCCAGGTGCTCTGCTCAAGAATCAACCGGCCCCATTCAGCCTGCGCCTTGTCGCGCACGCTCAACTCGTTGTACAGCGAGTTCAGCAACTGACGATTCCAGTGCGCGCTGTAGGACACACCAATGGCCGAAACGAGCACGCCAACAAACAGCAGCAGCATGAAAAAGCTTCCGCCGGGCAGTGGCTTGGCGAAAAGCCTGCTCACCGCAGCTTCTCCGCCACACGCATGACAGCGCTACGCGAACGTGGGTTGGCTTTGAGTTCGGCGTCGGAGGCCGTCTGCGCTTTGCCATGGACTTTGATTTTCGGTTCGAAGGCGACGTGCCGAACCGGCAGGTTGCGCGGCAGGTTGTCGGCTTCACCCTTCACCAGCTTGCGCATGAACAATTTGACGATGCGGTCTTCAAGCGAGTGGAAGCTGATCACCACCAGGCGACCGCCCACTTCCAGGCATTCCAGCGCGGCTTCGAGGCCGGTTTCCAGATCGCCCAGTTCGTTGTTGACGTGAATACGCAGGCCCTGGAACGCACGGGTCGCAGGGTTCTTGCCCTTTTCCCACGCAGGGTTGGCGACTTTCAACACTTCAGCCAGATCGGCGGTACGCTCGAACGGCTTGATGTCACGACGCTCGGCCACGGCACGGGCCATGCGACCGGAAAAACGCTCTTCGCCGTATTCCTTGAACACCCGGGCGATTTCTTCCGCGGGCGCGGTGTTGACGAACTCGGCCGCACTGATTCCGCGGGACGGGTCCATGCGCATGTCGAGCGGGCCATCGTTGAGGAAACTGAAGCCGCGTTCAGGATCGTCGAGCTGCGGCGAAGACACGCCAAGATCCAGCAAAATGCCACTGACCTTGCCGTGCAGACCGCGCTCGGCCACTTCGGATCCGAGTTCGGCAAAGCTACGCTGCACAACGACAAAGCGGCCGTCTTCGGCCGCTAGCGTCTGCCCGGTGGCAATCGCTTGAGGATCCTTGTCGAATCCCAGCAACCGGCCATCTGGACCGAGCTGGCTGAGGATCAACCGGCTATGCCCGCCGCGCCCGAACGTGCCATCCAGATAGCAGCCATCAGGACGTACGGCGAGAGCCTCGACGGCTTCGTCAAGCAGTACGGTGATGTGGTTAAAGCCGCTATCAATAGTCACAGGATCAAATCACGCAGTTCGTCAGGCATGGCGCCCGGTTGTTGAATAGCAGCCAGGTCAGCGGCAGCAACCGCATCCCAGGCATCCTCGTCCCACAATTGGAACTTGTTCAGTTGGCCTACCAACATCGCGCGCTTATCCAACTTGGCATATTCACGAAGACGCGGTGGAACCAGAAAACGACCACTGCCATCGAGCTCGAGGTCGACGGCATTACCAATCAGTAAACGTTGCAGGCGGCGGTTCTCTTCGCGAAGCGAAGGCAGTGCGCGCAGTTTGGTTTCAATAATTTCCCACTCATCGAGGGGGTAAACACACAAACACGGATCAACGGCATCAATTGTGACGATCAACTGACCGGAACTACGCGAAACGAGCTCGTCACGGTACCGGCTCGGCATGGCGAGACGGCCCTTTGCATCGAGACTGATAGCGTTGGCTCCGCGAAACACGTCAGCGTTTCTCCAAATTCTAGCGTTTTGAGTTCAAAAAACCCACTTCATGCCACTTTCCGCCACTTGCGCACACTATAGGAATGCGCCCACCACACCGTCAAGGCGCGGATTAAAGGAAAACCCTTACAGAACTGAGATTTAGGAGCATAAAAGGAGGGGTAACGAGAATTCGGCAGGTGAAACTGCCCGATAACTTGAATCAGCACAGACGGCTGCGTTCGGAAGTTAAAGTAATTTATTAAGAGTAAGATTTTTTCGGTATTACAACAGGGGTTCTGCAGATGATTGTGTAAGAAGGGAAATTGCTATCACCGCCCCCTGCTCAATGATTTAAGCAGAGGAGAGAAAAAGGTGGAGAGTCGATCTGTAAGCCGGGTTCTGTCTTGAACAGTCATTCGTCTACGATGGCCATCACTGGACATCTTTAGCAACCTACCCGGTCCCAGCGCGGGCCACGCCTTGGGACCCTATTTGGTCTTGCTCCAAGTGGGGTTTACCTAGCCACGAACTGTTGCCAGACGTGCGGTGCGCTCTTACCGCACCTTTTCACCCTTACCGGCGCCGAAGCGCTTAGGCGGTTATTTTCTGTGGCACTTTCCGTAGGCTCACGCCTCCCAGGCATTACCTGGCACTTCGCCCTATGGAGCCCGGACTTTCCTCCCCCCCCTAATTTTCATAGAGGGCAGCGACTGTCCGATCGACTCTCCGCCGCGAAGGTTAACGGCAGAGCGCCCGAAGAACAAGCGCTAAACGCCTTTGAGCATGCCTATGCGTCGGGTTTTACTCGCTTTTCTGTTTATCCAGCGCGACCTGATAAAGAACATTCTTACGCTCGCCGGTAATTTGCGCTGCCAATGCCGCGGCACGCTTGAGCGGCATTTCTTCGAGCAACAGATTCAGAATGCGCATCGCCTCACTGCTGACCGCATCTTCGGACTCAGGCGCGGTCCAGCCCGACACCAATACCACGCATTCACCGCGCTGCTGATTGCTGTCCGACTCGACGAACTGGCGCAATTCGGCCAGGGGCAAGCCCTTGAGGGTTTCGAACGTCTTGGTCAGTTCGCGAGCCAGCAATGCCGGACGCTCGGCGCCGAACACCAGCTCCATATCCTGCAGACATTCAAGGATGCGGTGCGGGGCTTCGTAAAAGATCAGCGTGCGCGGCTCTTCCTTTATCGCCTCGAGACGAGCGCGTCGTCCCACCGCCTTGGCCGGCAGAAAACCTTCGAAGATAAAACGGTCCGACGGCAACCCGGCTGCCGACAATGCCGCGATCAACGCGCAGGCACCCGGCACCGGCACCACATTGATCCCGGCAGCGCGGGCCTGGCGCACCAGGTGATAACCCGGATCGGAAATCAGCGGCGTCCCGGCATCGGAGATCAACGCCACACTGTCGCCGGCGAGGAGACGGGTAATGAAACGACTGCCTTCATCGCGCTCATTGTGCTCATGGCAAGCTGCCAGCGGCGTCTGGATACCGAAGTGCTGCATCAAACGCTGTGAATGGCGGGTGTCCTCGGCGGCGATCAACGCGACATCGCGCAGGATTTTCAGCGCACGCGCACTGATGTCGTCCAGGTTGCCGATGGGCGTCGCCACCACATAAAGCGAGCCAGCAGCGGAATTCAAAGCACCTGGAGCAGTCAAAGCGCACACCTCATGATCGATAAAGCCGCCATTGTAACGCGTCGCGACGCTCGCGATACGCGCAAGCAGCACTCGGTTTTGCAGCCGTTTTTGCCGCACCGCAACATTTTCACCAGCTAAATTGATCGATTGATGCCAGTAACATCGCGCCCCGGCCAGTGCTTGGGTACAATTCCACGCTAATTTGATCGAGTATCAGGAACACTACATGATCGCTTGCCTGCGGCTGTTCACTGCCCTCTGCCTCGCTGCCTTGCTGGCGGCTTGCGCCAGCTCGCCCTCCTCCAGCCTTGGCGAACTTCCACGGACCCCGGATGCCAGTATCGAGCAACTGCTCGAGAAGGCCGCCCAAAGCAAATCGCCAGAAGACGCCGCCCTGTTGCGCCTGAGCGCAGCAGACCTGGCCTACCGTCAGGGCAATGCCGCCCAGTCCGCGCAAATCCTGCAACAAGTGCCCGTGGAGCAACTCAAGCCCGGCCAGCAGGTATTTGCCAGCACACTGGCCGCAGAGCTGGCCATGACCCGCAATCAGCCGAAAGCTGCGCTGACCGCTTTGAGTCATCCAAGCATGCAGCGCCTGGGCGAATTGCCGGAAGAGCAACAGATCCGCACCGGCACCGTTCGCGCTCGCGCCCTTGAAGCCGATGGCCAGACACTGGCCGCCGCAAAGGAACGCATCTTTATCGCGCCGATGCTCAAAGGTGAAGCCGCCAGCAAAAACCACGAAGCGATCTGGGCACTGATCGCTTCACTGCCGACCGACCAATTGCAGCCAAACACCACTGACGACCTCGGCGGCTGGATGGGCCTGGCGCTGGCGGTGAAAACTGCTGGCACTCTGGAGCAGCAGCAGGCCGCCATCGACAACTGGCGCAAGCAGAATCCAAAACACCCGGCCGCCGTTGAACTGCCGCTGCCACTGACCAAGCTCAAGGAACTGGCCAGCCAGCCCCTGAGCAAGATCGCCCTGCTGCTGCCACAGGACGGGCCGCTGGCTTCGGTCGGCAAGGCGCTTCGCGAAGGTTTCATGGCCGCGCACTACCAGGCACAACAAGCCGGACAGAAGCCGCCAGCCATCGAGTTCTATGACAGCTCGCGCCTGACGTCCATGGACGAGTTCTATCGCAAGGCCCAGGCCGATGGCGTGCAACTGGTGGTCGGCCCACTGGAGAAGCCGCTGGTCAAACAGCTGAGCACTCGCCCGCAATTGCCGATCACCACCTTGGCGCTGAACTACAGCGAAGGCGATCAAGGTCCGGCGCAACTGTTCCAGTTTGGTCTGGCCGCAGAAGACGAAGCCCGTGAAGTGTCCCGCCGCGCTCGCGCCGACGGCCTGCATCGCGCAGCCATCATGGTGCCGAAAGGCGAATGGGGCGACCGCGTACTTCGGGCGTTCAGCCAGGATTGGCAAGCGAACGGCGGCAGCATTGTCGCCACCGAACGCGTCGACCAACCGGTTCAACTGGCCCAGCAGATTGCCGACATGTTCCAGCTGCGCCAGAGCGAAGGTCGCGCCAAGAGCCTGCAAAGCACGGTCGGCTCGCAAGTCGCCGCCCAGCCTTCGCGTCGCCAGGACATCGAATTCATCTTCCTGGCCGCCACGCCACAACAGGCGCAACAGATCAAACCGACCCTGAACTTCCAGTACGCGGGTGACGTGCCGGTCTACGCCACTTCCCACGTGTTCAGCGCCAGCGGCGACGTAAACCAGTACAACGACATGAACGGCATTCGCTTCTGCGAAACCCCATGGCTGCTGGATGCCAATGATCCCCTGCGCCAACAAGTCACGGCTCAATGGCCGCAAGCGGCCGGCAGCCTGGGTCGTTTGTACGCAATGGGCGTCGACGCCTATCGCCTGGCGCCACGCCTGGGACAACTCAAGGCCCTGCCGGACAGCCGCATCGAAGGCCAGTCGGGCAGCCTGAGCATGACCCAGAACCAGCGCGTCGTGCGGCAGTTGCCATGGGCCGAGTTCGTCAACGGTCAGGTTCAACGCCTGCCGAACACACCTCGCTGATGCCTGACAGGTCACGCCAGCAAAGCGGCAAGGATGCCGAGCGCCATGCGCTCGAGCATCTTCAACAACGAGGGCTGCGCCTGCTGGCGCAGAACTGGTTGTGTAAACGCGGCGAGCTTGATCTGGTCATGCTAGATGGCGATACAGTAGTATTCGTTGAAGTTCGCTACAGAAAAAACACTCAATGGGGTGGCGCGCTCGATAGCGTCGATGAGCGCAAACGGCAGAAACTGATTTTTGCCGCGCAGTATTTTCTTCAGCGTGAGTCACGCTGGGCCAATTCCCCTTGCCGCTTCGACGTGGTTGCCATTGATAGCAACTTCGATCAGTTGAACTGGTTGCAGAATGCCTTCGACAGCTGATCGCCTGCGCCACGAAGCGGACACCACCCAACACTTTTGCTCTTTGTTTTGCGGGCTGCACTTTCACGTGCCGGACAGCCGCGCTCATTAAGGTCACACAGATGGACATGCAATCGCGAATTCGCCAGCTTTTTCAGGCCAGTATCGACACCAAGCAACAGGCGATGGAAGTACTTGCACCGCACATCGAGCAAGCCAGCCAGGTCATGGTCAACGCCCTGCTCAACGAGGGCAAAATGCTCTCCTGCGGCAATGGCGGCTCTGCCGGTGACGCCCAGCACTTCTCGTCGGAGCTGCTCAATCGCTTCGAACGCGAGCGCCCGAGCCTGCCGGCCATCGCACTGACCACCGACAGTTCGACGATCACCTCGATCGCCAACGACTACAGCTACAACGAAATCTTCTCCAAGCAGATCCGCGCGCTGGGTCAACCCGGCGATGTACTGCTGGCGATTTCCACCAGCGGCAACTCGGCGAACATAATTCAAGCGATCCAGGCCGCACATGATCGCGAAATGATTGTCGTAGCTTTGACCGGTCGCGATGGCGGCGGCATGGCGTCGCTGCTATTGCCCGAGGACGTGGAGATTCGCGTACCGGCCAACGTCACCGCACGTATTCAGGAAGTCCACCTGCTGGCGATCCATTGCCTATGCGATCTGATCGACAGCCAACTGTTCGGGAGTGAAGAATGACCCCTAATCGCCTCGGCCTACTGGCCCTGACCCTGTGCCTCGGCATCAGCGGCTGCACCTCTGTGGTGAATGCCAGCCGTGAAGCACCGATCGAAGATGACCGTGGCACCCGCACCTTCGGCAGCAAAATCGACGATTCCCTGATCGACACCAAGGTCGGCGTGAACATCGCCAAGGCCGACCCCGCGCTGGATAACGACTCGCACATCGTCGTCACCAGCTTCAACGGCGTCGTGCTGCTCGCCGGGCAAACCCCGCGCGCCGACCTCAAGGCCAAGGCCGAACAGGCCGCCGCTGCCGTCCAGCGCGTGAAGACGGTTCACAACGAAATACAGGTTCTGCCACCCTCCGGCTTCCTTGCCCGCCAGAATGACACCTGGCTGACCTCCAAGATCAAGACCCAGATGCTGACCGACCCGAACATCCCCGGCTCGCGCATCAAGGTCGTGACCGAAAACGGTATCGTCTACCTGCTGGGCTTGTTGACCAAACAGGAAGCCGCGCAGGCAACCAATCTGGTGCAAAGCGTTTCCGGTGTGCAGAAGATTGTGAAGCTGTTTGAGTACATCGACTGATCCCACTTCTGCAGGAGCACAGCTTGCTGGCGATAGCGCCCTGAAGATCGCCATCGCCAGCAAGCTGTGCTCCTACAGGACGAATCAGCAGACACAAAAAAGGCGATCCATTCGGATCGCCTTTTTTATTACTTCACCACCTTCAAACTTGGCCGTCCGCTTGGCCGCGGCGGCTCGCTGTCCGGTGGCGGAAGATCATCATCCGGCTCGATGTCGTCGTCTTCGCCCATAGGCGATTCCAGATCAAACACCATGCCCTGACCGTTCTCCCGGGCGTAGATCCCCAGGATCGATGCGATAGGCACGTACAGCGTATGCGGCACACCACCGAAGCGGCCTTCGAAGCTCACCGCGTCGTTGTCCATGTGCAAATGACGCACGGCTTGCGGCGATACGTTCAGGACAATCTGCCCGTCACTGGCAAAACCCTGCGGCACCTGTACCGAGGGATACTCGGAGTTGACCAGCATGTGCGGGGTGCAATCGTTATCAACAATCCACTCGTAGAGCGCGCGGACCAGATAAGGTCGACTGGAGTTCATAGCGGCTCCTTAAGCCTTAGCGCATATCGCGTTCGACACCAGACAGACTCGCCTGGAAAGCCTCACGCGCAAACTGGCGCTCCATGTAATCAAGCAGCGGCTTGGCAGGCCGCGGCAGTTCTATACCTAGAATCGGCAATCGCCAGAGTATTGGCAATAGGCAGCAATCCACCAGGCTTTGTTCCTCACTGAGGAAAAACGGCTTGTCGGCGAACAACGGCGACACGCCAGTCAGGCTTTCACGCAACTCTTTACGCGCCACGACGCGAGCGGCTTCCTTGGTCCGCGAATCCAGGATCAGATCCACCAGACCACACCAGTCGCGCTGGATACGGTGTATCAACAGACGACTGTTGGCACGCGCCACCGGATAAACCGGCAGGAGTGGCGGGTGCGGGTAACGCTCATCCAGGTATTCCATCACCACCGTAGATTCCCACAACGCCAGGTCACGATCGACCAGGGTGGGCAAACTGCCGTAAGGGTTCACTTCGATCAGTTTAGGCGGCTGGCGGCCAGCTTCCACGTAAATGATCTCGGCGCTGACACCCTTCTCTGCCAGTACGATTCGCACTCGGTGGGAATAGTGGTCGGCGGGGTCGGAGTAACAGGCCAACCGATTGGTCACGCCCATGGCGGTCCTCCTCGCTTGTAGAAATTATCGTAAGCGGAAAAACGAGCGCGCCCAGAGGACGCCTCCCGTAACGCCTGGAAGACCAGGCTCGTTACACTTTCAGAGGCGCCCTTGGGCGCGCGCGATTAACAGCAATTGCTTGAAGCTTTATCAGTGCACGTCTTTCCAGTATTCACGCTTGAGCAAGTAAGCGAATACGAAGAAGAACGCGAGGTACAGCAATACATACGTACCGATGCGCTGATGTTGCAGCTTAACCGGGTTAGCCGAGTAAGCCAGGAAGGTTACCAGATTCTTGACCTTCTCATCGAACTGCTCTTCGGTCAAAGCACCGCTTTTCGGCACGATGGTCAGCTGATCGCACGCTTCATGGGTCAGCGGCGTACCGGTCAGCGGGTCATATTGCTTCTTGCCGTCTTCGACGATCTGAACCTGTTTGCAACCGACAACCTGACGACCTTGCAGGCCGACCAGCACGTTCGGCATACCGACGTTCGGGAAGACCTTGTTGTTCACGCCCCAAGGACGCGACGGATCTTCATAGAACGACTTCAGGTAACCATAGAGCCAGTCGGTACCGCGAACGCGAGCAACCAGGGTCAGGTCGGGTGGTGCCGCACCGAACCAGGTCTTGGCGTCAGCCGGCTGCATGCCGATGCTCATGTGGTCGCCGATCTTGGCGCCGGTGAACACCAGCTTCTCAAGCATCAACTCGTGAGGAATGCCCAGGTCATCGGCAACACGCTCATACCGCTGGAACTTGGCACTGTGGCAACCCATGCAATAGTTGGCGAACGTACGTGCGCCATCCTGCATGGCAGCCTTGTCGGAAACGTCGATGTCGACTTTTTCCAGCTCGGGACCACCGTGTTCAGCAGCAAAAGCGAATACCGGCAGTGCGGCAAGCATCAATACAGCAAATAGTTTTTTCATCAGCCAGTCACCCTTTCCGGTACCGGTTTGGTCTTCTCGAGCCGGGTGTAGAACGGCATCAGAATGAAGTAGGCGAAGTACAGGAAGGTACATACCTGCGACAGCAGCGTACGGCCTGGAGTCGGAGCCAGAACACCCAACACGCCCAGGATCACGAACGAGATGCAGAACACCCACAGCCAGATCCTGCTCAGCCAGCCTTTGTAGCGCATCGACTTGACCGGGCTACGGTCCAGCCACGGCAGAACAAATAGCATGGCAATCGAAGCGCCCATGGCAATTACGCCCATCAGCTTGTCCGGAATCGCCCGCAGAATTGCGTAGAACGGTGTGAAGTACCAGACCGGAGCGATGTGCTCTGGGGTCTTGAAGGCGTTCGCCACTTCAAAGTTCGGCTTCTCGAGGAAATAACCACCCATTTCCGGGAAGAAGAACACGATCGAACAGAAGATGAACAGGAACACCACCACGCCGACGATATCTTTCACGGTGTAGTACGGGTGGAAGGCAATGCCGTCCAGCGGTATGCCGTTTTCGTCTTTGTGTTTCTTGATGTCCACGCCGTCCGGGTTGTTCGAACCCACTTCGTGCAGCGCCAGGATGTGCAGCACCACCAGACCGAGAATCACGATCGGCAAGGCCACCACGTGCAAGGCGAAGAAGCGGTTCAGGGTAATACCGGAAATCAGGTAGTCACCACGGATCCACTGGGTCAGGTCGTTGCCGATGACCGGGATCGCACCGAACAGCGAGATGATCACCTGGGCGCCCCAGTAGGACATCTGGCCCCACGGCAGCAAGTAGCCCATGAAGGCTTCAGCCATCAACGCCAGGTAGATCAGCATGCCGAAGACCCACACCAGCTCACGCGGCTTCTGGTACGAACCGTAGAGCAAGCCACGGAACATGTGCAGATAGACCACGATGAAGAACGCCGAAGCGCCGGTGGAGTGCAGCAGACGCAGGATCGAGCCGTACTCGACGTCGCGCATGATGTATTCGACGGAAGCAAATGCCTCTTCCGCCGACGGGGTGTAGCTCATGGTCAGCCAGACACCAGTGACGATCTGGTTGACCAGAACGAGCAATGCCAGGGAACCAAAGAAATAGAAGAAGTTGAAGTTCTTCGGGGCGTAATACTTGCTGAGATGGTCTTCCCACATTTTGGTTGCGGGGAAGCGCGCATCAACCCAATCCATGAACTTGCTCATCACGCTTTCTCCGTATCGACGCCAATGACAATGATGTCATCGGTCTCATAGGAATGCGGGGGAACTGGCAGGTTCAAAGGCGCGGGTTGCGACTTGTAGACGCGGCCAGCCAGGTCGTAGTGGGAGCCGTGGCAAGGGCAGAAATAGCCACCTACCCAGTCCTTGCCCAGGTCAGCAGGTGCCACTTCGGGACGGAAGGTCGGCGAGCAACCCAGGTGGGTGCAGATACCGATCAGCAGCAGAATTTCAGGTTTGATCGACCGAACTTCCGGGTCGACATAGGTCGGTTGTGTCGAGTTCTTGGAGGTCGGGTCAGACAACTGGCCCTCGATCTTTTTCAGATTCCCCAGGATTTCCTGTGTACGGCGGACGATGAATACCGGCTGGCCGCGCCACTCAGCAATCATCTGCTGGCCTGGCTCGATTTTACTGACATTCACTTTCACCGGTGCACCTGCGGCTTTCGCCTTGGCACTGGGAAACCATGACCCCACGAACGGGACCGCAGCCCCCACCGCTCCTGCAGCACCCACCACGGATGTGGCTGCTACCAAGAAGCGACGCCGGCCTGCATTCACGCCGTCATTGCTCATTCAGTCCTCTCCCATCAGCTTTGTGGCCTGTTAAATCAGGCATCTACTAAGTAAATCTATGTACTTATAAAAATTTTGCCGAATGGTAATGAAAAGCCCCAATTCTGACAAGGTAATTACCCCAGGGCACCACTGCCAAGCCTTGTAGTATAGGGCGTCTACGGCTGTGGCAAGTTGTCACAGCGCAATTCTTTGATAAATCGCACGCATAAAAAAACGCCCGGTTCCGTGAGGAATCCGGGCGTTCTTTTTTGAACGTGGAAGCGAATTAACGCTTCGAGTACTGCGGACGCTTACGCGCTTTACGCAGACCAACTTTCTTACGTTCAACTTCACGTGCATCGCGGGTTACGAAGCCGGCTTTACGCAGAGCACTGCGCAGAGTCTCGTCGTAGTCCATCAGAGCGCGAGTGATGCCGTGGCGGATTGCGCCAGCTTGACCACTTACACCACCGCCGATCACGGTGACGTAGATGTCGAACTTCTCGACAGTCTCAGTCAATTCCAGCGGCTGACGAACTACCATGCGGGCAGTTTCGCGGCCGAAGAAATTATCCAGCGAACGGTTGTTGATGGAGATGTTACCAGTACCCGGACGCAGGAAAACGCGTGCGGTTGCGGTCTTGCGACGGCCAGTGCCGTAATTTTGAGTCGCCGACATAATGTACTATTCCGTTAAAACTTCAGTTCTTGGGGCTGCTGAGCAGTATGTGGGTGTGCAGCGCCCGCATAGACTTTCAGCTTACGGTACATGTCGCGACCCAGCGGGTTCTTAGGCAGCATGCCTTTGACCGCGGTCTCGATCACGCGCTCAGGGGCCTTGGCGATCAGCTTTTCAAAGTTGATCGACTTGATGCCGCCCGGGAAACCGGAGTGGGAGTAGTAGATTTTGTCAGTGGTTTTAGCGCCAGTAACACGGATCTGCTCAGCGTTGATTACGACGATGTAGTCGCCGGTGTCAACGTGAGGAGTGTACTCAGGCTTGTGCTTGCCACGCAGACGGCTCGCGATTTCGGTGGCCAGACGACCCAGGGTCTGACCAGCAGCGTCGACGACAAACCAGTCGCGCTTTACTGTTTCCGGTTTAGCAGTAAAAGTTTTCATTCTTTATAGCCTCAGGGGCCGCCCTGTAAATTAGACGGCGGATCTTACTGAATAGTGCGTACTTTGACAAGTCAAAGGCAGCCGGATACAGACGCTTTCGGGGGCTCGGGTCGGCGCGTCCGTTCAACGGCAAGATTCTTCGGCGGCGGCGCATCACTTCCACTGCAGAAAGAGGTGCGCAATTATGCAGATTGCGAAAAATATTTCAACCTGCTTTTATGATTGTTTTGCCCAAGGAGCACCCGATGGACTATCGCCAGCTAGGCCGGACCAATCTGAATGTGAGTGCCCTCTGCCTCGGAACCATGACCTGGGGCGAGCAAAACAGCGAAGCAGACGCCTTCGCCCAGATTGAACGGGCCAAGAGCGCAGGGATCAATTTCATCGACACCGCCGAGATGTACCCGGTGCCGCCCAAGGCCGAAACCTACGCCACCACCGAACACTACATCGGCAATTACTTCAAGAGCCGCGGTGACCGTGCCGACTGGATCCTGGCCAGCAAGATCGCCGGGCCGGGCAACACCATCGACTACATCCGCGACAAGAATCTTCGGCACAATCGACAGCACATCACCGAAGCCGTGGATGCCAGCCTCCAGCGCTTGCAGACCGACTACATCGATCTGTACCAACTGCACTGGCCGGAGCGCAGCACCAATTTCTTCGGTCAGTTGGGCTACAAGCACAAGATCGAAGCCAACCTGACGCCGCTCGAAGACACCCTCGAAGCACTGGACGAACAGGTCAAGGCCGGCAAGATCCGCCACATCGGCCTGTCCAACGAAACCCCGTGGGGCACCATGCGTTTCCTTGCCCTGGCCGAAGCCCGTGGCTGGCCACGCGCGGTGTCGATCCAGAACCCGTACAACCTGCTCAACCGCAGCTTCGAAGTCGGCCTGGCGGAAATCGCCATTCGCGAACAGTGCGGCCTGCTCGCCTATTCGCCGCTGGCGTTTGGCTTCCTGTCAGGCAAGTACGAAGGTGGCGCGCGCCCGCCAAAAGGTCGCCTGAGCCTCTACAGCCGCTTCAGCCGCTATTTCAACCCGCAGTCGGAAGCCGCATGCAGCCGCTATGTGGCACTGGCCCGTGAACACGGCCTGGACCCGGCGCAAATGGCCCTGGCATTCGTGACGCAGCAGCCTTTCGTGACCAGCAATATCATCGGCGCGACCACGATGGAGCAACTGGAGAGCAACATTGCCAGTTTTGATCTGAAGCTATCGGATGAAGTGCTGGAAGGGATCGAGGCGATTCACAAGGATCATCCGAATCCTGCGCCTTGATCGATAGATAAACAGCATTCGCGAGCAAGCCCGCTCCCACATTTTTGACCGTATTCCCTTGGGAGAACTCGATTGAATGTGGGAGCGGGCTTGCTCGCGAAGGCGTCCGCCCAGTCACTGCAAATTCAAAGCGACCTAGCAATAATCTCCTTCATGATCTCATTGGTCCCCGCATAAATCCGCTGCACCCGTGCATCCGCCCACGCCCGTGCAATCGGGTACTCCCACATGAAGCCGTACCCGCCATGCAACTGCACGCACTCGTCGAGCACCTTGCATTGCAGGTCAGTGCCCCAGTACTTGGCCATCGCCGCCGTCGGTACGTCGAGCTTGCCTTGCAGGTGCAGTTCCAGGCAGCGATCGACGAAAACCCGGCCGATCTGAATTTCGGTCGCCATCTCCGCCAGTTTGAAACGAGTGTTCTGGAAATCGGCAATCGCCTTGCCGAACGCCTTGCGGTCGCGGGTGTAGTCCAGCGTCCATTGCAGCGCCGCTTCGGCTGAAGCCAGGCCACCAATGGCCACGGTCAGGCGCTCCTGCGGCAATTCCTGCATCAGGTAAGCGAAGCCCATCCCGGCCTGGCCCAGCAGGTTTTCCTTCGGCACGCGCACGTCCTGGAAGAACAGTTCCGAGGTGTCCTGGGCTTTCATCCCGACTTTTTCCAGGCGCTTGCCCTTCTCGAACCCCGGCGTATTCGCTTCGACCAGAAACAGACTGGTGCCTTTTGCGCCAGCCTTCGGATCGGTCTTGGCCACGACGATGACCAGGTCGGCGAGAAACCCGTTGGTGATAAAGGTCTTCGAGCCGTTGATCACGTACTCATCACCATCGAGCACCGCAGTGGTCTTCACCCCTTGCAGATCAGAGCCCGCGCCCGGCTCCGTCATGGCGATGGCAGTCACCATCTCCCCGGAAACCAGTTTCGGCAGGTATTTGTGTTTCAGCGTTTCACTGCCGTAATGCAGGATGTACGGCGCGACGATGTCCGAATGCAGGGAGAAACCGATGCCGGTCAAACCCAGGCGCCCTACTTCCTCGATCACCACCGCACTGTAGAGAAAATCCGCCCCCAGCCCGCCGTACTCTTCCGGCAGGTGCGAGCACAACATCCCCGCCTCGCCTGCCTTGTTCCAGAGTTTGCGATCGATATAGCCCTGTTTTTCCCATTGCCCATGGAACGGCACCGCCTCTTTTTCGAGGAACGTTCGCACGCTGTCGCGGAAAAGTTCGTGCTCGGAGCTGAACAGGGTTCTGGGGATCATGCGGCACCTTTTCTTTGTTTTTAGAAGGAGTTGACCTTCAGAGACTATGCCTCGCTTCCGATACAGGACACTGGACACATCCGACAAAAAATAAGACGATCCAGCCGTCTGGTGACCACTTTCCCCTATAAGAATAAAGTTGAATTATGTCTAACCAAGCCTCCACGCCTTTGCGGCGCGTCAGCATCCTGGCCATCGACCGGGTTTTCGCATCCACCCTCATGCAAGCCAAGGATTTCTTCCACCTCGCCAGCCTGCGCTACGGCAAGCAGCTGGGCCAAGGCCTGACCCCGGCGTTCGAAACCCGCTTGGTCAGCCCCGATGGCAAACCGGTCAACACCTTCAGCGACGTGATGATTCCGGTGGATGGCGGACTGGAAAATGCTGACATTATCGTGCTTCCAGCCTTCTGGGACGATTTCGATTCGCTGTGCAAACGTTATCCACAGGTCCTGCCCTGGCTGCGCCAGCAACACGCGCGCGGCGCGGTGCTGTGTGGCGAGGCCACGGGTGTGTTCTGGCTGGCCGAAGCCGGATTGCTCAACGGCAAGGAAGCGACCACTTACTGGCGCTTCTTCAACGCCTTCGCCGAACGCTTCCCACAGGTCCAGCTCAATCAGGACAAACACCTGACCGACGCCGACAACCTGTATTGCGCAGGCGGCACCACCTCGGCCTGTGATCTGTACATTTACCTGATCGAACGTTTCTGCGGGGCCAACGTATCCCAGGCTGTGGCGCGGGACATTCTGTATGAAGTGCAACGCAGCTATTCGCCGGGACGAATCGGTTTTGGCGGACAGAAGCTGCACCAGGACGTGATCATCCTGCAGATCCAGCACTGGCTCGAAGAACATTTCGCCGACAAGTTCCGCTTCGAAGACGTCGCCCGCGAACACGGCATGAGCATCCGCAACTTCATGCGCCGCTTCCAGACCGCCACCGGCGACAAGCCGCTGCATTACCTGCAACGCCTGCGCATCGAAACCGCCAAGGGCCTGTTGTCCGGCAGCCGCAAGAGCATCAAGACCATCAGCTACGAAGTCGGCTACGACGATGCCAGCTTCTTCGCACGGTTGTTCCGCCAGCACACGGAGCTGTCGCCGAACCAGTATCGGCAGCAGTTTCAACAAGCGGCGTAACAACTAAACCCAGTGGGAGCAGGCTCGCTCCCACTGGTTCTGGCGGGTGACTTCACCGAAGGGATTACTTTTCCTACGCAAAACCCGGAATACAGAACCACGAAGCATACGATTTGGCTGATGGTCACCAGCCCCTTCGCCACGCAACTATTTCCCTGCACACACCTTCAGTGCTGACAGGGACGTTCAACAGTGACTATCGGATCAAGCTACAACTACCCCTCATTCGTGGCCAAGGAAGCCACCCGCACAAAGCGCGCGGCTGAAAACAAATGGGCGGCCCGCTTTCCAAACCCACCCGACTTGTGCTTCGACTACCGGGCCTTGGTCGAGCAAAAAGACGGCATCGCCAAAGCAACCGACCCCAATCATAGAATCTGCATCATTGGCGCCGGCGTGACAGGCCTGACTGCCGCCAGAGAGCTCTACCGGTGCGGCTTTACCCAGATAACACTCATCGAACAATCCAGACGCGTCGGCGGCAGACACCTGACCGTTCCCGGAAGCCCCAACTCGGCAGCGAGCCATACACCGTTTGAAATGGGTGCCATGCGCATGCCGTTTTTCAACCGGGCGGATGAGCCGCCGACAGAAGGCCGGTCGCTGATGGCTTACTACGCCCAAGCGTTTGACCTGGCACATTCGGATTTTGCCAACCCCGGAAGCCAGTGGGTCACCTCGACCGGGATCTACCTTCGTGAAGGCAGCCTGGGAGGCGGAGCAGCTCCGCAGATGCTGATATGGAAGAACGAAGACGGCTTGACCCCGCCTCCTGGCGAGGAACTGCACAAGGTCTATGCCAAATGGAAAGCCTTTGCCGATCAAATCACCCGCCAGGTTGCAGAAAGTTATGCCAGCCCGGAGTGGGAAGCCATATGGGCCGCCATCGTCGATAAATACCAGAGCGTTTCCTTTAGGGATCTGGTCAGCATGCCGGCCCTTCAAGCCTGGGATAAACGCGCCCCCGGGGATTTTGGCGGAATGGGCATGACCGCCGAGGAGTCGGCGATTTTCTACGCCATTGGTATCGGCGACGGCAGTTGGGGCGCCTTTTACGACGTGTGCTGCCTTTATCCCCTGCGTACGGCCATTTTTGGTTTCAGCAGCCAGTTGCAACTGATTCACGGCCGGGTAGATGCCAACGGTGATCCTCTGGCTTCACCCTACTTGCACAGTGAAGCTGTTTACGACTCGACAGGCCTGAGCTTCGACAGACCTCGCTACATCGGGCTCGCCGCACTGGACGAATGCCTGTTGTTCATGAACATCGATGAAACCGGAAAATCCGTCTACGAACACAGCCGTGAACGAAGCAATGGCCTGCTGACGGACTCATCCGTCACCCGACTCAAAAAGCTTACCAACCGGCAAACCCGCGTGTACTTCAATTGGAAACACAGCCTGCCCGAAGAAACCCAGGAGCACTTCGATGACTTTGACTCGGTCATCGTCACCCTTCCGTCCTGGCTGATCGAAACCCGAATCAGGCTCGAGGATTTCACCCAAGAGATGCTGCCATTCGAGACGATCAATGCCTGGAAAACGGCGCACTGGGAAACCAGTTGCAAGGTGTATGCGCCGTTGAAAAAGTCGTTCCTTTCGAACAACACCAAAATCCCGCAAGCAATCGTCACCGACAGCTTCATCCATGACGTCTACACCTATCGCTACAACGACAATTACAGCTATGACTGCATCCTGCTGAGTTACACATGGGAGGATGACGCCACCAAACTCGCCGCATTCACCGACAAAGAACTGGTCAGCAAGTGCGTCAGGGAACTGGATCGCATCCTCATGAATTCTGCCAACGTCCAGCAGCGCATTTCGCCCTATGTCGGTGTCGATCAAGCCGTGGTCCAACGCTGGATAACCGATAAAAACGCCTTGGGTTGCGCAAAGCTTTATCGGCCCGGCACGTATTACGACGCCGTCGGTTTGATGAAATACAACAGAGACTTTGGGCATGTTTCAGGTCTGTACTTTTCCGGCGAGTCGTTCTCGGTCGACGCCGGCTGGACGGAACCTTGTTTGCGGGGAGCCGTGGACGCTGTCATCCATATCTGCAACAAAACGGACGCCTCGTTCAATGGCGATTTTTCCATGACCGATTACCCGCATTACCAAGTCAAACCCTGATCCTGCTTCGGAGCCATGCACGCGATGTGCTGGCTCATCCTCCCCGCCCCGTTAATGCATCTTCGGACAAGGACTACACCCGTACCGGAAGCGGCTGACTTCCGCCCGCTTGCTGTTTGACCTCTTATAAACACGCACTTAAACGGCGTGAATAACAATAAAAAAGAGGTTATCGGGAATGAGCAATCCAACCAGTCCTGTTCGTGTAGCAGTCGTGCAGTTCGATCCACAAGTCGGCATCGAGAATCGTGAAGGCAATCTGCGTCGAAGCCTGGAATTGGCTTTAGAGGCGGTAAACGGCGGTGCGAATCTCATCGTCCTGCCCGAGCTTTCCAACACAGGTTATTTCTTTAGCACCCGCCAGGATGCCTTCGACCATTCGGAGTCAGTGCCCGATGGGCCAAGTGTGCAGACCTGGATGGATTTCGCGCGCCAGCACAAGGTTTACCTTGTCGCGGGTTTAGCCGAACGCGATGGCATGCGACTCTTCAACACCGGCGTTCTTTGCGGGCCTGACGGTTTTATCGGCAAGTATCGCAAAGCCCATTTGTGGAATCTGGAGAAACTCTGGTTCACACCGGGCGACCTGGGTTTTCCGGTTTTTGAAACGCCCATCGGCCGCATCGGATTGTTGATCTGCTGGGACATCTGGTTCCCGGAGGTGCCGCGCATCCTCAGCCAACAAGGCGCGGACATCATTTGCAGCCTGAACAACTGGGTCTGGACGCCACCGCCGCTGTTCGATGAGGCGGGCAAATGCATGGCGTCGTATCTGACGATGACCGCAGCTCACGTCAACAACGTGTTTATCGCCGCCGCCAGTCGTATCGGCGAAGAACGCGGCGCTCGCTACCTGGGCTGTTCCCTGATTGCCGGAACCAATGGCTGGCCAATAGGCAACGTGGCATCGGCGGACCAACAGGAAATCCTGTTTGCCGACATTGACCTGACCAGTTCCCGCAGCGCGCCAATCTGGAACAACCTGAACGACCTGCATCGCGATCGCCGAACAGATCTCTACGATCAAATGCTCGGCTGCATCCAACACGCTTGTCTCCCGCGTTGATGAAGGGGGGACCTGACTGATGGAAATCACAACCGACAAAAAACCGCTGACCCGAAGTTCTCCTTTTGATCTGGCGGTCATCATGCTGCTGATCGGAATCGCTGTGCTGGCTGTCTGGCTTTCATTTTCCTACCGTTCCTTGTGGTCTGCTCACTGGCCGAGCTACAGCGACATGGTGTCCTCGCTGCCCGAGCCGATCGCATGGCTGCGCTGGGTTGTGGGCGACATCAGCGAAGTGGCGTTCTACAAACACGAGTTCGCTTCAATTGGGCTGCTAGCAGGCGCCTACCTCGCCTACTGGGCAAATCGAACGGGGAAATCCTGGCAAGGTTTTGCCATTTCCTATGGAACGGGGCTTTGGCCGTGGCTGGTCACCAGTTCATTGCTCGGGTTGTTGCTGAGTAACCTGCTATGGGGCTGGACGGTGAACGCCAATGACTGGCAACCCACATTCGCCGCGTTTGTATCGCTACCTGCGGCGATGGTGCTGATGTTTGGCGGCGGCTGGAAAGTTGCGATCAACGGCGCAATCCTGGGCGCTGCACTCGTCACGCCCATGTGCCTGCTGATCGTCAACTACGTATGCAACCCGTTGGTCTTGCCCGCAGTGATCGGCAACGTGCTGGGCATGGCGATTGCCAGCGTCCTGGCGTTTCTGCTCTGTCGATATTGGCCAGCGCTGATGAAGTCCGAGCAACCCGAGATACCAGCCCTCACGACCGTAGCGCACGTCACCAAAAAGGCACCGGACTACGGCGTGATCTGGAGTTTGCGCCGGGTACTGGCGGACTTTTCCGAAGCGCCGTTCTTCGGCAATGAGCTGGCCAGCCTTGGCCTGCTGGCAGGCGCATTGCTGGCGTACAGCTTGAACCCCATGAGCCCCGCGTATGGATCGGGCCTGCTGCCGCACATCATTGCCGGCCAGGCTCTGACGTCGGCCATCGGGGTGCTGGTCTGGCGCCGACAGTGGATGTTGCTCGGCTGGTATCCGACTTACGTGCCATTGGTGTCAGTGGTTCCTGCGGCGATTCTGGCCTACGGCGGCAGTTGGCAGGTGATCGTTTCCAGCGCCCTGCTGGGGGCACTTGTTGCGCCGCCTCTGGCGTGTGCACTGTCCAGACGATTACCGGCCGACATGCACGCCTACATTGGCAATGTGCTGTCCATGGCTATCAGCACGCTGCTGATCGTTTCACTGATCGGCTATCTGATCGCGGATTAACGCCCCAGCCATTTGGCTGTATCACGGCCAGAAACCGGGTACAGCCACTTTTCATGACAAACAATCGAGGTATGACATGGACCTGCCCAAACTGGCCATCGCAGCGCTCGGCGGTACGGTAAGCATGCAAGCAAGAAATGCCGGTGAAGGCGTTATTCCGACCGTCAGCGGCGAAACCCTGTTGGCCTCCCTTCCGGAACTGTCGACGCAGGCCCGAGTGACCGTTGAGACGCTCGGCCTGCTACCCAGCGCCTCGCTGGATTTCGAGTTTTTGCTGAGCGTCTTGTCCTGGGCGAGTTTTCAGGTAAAACAAGGCGCCGCGGGTGTCGTGATCACCCAAGGCACCGACACCCTCGAAGAGACGGCGATGTTTTTCGAATACCTGTGGCCCCACGACACGCCACTGGTATTGACTGGCGCCATGCGTTCGGCAGCACAGCCAGGCGCCGACGGACCAGCGAATTTGCTGGATGCGTGCCGCGTTGCCCTGGCTGACGGCAGCCGGCAGCGCGGTGTTCAGGTAGTGATGAACGGGCAGATTCATCAAGCATCCAGCGTGCGCAAAACCGATTCGCTCGCGTTGCAGGCATTTTCCTCTCCGGTCACCGGACCCGTTGGCCTGTTGATGGAGGACCGCGTTTGTTACCTGCACCCTCCGGTGCAGCGTAAGGTTTTGCTCCTGCCGCAACAGACCACTCAGAAGGTCGCAATGCTCGAGGCATCGCTTTCGGCAGACACCCTGCTGCTGGAGAACATCCTCGCGCTCGGCTACGACGGGCTGGTGATCGCCGGTTTCGGTGCCGGTCACGTCTCGCAGCGCTGGGCGACGATTATTGAGCGCATCGCCGAAAAAATCCCGGTGATCATTGCGACCCGCACCGGCTCGGGTTCCACCGCGCAAGCCACTTATGGCTTTGACGGCAGCGAGATGGACCTGATCCGCAAAGGTGCCTTGATGGCTGGATTTCTTTGTCCGCGCAAAGCCAGGATTTTTCTGTGGCTGCTGATTGGCTGTCAGCGACAGCATGAGCTGTCGCACTATCTCAATGACGATAGCGGCCTTAAAAATTGATGCATAACCCTGTGGGAGCAAGACAGAAAGATTTTCGTGCATAAAAAAGGCCTGCAATTGCAGGCCTTTTTGCTTTCCGAATCGTCCTACGGCTTGTGCGCCCGGGACAGGAATTCGTGGGACTGCATTTCCAGCAGACGGCTCAGAGTACGCTGGAACTCGAAGTTCAAGCGTCCGCCGGTGTACAGATCCTTGAGCTCGACTTCAGCAGAAATGATCAGTTTCACATTGCGGTCGTAGAACTCGTCGACCATGTTGATGAAGCGACGGGCGATGTCGTCGGTGGTGACGCTCATCTGCTCGACGCCGCTGAGCAGCACGGCGTGGAAAATCTTGCCCAGTTCGATGTAGTCGTTCTGGCTGCGTGGACCGTCGCACAGCTCTCGGAATTCGAACCAGGCCACGTCATCGCAGGTGCGCAGGGCACGGATTTCGCGGTTCTCGATCATCAGCACGTCATTCTCGACCGCTGCGGTGCATTCCGGTGTCAGCGCCCGGAAGCTCTTGCGCAGGCTTTCGTGGGACGCCTCGTCGAGCGGGAAGTGAAACAGTTCCGCTTGTTCGAGGTGACGCAGACGGTAATCGACGCCGCTGTCGACGTTGACGATCTCGGTGTTCTGCTTGATCAGCGCGATGGCCGGCAGGAAGCGCGCGCGTTGCAGACCGTCCTTGTACAGGCCGTCCGGCACGATGTTCGACGTTGCGACCAGGGTCACGCCGTTCTTGAACAACTCTTCCATCAGCGTGCCGAGAATCATGGCGTCGGTGATGTCGGAAACGAAGAATTCATCGAAGCAGATCACCCGGGCTTCGGTGGAGAAACGTTTGGCGATGATGGTCAGCGGATTTTTCTCGCCACCCAGGGTCTTCATCTCTTCGTGCACGCGCTTCATGAAGCGGTGGAAGTGAGTGCGGGTCTTTTCCTTGAACGGCAGCGCTTCAAAGAAGGTGTCGACCAGGTAGGTCTTGCCGCGACCTACGCCGCCCCAGAAGTACAGGCCCTTGACCGGGGTCTGATCCTTTTTGCCAAACAGTTTGCCCAGCAGGCCCGGTTTATTTTGCTCGGCCGCGACCAGATCGTCGTACAGGCGCTGCAAATGACGCACGGCCGTTTCCTGCGCGGCGTCATGGAAGAATTCCGGGCGTTTCAGATCAGCTTGATATCGTTCTAGGGGCGTCATAATTCGTTAGCAAGGCAACAAAAACGGGCCGACACTGTAGCGACGGCCCGCAGGAATGGCAATCGGCCCTTGGTAGGGCCGAACCGTTGTTTATTCCTGAACCGGGGTCAGGGCGATCCGCAAAGCTTCGATGGCAGCGTCTCGCGCAGTGCTGTCGGCGAAGGGCGGGCTATCGGCAACGCACTCGCCTTCCAGCCACACGCTGAAGCTCAGATCTTCATTGCGCACGTCCAGTGGCTGGACGGATTGCAGCTGCTTGGTCACCTGACCGGCGGTCTTGCCATCGGCGAAGTTGCGCGACAACAGCAGTTGCTCGCCATCGGCCGCCAGCAGACGGAAGCGGAAACTGCCGTCGTCTTCGCGGAAGCTGACAAAACGTGCGGCTTTCGCGGCTTTCTTCTTGGTGGTCGCCGCCACTTGGGTCTGGGCCACGAAAGAACGCAGGCCAACGGCTTCACGCAGT
Source organism: Pseudomonas sp. MAG733B (assembly GCF_036884845.1). NCBI lineage: Bacteria > Pseudomonadati > Pseudomonadota > Gammaproteobacteria > Pseudomonadales > Pseudomonadaceae > Pseudomonas > Pseudomonas sp. MAG733B. The sequence goes on from NZ_CP145732.1 coordinate 6,133,138, forward strand.
TCGTTGAGGAACGGCGTCGCTACCGAACGGGCCTTTTTCGCGCCGTGCTGCAGGATGTCTTCGAGATCCGCCGGACGCTCGATCAGCTGGTTATAGCGCTCGCGAGACTCGCCCAATTCGTTGTCCAGCAACTGGAACAGACGATTTTTCGCCTCACCCCAGCCCAGGCCTTGCAGCAGTTCACTGCGGAACTCGTCGGCCTGCGCCGGAGTAGCAAAGGCCTGGAACAGGGTGAACAGGTGCGAATTGTCCGGATCTTTCGCTTCGCCCGGCGCGCGGGAGTCGGTGACGATCCGCGAGATCGCGTCCTTCATCTCTTTGGCGCTGCTGAACAACGGGATGGTGTTGTCGTAGCTCTTCGACATCTTCCGGCCGTCGAGGCCCGGTAGCGTGGCAACGCTTTCTTCAATCAGCGCTTCAGGCATGGTGAAGAATTCTTTGCCCTGGCCAAACAGATGGTTGAAACGCTGGCCGATGTCGCGGGCCATTTCCACGTGCTGGATCTGGTCGCGACCGACCGGCACCTTGTGCGCGTTGAACATAAGAATGTCAGCGGCCATCAGTACCGGGTAGCTGTACAAGCCCATGGTGATGCCCGCGTCCGGGTCTTCGCCGGTCTCGACGTTTTTGTCCACCGAAGCCTTGTAGGCGTGGGCGCGGTTGAGCAGGCCCTTGGCGGCGACGCAGGTCAGCAGCCAGGTCAGCTCGGGGATTTCCGGAATGTCGGACTGGCGATAGAACGTCACGCGGTCCACATCCAGGCCACCGGCCAGCCAGGTCGCGGCGATTTCCAGACGCGAGCGCTGGATGCGCAGCGGGTCATCGCACTTGATCAGGGCGTGGTAATCCGCCAGGAAGTAGAACGAATCGGCATTGCTGTCACGGCTGGCCAGGATCGCCGGGCGGATGGCGCCGGCGTAGTTGCCCAGGTGCGGCGTGCCGGTGGTGGTAATGCCGGTGAGGATACGGGTACGAGTCGTCATGGGTAATCGCTTGTCAGACTGCAATCAATTCGAGAGGCGCGGCAGGATCAGATCCTTGAGATCGGTCAGCTTGCCATGAAAAAAGTGTCCGCATTCTGCCACTTTCAGCAGCTCATGGGGACGTTCGAGCTTGTCGGACCATTGGTAAACCAGCTGCGGATCGATCACTTCGTCGGTTTCCGGCTGAATCACAGTGAGCTCGCCGTGTTGTGGCAGTTGATCCTGATCGCCCAGGCGCATCACCGCTGGCGCCACCATGAACAGGTGTTTGAGCTGCTCGCCCTGCGCTTCAAGACGTCCGCCGAGACTTGCTGCAACAAAACCGCCGAAGGAGAAACCGAACAGGGTCAGCGGCAGATCCGGGTGTTTTTCCCGAAACCATGCGGCAACAGCCTGGGCATCATCGACTTCACCGGTGCCCATGTCGTGGGAACCTTCGCTGGCGCCAACGCCGCGATAGTTGAAGCGCAAGGTGATCAAACCGGCATCGCGGGCGGTGCGCTGCAGGGTCGAGACCACTTTGTTGAGCATGGTGCCGCCCTGCACCGGGTTTGGATGGCAGATCAGTGCCAGGCCGCGCGGCTGTTCGCTGTCAAGGTAAAGTGCTTCCAGTTGACCAACCGGGCCATCAATCACTACAGGGGTTTCACGCATCAGCAAGGAAAGAACTCCGTGACCTCGAATCGGGTCGACTCGTCTAGCAAATTGTCTGCAACTGTCTATTGCGAGCGAATCGCGGTATACAGCGCAGGTTCGAGCCGTTAACGTAAAGCAAAGCCGTTTATAGAGGAAGGACTCGTGGAACACTCGCTCTTAGTTTGGTTGTTGCCGACTCTTGCCCTGGTTGTGGGTGTCGCCATTGGTTTCCTGATCGCTCGCCTGGCGCCGAATGCCGCGCCAAGCAGTACCCAACGTCAGCTGGACGATATTCAGGAACGTTTCGACAGTTATCAGAACGAAGTGGTGACCCACTTCAACAGCACCGCGACACTGGTCAAGAAACTGACTGCGAGCTATCAGGAAGTGCAGGATCATCTCGCCGAGGGTGCCAACCGCCTGGCCCTGGACGAGCAGACCCGCCAACGCTTGCTGGCCTCCCTGCACGCCGACGCGGCGCAGGCTCCACGGGAACGCCTGACGCCACCGCGCAATCAGGAACCGCCACGCGACTACGCGCCCAAAGCCCCGAACGCCCCGGGCATGCTCGATGAGCATTACGGCCTGAAGAAGTAATCAGGTTTCAGGCGATGTAAAAAGCCCCCGGACAAGTGATTGTCCGGGGGCTTTTTTGTTTTTGACGAGTCAATTGAGGCGGGTAGGAGCTGTCGAGTGCAACGAGGCTGCGATCTTTTGATTCCAAGAAGCAAGATCAAAAGATCGCAGCCTGCGGCAGCTCCTACAGGTGACCGTTGTGGCGGGGGTTAGCCCAGCACCTCCCCGGCCACCTGATCAATCGCATCCTTGGTGATACCAACAATCAAGTCCGCCTCAGCCTCAGTCAACACCAGCGGCGGTGCAAAACCAAGGATGTCGCCATGGGGCATCGCCCGGGCGATCATGCCGCGCTCCAGGCAGGCCGCCGACACTTTCGGACCGACCTTCAAAGCCGCATCGAATGCCGTGCGCTGTTCACGATCAGCCATGAACTCAACGGCCGCGAGCATCCCGTCACCGCGCACTTCACCCACCAGCGGATGGCCTTCGAGCGTCTCGCGCAGCCGACGGTTGAGATAAGCGCCAACCTTGTCGGCATTGGCCGTAAGGTTCTCCCGCTCCAGAATGTCGAGGTTGGCCAATGCCGCCGCCGCGCATATCGGATGCCCGGAATACGTCCAGCCATGGCCCATGGCGCCTTGGGATTCAGAGGCTTTTTCGATCACATCCCAAACCTTTTCGCCGACGATCACTGCCGACAAAGGCGCATAAGCGCTGGTCAGGCCTTTTGCGGTGGTGATCAGATCCGGGCGCATGCCATAACGCTGGCTGCCCATCTTCGAACCCAGGCGACCGAAGGCGCAGACCACTTCGTCGGCGATCAACAACACGTCGTACTTGTTCAGCACTGCCTGAATCGCCGCCCAGTAACCGGCCGGCGGAACGATGATGCCGCCAGTGCCCATCAATGGTTCACCGATGAAGGCTGCAACGGTGTCCGGCCCTTCGGCGAGGATCATTTTTTCCAGCTCGTCGGCGCAGTAGCGCACGAACGCGGCTTCATCCATGCCGGTCGGCGCCTTGCGATACCAGTGCGGACACACGGTGTGCTTGATGCCTTCGGCCGGCAGGTCGAAATGCTGATGGAAGCTCGGCAGGCCGGTCAGGCTACCGGTCATGATGCCCGAGCCGTGATAACCGCGATCGCGGGAGATGATTTTCTTTTTCTGCGGGCGACCGAGCACGTTGTTGTAGTAGCGCACCAGTTTGATCTGGGTCTCGTTGGCATCGGAACCGGAGAGGCCGTAGTAGACCTTCTTCATGCCTTCAGGCGCCCAGTCGATGATGCGGCTCGACAGTTCGATGATCGCCTCGGTCGAGTGCCCCATGTAGGTGTGGTAATAGGCCAGTTCCTTGGCTTGCTTGTAGATTGCGTCGGCGACTTCGGTACGGCCGTAACCGATGTTCACGCAATACAGGCCAGCGAAGGCATCGATCAGTTCGCGGCCTTCGTGGTCGCGGATGCGGATGCCCGACGCGCCCTTGATAATGCGTCCCTTGAGTGCGCCGCTGGCGTGGTCATGGGCGTGAGTGGACGGGTGCATGAAATGCGCACGATCTTGCTCGAACAGGGTGTCGAATTCTTGGCTCATGGTAGATCTCCTCAGAACTGGCCTTGATGGTGCAGGCAGAAGTATTTGGTTTCGACAAAGGCTTCGAAGCCCTCGGTGCCGCCCTCGCGGCCCAGCCCCGAGGCTTTCATGCCACCGAACGGGATCGGATGGCCGGTGAACTTGACGCCATTGACCGCGACCATCGCGTGGTCGAGTCGGCGGATCAGCGGGTAAATCAGGTCCAGGCGATTGGAACAAATGTAGGCGGCCAGACCGTATTCAGTGTCGTTGGCCATCTCGACGGCCTGATCGAGGGTGTCGAACGGCATCACCCCGGCGATTGGCGCGAAGTTTTCTTCGCGATAGATGCGCATTTGTGGTGTGACGTCGGCCAGCACCGTTGGCTGGTAGAACAAGCCGCCGAGGGCGTGCGCCTCCCCGCCCACCAGCCGCTGCGCGCCATGTTGCAGGGCATCGGCGACACGTTCGGCGGTGACATCGAAGGCGGCCTGATGCATCAACGGGCCAATGTCGACCTGTTGCTCGCGGTCGCCGATCATGGCCGGGCCGACCTTCAACTCACGCACGGCAACGGCAAAGCGCTTGAGAAACTCCGGATAAACCGAACGCTCGACCATGATCCGGTTGGCCGCACAGCAATCCTGGCCGGAAGTCTGGAATTTGGCCGCCACCGCGACTTTCACCGCCAGCTCAAGGTCGGCATCGGCGCAAACAATGAACGGCGCGTTGCCGCCCAACTCCAGCGCAACCTTTTTCACGTCCTGCGCTGCGGCTTGCAGCACCAACTTACCGACACGGGTCGAGCCGGTGAAACTCACCGAGCGCACGCGGTTGTCCTGCACCAGGGTTTGCATGGCCATCTGCGGTTCGCCCAGTACCACGTTGAACACGCCGCCCGGGAAACCCGCTTCCTCGGCGAGTTGCGCCAGGGCGAATGCCGAGTACGGCGTTTCATGGGCGGGCTTGATGACTACGGTACAACCGGCAGCCAGGGCGGCGGCGGCTTTGCGGGTGATCATCGCCGAGGGGAAATTCCATGGCGTCAGCAATGCACAGACCCCAACCGGTTCCTTGACTGTTCCCAAATGGGCGCCGGGAATGTGGCTGGGAATGTTTTGCCCATTGAGGCGCCGAGCCTCTTCGGCGAACCACGGAATGAAACTGGCTGCGTAGGCAATTTCGCCACGGGACTCGGCCAGGGACTTGCCCTGCTCCAGACTGAGAATCCGCGCCAGGTCTTCCTGATGATCAAGAATCAAAGCTGCCCAGCGCCGCAAAATCGCCCCGCGCGCCTCCAGGCTTTGTTCGCGCCAATCGGCGAACGCGCGGTGCGCGGCATCGATGGCAGCGACGATTTGCGGCTGATCGAGCATTGGCACATGACCGATCAGTTTTTGATCCGCGGGGTTATGCACCGCGATGCTGTGGCCGCTGTCGCTGTGTACCCAATAGCCGTCGACGTAGCAAAGGGCCTTGAACAGCAGTGGATGTTTGTAAGTCATGGCGTTCACTCCAACCGTGTGCGTGGAACCATGCTAGGGCAGCGAAGCCGTGGGGATTTGGCGTTTGGAGGGGGTGCGGCAGGTGGTTTTTTCTGATTGGGCGGGGTCAATCGTGGATTTTTGCGATTGAAGCAAAACCCCTGTGGGAGCTAGCCTGCTAGCGATGGCGCCCTTTCAGTCACATCAATGTTGGATGTGCCGACGTCATCGCTAGCAGGCTAGCTCCCACAGGGATTTTCGGTGATTTCAGGAATCTTGAGAAAGTTCGGCCGGCAAGGCGCCGCCGATCTTGATGGTTTTGGTGACGATGTAGGTGAAGTAGCGTTCGATACCCAGGTCGTCGAGCAGCAACTGATCGATGAAGCGCTGGTAATGATCGATGTCCGGCGCCTGGATCATCGCCATGTAATCGACGCCGCCGCCGGTGGCGTAACAGAACGCGACTTCGGGGGCTTCGCTCATGCGTTGCTCGAATCGCCGCATGTCTGGCGCGGTATGGCGGGCCAAGGTGATTTCCACCAGCACCTGCTGACTTTTGAACACCGCGTTCCAGTCGATTTGCGCACGGTAGCCCTTGATCAGGCCGAGGGCCTCAAGTTTGCGCACCCGTTCCCAGGCCGGGGTTACCGAAAGATTGATCGCCTCGGCCAGGCTCGACTTGGTGATACGCCCGTCGTCAGCGAGGATTCGCAGGATTTTCAGGTCATAGCGATCGAGTTTGTGCATGGGCCGGGAATCTCCTGAATGGAATGGGGAACCCTGTGGGAGCGGGCTTGCTCGCGAAGAGGGCGTGTCAGACACCATCAATGTTGACTGACACGCCCTCTTCGCGAGCAAGCCCGCTCCCACAGGATAGGGTTTAGGTCAATACATCCGCGATCACCGCAATGGTATCGCCACACCCCACCAGCCCAGGAAAGTGTCGCGCCGCCAGCAAACCGCTGCGCGCCGCGCGATATTCCACCGGGGCCACGCCGCTGCGGGTGGCGTCGTAGACGCGGGCGATTACTTCGCCCTTGTTCACGTTATCGCCCAGGTCACGGCACATTTCCAGCAGGCCGTCGTGCTCGCTGGCAATGAAGCAATCGCCGTCGGGCATGTCGAGCATGATCGACGGCGCCGTCTGCACTTCGCCCTCAATAATCCCGGCATGCACCAACAGATTGCGCACCCCGCGCTCGGCAATCGCCACGCTGCGCGCCGTGGACGAACCACCGCCGCCCAACTCGGTCGTGACGAAGACTTTGCCCTGGGACTCGGCGGCGGTGTCGTACATCGCCCCGGCATCGAGCTCCAGCATTCGCATGCTGTATGGCGCATTGAACGCACGCATGCCGGCCTCGCATTGCGCCTGTTGCTGTTTGTCCGGCAGCACATGACACGCGGCGAACGGCAGGAAATCCAGGGTGCGCCCACCGGAGTGGATGTCCAGCACGATGTCGGCCAAGGGCAACAAGGTTCGAGTGAAATAGTCGGCGATCTTCTCAGTCACCGTGCCGTCCGGCTTGCCGGGAAAGCTGCGGTTGAGGTTGCCCTTGTCGATCGGCGACGTGCGCCGCCCGGCATGGAACGCCGGGGTGTTCATGAACGGTACGATGATCACTCGCCCGCTCACGTCCTCGGCCGTCAGGCTTTGCGCCAGTTTGCTCAACGCCACCGGGCCTTCGTATTCGTCACCGTGGTTACCGCCGGTGAGCAGCGCGGTCGGTCCCTGACCGCGCTGGATCACCGTGATCGGGATCATCACCGCGCCCCAGGCGGAATCGTCCCGGGAATACGGCAGCTTGAGAAAACCGTGCTGCACGCCTTCGCGGGTGAAATCCACGGTGGCGCTGATCGGGTTGTCTGGCAGTTCACTCATGGCTCAATCCTTCACGAACAATTGGCGCGGCACATTGCACAACGTCTCGACGCCGGTTTCGGTGATCAGAATGCTCTCGGTGATTTCCAGCCCCCAGTCATCCATCCACAGACCCGGCATGAAGTGGAACGTCATGCCGGGTTGCAACACGCTGTTGTCGCCGGGACGCAGGCTCATGGTGCGTTCGCCCCAATCCGGCGGGTAGCTGATACCGATCGGGTAGCCGCAGCGGCTGTCCTTGTGGATGCCGAATTTTTCCAGCACTTTGAAAAAAGCCACGGCGATGTCGCCGGTGGTGTTGCCCGGTTTTGCGGCTTCAAGACCGGCGGCAATGCCTTCGACCACGGCTTTCTCGCCATCAAGGAAATGCTGCGGCGGTTTACCGAGGTAGATCGTGCGCGACAACGGACAGTGATAGCGCTTGTAGCAGCCGGCGATTTCAAAGAAGGTGCCCGCGCCCTTTTCGAACGGCGAATCGTCCCAGGTCAGGTGCGGGGCACTGGCGTCGGCACCGGTCGGCAACAGCGGCACGATGGCCGGATAATCGCCGCCATGACCATCGGCACCGAGAATGCCGCTGCTGTAGATCTCGGCCACCAATTCGTTTTTACGCATGCCCGGTTCGATCCGTTCGAGGATCCGCCCGTGCATCTTTTCGACGATGCGCGCGGCGATGCGCATGTAGGCGATTTCCTGCGGCGACTTGACCGCACGCTGCCAGTTCACCAGCCCGACCGCGTCGATCAGTTTGGCCTTCGGCAGGTTTTTTTGCAGCGACAGGTACGCGGCGGCGCTGAAGTAATAGTTATCCATCTCCACGCCGATGGTCAGCGCATCCCAGCCACGGGCGCTGATCACTTCCCGCGACAGGTAGTCCATGGGATGACGTTCCCGCGACTGCACATAAATGTCTGGGTAACCGACGATGTTCTCTTGCTGCATGAACACCGTGCGCTTGGCGCCGTTGGCGTCCTGGCCGCGACCGAACCACACCGGTTCGCCATCGAGGGCCAGCAGCACGCATTGATGAACGTAGAACGACCAACCGTCATAACCGGTCAGCCAGGCCATATTCGATGGATCGGTGACCAACAACAGCTCGATGCCCTGCGCCTGCATGGCCACTCGCACCTTGGCCAGACGCTGGGCATATTCCTCCCGTTGGAACGGAAGATTGACGACTATCTGAGACATGCACATGCCCTCTGATAAATGACGCACGGATGAAAAAAGCGGTTTAACTGCCGAACTGAAAGCCTTTGCCCGCCGAGCGCGCACGCTCGAAAGCCAGGTTGGCCATGGCCGTGTCCTGGGCGCCGGTGCCGGTGAGGTCGCACAAGGTAATTTGCGTTGAATCCGTGCGACCGGGCCGTTGGCCGGCCAGCACCTGACCCAGTTCTGCGAAACCCGATTCGTCGCTGACAACGCCTGCGGCGAGGGCGTGATGCAGTTCACCGAGGATGCGTGTCTGGCTCAAGCGATCCGCCACGTAGCGGTCGACCTGCGCCAGCGCACGGGGGGAAATTTCGTTCTTGTGCTCGGCGTCGGATCCCATGGCAGTGATGTGAAGACCAGGGTGCAAATGGCCCGCATCGATCAACGGTTCGCGGCTCGGGGTGCAGGTGATCGCGATGTCGACCTCGGCCATGGCCTCGTCGATGCTTGCGCACGGTTTGACTGACAGGCCGCTATCGCGAGCCAGTTCGACGCTGAAGGCCTGCGCCTTTGCAGAGTCCCGCGCCCAGACCCGCACGCTGTCGATCGGCCGCACCAGGCGCAGGGCTTGCAACTGCAACGCAGCCTGCTCGCCGGCACCGATCAACGCCACGCTGCGGCTGTCTTCCCGCGATAGCGCCCGCGCCGCCACGGCACCGGCCGCGGCTGTACGCACGGCAGTCAGGTAACCGTTATCCAGCAACAAGGCATCCAGCAGACCGGTGCGAGCGGACAGCAACATCATCATGCCGTTGAGGCTCGGCAAACCGATTTTCGGGTTGTCGAAAAAACCCGGGCTGACCTTGATCGCAAAGCGTTCCAGGCCCGGCAAATAGGCGGTCTTCACGTCGACTTCGCCGTTATGTTCAGGGATGTCCAGGCGCAGGATTGGCGGCATGGCCACGGCAGCCGTCGCCAGCAGCACGAAGGCCTGCTCGACAGCTTCGATGCTCGGCAGATCCAGCGCCACGCAGGCACGCAGATCGGCTTCGCTCAGCAAGGTGATTTCACTCATCAACGCGGCACTCCATTGAATCGTTATTGTTGGAATTCAGGCATCGGCGCCGTTCAGCACGCGCAGGTGCTGATCGATATCGACGTTGCGTCCGCTGACCACCACCACGACCGGCCCGCGCGGTTCGATCAAGCCTTCGAGCAACGCGGCAATGCCCACCGCCGCCGCGCCTTCCAGCACCAGGCATTCTTCGCGGTAGGCGTGGCGGATGGCATTGGCGATGGAGGCTTCGCTGAGCAGGTGCAGGTGATCGCAGGTGTCGCGGGTCATGGCAAAGGTGAAACGGTTGTCGAGGCCGATGCCACCGCCGAGCGAGTCGGCGAGGGTCGGCAGCTCTTCGACTGCCACCGGACGCCCGGCCGCGAGGCTGGCGTGCATGGCCGCGCCGCGTTGCATGCTGATGCCGTGGGTGACGATCTGCGGGTTGGCACTTTTCAGCGCCAGTGCCACGCCGGCGAACAGCCCTCCGCCGGACAATGGAATCAGGACTTGAGAGACGTCCGGTTGCTGCTCAAGGATTTCCAGCCCCAGCGTGCCCTGCCCGGCGATGATTGCCGGATGGTCGAACGGCGGCAGCAGTGTCGCGCTCTGCTCGTGGGCAATCCGCTCGGCCTCGCGCTGGGCGTCATCCTGGGACTCGCCGACGATGCGGACTTCGGCGCCGAGATCCCGAATGGCCTGGACCTTGTTTCCCGGCACCAGATGCGACAGGCAAATCGTCGCCTTCACACCTTGCTGCGATGCGGCGAAAGCAAGCGCCCGCCCATGATTGCCGGTCGATGCGGCGACGACGCCACGCGCCTTTTGCTCGGCACTGAGCTGCGCCACGGCATTGCTCGCGCCACGCAACTTGAAGCTGCCGGTGATTTGTCGGGATTCGAGCTTGAGGTAAACCGGCACGCCCACATGCCGCGACAGGCTGGGCGAATGCTCCATGGGCGTACACCGGACCAGCGCTGCGATGCGCTGGCGGGCGAGGTAAATATCGTTGAGCTGTAGCGCTGACATGACCGCATCCCGAAGAGGTATTGGGCGCAGTCTAAGAGGGCTGGATTGTCGCGCTGAATGTACTAGGGCAATTTAGTCGAGAAAATTTTCGGCGTCCTTTTTTCACTCAAAAGTCGTGGATTTGCGGGTACTGACCGAAGATTTCGCGCATGCCCATCAGCGCATCGCGCATTTCGTCGTCGCTGCATTCGGCGCCTACGCACACCCGCACCGCCCGTGGCCGGGGCGTGCCGCGCACGGTGAACGGGTCCGGTGATGTGACGGCAATATGCTTGTGGCGCAGCGCCCGTACCAGGCTGTCGAGTTCCCAGTGCGGCGGAATTCCGATCCAGGCATTCAAGGCATGCGGGTGCTGGCCGAGCAGGTATTCGCCGAGGTATTCACTGACCATCGCCTGACGCCCGCCCAATAATTTGCGCTGCAAACCCACTAACGTGTCGGCGCGCCCGTCGCGAATCCAGCGCGCGGCGATTTCCGAAACCATCGGCGTGGCCATCCAGCTGTTGACCCGCAAAATGCTTTCGGTGCGCAACGCCAGTCGCTTGGGCACTACCAGATAACCGATGCGCAAACCGGTGAGCACCGACTTGGTCATGCTGGTGCAATAGAACGACAGTTCCGGCAAGTAATGGCTGATCGGCGGCGCGCGACGCTCATCGAGCAGCGGTCCGTAGACGTCGTCCTCGATAATGTGCACGCCGAAGCGCCGGGCAATTTCGGCTATTTCACGCCGGCGGTTGTCCGGCATCAGGCTGGTGGTCGGGTTGTTCAGGTTCGGTGTGCAGACCAGCGCAGTGATGCGTTCATTGCTGCACATGTCCTCGAAATGCTCCGGATCAATACCGTAGCGATCCATTTCCAGGCCTTTGAGGGTAAAGCCCAATACTTGGGAATTGCCGATCACGCCATGGTCGGTGATGCCTTCGCAGAGCACCACATCATCAGGCCCGGCCAGCGACGCCAGGGCCAGGAAAATCCCGTGGGCCGCGCCGTTGGTGATCAGGATGTCGTCGCGTTCGACCCGCAAGCCCTGACGCCCGATCCAGTGCATCGCTGCTTCACGGTGCGATTCGAAACCGGCGATGGGGCGAAACGCGTGAATCCACGGCTGATCTTCTTCGGTGCTGAGTTCGCGGCAGGTCTCGCGCCAGAACTGGTCGTGCTCGCGGGTGTGCATGATCCTCGTGATGGAGAAATCCACCAATGCGCGTTCGGGACTGTCGAGAATATAAGTGGCGACCCGATCGCTCATGCGCCGCGACACGAAACTGCCGCGCCCTACTTCGCAACGCACCAGGCCCTGACGCTCCAGTTCCTTATAGGCATTGGTGACCGTTTGCACGCTGATTCCCACCGCATCGGCAACCTGTCGTTGCGGCGGCAGGCGCTGATCGTTGACCAGCACGCCCTGCTCGATGTCGTCGGCAATCGCCTGCACCAGGATCTTGTATTTCGACTCGCCGCTGCGGGCGATTTCCAATGCTGCCTTCCACTTGTCCATCGGCGCCGAACCCACGTATTAGCCAGTGCCGACAGCATCCCGCGAGAAACCATGCAAAGCAATTGTCCTAGTGCAATGCAATGTGGCGCAGGGCTTTTGTATGCTCGGTCCAAGGTCGATGCACAGGCTGCTGAACCTGCCGCCAATAACAACCAATCGATCTGTACCGGAACTGTGCCCCAAAGCTTCGGCTCAACAGGACAACGGCTCTCGTACGCTTTGCTCTTGTCACACTGCCTCCTACCACAGAGCCGTCAACGACGGGTCCACAAGAAACAGGAGATTTTATCGATGAGCAATTCCCTTCCCCGCAGTTCCCATGTGTTGCGTCACCTGTTCGTGGCTTGTGCGATGTTCGGACTGGCCGCCAGCGCCCACGCCGCCACGACGCTGGAAAACATTACGAAAAACAGCAGCATCCGCATCGGCTACGCCAACGAAACCCCGTTCGCCTTTACCGAGACCGATGGCCGGGTCACCGGTGAGTCGCCAGAGATTGCCAAAGTCATCTTCGCGAAAATGGGCATCAAGCAAGTCGATGGCGTGTTGACCGAGTGGGGCTCGCTGATTCCGGGCCTGCGCGCGGGGCGCTTCGACGTGATTGCCGCCGGCATGTACATCACGCCGGAACGCTGCAAACAGGTCATCTTCACCGATCCGCAATACCAGTTGCCCGACGCTCTCCTGACCGCCAAAGGCAACCCGAAAAATTTGCACAGCTATGAAGACATCGCCAAAAACCCGGATGTGAAACTGGCGATCATGGCCGGCACGGTCAACCTGAAATACGCACGGGATTCCGGCGTGAAGGATGCGCAAATCCTCCAGGTGCCGGACACCACCGCCCAGTTGCAAGCCGTGCGCGCCGGTCGCGCCGATGCCGCCGTGGGCACCCAACTGACCATGAAAGGCTTGGCCGCCAAGGGCGGTGAAAAGGTCGAAGCGGTCACCGAATTCAAGGATGACCCGTCGCATACCGGTTACGGCGCCCTCGCCTTCCGCCCGGAAGACAAGGACCTGCGTGACGCGGTCAACGCCGAACTGAAAAAGTGGTTGGGCTCTGAAGACCACCTCAAGACGGTCGCACCGTTCGGCTTCGATAAATCCAACGTGACCAGCAAAACGGCTGCCGAGCTCTGCGCTCAATAGTCGAGACAGGCATGGCGCATTGGCGCGATGCCTATCCCTGCTGACTCCGGATGTTGAACCACGCAGGTGTGAACAATGGGTGAATTACTTCCGCTATTGATACAAGGCGCCTGGGTCACGCTCCAGGTGACCTTCTTCGGCTCGATCCTGGCAATTGTCGCGGCCATTCTGGCGGCGCTGGGGCGCATGTCGCCGTGGCGTCCGCTGAGCTGGTTCTCGGTCGCCTACATTGAAGTGTTTCGCGGCACGTCGTTGCTGGTGCAGTTGTTCTGGCTGTTTTTCGTGTTGCCGCTGCCACCGTTCAATCTGGAACTGAGCCCCTACAGCGTGGCCATCGTCGGCCTCGGCTTGCACATCGGTGCTTACGGCGCCGAGGTGATGCGCGGTGCGATCAGCTCCGTGGCCAAGGGTCAGTACGAAGCAGCGACCGCGCTGAACTTCAGCAACTACAAACGTTTTCGCCGAATCATTCTGCCTCAGGCCTTGCTCGCGGCAATCCCGCCGGGCACCAACCTTCTGATCGAATTGCTGAAAAACACTTCGCTGGTGTCGCTGATCACCTTGTCCGACCTGAGCTTCCGCGCTCGGCAACTGGATCAGGCCACGTTCCAGACGTTGGAAATCTTCAGCCTGGCGCTGGTGATGTATTTCATCCTGGCGCAAGCGATCAACCTCGGCATGCGCAGCATTGAGCGTCGGCTGGCGCGCGGCCGGATGCGTGGAGGTCTGTCATGACCCTGTTCGACTGGACGTATGCCTGGCAGATCCTCCCCGATTTGCTGCGCGCTTCGCTCAACACCGTGGGCATTACCCTGATCGGCTTCCTGATCGCCATCGTGCTGGGGCTGTTCCTCGCCATCGGCCGACGCAGCCGCCTGTACTGGTTGTCGTGGCCGATCGCCGGGATGATCGAATTTATCCGCAGCACACCGCTGCTGATCCAGGTGTATTTCCTCTACTACGTGCTGCCCAACTACGGAGTCAGCATGACGGCCATGCAAGTGGGGATCATCGGCATCGGCGTGCACTACGCCTGCTACATCGCCGAGGTCTATCGCGGCGGGCTCGATGCCGTGCCTCGTGCGCAGTGGGAAGCGGTGACCGCGCTGAACATCGCGCCGTACAGCGCCTACCGCAACATCATTCTGCCCCAAGCTTTGCGGCCGATCCTGCCGCCGCTGGGCAACTACCTGGTGGCGATGCTCAAGGACACGCCGGTGCTGTCGGCCATTACCGTGGTTGAAATCATGCAGCAGGCCAAGAACATCGGTTCCGAAAACTTCCGTTATCTGGAGCCGATCACCATGGTCGGTCTGTTCTTCCTCGCCCTGAGCATCGCCCTGGCTTATCTGGTACGGCGCCTCGAATTGCGCCTGGAGCTACGCTAATGACTTATCCACTCTCGACTTCCAACGACCTTTCCCGGCGCGGCAACCTGACGCCGCTGCATCCGCAAGAGGCCACGGCCATGCATCAACCGAAAGCGGTCAAGCCGATTGTCAGCTTCCAGGACGTCACCAAAAGCTATGGCAATTTCACGGTGCTCGATCACTTGAACCTGGACGTTACGCCGGGCGAGAAAGTCGCGATCATCGGCCCCAGCGGCTCTGGGAAATCCACGCTGTTGCGGGTATTGATGACCCTCGAAGGCATCGATGACGGACTGATCCGCATCGAAGACGATTTGCTGACGCACATGCCCAATCGCAACGGCGTGCTGGTGCCGGCTAATGACCGGCATATCCGCCGTGTTCGCGGCAAGATCGGCATGGTGTTCCAGAGCTTCAACCTGTTCCCGCACATGACCGCGTTGCAGAACGTCATCGAGGCGCCGGTGCAGGTGTTGGGGATGAAACCCGCCGAAGCACGGGAGCGTGCGGCAGATCTGCTGGAGCTGGTAGGACTGGGCAGCAAGCTGGGGCATTACCCTTCGCAGCTGTCCGGTGGGCAGCAGCAACGGGTGGCGATTGCCCGGGCGTTGGCCATGCGGCCGAAAGTCATGCTGTTTGACGAAGTGACCTCGGCGCTGGACCCGGAACTGTGCGGCGAGGTGCTCAACGTGATCCGCAAGCTCGGCGCCGAACATAACCTGACCATGCTGATGGTCACCCACCAGATGGGTTTTGCCCGGGAGTTCGCTGATCGCGTGTGCTTCTTCTATAAGGGCCAGATCCACGAACAAGGTACGCCTGCGCAGATCTTCGAACATCCGCAGCAGGAACGGACGTGTGCGTTTCTCAGTGCGGTGAAGGAAGCCAACTAAAAAAGCAGCACATGCAAATGTGGGAGCGGGCTTGCTCGCGAAGGCGATGTATCAGGCAACTGTAATGTCGACTGATATTCCCTCTTCGCGAGCAAGCCCGCTCCCACAGTTTGTTTAGCGGTGTTATGGATATTGCTGAACGTTACCTTGCTGCTGGCCACCGTACTGCTGGCCAGGAATCGCCTTGAGGTTAACTTCTACACGGCGGTTCTGCGCACGGCCATTGACGTCGCCGTTGCTGGCAACCGGATTATCCGGGCCGGCGCCACGGGCGCTGAGGTTGGTGCCGCTGACGCCTTGCGAGGTCAGGTAAGTCGCCACGCTCTGCGCACGACGCTGGGACAGGTCCATGTTGTGCTGACGGCTGCCGGTGCTGTCGGTGTAGCCGACGATCTCGATCTGGTTCTGGTTGAACTCTTTCAGCGAACCGGCTAGGTTGCTCAGCGGCTGGTAGAAGCTCGAAGCGATGTTCGCCGAATCGGTGGCGAACGTGATGTTGCCCGGCATGATCAGCTTGATCTGATCGCCCTGACGCTGCACTTCGACACCGGTGTTAGCCATGCTGGCCCGCAGTTTTTTCTCTTGCTGGTCGGCGTAGTAGCCGTAACCGGCAGCGGAAGCGCCTACTACGGCGGCACCGATCAGTGCGCCCTTGCCACGGTTGTTGTGGTCGATGGCGGCGCCGGCCAACGCACCGGCCAGTGCCCCGAGGCCACCGTACTTCGCAGTCTTGCTCATGCCTTGGGAACCGCTGTCAGCCTGACCCTGATTGTCATAAGGGTTTGGCGAGGCACAGCCGGACAATACGGCCACTGCGGTAGCGACAATCATCAAACGACGCGTGGTGAACATGAAGAGCTCCTACTTTTTTGCATTCTGTGGTGCAACGGACGTAAGCATCGAACCTTTGCGGGCGTTGGATTGCTTCCCGGGACAAAAATTCCGCCCGTTACAATTCAGGCCCGAACAAACGGGTTTTCGCGCATTTCATCGCCCAAACGGGTATCGGGACCATGCCCGGCCACGACGATCGCCTCTTCATCGAGGGTATACAGGCGTTGCTTGATCGAACGCACGATCGTCGCCTGATCACCACCCCACAAATCCGTGCGCCCTACGCCGCGCTTGAACAGCGTATCTCCGGCGATCAGCAGCTTGGCGTCGGCAAACCAGAAGCTCATCGACCCCGGCGTATGACCCGGCGTGTGCAGCGCCACACCGCAGCCGCAAGCCAGTTCTTCATCATCGGCCAACCACCGATCCGGCGATGGCACCGGCGTGTAGGGAACCCCGAACATCTGGCACTGCATCTCCAGATTGTCCCAGAGGAATTGATCCTCCTTGTGCAAGTGGAGCGTGGCACCGGTTTTCTCCTTCAACTGACCGGAGGCCAGGAAGTGATCGAGGTGCGCGTGGGTGTGGATGATGCTAACCACTTTCAAACCGAGGGCATCGAGGCGAGCGAGGATCAGTTCATGATTGCCACCCGGATCGACGACGATGGCCTTTTTCGTGACCGGATCGCCAATGATCGTGCAGTTGCACTGCAACGGGCCGACGGGGAAGGTTTCGCGGATGAGGGTGGGTTGCTGGGACATCACTTGCCTGCTCGATAAACGGGGATGGGCGATTTTCGCACAATTGAGTATTCAGTCATCTGGCGCGGCGTGTAACGTGAAAATTCCTTAACCCAACACTCCCAACGCCTTCGCCCGCGCCACCGCCTGCGTACGCCGTTCAACCCCAAGTTTGCTGTTGATGTGGCTGGCGTGGGTCTTGACCGTGTGCAGGGAAATGAACAGCTGATCGCTGATTTCCTGATTCGAGCAACCCTGGGCGATCAGTCGCAGAACCGCCAGTTCCCGGGTGCTGAGCTGCTCCGCAGGAGCGCAATCCAGTGCCGCACGAGCAGGCACTGTCGGCAGTCTTGCTGCAAGGTCCTGGGAAACAGGTGTCGGCGCGTTAAGTTGCAGTTGTCCGCGCAACCAGTCCGGATGCTCTGTCAGCAAGCTATCAAACGGCTGCAGCACACCGCCGCCAGCGGCATCCATTGCCTGACTCAGCGCCTTGCGCGCCTCAGGCTCGCGCCCTGTGCCGAGCAATAGCGAGACTTTTTGCGTCAGTGCCATTGCGCTGAGCATTTGTCGACCGCTTTGCTGACCGTGTTCGAGCAGCGCATTCAAACGTCCTTCGGCCAGCATGGGTTGCCCCTGGATGACTTCCAGCAAGGCTTGTTGCAGTTCGATGTGCAGCGGCAGTTGCGGATGGAATTCCGGCGGTGCTGCCGGGTGTTCGCCGTTATAGGTCTGCCCGAGTCGCGCGAGCCAGGCTTCGGCCAGATCGATGCGTCCCTGGGCCAGCCAGAGTTCACATTTGACCAGGGTGATCATCGCCAGGTAGTAGATCGGCGGTACGTCCCAGATATGCATCAGCCGCTCGGCTTCGGCAAGTTCGGCGAAAGCCTTGGCGAACTCACCGCTGCTGCCTTCAAGCCGGGCAATCACGCAGTGCCCGATCAACACGCTGATGTCACGACAGGCGCGCGCTTCACTCAAGCCGGCCTGCAATCGCAGCCGAGCCGCTTGCGGCTGCAAACGCAGCGCCAGCAAGAAACCTTCGTACAACGTCAGCCGCGCGCGTACGGCATAGAGTCGCTGCGGTGACAGACCTTGCAGGCGTTGCAGGCCCTGGCGGACCTCATCCAGCGAACGCAGGATTTCGCCCCGGGCTTGCAACACTCGGGCACGGTCGTAATGCGCCAGTGCTTCGAACAGCGGATTGCCGACCCGTTGCGCCAGCTCCAGGGAGTCACGATTCAACCCGCGCGCACGCCATAAATCGCCATCGGCAATGGCCAGGTTGGAAAGGGTCGAGAGGCACATCAATCGCTGGCCGTAACGTTTGCCTGGAAGGCTCTCCAGCGCTTCGGTGCAATAGCGCAGTGTGAGTTCACGATTGCCGCGACCGCGAGCGATGATCCCGCTCAAGGCCAGCCATTGCGCCAGCATCGATTTTTGCGCAGTGGCTGAAGGGGCCGGCAGGAAGCGGCTCAAATGACTGGCCAGTTCCTCAGCGGCGTCCAGTTGACTGGCCAGCCCCAGCGCCCAGCTGTAGAGCACGATCAGCCGTGGCGTACTGATCAGCAGGCTGTCGGGCAAGTCCATTTTCCAGCGCAGCAACATGCCGACATTCTGTTCGGCCAGCAGTTGTTCTTCGGAAAGGTTCTGCACCAGGTTCGCCGCGACGTCCAGATGCCCGGCACGCAACGCCTGCTCCACTGCTTCGTCGAGCAGCCCCTGAGCATTGAACCAACGGCAGGCACGCAGGTGCAGACTGGCGGCCGGGACCATCGACTGCGCGCCAGGTCGCGTGCGCAGCAAATCGGAAAAAAGATGATGGTAGCGATACCAGTGGCCATGTTCGTCCAACGGCACCAGGAACACCTGGTGGGAAGCCAGAAAGCGCAGGATCTCGGCACTGTCATGGGCATCACGAACAGCGTCGCACAACTCGCTGCAAAAACGTTCCTGCGGCGCGGTGTCGTAGAGGAAGGCCTGCACTTCGGCGGGCAGGCAATCGATCACCTCTTCCAGCAAATAATCGCGGATCAGCCCTTCCCCGCCGTGAAGCGCCTGGGGCAATGCACCTTGCGCTCCGGCTTCGGACGCCGCCAGCAACCAGAAACGCAAACCGGCTACCCAGCCTTCACTGCGCTGGATCAGGTTCTCCAGCGCTTCACCGCGCAAGGAACTGCTGTGCCGATCGAGCAGGCTCAAGGCTTCATCGTGGGTCAGGCGCAAATCCTGTTCATGCAACTCAAGCAGTTGCCGTGACAGGCGCAGCCGCGCCAGATGCCAGTCAGGACGCTGGCGACTGGTGACCATCACCAGCAAACCATCGGGAAGGTGGTTGAGGAAAAATTGCAGACAGCGATCGAGAACCGGTCCCTGGGCCAGATGATAGTCATCGAGCACGAGCAACAGCGGCGTCGCTGTCGAGAGGTGTACGGCCAGTTCGTCGAGCAAGCCATCCAGCCACTCTTCGAAGGCGAACGGCTGATGCCGCTGACGCATTTTCAGCAAGCCGAGGGACTGCCTCCCCAGTTGCGGATAAAAATCTTGAAGGCCTTCGAGCAACCGCTCGAGGAATCGACCCGGGTCGCTGTCCCGTGGACTCAACCCCAGCCAGAGACTTTGCCAATGCGCCGGTAGCGCCTGACAGAACTCCACCGCCAATGAGCTTTTGCCAAACCCCGCCGGTGCGCTGACCAACAGCAACCGACCACCGAGCCCCGCACTTAGACGCTCGCAGAGACGCGGCCGCAGCACATGGCCGTCGGGCAATGGCGGTCGAAAAAAACGCCCGTCCAGCGCGGCGACAGCGACGCTTGCAGGACCTGGGGGTGGGGACAGATCAGTCATGGCCGGCTCTTGTTTGAATTGCGGGTGGCGGCGTTGCAGATGTCCGCAGACTAGCTGTAAACGAAGAGGGAATGAAGGTTATTGCTACAAATGGCTACAAAAAGTCTACGAACAAAAAAACGCCCCGAACCGGTCGGGGCGTTTTCAGAGGATGCAGCTCTGTTCAGTTGCCGTTAGCGAACACCATCCTGACGCAACGCCGCCGGGGTGAAGTCGCTGGTGGTTGCCTGGAAGCCGAAGTCATACGCCGACTTCTCTTCGTTCTTCATGCCCAGCGCCAGGTAACGACCCGATTGCAGGTCATACAGGGCTTCGAGGGCGTACCACGGCACTTGCTTGTCGTAGTAGTTCTCGGCATGCGCCTCGGCAACGCGCCACAGTTGACCGCGACCGTCGTAGTGGTCGATGACCGCTGCTTGCCAGGTGTCTTCGTCAATGTAGAAGTCACGCTTGGCGTAGATGTGACGCTGACCTTCCTTCAGGGTTGCAACCACATGCCACACACGACGCAGCTCGTAGCGAGCCAGGTCCTGGTTGATGTGACCGGCCTTGATGATGTCGGCGTACTTGAGCTTCGGATCGTCGAGCTTGTAGGCGTCGGAGCCGATGTACATCTCTTTCTTGCCTTCGAGCTTCCAGTCGTAACGATCCGGTGCACCGTTGAACATGTCCAGGTTGTCGGAAGTACGCAGGCCGTCGGCTGCAGTACCCGGGCCGTCATAGGACACTTGAGGTGCACGACGCACACGACGCTGACCGGCGTTGTAGACCCACGCCGAACGCGGTTCCTTCACCTGGTCGAGGGTTTCGTGCACCAGCAGCACACCACCGGCCAGACGCGCCGGGGCAGTCACTTTCTGCTTGAAGTAGAACAGGATGTTGCCCGGGTTCGCCGGATCGTAGTCCTTCATCTTGTCGCGGAACACGAACTGGTCCTGGAAGTACACCAGGCTGAACGAGCCGTTCGGTTGCGGCGTGGCCTGGGTTACCAGACGGGTCACGCTGCCACCGCGATAACGGGTGATGTGGTTCCAGATGACTTCAACGCCGCTTTTCGGAATCGGGAACGGAATGGCGGTTTCGAAGTTTTCCAGGCCGTTGCCGCCGGACACCAGTTTGGTGTTGGTGGCGTTCTTCTTGATGGCGGCGAACACGTCATCCGGCACGGTGGCACCGCGATGGGACGGATAGACCGGCATCTTGAAGGTTTCCGGGTAGCGCTTGAACATCGCGTACTGACCCGGCGCGAGTTTTTCCTTGTACTGGTCGACGTTCTGCGCGGTGATGGTGAACAGTGGTTTTTCACCCGGGTACGGATCCGACAGGAAACCTCTGCTGTCGACACTGCCGGCGTTCTTCGGCAGTGGTTTCCAAGCCGGGATCGAACCATCGGCGTTACCCGCCATTTCAGCGCCCATCGGGGTCAGGCTCTTGCCCAGCTTATCCGCTTCGGCTGCCGGGACCGCCGCCATGACACTGGTCGCCAGCAGCGAAAACCCCAGAACACCGGCGTGGAACAGACTCTTTGTTATTTTCATAATTACGTTCGTCCTGAAAATACAGTGCTTAGAAGTTCACGCCGAAGCTGAGCGCAACGAAGTCGCGATCATCCACGGTGGTGTACTTGCCGTCGAAGAAGTTGGTGTACGCCAGGCTCGCGGTGTAGGTGTTCTGGTACTCGGCATCGACGCCCAGGCTGACCGCTTTGCGACCTTCCTCGAAGTTGCCGCCAGGGCCAGGCGAGTAGCCTTCAACGTCGTGGGACCAGGCCACGTTCGGCTTGAGGTTCACGCCGGCGAACACGTCGTTGTATTCCCAGATGGCACGACCGCGGTAGCCCCAGGAGGTGGCGGTGGTGAAGCCTTCGTCGTTGCAATTGCGGTTGAGGTTGTTGGTCGGCGTACCAGGACCGGCACCGGCGATGGTGCTGGCGTTAAGTGCCTGGCAAGTATTCTGTCCGCCGGTAGCTGGCAGCTCACCAGGACCGTAGACCGGGTCACGGCCATAACGAACGTCAGAGGTGCTTTCCAGGCCTCCGACGTGGGTTACGCCCACTTCGCCCACCAGGGTCAGACGGCTGGCGCCCATGACTTGGTCGAAGAAGTGCGTCAGGGTGGTCTGGAACTGGGTCACTTCCTTGCGGCGATAACCATGCAGATCCGAACCCGGTGGGGCGGAGAGCAGCGAAGCATTGGTCAACGCGCCGCCCAACGGACGTACGCCGGCGAACAGAATGTCGGTGGAGTTGAGCTGCACCGGTGCGTTCGGACGGTAGCTGACTTCACCACTCCACGCCGTACCCGTAGGCAGGGTGGTGGAGAAGCTCAAGCCGTAGAGGCGGATGTCTTCCGGATACTCGACGAAGTAGCTCGAGTTACCCGCGACGATCAGTGGCGCCAGAGCACGCAACTGCGCCGGCAAGGCTGCAACGCCGGCAAAGGTCGACGCTGGTGCACCGGTGGCGCTGAAGATCGGCGCGCGGCTGTGGTAGTTCATGAAGTAGGCACCGAATTCGGTGTCCAGCGGGTCGAACATGTACTTGAGGGACGCGCCCCACTGGCCGCTGTCGCGCGCATCGCGATCCGGACCACGGCGTACCAGCACGCCTTCGTTGTCGACGTCGACACCCAGTCGGGTCAGCGTAGGCAGTGCCGCGGCCGGAATGGTCGAACGCTTGTTCAGCACGCGCAGGTTGTTGTCGCAACCGTCGGCAATGATGTCGGGCTGAGAGAAGAAGGTGCCGCAGTTGTCGACGACGGTCTGGTCCCATTCCAGTTGATAGAAGGCTTCAGCCGACAGGTTCTCGGTGAGGCTTTGGGACACGTAGAACATGTTGACCGGAATCAGGCCTTCCTTGATCTCGGCACCTGGACGGCGGAACGCGGACACGTCGATCGGGTTGATCGAGTTGATGCCGCTGCCGATGAAGGTACTTTCACCCCAGCTCACTACCTGTTTGCCAAGGCGAACCGAACCCGGCTGATCGGCAATGGAGTAGTTGTGGTAGACGAAGGCGTCGAGGATCTGGCCGCCGGAGGACTTGGCGCCTTCCTTGCGGTTGCTGTCGCTGATGTCCTTGAACGGACGGCTTTCGTCCTTGAGTTCAAAGTCGTACCAGTATTTGCCACGGACAAAAACACCGGTGTCGCCGTACTTCAATTCAAGGTCATGGATGCCCTTGAAGATTTTCGAGAAGGTGTCGCCGCTCTTGAAGTTCAGGTGACCGTCATCGGAAGTCTGGGACAGGCCTTTGCCACCGTTGTTGACGCCGATGAGGTTCTTGTTGGCGCTTTCAGTTGACCAACTGGCACCGATCGAAAGGGAAGAGTCGAACTGACCTTCGATTTCACCAACGTTGAAACTGACGCCGAATGCAGGCCCGGCGAGCGTAGAGGCAAGGCTGACGGCCAGAGGCAGTTTTGCCCGGCGCCAGAACTGGTTTACTGATGTCATCGACGCTACTCCATGTGCATTTTATTGTTATGGCAGTGAGCACTTTTAAAAACGCTTGGATGACAGGGAGCCATGGCGTCCCAAAGTCATTCCAAAGTTGCATCGCCCCGGTTTGTGCGTTTGCTCCGTTCTTAAAAATCCTTGAGCGGACTATAGCCAGCAGGTAGTAGTGCTTGATCCCTCTAAAGTGTGATTTGCGCCTGCCAGCCACTCTGGAACAGTCCTTTGCCGTGCCGACACCCGTCGGCACGGCAAGAATGGCTGAAAATTCGGATTTGACAAGCCAAGCGCTTGCTTGGTGGGGCTGGCGTGCCATTTCTGGCACGCAAAAGGAGGCTTAAAGCGTCGAAAGGAAGGTGCTGTTGGTAGCCTGCCATTCGATGATGTCGACGCGAATTTTCTTCTTGTCGAGCTTGCCGACACTGGTCTTGGGAATTTCAGTAACAAGGGCGATCTGGCTCGGGATGGCCCACTTGCTAAGGTGCCCCAGCTCCACGAATGGCTTGAGGTGTTCCTTGAGTTCCCGGGCCCCGATCTCATGGCCTTCACGGAGCACCAGCAAGGCAAACGGCCGCTCGCCCCACTGTGGATCGGCAATGCCCACCACTGCTACTTCGCGTACCGCAACGTGACGACTGATCAGGTCTTCGAGGTCGAGGGAGGAGATCCATTCGCCGCCAGTCTTGATCACGTCCTTGATCCGGTCGCGGATATCGATCACACCCATGCTGTCGAGGGTCGCCACGTCACCGGTGTGCAACCAGCCCCCGGCCCAGAGCTCGGCACCCTTCTGCGGTTCGTTGAAATAACCCTCGGTGAGCCACGGCGCACGCAACACCAATTCGCCCTGGGTCTCGCCATCGGCGGGCAGGAAGTTGCCCTCGGTGTCGACGATTGCCGCTTCCACCAAAGGCCCGGGCACGCCAGCCTTGATCCGGTAAGTGGTGCGTTCGTCTTCGCTGCCGGCCATAAGCTCATCGTTGAGGTGTGCGCACGATACCAGCGGCCCGGTTTCCGACATGCCGTATGCGGCAGTCAACTGAATGCCCTTGGCCTTGGCCGCTTCGTACAACGCACGATTGAGCGCACTGCCGCCGATGACGATTTTCCAGCCGCCGAAATCGGTATTTTGCGCACCCTTGGCGTTGAGGACCATTTGCAGGATGGTCGGCACGCAGTGAGAAAAGGTGACCTTTTCCTTGCGCCACAGCTCCACCAGGAATTCCGGGTCGTAGCGACCGGGATACACCTGCTTGAGCCCGAGCATGGTCGCTACATACGGCAGGCCCCAGGCGTGGACGTGGAACATCGGGGTGATCGGCATGTACACGTCGTTGGTGCCCAGCAGGCGCACGCTGTCGATCGCACCCATGATGGTCGACACGCCCATGGTGTGCAGCACCAGTTGCCGATGGGTGAAGTAAACGCCCTTGGGATTGCCGGTGGTGCCGGTGGTGTAGAACGTGGTCGCGACCGAGTTTTCGTCGAAGTCCTGGAAGTCGTATTGCGTACTTGCGGCCGCCAGCAACTGCTCGTACTCGCCGATCAGGTTCGGCAGGTCAGCGGTCTTCTCCGGCAGGTCGGTCAGCAGCAGGGTTTTCTCGACCGTGGTCAGGTGCCCGGCGATCGCGTTGTACAGGCCCACGAACTCGCTGTTGACCAGCACGTAGCGGTCCTCGGCGTGATTCATGGTGTAGAGGATCTGCTCCGGCGACAGACGCACGTTGATGGTGTGAATCACCGCACCGATCATCGGAATGGCGAACATGCATTCCAGATAACGATGACTGTCCCAATCCATCACCGCCACGGTGTCTCCAGGCTTGACTCCAGCCGCCGTCAACACGTTGGCCAGCCGGGCGACCCGTTCGATCAGGGTCGGGTAGCTGTAGCGCAACTGGTCGCGGTACACGATTTCGCGGGTTTTCTCATAACGCGCGCCGGACATGAGCAGCCGTTTGATCAGCAGCGGATACTGGTAAGCGCCTTCGGCTGGGGGAATAACGCGTGTCTGCAACATAAGAATCCCTTTTCTGACTGCACGGTCGTGGCTGTTAAGTACGCACTGTAGTGCCCTTGTTCGCCAGCCAAATCAGCCAAAGGAATGATTTGCAGAGCCGCACAAATGCTAGCGTTGCGCCAGCATTTGCGGGTAATCGAGGACGGTATCGGTCAGTGCATCTCGGTAAACGCGAGCTTCACGCCGATTGCGATCAACACCGCGCCCATGGTCCGGTCGAACCAGTGACCCATACGGGCAAACCCGGCACGCACGCGCTGCTGGCTGAACAGCATGGCCACCAGGCAGAACCAGATCGCCGTAGCCACCGCCAGGTAAACCCCGTAACCGGCCTGCACAGCGAGCGGCGTGTGCGGATTGATCACCACGGTGAACAGCGACAGGAAGAACAGCGTGGCTTTCGGGTTAAGACCGTTGGTCACAAAACCGGAAGTGAAGGCGCCACGTGCGGTGCGCTCGCCGGCTTCCTTGTGCAGATCGTCAGTCACCGCTTTGGCCGGTTGCGCCCGCAGTGCCTTGAAGCCGATGTACAGCAAATAAGCAGCGGCAGCCCACTTCAAGGCGTTGAACAGTACGATTGACTGCGACACGATCAGGCCGATCCCCAGCAGCGAATACCCCACGTGCAGGAAAATCGCCGTACCGACGCCCAGCGCCGTCCAGGTGCCGGCGCGACGACCGTGGGTTACGCTTTCACGCACCACTACGGCGAAGTCCGGGCCGGGGCTGGCGACGGCCAGCAGGTGGATCAGGGCAACGGTCAAGAACTCGGTCCAGTACATGGGGGCTCCTTTAGGCCAAGCGTAACTATTTATTTCATCTGGTAGGCTCGGCAGATTACGCCTTCAGTTCATTGCACAAAAGGTACAGTTGATGACGAACATTCGCCGCGCCGTTTTCCTCGACCACCCGTCCCTGGATCTGGGCGATCTCGACCTCAGCCCGCTACGCGATTGCTTCAGCGATTTACAGCTGTTCGCCCAGACCTTGCCGGATCAGGTCATTGATCACCTCAAGGGCGCCACCGTCGCCATCAGCAACAAAATCCTGATCGATGCCGCCGCGATGGCTGCCAGCCCCGACCTCAAGCTGATCCTGATCACCGCCACCGGCACCAACAACGTCGACCTCGCAGCCGCCCGCGCCCATGGAATCACCGTGTGCAACTGTCAGGGTTACGGCACGCCGTCCGTGGCGCAACACACGATCATGCTGCTGCTCAACCTGGCGACGCGCCTCGCCGACTATCAGAAAGCCGTCGGTGAAGGTCGCTGGCAGCAGGCCAAGCAGTTCTGCCTGCTGGATTACCCGATTGTCGAACTTGAAGGCAAAACCCTCGGCCTGCTCGGTCATGGCGAACTGGGCGGCGCGGTCGCGCGACTCGCCGAAGCTTTTGGCATGCGCGTATTGCTGGGCCAGATTCCGGGGCGCCCTGCCCGGCCCGACCGTTTGCCGCTGGATGAACTGCTGCCGCAAATCGATGCGCTGACCCTGCACTGCCCGCTCAACGAACACACCCGTCACTTCATCGGCGCTCGCGAACTGGCCTCGATGAAACCCGGCGCGTTCGTGGTCAACACGGCCCGTGGTGGCTTGATCGATGAGCAAGCGCTGGCCGATGCCTTGCGCAATGGCCACCTCGGGGGCGCTGCCACCGATGTGCTGAGCGTCGAACCGCCCATCAACGGCAACCCATTGCTGGCCAATGACATCCCGCGCCTGATCGTCACCCCGCACAATGCCTGGGGCAGTCGCGAAGCGCGCCAGCGCATCGTGGGGCAAGTGACCGAAAATGCCCTCGGATACTTCAGAGGTAAGGCACTGCGGGTCGTCAGTTGATAAACTGCGGCACTTTTTTCCACAGGAGCAGTTATGGATCCGCGCAGTGAAGTACTGCTTCGTCAGGCTGAATTATTCCAGGGTTCGGTATTGCTGGCCGGTTTGCCCGCCGACGATTTGCTCGGTCGCCTGCCCGCCGCTCACGGCTGGTGCTGGCATGCCGGTGACCAGGCCGCGCTGGACGCCCGTTTCGCCGAGCGCAGCCATTTTGGCGTGAATGTGCCCGAACAGGCTTTCGAGGCGGCCGTGGTGTTTTTGCCCAAGTCCAAGGACCTGACCGATTACATCCTCAACGCCGTGGCCTCGCGTCTGGAAGGTCGCGAGGTGTTTCTGGTCGGCGAGAAAAAGAGCGGCATCGAAGGCGCGGCCAAGCAACTGATGCCTTTCGGCAAGCCGCGCAAGCTCGACAGCGCGCGGCATTGCCAGCTCTGGCAAGTTACGGTGGCCAACGCCCCCGCTGCCAAATCGCTGGAAAGCCTGGCCCAGGAATACGAACTGCCGCTGGCTGAAGGCCCGCTCAAAGTCATCAGCCTGCCGGGCGTGTTCAGTCATGGCCGACTGGATCGCGGCAGCGCGCTGTTGCTGGAACATCTGGACAAATTGCCAAGCGGCCATTTGCTGGACTTCGGTTGCGGCGCGGGTGTGTTGGGCGCGGCGGTCAAGCGTCGCTATCCGCACAACCAGGTGACTTTGCTCGACGTCGATGCGTTTGCCGCCGCCAGCAGTCGCCTGACCCTGGCTGCCAACGGTCTGGAAGCTGACGTGATTACCGGTGACGGCATCGACGCCGCCCCGATGGGTTTAAGTGCGATTCTGAGCAACCCACCGTTCCATGTCGGCGTGCATACCGACTATTACGCCACAGAGAACTTGCTGCGAAAAGCAGCCAAACATCTGAAAAACGGCGGCGAACTGCGCTTGGTAGCGAACAGCTTCCTGAAGTATCAACCACTGATCGAAGAGCATTTGGGCGTCTGCGCGATCAAGGCCGAAGGACAGGGTTTCAGAATCTACCGGGCCAAACGCGGCTGAAAATTTGTTCTTGCCGAATGGAATTTGCCTAGGCAGAATCCGCTCCGTCCTAGGGGAGTAGTCTCCCACGAGCGCCATGCTCGTCCGGCATACGTCAACATACTTGGTCCTCAGACCATGGCGTATGCGACCCAAGCGTCCGCATCAGACGGATCGCCAGGGTTTGACAAGACCTATGACACGAACACCTTACCCGGGGCGGGAAGGCTGTACGTGTCATAGCCGTGTCGACCCGCCCCTTAGGAAAACCCCTGATGCTGGATTCATTACTCGTACCCACCGCAATCGTTGCCTTGGCCGAAATCGGCGACAAGACGCAACTGCTCGCGCTCATTCTCGCTGCCCGCTTCCGCAAACCCTGGCCGATCATCGCCGGCATCGTTGCCGCGACCCTGGCCAACCACGCGGCGGCCGGTGCGGTGGGCGCCTGGGTCGGAGGTTTCTTCTCGGATACGTTGCTGCACTGGATCCTCGCGGCGAGCTTCGCAGCGACCGCGTTATGGACCCTGGTGCCGGACAAGATGGATGACGACGAAGCCAGCACCGCCCGCAAGTTCGGGCCGTTCCTGACCACGCTGATCGCATTCTTCCTCGCGGAAATCGGCGACAAGACGCAGATCGCCACCGTGATGCTGGCCGCGCAATATCCGGAATTGTGGCTGGTGATCATCGGCACCACCGTCGGGATGTTGATCGCCAACGTGCCGGTGGTTCTGGCGGGTAACTTTGCGGCGGACAAATTGCCGTTGACGCTGATTCGTCGCCTGGCGGCGTCGGCGTTCTTCATTCTGGCGATTGTTGCGGTGTACAAGGCGATGCAGGCTAGCGGCTGGGTTTGACGCGGTAAGGTAGTCATTGTGGCGAGGGAGCTTGCTCCCGCTGGGCTGCATGGCAGCCCCAAACCAGATGATCGCGTTTTGTCAGATTCGACGCGTTATCCGGATTTACGGCTGCTGCGCAGCCGAGCGGGAGCAAGCTCCCTCGCCACAAGTGCCATCGCGTGCAGATCAGGACTTCCTGGCCTGCTCATACAACGGCATCACCTTCGGAATCGCTGCCTGCAACGCCGCGATCCGGCTGGTCGAAGCCGGGTGAGTGCTCATGAACTCCGGTGGCGAACCTTCCGAGGCCTTGGTCATCTTGTTCCACAGGGTGATCGCGGCATTCGGGTTGTAACCGGCGCGAGCGGCCAACTCCAGGCCAATCAGGTCCGCTTCGTTTTCATTGGCGCGGCTATTTGGCAAGGTCATGCCGTAGTTGGCCACGGTATCGGCCAGCGCCAGGGTGTCTTGCCCCAACCCGAACAACGCACCAGCGCCCTGCTTCGCCATTTCCATGCCGTATGCCTTGGACATCGCTTCACGACCGTGCTCACGCAAGGCATGGGCGATTTCATGGCCCATGACCGCGGCAATTTCATCGTCGGTCAGTTGCAGGCTGTCGATCAGCCCGGTGTAGAAAATGATCTTGCCGCCAGGGCCGCAGTTGGCGTTGAGCTCGTCGCTCTTGATCAGGTTGACCTCCCACTTCCACTGGGCCGCATCCGGACGGAAATTCGGCGCCTGGGCAATCAGCCGGTCGGCAATCGCCTGCACGCGCTTGGCATCGCTACTGGTCTTGTCCAGCACACCTTTGCTGGACGCTTCGCCGACGGTCTTCTGATAGGACTGGGCGTACATCTGGTCGACCTCTTGCGAGGACAACATGCTGAACATGTATTGCTTGCGTTCAACACCCACAGCACCGCCGCTGGTGGTGTTGACAGACTGGCAACCGGCGAGCAGCAGAGCTGTGCCCAGCGCACACGAAACCAATGTCTTGTTCATCAAAAAACTCCCTGAAAACTTGACCGTATCCTAGGCGCGGAAAGGTATCGGCGCCAGATACAACGGGATATATGACGCGCATTTCAGACAAAGCTCTCTTCGCCGTAGGAAAAAATTCACAAACCCGCGCAAGCCACAGCGGCCAACCCGTCGGCAATGATTCATTTGCGACATCGAGCTCTCCAAAACAGTCATTTCACCCACACCCGCTCATGCCCCTTCAACCCCCTGCCGATACACCTCCGCAGACGACCTTTTGCGTGCGGAGCACCCATGAAATTCAAATCGATCCAGTTTTCCGTGGCGGCCCTGGCCGGCGCCATCGTTCTAAGTGTCGTGGCGGCCCTGGTCGTGTACGCGCTGTTTTCCGGTGCCCGGACGCAAGACATGGTTCAGGAGCGGACCCAGGCGCAGTTCGAGCAAGTCATCGAACAGCGCCTGACCTCGCTGGCGCAAACCCAGGTCAGCCAGATCCAGCGTGAACTCGAAGCGCCGCTGCTGATTGCCGGCGGTCTGGTGCGGGTCAACGCGCTGATCGGCACACCGGGCGCTGATGGCAAAGCTGCGCTGAGCCTCAGCCGTGAGCAATTGATCGGGTTGATCAAGGAAAACGTGGCCAAGAACCCGAAGATCCTCGGCACCTACATCGGTTGGGAAAAAGACGCACTGGATCACAACGATGCGGCCTACATCGGCACACAGGTCGTGGGCATCGATGCCAGCAACGGTCGCTTCCTGCCGTGGTGGTTCCGCAATGAAGACGGCAGCCTGGGCCTGGACAAACTGGTGGACGTCGACGACCAGAAAACCCTGTCCACCGGCGTGCGCGCCAGCGAGTACTACCTGTGCTCGAAAGAAACCAAAAAATCCTGCGTGATCGATCCTGCGCCCTACAAGGTCGGCGACAAAATCGTCATGCTCGCCTCCTTTATTGAACCGATCATGCTCAACGGCGCCTTCCAGGGCATCGTCGGCGCCGACCTGTCGGTGAACTTCATCCAGGAAATGCTCCTGGGCGCCAACCAGAAACTCTACAGCGGCGCCGGGGAAATGGCCCTGATCAGTGGCAATGGCCGGATCGTTGCCTACACCAAGGACCCGAGCAAATTCGGCGAGAAGGTGAGCGACATCCTCGACAGCAAACAGATCGCCAACATGGCCAATCTCAAGCGCGGCGAAGTCACTTACACCGTCGACAAGGCCCAAGGCCGGATCGAGTTGTATCTGCCGTTCGGCATCGGCCAGACCGATGCGCGCTGGACCCTCATGCTGCAACTGCCGCTGAACGCGGTGATGGCCGACCTGCAAACACTTCAGGCTGACCTGAACGCACAGCGCAAATCCGACACCTTCGGCATGGCGATGGTCGGTCTGGTGATTGCCGGTATCGGTTTGCTGGTGATCTGGCTGGTAGGCCACGGCATTGCCCGTCCGCTGAAACAGATGGTTGCCATGCTCGATGACATTGCACAGGGCGAAGGCGACCTGACCCGTCGTCTGACCAGTGACCGCGCCGACGAACTCGGTTCAATCGCCAAGGGCTTCAACACGTTCCTCGCCAAGTTGCAGGTGATGATCACCCAAGTGGTGACCTCGGTGCAGAGCGTCAGCGATTCCTCGGAACACACCGCCGACATCGCCATCCGCACCAACACCGGCGTGCACAAGCAAATGGCCGAGATCGATCAAGTGGCCACCGCCGTGCAGGAAATGACCGCCACCGCTCAGGACGTGGCGCGCAACGCCACCCAGGCCGCGCAAGCCGCCAGCCATGCCGACCAGGCTGCCAGCCAGGGCATGGCGATCGTGCGCGACACGTCCAACTCCATCGGTGCTCTCGCGGTAGAAATCGGCCGGGCGGTCGGCGTGGTGCAAACCCTGGCCAAGGACAGCGAAAACATCAACGCGATTCTCACCGCCATTCGCGGGATCGCCGAACAGACCAACCTGCTGGCCCTGAACGCGGCCATCGAAGCGGCCCGTGCCGGTGAACAGGGTCGCGGCTTTGCCGTGGTGGCCGACGAGGTGCGCAATCTGGCGCAGAAAACCCAGAAAGCCACCGAAGAAATCCAGACCATGATTCAGCAGCTGCAACAAGGCACGCGGGATGTGGTGCGGGTGATGGAAGACAGTCAGAACCGCACGGACGAAAGCGTGCAGCACGCGGCCAAAGCGGCCGAAGCGCTGGAAACCATCACGCAAGCGGTGTCGGTGATCAACGACATGAACACCCAGATCGCCAGCGCTGCCGAGGAACAAAGTGCCGTGGCGGACGACATCAATCGCAACGTGATCAATATCGGGCAAGTGGCCAATGAAGTGGCGGGTGGCGCGGATGAATCGAGCGCGGCCAGTGCGGACTTGACCAAACTGGCGGAGCAGCAGCGGCGGTTGATCAATCAGTTCAAGGTTTAACCTTCAGGCCTCTTCGCGAGCAAGCCCGCTCCCACATAGGAATGCATTTCAAAATGTGGGAGCGGGCTTGCTCGCGAAGGCGTCAGGACTGACAACACATCAACCCGGCGTAAGACACTCCGGCCCATTGAGCTTCGGATCATTGACCATATTGGCCAGCACCCGCTCGCGCAACGCGGCAGGCTCACTGGCCAGCAACCCCTGCAAGACATGCAACGGCGTCTCGGGATCGAGCCACGCCGCCTGCCCTGCCTCATCCAGAATCAACGGCCTGCGCTGACTCGCCGCTGGCTGAGTGATCACCGCCGTACTCAACCACACCTGCTCCTGCACCGGATACGCTTCCCAGATCGCCGCAAAAAACAGTGACGAACCCTCTCCCGGCGTCAGCCAGAATGGCCGCTTGCGTGTGGTGCCGCGCCATTCATAGAAACCATTGGCCGGCAACAGGCAGCGACGCTCGCGCAAGGCTTGGCGAAACATCGGTTGCTCGGCCACGGTTTCGGCGCGGGCATGGGCCGGCGTACGGGACAGATCGGTCAGCCATGGCGGCGTCAGGCCCCAGCGGGCACGGGCAAGCTCACGCTGGCCGTCCGGGCCGGCACGTAGCATCAACACCGAATCATTGGGGGAAATGTTCCACTGCGCCTGCTGATCGGCAGGAAAACCGGGCAGGGTCGCGAAGTCGCGGTTCCAGCGAAACAGGGCATAACGTCCACACATGGGGCAGCACAACTCTTGATCAAACGAACGCCAGCCTAACAGACCAGCGTGCCGGGAAAACTCTCCGGTTCATCGCCGGACAGCGGCAGCGCGGCATTGTACGCACTGATCAGCTCACGGGCGTATTCAGCCTTGTCGTTATCCACTGCCAGGCCCAGCAGACCGAAGATCGGCAATTCACCGGCAGCCCCGACCAGATCGCGCCCCACCAGATGCGCCTCGATGCCCTCGCTGGCGAGCATGCCTTGCAGCAACTCGCCCTCCATCAGGTTTTCCGGTTCATAGATGCGCTGCATATGCGCCCCTCATTCGTTTTCACTGAACACTTCGAGGTGCCATTCGTCTTCGTGAACCTGCAACACAAACGTTATCGGCCTGCAGCACACCTGACAGTCCTCGATATAGGTCTGATCCCCACCGGACAGATCCAGCGTGGTCTCGACTTCCTCACCACAATACGGACATTCATACTGCGCAGTTTCCAGCATCGCGGTCTCCCAGGTGACTTGTGCGTATAATCGCCGGTCTATTTGCAGGGCTATTTTTGTCTGACTACTTTTCAGACCGTACCCCGCCGGTTTTCGATCAGAACCTTTACTTACCCTAGCCGTTTCTAACAAGAGAGCATGATGGGCGAATTCGATGCCATCCGACCTTACGACGACAGCGAAGTCCCAGCGGTGCTGGCCCGGCTGCTCGGCGACAAGGCGTTTCTAGATATCCTCACCCACTTCCGCTTCCCGCGTTTTGCCGGCGCTTTAGGCTGGGCGCTCAAACCCCTTATAGCTCATCGGCTGCGCCGTGAGTTCGCCGGCATCACGTCGGTGGCCACTTTGCAGGACAAGGTCGAGCATTACGTCGACCACACCATCGAACGCGCCACGGACGGTGTCACTTACACCGGCGTGGAACAGTTCAAGTCCGGCAGCGCCTATCTGTTCATCGCCAACCACCGCGACATCGTGATGGACCCGGCCTTCGTCAACTATGCCGTGTACCACGCCGGCCTGCCGACCCCGCGCATCGCCATCGGTGACAACCTGCTGCAAAAGCCTTTCGTCAGCGACCTGATGCGCCTGAACAAGAGCTTCATCGTGCACCGTTCGATCACCGGACGTCGCGAGAAAATGGCGGCCTATCAACTGCTGTCGGCGTACATCAACCATTCGATCCGCAACGATTGCGCCTCGATCTGGATCGCCCAGGCCGAAGGCCGCGCCAAGGACGGTGACGACCGTACCGAATCGGCGATCCTCAAGATGTTCCACATGAGCCGCAAGGACGAGCCGTTCGGCGAGGTCATCCGTTCGCTGAACCTCACGCCTGTGTCGATCAGCTACGAATACGATCCGTGCGACCAGGCCAAGGCCCGCGAACTCTACATCCGCGCCACCACCGGCAGCTACACCAAGGTGCCGGGGGAAGATGACGTGAGCATTGCCAAAGGCATTACCGGCTATAAAGGCCGGGTGCATGTGAACTTTGCCGCGCCAATCACCGAGCTGTTCGAAGACACCAAGCAATTGGCGGTCGAGATGGACAAACAGATTCTGGGCGGTTATCGCTTGTTCCCGGTGCATTACCTGGCTTATGCGCAGTGGAAAGATGCCGATCCACAGTTGGCAGTGCCAAAAGCTACAGAGATGTTCCCGGCTGATGAACTGGCCAAGGCCCAGGAACAATGGCAGCAACGCCTGGACGCCTGCCCCGAGGAACATCGCCCGTTCCTGGTGCTGCAATACGCGACGCCGGTGCGTAATCAGTATCGGGTGAAGGCTGGGTTGCCGCTTTAAAACAAGATCAAAAGATCGCAGCCTTCGGCAGCTCCTACACAGGATTGATGTTCACCTGTAGGAGCTGCCGAAGGCTGCGATCTTTTGTTTTGAAAGGGTTCAGATCTGCGTGCTGATCCACGACACCAGCAACGCCAGCCCCATGCAGGCAAAGCCGAAGCTATAGAAAAACCGGTTCATGCGCAGCGTCGCCCAGTCGAGCGTGGGTTCTTCGCTGGGACGACTTTGGCGCTGAGCCTGGAGGCTGGCCATCGCGCGCTGCTCACGCCGACGGGTCGCGTGCAGCAGCCAGCCGCCCGGGAAGGCGAAGAGCAAGGCCAGCAGGTTGATCAATTTGGCGGGATGGGCGGTAAACAGCGTCATCAAATGCAGCGACATCACGAACCTCAAACAAAACCGGTGTGGCAGGCGCCAGACCGACGACCGCGGCGCGGATTCTACCGAAAGCCTCTGTGCCTGCACTCCCCTTTGCGACAAATTACCCGGCAAATGACAAATGGCTGTCCCGCGTCACGGCTTCGTCATCTGCATCGGCGACCATGCGCGCCTCGAAACCGACACGGACTGCGTCATGCTCCACGCCGAAAACCAGGATCGCCTTTACCTCATCGCTCACAACGACGAACAACAAACCCTCGTCGGCAGCCTCGCCTTCAATGTTCAGGACCGCCACTGGCTGGTGTATTGCGCCCTCGGCGGCCATCAACACGCGGATTTGCCGGAGGCGGATTTGCTGACGGGCGTGAGCGTGCTGGATTTTTACTCGCAAGCTGCGTGATACCACCATCCTCCTGTGGGAGCGGGCTTGCTCGCGAAAGCGGTGTGTCATTCAATATCAATGCTGCCTGACACTACCCCTTCGCGAGCAAGCCCGCTCCCACAATGGGTCGGTGTGCATTCGTTAAAATTCAGCAGGCATGAAAAAGCCCGGGGCCATTGCTGGCACCGGGCTTTTTTACATCTTGCGAACGCTTATTCGCCCAGCACCTGACCTACAGTCGGGTCCTTGAACAGGCGAGTCAGCGCATCACTCAACACATCGCTGACCAGCTTGGTGTTGGTTTCCTGGTTCGGCGCCATGCCGAAACGCTGGTCCAGGGACGCACCGTAACGGCCGCTGTAACGGCGGTTGGCGTTCTGCACATCGGAGCGGAAGGTCGCGCCGATGGTTGCCTCGGTCACGTACATGCCCTCTTTAGGCGACTGATACTTCAGCTCGGCCAGGGTCACGGTGATTTGCGGTGCGTTTGCCGCATTGGTGGTCGGAGTGAAACCCAGCAGGCGCACAGCGGCTTCGGCCTGAGCCTGCAACTTCGGCAGGATCTGCGCGCCTTGCACGGTAATCGCGCTGGTTTCCGGGTACAAACCGCCACGGGTGCCCAGGGTTGGCGACGGACGTCCGTCCACCACACGCACCACTACAGGCTGTCCGTGACCAACCGGGGCCAGTTGCGCCGTCAGCTTGGGTTCCGGGTTCAGTTGTTGCGGGCTGTGGGCGCAGCCAACCAGCGTCAAGCTGGTCACAGTGATCAAACCGAACAACAGGCGTTGCAACATGCTCTTCTCTCCAGAATCAGGCACAAACAGGCCGGCAGTATAGCGGTGCGCCACTGCGGCTAACTAGGGTCATGCAACGATTACTGAAATCTCTGACAAACCCTCGGGAAAGCGGTTCCTGTCACACATTTTTCACTTGGCATTCACTTGCACGTCACGAGTTGCTGCGAACGTTGTCGGCAATCACCCAAAAGGTATCTCGCCATGCGTTTTCTCGTTTCGTTGTTCGAAGCACGCCCGCAGCACCGCTGCTTCGCCCTGCTCGACCGCAACGGCCATTGCCAGGCATTCAAGCAGTGCAACCTGCAGCCCATGGGCGATGGCTGGGTCGAAATCGAAGAAATTCGTCTCAACTGGCTGCACAAGCCGCTGCCCGCCAGCGCCCGCGTCATTGCGCGCCAGCGACGCTCCCGGATGCAGCAACTGCTGACCACCTGACCGAACGCCTAACAAAAGTCATAAAACACGACCAATTCCCTGCGTTTCTTAGATACAATCTCCCCCCGATTATAAGGACGTCTCCTGATCGGGCCTCGCAGCACCGTCAATGCCCTGGTATTGACACCCCGCACCGCCCACAGAGAGCCGCCCACACAGATCGAGTGAAGCTGGCGCGCTTGCTGTTCCTCAAGCAAAACCTCCACTTTTCGCGAATCTGCAGAGCTGTCATTACGCTCGGTCACTGAGCTGTTTGCCCGTTTTGCCTGCCATGAATTCCCTGGCGGCAAAGCATTCGGGCACGGTGCCAGGCAGAGGCAGCCCTTTTTTGAGGTTCACGTCTTCAAAAGAGCGTGAAAAAAACGGGTTTTCACAACTTCACAAGAGTGTGGCGAGCAAATGAATAGTTTTGCGTCTGAACATGCACCATTAGCGTCTAGAACAGCCCAACGACACAGGACCGGGTACGCCTCGAATACCGGAGCCTGAAGCCTGTCCGCTACGGATTTGGTTGCACAAACGGATGTATCGACCATAAGTCGAATTGCCAGTCGCATGTCGAAATGAGTTCATAGACCTCATTAGCCCGGCCGGTAGCGTCCGTCGAAGTTGCAAAAAATTG
Organism: Pseudomonas sp. MAG733B; assembly: GCF_036884845.1. Classification (NCBI taxonomy): domain Bacteria; kingdom Pseudomonadati; phylum Pseudomonadota; class Gammaproteobacteria; order Pseudomonadales; family Pseudomonadaceae; genus Pseudomonas; species Pseudomonas sp. MAG733B. Next base: position 6,170,563 of record NZ_CP145732.1, read on the forward strand.
CGAAGATTCGGACATGGCGATCCTGCCATGGGGACCAGGGGCATCACTGACACGCCCCGGAACGCCTGGCAGCCATGCCGTCAATTTGGTGCTGCAGATTTTGGAGACGCGTTAAATGGCGCATAACGAAGCAGTCGACGTAGTACTGGTTGGGGCCGGCATCATGAGCGCCACCCTTGCAGTGCTGCTCAAAGAGCTCGACCCCGCGATCAAGCTGGAAGTCGTCGAGCTGATGGATTCCGGTGCCGCGGAGAGTTCCAACCCGTGGAACAACGCCGGTACCGGTCACGCCGGCCTGTGCGAGCTGAACTACACGCCGCAGGCTGCCGATGGCACCGTCGACATCAAGAAAGCCGTGCACATCAACACCCAGTTCGAGGTGTCGAAGCAGTTCTGGTCGTACCTGACCAAGAAAGGCACGTTCGGCTCGTGCAAATCGTTCATCAGCCCGGTGCCACACCTGAGCTTCGTGCAGAACGACAGCGGCGTGTCCTTCCTCAAGGAACGCTTCAAGGTGTTGAGCAAGCACCACGCCTTCTCGGACATGGAATACACCGAAGACAAGGCCACCATGGCCGAGTGGATGCCGCTGATGATGCCGGGCCGTCCGGCCGACGAAGTTGTCGCCGCCACCCGTGTGATCAATGGCACCGACGTCAACTTCGGCGCCCTGACCAATCAACTGCTCAAGCATCTGACCAGCGCACCCGATGCCCAGGTCAAGTACTGCAAGCGCGTGACCGGCCTGAAGCGCAACAACGGCGGCTGGACCGTCAGCATCAAGGACGTCAACAGCGGTAGCACCCGTGAAGTCGACGCCAAGTTCGTCTTCCTCGGCGCTGGCGGCGCGGCATTGCCGCTGTTGCAGGCCTCGGGCATCGAGGAAAGCAAAGGCTTCGGCGGTTTCCCGATCAGCGGCCAGTGGCTGCGTTGCGACAACCCGGAAGTGGTCAAGCATCACCAGGCCAAGGTGTACAGCCAGGCTGCCGTGGGTTCGCCACCGATGTCCGTGCCGCACCTGGACACCCGTGTCGTCGAGGGCAAGAAATCCCTGCTGTTCGGGCCATACGCCGGTTTCACCACCAAGTTCCTCAAGCACGGTTCCTTCATGGACCTGCCGCTGTCGGTTCGCGCCAGCAACATCGGCCCGATGCTGTCAGTGGCGAAAAACAACATGGACCTGACCAAGTATCTGGTCAGCGAAGTGATGCAATCGATGGAGCAGCGCCTGGAATCCCTGCGCCGCTTCTACCCGGAAGCGAAAGCCGAAGACTGGCGCCTGGAAGTGGCCGGCCAACGGGTGCAGATCATCAAGAAAGACCCGAAAAAAGGCGGCATCCTGCAGTTCGGTACCGAACTGGTCGCAGCCAAGGACGGCTCCCTTGCCGCCCTGCTCGGCGCTTCGCCAGGCGCATCGGTGACCGTTTCGATCATGCTGGAACTGATCGAAAAATGTTTCCCGAACCAGGCCAAGGGCGAGTGGGCTGCCAAACTGGCAGAAATCTTCCCGGCTCGCGAGAAAGTCCTGGAAACCGACGCTGCGCTGTATCGCAAGATCAACACGCAGAACAACGTTGCCCTGGAACTGGTTGAAGCCAGCAGCGAGACCGAAAGCTACGCTTGATTCGGCCCCATGAAAAACGCCCCGTCCTCATTGAGGGCGGGGCGTTTTTTTATGACCGGGCAAACATGATTTGTGGCGAGGGAGCTTGCTCCCGCTGGGCTGCGTAGCGGCCCAAAAATCTTGTGAGTGCTGCGCACTCAAGCGGGAGCAAGCTCCCTCGCCACAAAGAGCGGGTTAGCCGCGAGCCTTTTCGATCAGCCCGATGTATTCCGGCGCATTGCGCTGATCCTGGATCAGGGCAACGAAGTCATTGCCGTGCTCATCCTTGCCGTTGACGTCAAAACCGGCCTCGACGAAGAACGTCAGGAAACGCTCGAAATCGTCGATGCGCAGACCACGATAGGCCTTGATCAGTTTGTGCAGGGACGGAGAAGTCGCGTCGACCGGCTCGAAATCGAGGAACAACTTGATCTGCTCATCGCCGATCTCGTCACCAATCACTTGTTTCTTATCTTTACGCATTGCCGACTCCAGCTCGCAGACATTTCACGGGCGGGCAGTTTACCCCTGCGCGGGCGCCGGGCTCAACGCGGACGAACAGCGCCGGTGTGCAAGTCGGCCCAAATGTGGCCGTTGGCGTAGCTGAGAAACTGGCAATACACCTTGTCATTGCGCAACAAGTCGATCACCACCCGGTATTGCGCCAGCGGGTAATAGAGCGTGAGGGTTTTGGATTTTTCGTCGTAGACCGGTTTTTTCAGGCTTTTGCTTTCGCCATCGAAATTGACCAGCACCTGACTGATCGTCGCGCCCTTGTTCAAGGACTTACCCTTGAGGCGGACCAGCAGCGGCGAAGTGACCGGAATTGGCTGCTGGTTGGACTGGCGCTGACTGCCGACTACCACCGAATACTCGGTGACTTGCAACAGTTGTTGCAGCTCAGGTTCAGCGTCACGCAGGGTCAGGTCATCCGGCGGCAGGAACTGCCCGTGCATCGGCGCCGGGTCGGCAGCCAGGGGCAGGCTGAGGGTCAGCAACAAGGCGGCACAGCTGCGGATCAAAAGACTCATGACAGGCTCCGGAATCGGGGCCGAGCACTCTAGCATGGGTTTAAAAGCAAAAGATCTCAGCCTTCGGCAGCTCCTACATGGGATTGTCGTACACCCTGTAGGAGCTGCCGAAGGCTGCGACCTTTTGACCTTGCGGGGACTTACATGCCTTTAACGGCAAAAATCCCGTTGGCGTTGCGCCAGTAGCCCTTGTAGTCCATGCCGTAACCGAAGATGTAACGGTCGATGCATGGCAGACCAACGAAATCGGCCTTCAGGTCCGGACGGGCCTTGCGGTCGTGGTCCTTGTCGATCAGCACGGCGGTGTGCACTTTGCGGGCACCGGCGTGTTTGCAGAAGTCGATGATCGCGCCCAGGGTGTGACCTTCGTCGAGGATGTCGTCGATGATCAGCACGTCACGGTCGATGAACGACACTTCCGGCTTGGCTTTCCAGAACAGCTCGCCGCCGCTGGTTTCGCTGCGATAACGGGTGGCGTGCAGGTAGGACGCTTCCAGCGGGAACTGCAAATGGGTGAGCAGTTTGCCGGCGAAAATCAGCCCGCCGTTCATCACGCAGAACACCACCGGGTTGCTGTCCGCCAGTTCATCGTTGATGTGTGCACCGACGCGGGCGATGGCCGCCTCGACTTCAGCTTCGGTGTACAGGCAGTCAGCCTCTCGCATGATTTGACGGATATGCTCGAGATCAGCGGACATGGCGCTCTCCAAGGGGGGGACGGATTCGGAAAAGCGGGCAAAGGTACGCATCCCGAACGGCCAGATCAAGCCTTTGTGGACTAACGTACTCTAATGTCTATAGGACAACACCCTCGGATAGATTAATCTAGGCCGGTTTTTTTGCCCGCCGCCGGAGCCTTTCCCATGCCCATCCTCGAGATCCGCCACCCGCTGATCCGTCATAAACTTGGCCTGATGCGCCGCGCAGACATCAGCACCAAGAATTTCCGTGAGCTCGCTCAGGAAGTCGGTGCCCTGCTGACCTATGAAGCCACCAAAGACCTGCCGCTGGAATCCTACGATATCGAAGGCTGGTGCGGCACTGTGTCGGTCGAGAAAATCGCCGGCAAGAAGATTACCGTGGTACCAATCCTGCGTGCAGGTATCGGCATGCTTGAGGGCGTGCTCAGCCTGATCCCGGGCGCCAAGGTCAGCGCCGTGGGCGTTGCCCGCAACGAAGAAACCCTTCAGGCCCACACGTACCTGGAAAAACTGGTCCCGGAAATCAACGAACGCCTGGCGATGATCATCGACCCGATGCTCGCCACCGGCAGTTCCATGGTTGCCACCATCGACCTGCTGAAAAAAGCCGGCTGCCGCGACATCCGCGCCATGGTGCTGGTCGCCGCCCCCGAAGGCATCGCCGCTGTCGAGAAAACGCACCCGGACGTGACCATCTACACCGCTTCCATCGATCAAAAACTCAACGAACACGGTTACATCATCCCGGGCCTGGGCGATGCTGGCGACAAGATCTTCGGCACCAAGCAGAAGGACGCGTGAGCATGCAGCAAGAGTTCAACGATCCGCTCTGGCGCACGGTGCTGTCCGGCGCCCAGATGCTGTTCGTGGCCTTCGGCGCCCTGGTGTTGATGCCGCTGATTACCGGCCTCGACCCGAACGTGGCGCTGTTTACCGCAGGTCTGGGGACGATTCTGTTCCAGATCGTCACCGGGCGTCAGGTGCCGGTGTTCCTGGCATCGAGTTTTGCCTTCATCACGCCGATCATTCTCGCCAAGGGCCAGTTCGGCCTCGCCGCGACCATGGGCGGGGTGATGGCGGCCGGTTTCGTCTATACCTTCCTCGGCCTGGCCGTGAAGATTAAAGGCACCGGCTTCATCGATCGCCTGCTGCCTCCGGTAGTGATCGGCCCGGTGATCATCTCCATCGGTCTGGCCATGGCGCCGATTGCCGCCAATATGGCGATGGGCAAGGCGGGTGACGGTAGCGAGCTGATTCATTATCAGACCGCGATGCTGATCTCGATGCCCGCGCTGCTGACGACCCTGATCGTCGCGGTGTTCGGCAAAGGCATTTTCCGCCTGGTGCCGATCATCTCCGGCGTGCTTGTGGGTTTTGGCATGGCGTTCTATTTCGGCGTGGTCGACACGGCGAAGATTGCTGCGGCGCCGTGGTTCGCCATCCCGCACTTCACCGCGCCGGAATTCAACTGGCAGGCGATCCTGTTCATCGTTCCGGTAGCCCTGGCCCCGGCCATTGAGCACATCGGCGGCGTGATCGCCGTGGGTAGCGTGACCGGCCGCGATTACCTGAAGAAGCCCGGCCTGCACCGCACCCTGCTCGGTGACGGCATTGCCACCACCGCAGCCGGTCTGTTCGGCGGTCCGCCCAACACCACCTACGCCGAAGTGACTGGCGCAGTGATGCTGACCAAGAACTACAACCCGAAAATCATGACCTGGGCGGCGATCTTCGCCATCAGCCTGGCGTTCGTCGGCAAGTTCGGCGCGCTGCTGCAAAGCATTCCAGTGCCGGTGATGGGCGGGATTCTGTGCCTGTTGTTCGGTTCGATTGCAGCGGTCGGCATGAATACGCTGATCCGCCACAAGATCGATCTGGGCGAAGCGCGCAATCTGGTGATTGTCTCGGTGACTCTGGTGTTCGGGATTGGCGGTGTGCTGGTCGGCACCGGCACTGGCCCGGACGACTTCGGCCTCAAAGGCATTGCGCTGTGCGCGGTGGTGGCGATTGCACTGAACCTGATCCTGCCGGGCAATGACAGCTGGAAGCACAAGAAGGCGGATGAGCCGCTGATCTAAGCACGCGATACACCTGTGGCGAGGGAGCTTGCTCCCGCTGGGTTGCGAAGCGACCCCATTTTTTGCATTCACATACAAATTTTGTGAGTGCTACGCACTCAAGCGGGAGCAAGCTCCCTCGCCACAGTCCGCGTTCCTACAGCGCCAACGGCGCCCTTTCACACAACACACTCAACGCCTGTGCCCAACGCGGATCATCGTTGAGGCACGGCACCAGCACCAACTCCTCGCCCCCCGCTTCGCGGAACTGTTCCAGCCCGCGATCACCAATCTCCTCCAGCGTCTCGATGCAATCGGCGACGAACGCCGGGCACATCACCAAGACCTTCTTCACGCCGTTTTTGGCCAGCTCATCGAGGCGTGCCTCGGTGTAGGGTTCAATCCATTTGGCGCGCCCCAGACGCGACTGGAATGACACCGACCATTTGCCATCCGGCAGGCCCATGCGCTTGGCAAATTCCTTCGCAGTGCGCAGGCACTGTCCGCGATAACAGGTCGCGACCACCTCCGGCGGCGCACCGGCGCAGCAATCGCCACCGCCCTCGAAGCTGTGACCCGGGTTGAGTTTGGTCAGGTGCCGCTCTGGCAACCCATGGAAACTCAGCAACAGATGATCGTAATCCTGTTGCAGATACGGTTTGGCCGTGGCCACCAAGGCGTCGAGGTATTCCGGCTGATCGTAGAACGGCTGGAGTACCGACAATTGCACATCGAGTTTTTTCTCGCGCACGACGCGCCTGGCTTCTTCGATCACCGTCGTGGTGGTGCTGTCGGCAAACTGCGGATAAAGCGGCGCCAGCGTGATGCGTTTGTTACCCGCCGCCACCAGACACAGCAGCGACGACTCAATGGACGGCTCGCCGTAACGCATCGCCAGCTCTACAGGCCCGTGCTTCCATTGTGAGGTCATGGCCTGTTGCAGGCGGCGACTCAGCACCACCAGCGGCGAGCCCTCCTCCCACCAGATCGAGGCATAGGCATGGGCCGACTGCTTGGGACGGTTGACCAGGATCAACGACACCAGCAGACGCCGCACCGGCCATGGCAGGTCGATCACGTACGGGTCCATCAGAAACTGATTGAGGTAGCTGCGCACATCCGCCACCGAGGTGGAGGCAGGAGAGCCCAGGTTGACCAGAAGCAACGCGTGATCGGTCATGCAACGTCCTATTTCAAAGGCGGCTGGACAGGTCGTCCAGGGCCGCGCGCAAATCAGTGAACTGGAAAGTGAATCCTGCCTGGAGCAAGCGCGCCGGCATGGCCCGTTGGCCACCCAGCAGCAACAACGACAACTCGCCCAGACCGACCTTCAACGCAAAGGCCGGCATCGGCATGAACGCCGGGCGGTGCAAAACGCTGCCCAGGGTTTTGGCAAACTCGCGGTTGCGCACCGGCTTCGGTGCGCAGGCATTATATGGACCGACGGCTTCATTGCGATGCAGAAGAAAATCAATCAGGGCGATTTGATCGTTGATATGGATCCACGGCATCCACTGCCGACCATTGCCAATCGGCCCGCCCAGCCCCAGTTTGAACGGCAGCAGCAGGCGCGACAAAAAGCCGCCCTCGGCCGACAACACCAACCCGGTGCGGATGAGGATCACGCGAATGCCCAAAGCTTCGGCACGCTGTGCAGTCTCTTCCCAGGCGATGCACAACTGGCTGGCGAAATCGTCGATCACCGGGGGCGAATCCTCGGTCAGCTCACGTTCACCACCATCGCCGTACCAACCGACCGCCGACCCGGAAATCAGAATCTGCGGTTTTTGCTCACGGCTTTCGAGCCAGGCGAGCAAAGTTTCGGTCAGGGTGATGCGGCTGCTCCACAACAAGGCTTTGCGCTTGTGCGTCCACAGTCGGTCGGCAATAGGCGCGCCAGCCAGGTTGATAATGGCATCGACCGGCTCCTGTCCGATGTCCTCTAGCCGGGCAATGCCTCGCACCTGAGCGCCGCAGACTTTGGTGACTTTTGCCGGCGTGCGACTCCAGACTGTGAGGCGATGGGCCTGACTCAACCAGTGTCGGCAGAGCTGACGTCCTATCAAACCAGTACCGCCGGTCAGCAATATGTGCATGACTTCTTCCTCGCGTGGCGTTTTACCCTGATGACTAGTCTATTTTTATAAGCAAGGGATCTTTGATATCGGGCAGGCTCTGTGTTTAACAATAGGCCAAGCTGTCGGAACGAGAACGCTAAAAGTTATACCAAAAAACAATATTGTACAGGTTTCAACCCCGGCGTAGTCTGTACAGAAAGGTAAACGAGGCCCTTATGACTGTACCTATCGCAATCATCGGCACCGGCATCGCCGGACTCTCAGCCGCACAAGCCCTGACTGAGCTGGGGCATGTCGTGCAACTTTTTGACAAAAGCCGCGGCAGTGGCGGACGCATGTCGAGCAAGCGCAGCGATGCGGGAGCGCTGGACATGGGCGCGCAATATTTCACCGCCCGCGACCGCCGCTTCGTCACCGAAGTCCAGCGCTGGCAAGCCAACGGCTGGGTGGCCGAATGGACGCCGCAGCTGTACACCTTCCATGGTGGCCAACTCAGCCTGTCGCCGGACGAACAGACCCGTTGGGTCGGTACGCCGCGCATGAGTGCGATCACCCGCGCCCTGCTTGGCGATCTCGAAGTGCATTTCGCCTGTCGGATCACCGAGGTCTATCGCGGTGAAGAACACTGGCATCTGCAGGATGCCGAAGGCTTCACCCATGGGCCGTTCAGTCACGTCGTGATCGCCACGCCGGCTCCGCAAGCCACCGCCCTGCTGGCCTCCGCGCCGAAGCTCGCCGGGGCCGCCGCCGGGGTGAAAATGGACCCCACCTGGGCCGTGGCGCTGGCGTTCGAAACCCCACTGGATACACCCATGGAAGGTTGCTTCGTGCAAGACAGCCCGCTGGACTGGCTGGCGCGCAACCGCAGCAAACCCGGCCGCGACAACACCCTCGACACCTGGGTGCTGCACGCCACCAGCGCCTGGAGCCGCCAGCACATCGACCTGCCAAAAGAAGCGGTGATCGAACAGTTGCACGGTGCGTTCGCCGAAATGCTGCACGACTCCATGCCCGCACCGACTTTCAGTCTCGCCCATCGCTGGCTCTATGCCCGCCCTGCCAGCAGCCATGAATGGGGCACGCTGGCCGATGCCGATCTGGGCCTGTATGCGTGTGGCGACTGGTGCCTGTCGGGACGTGTCGAAGGGGCCTGGCTCAGCGGCCAGGAAGCCGCCCGCCGCCTGCATGAGCACTTGCAGTGACCGGCATCAGGTCTAGAGAATTGCTGCTGTCGAACTAGACAGCAGCCCGGCAAAAAAACTTATACATAAAATTTGACTTGTATAGCTTCGAATCTAAGATCAAGTTATGTTGTACAGCGCTGATGCTCTGTACAGATTTTTTTGATTCGAGGTGCCTTCCATGCCGCTGCTTACCGCCAAACCGAAAATCGCCATCAGCGCCTGCCTGATGGGGGCCGAGGTGCGCTACAACGGCGGGCACAAGACCTCGCAACTGTGCAGCCGCATCCTTACTGATTACTTCGATTTCGTGCCGGTCTGCCCGGAAGTCGCCATCGGCCTGGGCATTCCGCGCCAGCCGATACGGCTGGTGGGTGATCCGGATCAGCCCGACGCCGTCGGCACAGTAGATCACCAGCTCAACGTCAACCGGCCACTGGCCGCCTACGGTCGACAAATGGCGGCGGAACTGGACGATATCTGCGGCTACATCTTCATGCAGAAATCCCCGTCCTGTGGCCTGGAGCGAGTCAAGGTCTACCATGCCAACGGTGCACCGCTCGATGGCGGTGGCCAGGGCATCTATGCCCGTGCCTTCTGCGACTTGCATCCTGATTTGCCGGTGGAAGAAGACGGCCGGCTCAACGACCCGGTGCTGCGGGAAAACTTCCTCACCCGCGTTTTCGCCTATGGCGCCTGGCAGCAATTGCTGCAACAAGGCTTGAGTCGTCGCGGCCTCACGGATTTCCATTCGCGCTACAAATACCTGTTGATGGCCCACAATCCGGTGCAATACAAAACCCTGGGAGCACTGCTGGGCAATATGGGCGACACCGATCCGCAGGAACTTGGCCCGCGCTATTTCAGCGAGCTGATGGCCGCCCTGAAAAAGTGCGCCACACGGCGCACCCACACTAATGTCCTGCAACACATCAGCGGTTATCTCAAACGAGCGATCAGCGCTGAAGACAAGCAGGAAGTGCAGCGCGTCATCGGCCAGTACCGTCACGGCATCGTGCCGCTGGTGGTGCCACTGACCCTGCTCAAGCACCACTTTCGCCAACATCCGGATCCGTACATTGCGCAGCAGGTCTACCTGCAACCGCACCCGGAGAATCTCAGCCTGCGAAACGCAATCTGATGAAAGCCGCACTCGATAGCAGCGCCAGTGAAGACCTGGGCAGTGACTTCAAGAAAGCGCTCGATGAAGGCTGGCTGCCGATTCGCGAAGTGGCCCGCCAGACCGGCGTGAACGCCATCACCTTGCGCGCCTGGGAACGGCGTTATGGCCTGATCGTGCCGCAGCGCACACCCAAGGGCCATCGACTGTTCTCGGCCGAGCATGTGCAACGCATCCTGACGATCCTCACCTGGCTCAACCGCGGCGTCGCCGTCAGCCAGGTCAAGCAACTGCTCGACACCCCGCAAGCCTTTGGCGAACAGGTCGAAAATGACTGGCACCCGCAGCGCCAGGCGTTGCTCCAGGCGGTCATGCAATTGAACGAGCGAACGCTGGACGATAGCGTCAACCAGGTCATGGCGCTGTACCCGCCGCGAACCTTGTGTGAACAACTTCTGCTGCCACTCCTGGCCGAACTGGAACAACGCTGGCAGGGCCAATTCGGCGCACAGCTGGAGCGTGTGTTTTTTTACTCCTGGCTACGCAGCAAATTCGGTGCACGTATCTACCATAACAATCGTCAGCTACACACCGCGCCACTGCTGTTGATCAACCACTCGGACCTTCCACTGGAACCTCACCTGTGGCTTACCGCATGGCTGATCAGCAGCGCCGATTGCCCGGTGGAAGTATTCGACTGGCCACTGCCTGTCGGCGAACTGGCGCTGGCGGTCGATCACCTGCAACCCCGTGGCGTACTGCTGTATTCCAGCAAAGCCATAAACCTTTCGCAGCTGGCGAAACTTTTCAACGGCGTCAGTTGCCCAAAAATGATCGTCGGACCAACGGTGCGCATTCACCACATCGAGTTGTCCGTCAAAACTTCAGAAATTGCTGATCTGTTCCTGGCCGAAGACCCATTGTCGGCTCAGCAGATCCTGGTTCAGTGCGGGCTTGTTTAATGTGGGCATCAACATGCAATTGATCTGGCTGCGCAGTGATCTGCGCGTACACGACAACACCGCCCTCTCGGCCGCCGCCGCGGTTGGCCCGTGTGTGGCGGTGTATCTGTTGAGTCCGCAACAATGGCTGGAACACGACGACGCCCCGTGCAAAGTCGACTTCTGGCTGCGCAACCTCCACGAACTGAAGCACGCGTTGGGCGAGCTGAACATTCCCCTGTTGATCCGCGAGGCACCGCACTGGGATGAAGCACCGAAAGTGCTGTTGGATCTTTGTCACGCGCTGAACATCGAGGCCGTGCACTTCAATGAGGAATACGGCATCCACGAAAGCCGCAGGGATGCAGCGGTGGCCGAAACACTGAATGCTCAGGACATCGGCGTTCATAGCTATCTCGATCAGTTGCTGTTCAAGCCGGGCAGCGTGCTGACCAGAACCGGCACGTACTTTCAGGTCTTCAGTCAGTTCCGCAAGGTCTGTTACGAACGCTTGCACCGGTCACTGCCACGTCTTGTCAGCGCTCCGATGAAGCAAGCGCCGCTGAGCATCGCCAGTGATGAAGTCCCGACCCGGATCAAAGGTTTCGCCCCACCTACCGACAGCCTTCGCGCACTCTGGCCGGCCGGGGAAGCCGAAGCCCGGCGTCGCCTCGACACCTTCGTCGACGCCCAGATCGACTACTACCAAAGCGAGCGGGACTTCCCGGCGAAACCCGGCACCAGCCAACTCTCGGCCTACCTCGCCGCCGGGGTGATTTCCCCGCGCCAGTGCTTGCACGCCGCGCTGCAAAGCAATCAGGGCGAATTCGAGAGCGGCAAGGTCGGCGCCGTGACCTGGATCAATGAACTGCTGTGGCGCGAGTTCTATAAACACATTCTGGTGGGCTACCCAAAGGTGTCCCGGCACCGTGCTTTTCGCCCGGAAACCGAGGCCCTGGCTTGGCGCGACGCACCCGAGGAACTCGCTGCCTGGCAGCAGGCCCGTACCGGTTTGCCGATTATCGACGCGGCCATGCGCCAACTGCTCGAAACCGGCTGGATGCACAATCGCTTGCGCATGGTGGTGGCGATGTTCCTGACCAAAAACCTGCTGATCGACTGGCGTGAGGGCGAACGCTTCTTCATGCGTCACCTGATCGATGGCGACCTCGCGGCAAACAACGGCGGCTGGCAATGGAGTTCGTCCACCGGTACCGACTCGGCGCCCTACTTCCGGATCTTCAATCCCTTGAGTCAGTCGGAAAAGTTCGATGCCGAAGGCGTGTTCATCAAACATTGGTTGCCGGAACTGGCCGGGCTGAACAAAAAACAAGTGCACAACCCGGCGCATCTCGGCGACTTGTTCAGCGCACCGGACTATCCGCCACCTATCGTTGACCTGAACACCTCACGCGCCAGAGCCCTTGCAGCGTTCAAGGACCTGCCGTCACGACAGAGAGCCGGAGGCGACCATGAGTAGTTTCCTTTACCTGGCGCGCTCCGATTACCACCCGTTTTTTATTACCGCAGAAATGCTCTATGAACTTCTACATTTATGGGGCCAGACAATTGTCGGGCTGAAAAGGAGAACGGGATGAGTCTTACGCCTCCACGAAGGTACTGGCTGACCGGAGCGAGCAACGGCATTGGCGCCGCACTGGCAGAAGAAATACTGAAAACCGGCGCGCACCTGGCCGTCAGTTCACGTTCAGCGGCACCACTGAAAGCCTTGTCCCAACGTTATCCCGGGCAAGTGCTGGTGCTGGCGGGCGACCTGACCAACAGCCAGACCGTACGTGAAATTGGCGAACAGATCGCCGAGGACTGGGGCTCACTGGACACGGTGATTCTCAATGCCGGCACTTGTGAATACGTGGATGCCAAACAGATCGATGCCTCGATCGTCGAGCACGTGGTGCGCACCAATCTGCTTGCCAGCAGCTATTGCGTCGAAGCCGCGCTGCCGTTGCTGCGAGCCGGTATCGCACCGCATCTGGTCGGCATGGCGAGCTCGGTGACTTATCTGCCATTGCCCCGCGCAGAGGCCAATGGCCGTTCGCGAGCCGGCCTGCGCTACCTGTTCGAGTCCATGCGCATCGATGTGGCTTCGGAAGGCATCGAGGTCACCGTGGTCAGTCCCGGCGCTGTCGACACTCCACTGCCGGCAAAAGATGAAATGTCGATGCCTATGAACTGGCCGGCGGATAAAGCGGCGCGGCATATCTTCGCGAAACTGGGAAGCCGTCCGCTGGAGATCACGTTTGCTGGAATGTTCGTGACGGCCCTGTGGCCGATGTCGGATTTTCCTGATCGGGTGGAACCGACGCTCGGTTCACGCAGCAGCCCGCCGATAGAGGACTAACCGCCGGGCATTGAGCGTCCGTCAGTGCTTTCACACAGCACTGGCCGACTGCCTTACACTGCGCGCCATGAAAACCATTCCCCACACACAAATCGCTGAGCCGGCAGTCACCTGCTCGACTTGCGCAGCCTGTTGCTGCCAACTCGAAGTCATGCTGATCACCGACACGGGCGTGCCCGAGCGGTACATCGATACCGACGATTGGGGCGGGGAAGTCATGCTGCGCCTGGATGACGGTTGGTGCGCCGCGCTGGATCGCGACACGATGATGTGCACCATCTACGAAAAACGCCCGCTGATTTGCCGGGAGTTCGAGATGGGCGCACCTGAATGCATAGATGAGCGCCAAGGGATTTCGACGGCGTATCGCTGAAGTTGAAGTGACACTGAATACCAAATGTGGGAGCGGGCTTGCTCGCGAAAGCGAATCAACATTCAACATCCAAGTTGACTGGTACTCCGCTTTCGCGAGCAAGCCCGCTCCCACATTGGTTTTGCTGTGTACTTACAACGGCATCGTGTAATGCAACGCGTAACTTTCTATCCCATTGTTTGGGCTGCTGATCCCGGCATTGGAATAGTGAGTCGCACGAATCCCGACTTCATGTCCGCCCGCAAAGCGCAGGCCAACACCAAAACGGTCTTCGAACTGAAACGAACTTCCGAGATCGTTGTTTTCGATTTCGGTGTCGGAAAACAAAGCCACGCCAACCCCAAGCTCTACATAAGGTTTTACGTTCTGGCCGGCAAACTCGTAAACCAGCACGGGTGAGAACGACAGGCTGTTGTTGCCGGAGGTCTTGTCACCCTCCCAATAGGTGTAAGCACCGCTCCAATAACCGGTCAATCGACCGACGTCGGTCTGCCACCAACTTTGATCCCAATCGAATTGCAAGCCCAGGCGATAAGTCATGGTCGACTCGCCGGTCTGACCGACCGCGAATTCCACGCCTGCCGCCTGTGCAGTGAAACTGTGCCCCATCAACGCAGCCGCAATCGCGGCCAAACAGAATAGTCGCTTCATTAGAAACTTCCTTTTCCGAACGATTTCGTTTGGTATTTTTGTTGCTCGACACTCACAGCTATAGAAGTCGGCGATTTATCAGAAGTTCACCCCGATTTTTAAAAACCCCAGCAAGAGTTGACTACCCTTCGAAGCTTCGCACAACCCCAGCGTTATTCCACAATATCGGCAATATATTTGCGAAATGAACCGGATCGGCACTGCTCCAGAACTGCGCAGGGCGAGCAGGCCCATCGGCGAGCAATTCGCGCTCGGCCAAAAGGCGCTGAAGTTGACGCGCGACCGCGGCGCCGGTGTCGATCAGGCTGATGTCATCGGGGATCATCTGCTTGAGCAGCGGCTTGAGGAAAGGGTAATGGGTGCAGCCCAGGATGATGGTGTCAGCGCCTGCGCCGAGCAGCGGCCCGACGTAACTTTCGAGCAACCGGCGCAGCGCAGGACTGCGCAGATCGCCGTTTTCAATCAGCTCGACCAACCCGGGGCAAGGCTGGGTAATGACTCGCACATCCGTGGCGAACCGGTCGAGCAGCGCGGCGAACTTGGCACTCTGCAACGTGCCGGTGGTGGCCAGCACGCCGACCACGCCACTGCGAGTTGCGGCGGCGGCCGGTTTGACTGCCGGCTCCATGCCGACGATGGGCCATTCGGGGTAATCGCGGCGCAAGTCGGCAACGCCTGCAACCGTTGCCGTGTTGCAGGCCAATACCAAGGCCTTGGCGCCTTGGCGATGAAAAAAATCGGCCATCACGCTGCAACGCTGTTGGATAAATTCCGGGGTTTTCTCGCCGTAGGGAATGTTCCCGCAATCGGCGACGTACAGCAGGGATTCGTTGGGCAACAAACGCTGGATCTCGGCCAGCACCGAAAGCCCACCGACGCCGGAGTCGAACACGCCGATCGGCGCTTCACGCATGCTTTGGCCCACAAACGCTGCATTTCGGATCACGCTTGACCCGCAGCTCACGGAAACGCGAGCCCAGCGCATCGATCAGCAACAGGCGCCCCACCAGCGGCTCGCCGAAACCGGCCAGCAGCTTCAGCGCTTCGAGCGCTTGCAAACTGCCAACCAATCCCACCAACGGACCGACAACACCGGCCTCGCTGCAAGTCAATTCGGCATCGCTGCCGTGCCCGTATAAACAGTGGTAGCACGGGCTCTCCGCACGGCGCGGGTCGAACACCGACAATTGCCCTTCAAGACGAATCGCCGCACCGCTGACCAGCGGCTTGCCCGCACCCACGCACGCAGCGTTAACCGCTTCACGGGTAGAGAAATTATCGGAACAGTCGAGAACCAGATCCACCCCGGCCACGGCAGCGGCCAGGGAATCTTCATCCAGCGCCGTGCGATGGGCGACCAGTTGAATCTCGGGGTTGATTGCTGTCAGGCGTTTGATTGCCGAATCGACCTTGGTCATGCCGACGCTGTCGGTGTCGTGGATGATCTGGCGTTGCAGGTTGGTCAGATCGACCGTGTCAAAGTCCGCCAGATGCAACTCGCCAACGCCCGCTGCCGCCAGATAAAGCGCCACCGGCGCACCGAGGCCGCCAAGACCGACGATCAGCACGCGGCTTTCTTTCAATCGCAGCTGACCGTCGATATCGATGTGCTGCAACAGAATCTGCCGGCTGTAGCGCAGCAATTCCTGGTCATTCAGCATGTCAGGCGTCCCAGACTGATGCGTTGATGGCCGCCCAGATCCGTGCGGCTGTGGACTTCTTCAAAGCCGCGGGTCAGCAGCAGATCGCGCACCGCCTCGGCCTGATCGTAACCGTGTTCGAGCATCAGCCAGCCACCGGCCTCAAGATGATCCGGCGCCTGGGCGACGATCAAGCGTAGATCGTCGAGCCCGTCTACCCCAGCCACTAAAGCGCTGGCCGGTTCGAAGCGCACGTCACCTTCCACCAGGTGTGGATCGGCAGCGGCGATGTATGGCGGATTGCTGATGATCAGTTGAAAACGCTGACCCTCCAATGCGCTGAACCAGTGACTGCTCAGCACCGTGGCGTTGTTCAGATGCAGACGCCGGCGATTGCGCTCGGCCAGGGCCACCGCTTCCAGCACGCGGTCCACGGCAGTGACTTTCCACGCTGGACGCTCGCTAGCCAAGGCCAAGGCGATGGCGCCGCTGCCGGTGCCCAGATCAAGCACTTTTGCGGGCGTTGCGGGCAGCAGTTCAAGTGCGGCTTCCACCAGCAACTCGGTGTCCGGGCGCGGAATCAGTGTGTGCGGCGCCACTTCCAGATCGAGCTTCCAGAACCCTTGCTGCCCCAGAATGTAGGCCACCGGCTCACCACCGCGACGACGCTGCAAATACTCGGCGAAAGTCAGCGCCGCTTCGCTTGGCACGATGCGCTCCGGCCAAGTGTGCAAAAAGCTGCGGGACTTGCCCAACGCCGCCGCCAGCAACAATTCGGCATCCAGACGCGCCGTGGGCGAGTCGGGCAAATCGGCGGCGCGCAACAAACTGGCAATGATCGTCATTTACTCACCTATCGCCGCGAGTTGATCGGCCTGGTACTCGGCCAACAACGGCTCGATCACCGCATCGACGCCACCGGCGAGGATTTCGTCGAGGGAATACAGCGTCAGGTTGACCCGATGGTCGGTGACCCGGCCCTGGGCAAAGTTGTAGGTGCGGATCCGCTCGGAGCGGTCACCGGAACCCACCAGCAATTTACGCTCGCTGGCGATGGCGTTGGCTGCGGCGCTGGTTTGCTGGTCGTTGAGCTTGGCCGACAGCCAGGACATCGCCCGGGCGCGGTTTTTGTGCTGCGAACGCTCTTCCTGACACTCGACCACGATGCCGGACGGCAAGTGCGTGATACGAATCGCCGAGTCGGTCTTGTTGACGTGCTGACCGCCGGCACCGGAGGAACGGTAGGTGTCGACCCGCAAGTCCGCCGGGTTGATTTCGATCGCTTCCTGCTCGTCCGGCTCGGGCAGTACCGCCACGGTGCAGGCCGAGGTGTGGATACGACCTTGGGATTCTGTCGCAGGAACCCGTTGTACGCGGTGGGCACCGGACTCGAATTTCAGCTTGCCGTAGACGTTGTCGCCTTCAACCCGGGCAATCACTTCTTTATAGCCGCCGTGTTCACCCTCGTTTTCCGAGAGAATCTCCACGCGCCAGCCACGACGCTCGGCGTAACGCGAATACATGCGGAACAGGTCGCCGGAGAAAATCGCCGCTTCGTCACCACCGGTGCCGGCGCGGATTTCGAGGAACACGTTGCGTCCGTCGTTCGGGTCCTTGGGCAGCAGCATGCGTTGCAGGCTGGCTTCCAGTTCGACCAGGCGCTCCTTGGCTTCGCGGACTTCTTCCACGGCCATTTCGCGCATGTCCGGGTCGCTGTCCTTGAGCAGTGCCTGGGCGCCTTCGAGGTCGCCTTGCACTTTGAGCAGCTGTTTATAGGTTTCGACGATCGGCTCGACTTCCGCGTATTCCTTGGAATAGGTGCGGAATTTGTTCTGATCGGAAATGACCTCGCCATCGCCAAGCAGGGCGGTCAATTCCTCGAAACGGTCCTGGAGGATGTCCAGCTTATTGAGCAGTGACGCTTTCATTGCGGTTTCTTATCCGAAAAGCTTTCCGATGAGCCCTCGTTGAGGGCAAAGAGTTCCTGGGCCATCGCCAGCGCATCGAGGCGACCTTCGGCAGAGAGCTTTTTCAGTTGCACGCTTGGTGCGTGCAACAGTTTATTGGTCAGGCCACGCGCCAATTGCACCAGCACGTCTTCGGCGCTGCTGCCGTTGGCCAGCAGGCGCTGGGCTTTTTGCAATTCTTCGTCACGCAGGCGTTCGCTCTGTTGACGATAGGCCTTGAGCACGTCGACCGCCGCCAATTCGCGCAGGCGGACCATGAAGTCTTCGGCGCCGACCGAGACCATCTCTTCAGCGGCTTGCGCTGCGCCTTGACGGCTCTTGAGGTTCTCGGCGACCACTTCGTGGAGATCGTCGACGCTATACAGGTAAACGTCGTCCAACTCGCCGACTTCAGGCTCGATGTCGCGCGGAACGGCGATATCGACCATGAAGATCGGCTTGTGCTTGCGCAGCTTCAGCGCACTTTCCACCGCGCCTTTGCCCAGAATCGGCAGTTGGCTGGCAGTGGAGCTGATGACGATGTCGCTGCGTACCAGTTCGGCCGGAATGTCCGACAGCAGCACCGCATGGGCGCCAAATTGCTCGGCCAGAATGCTGGCGCGTTCCAGCGTGCGGTTGGCAACCACGATGCGCTTGACGCCGAGGTCATGCAGATGGCGGGCGACCAGGGTGATGGTCTCGCCGGCGCCGATCAACAAGGCCTGACTGCGCTGCAAATCGCTGAAAATCTGTTTCGCCAGGCTAACCGCGGCAAACGCCACGGACACCGGGTTTTCACCAATGGCGGTGTCGGTGCGCACTTGCTTGGCGGCATTGAACGTGGCCTGGAACAAGCGCCCGAGCAATGGCCCGATGGTCCCGGCTTCGCGCGCCACGGCGTAGGCGGATTTCATCTGGCCGAGAATCTGCGGCTCGCCCAACACCAGCGAGTCGAGCCCGGAGGCGACGCGCATCATGTGACGAACTGCCGCATCATCTTCGTGCACATAAGCGCTTTGGCGCAGCTCTTCGAGGCTCAAATGATGATAATCGGCCAGCCAGCGCAGCACGATATCCGCCGACAGGTGATCCTGTTCTATATAGAGTTCACTGCGATTGCAGGTGGAGAGGATCGCAGCTTCGCGGCTGTCGGTGAGTCGGCAGAGCTGCTGCAAGGCCTCAACCAGCTGCTCAGGGGTAAAGGCCACGCGCTCGCGGACGTCTACTGAAGCAGTCTTGTGGTTAATACCGAGTGCAAGGAAGGCCATTCAAAGTCGCTGGTGGTGACGTGAAGCCGGCAATTGTCCTACTTCGTCAGATCGAGAACAACTACTCGATATCTATCGCCCCTGTAGGAAGCACTACAGATTGAGATCGCTTCTCGTTTACCTGGCATGCGGGTAAATTGCCGGGCCGGTTATGTTTGGCCCAAGGCTTGTGTCATGATGATCCGACCGCAGGTTAGTCGTCCTCTTCCTATATGAATAGATCTTCCGCGTTGCTCCTCGCTTTTGTCTTCCTCAGCGGCTGCCAGGCCATGGCACCCGTGTCGCCGGACGGTACCTCTCCGGCTGAAGACAGCACTCCGGCACCTGAAAAGCCCAAGGTTTACAGCTCATTCAGTGAAGACACCGTCTTCAGCCTGCTGAGCGCGGAACTGGCTGGCCAGCGCAATCGTTTCGACATTGCCCTGGACAACTACGTGACCCAGGCCATCAACACCCAGGATCCGGGCATCTCCGAGCGGGCATTCCGTATCGCCGAATACCTGGGCGCCGATCAGGCCGCCCTGGACACCGCGCTGATCTGGGCGAAAAACGCCCCGGACGACCTTGAGGCGCAACGGGCCGCAGCCGTGCAACTGGCACGCGCCGGTCGCTACGACGACTCCATGGTCTATATGGAAAAAGTCCTGCAAGGCAAGGGCGACACGCATTTCGACTTCCTCGCACTGTCCGCCGCCGACACCGACCAGGACACACGCAACGGCTTGATGAAGAGTTTCGACCGGCTGTTGCAGCGCCACCCGAACAACGGCCAGCTGATTTTCGGCAAGGCCCTGCTGATGCAACAGGACGGCGACTCCAAAGGTGCACTGGCGCTACTGGAAGACAATCCGCCGGACGACGGCGAAATTGCCCCGATCCTCCTGCGCGCCCGCCTGCTGCAATCCCTTGATCGCGGCGATGAAGCCTTGCCGCTGCTGCAAAAAAGCATCAAGAAGTACCCGGACGACAAACGCTTGCGCCTGACTTACGCGCGCATGCTGGTTGAACAGGACCGCATGGATGACGCCAAAGCCGAGTTCTCGAGCCTGGTGCAGCAATACCCGGATGACGACGAACTGCGTTATTCGCTGGCGCTCGTTTGCCTGGAAGCCAAGGCCTGGACCGAGGCCAAGGGCTACCTGGAAGACCTGCTCGCCCGGGAAAGCCACGTTGACTCCGCGCACTTGAACCTCGGGCGCATCGCCGAAGAGCGCAACGATCCACAAGGTGCGCTGATCGAGTACGGCCAGGTCGGCCCGGGCAATGACTACCTGCCGGCACAATTGCGTCAGGCCGATATCCTGATGAACAACGGCAAGACCGCCGAAGCCCAGCGCAAACTGGCAGCCGAGCGCGACGAGCAACCGGACTACGCGATCCAGCTGTACCTGATCGAAGCCGAAACCCTGTCCGCCAACAACCAGCCCGACAAGGCCTGGACCGTACTGCAGCAAGCGCTGCAAAAGTACCCGGACGACCTGAACCTGCTTTATACCCGTGCGATGCAGGCGGAAAAACGCAATGACCTGGCGCAGATGGAAAAAGACCTGCGCCTGATCATCAAGCGCGACCCGGACAATGCCATGGCGCTGAACGCTCTCGGCTATACCTTGTCCGACCGCACCACACGCTACGTTGAAGCCAAGGCCCTGATCGAACAGGCGCACCAGATCAACCCGGAAGACCCGGCAGTTCTCGACAGCCTCGGCTGGGTGAATTTCCGCATGGGCAACCTCGACGAAGCCGAACGCCTGCTGCGTAAGGCGCTGGAGCGTTTCCCCGACCAGGAAGTCGCCGCGCATCTGGGCGAAGTCCTGTGGGCCAACGGCAAGCAACGCGAAGCCAAGCAAATCTGGAGCAAGTTCCTCAAGGAACAACCCGACAGCCCAACCCTGCGCAGCACTATCAAGCGCCTGACCGGATCAGAGACTCTTTAAGATTATGTTTTTGCGCCACATCATCGTTTTCAGCTTCATCGCCCTGCTCGCCGGTTGCGCGGGCTTCGGTGCCCGCGAATCGGTCGAGGGTCACGGCAACCCCGCCCAATGGCGCGAGCACAAGCAGCAACTGTCCAACCTCGACGGCTGGCAGATCGACGGCAAGATCGGCATTCGCGCGCCAAAAGACTCGGGCAGCGGCACGCTGTTCTGGTTGCAGCGCCAGGATTACTACGACATCCGCCTGTCCGGCCCATTGGGTCGCGGCGCGGCACGCCTGACCGGGCGTCCGGGCAAAGTTTCGCTGGAAGTCGCCAATCAGGGGCGCTACGAAGCGGCCTCTCCGGATGCTCTGCTTGAAGAGCAAATGGGTTGGAAACTGCCGGTTGCCAACCTGGCGTGGTGGGTCCGCGGGCTCCCCGCTCCCGACAGCAAAAGCCGCCTGACGCTGGATGGCGACAGCCGTTTGGCCAGTCTCGAACAGGACGGTTGGCAGGTCGAATACACCGCCTATACCGAACAAAACGGTTACTGGTTGCCCGAGCGGATCAAACTCCACGGCACCAACCTTGATGTCACGCTGGTGATCAAGGCCTGGCAACCGCGCAAGCTGGGGCAATGACATGCCGGCTACTCGCCTGACCCTGCCCTCGCCGGCCAAACTCAATTTGATGCTGCACATTCTGGGTCGCCGTGAAGACGGCTACCACGAGTTGCAGACGATGTTTCAGTTTCTCGACTACGGCGACGAAATCACTTTCGCCGTGCGCGATGACGGTGTCATTCGCCTGCACACCGAATTCGAAGGCGTTCCCCACGACAGCAATCTGATCGTCAGGGCCGCGAAAAAGCTTCAGGAGCAATCCGGTTGTTCGCTCGGTATCGATATCTGGATTGAAAAAATCCTGCCCATGGGCGGCGGGATTGGCGGCGGCAGTTCTAACGCTGCGACAACCTTGCTCGGCCTCAATCATCTCTGGCAACTGGCCTGGGACGAGGATCGGCTGGCCACACTGGGCCTGACGCTGGGCGCCGATGTCCCGGTTTTCGTGCGCGGTCATGCGGCTTTCGCCGAGGGTGTCGGGGAGAAACTGACACCCGTTGACCCCGAGGAACCGTGGTATCTCGTGCTCGTGCCGCAAGTCTCTGTAAGTACGGCAGAAATTTTTTCCGATCCGTTGTTGACACGTAACACGCCTCCCATTAAAGTGCGCCCCGTTCCCAAGGGAAACAGTCGTAATGACTGCTTGCCGGTGGTAACAAGGCGTTATCCAGAGGTACGTAACGCTTTGAATTTGCTAGGTAAATTTACCGAAGCAAAACTCACCGGAACTGGAAGTTGTGTGTTTGGGGGCTTCCCAAGCAAAGCTGAAGCTGATAAAGTCTCGGCCCTTCTTACAGAGACCCTTACAGGGTTTGTAGCAAAAGGAAGCAACATTTCGATGTTGCATCGCAAGCTGCAAAGTCTGCTCTAAAGGAACCGATTACTGGGTAATCGTTGCAACAGATACAGGGGCGTCGCCAAGCGGTAAGGCAGCAGGTTTTGATCCTGCCATGCGTTGGTTCGAATCCAGCCGCCCCTGCCATTTTCTATACTCATCCAGGTTACCCTCAGCCTCTAGGTACTGCGCGTGTCCAAGATGATGGTCTTTACGGGGAATGCTAACCCCGATCTGGCTCGGCGTGTCGTACGTCAGCTGCATATCCCTCTCGGTGACATCTCTGTCGGTAAGTTCTCCGACGGCGAAATTACAGCCGAGATCAATGAAAACGTTCGCGGTAAAGACGTTTTCATTATCCAGCCGACTTGCGCTCCGACCAACGATAACCTGATGGAACTGGTAGTGATGGCTGATGCCTTCCGCCGCTCCTCGGCTACTCGTATTACTGCTGTTATTCCTTACTTTGGTTATGCCCGTCAGGATCGCCGTCCGCGTTCCGCACGTGTGGCTATCAGCGCGAAAGTCGTTGCTGACATGCTTACCGTAGTCGGCATCGACCGTGTTCTCACGGTTGATCTGCATGCTGACCAAATCCAGGGTTTCTTCGATATTCCGGTAGATAACATCTACGGCTCCCCGGTTCTGGTGGATGACATTGAAGATCAGCGCTTCGAAAACCTGATGATCGTGTCCCCGGACATTGGTGGCGTCGTGCGTGCACGTGCCGTTGCCAAATCCCTGGGCGTGGATCTCGGGATCATCGACAAACGCCGTGAGAAAGCCAATCACTCTGAAGTGATGCATATCATCGGTGATGTCGAAGGGCGTACCTGTATTCTGGTCGATGACATGGTCGATACCGCCGGCACCCTGTGCCACGCGGCAAAGGCCTTGAAAGAGCATGGCGCTGCCAAGGTTTTCGCCTACTGCACGCACCCTGTGCTGTCGGGTCGGGCGATCGAAAACATTGAAAATTCCGTGCTGGACGAGTTGGTGGTCACTAACACCATCCCTCTGTCCGCTGCAGCACAAGCCTGTGCGCGTATCCGTCAACTGGATATCGCACCGGTAGTTGCCGAGGCGGTCCGCCGCATCAGCAATGAAGAATCGATCAGCGCGATGTTCCGCTAAGGGCCCTGCCCTTCTCGAAATGTTTCGTTGACGAAAAGCGCCCCGCCCCGGCATTCCTGTCGGGGCGGGGCTTTTTTGCCCATATCGCCTTTAGCGCTGGTCGCAAACGCTGGGGCGAGTGTGGTTATTTTGGAGATACAACATGAACGATTTTACCCTGAATGCTGAAGTGCGTTCCGACCTGGGGAAAGGTGCGAGCCGCCGCCTGCGTCGTCTCGCCGCCCTGGTTCCAGCTGTAGTTTACGGTGGCGAAAAAGCCCCTGAATCCATCAGCATGCTGGCCAAAGAAGTTGCCAAACTGCTCGAAAACGAAGCGGCTTACAGCCACATCATCGAGCTGAACGTTGGTGGCACCAAGCAGAACGTCGTGATCAAAGCCCTGCAGCGTCACCCGGCCAAAGGCCACGTGATGCACGCTGACTTCGTACGCGTAGTAGCTGGCCAGAAACTGACCGCTATCGTTCCAGTGCACTTCATCAACGAAGAAGCACCGACCAAGAAAGGCGGCGAAATCTCGCACGTTACTTCGGAAATCGAAGTTTCCTGCCTGCCGAAGGACCTGCCTGAGTTCATCGAAGTCGACCTGGCTAACGCCGAAATCGGTTCGATCATTCACCTGTCCGACCTCAAAGCCCCTAAAGGCGTTGAGTTCGTGGCTCTGGCACACGGCGATGACAAGGCTGTTGCCAACGTCCACGCTCCACGTGTTGCTCCAGAAGCTACCGAAGAAGGCGCAGCAGAGTAATTTTACTCTGTTCGCCGGAGTGACCGGAAACATCGCGGACTAGAGCGTAGCGAGAAAGCGGGCGAGAACGCGGAGTTTACATCTATGGTAAATGAGCATTTTTCTTCCACTTTCGCCGCACTCCCTGATTGCGGCGATGTTATCCACCACTCCAAGGAAGGGCCCCTATCGTGACTGCCATCAAACTGATCGTTGGCCTGGGAAATCCAGGCGCTGAATACGAACAGACCCGGCATAACGCAGGGGCCCTTTTTGTTGAGCGCATCGCGAACGCACAGGGCGTAAACCTTGTGGCCGATCGCAAATATTTCGGCCTGACCGGGCGTTACTCGCATCAGGGTCAGGATGTTCGTCTGCTGATTCCCACCACGTACATGAACCGCAGCGGCCAGGCCGTGGCGGCCCTTGCAGGTTTCTTCCGCATCAAGCCTGAAGAAATCCTCGTGGCGCATGACGAACTCGATCTGCCTCCGGGCGTTGCCAAGCTCAAGCAGGGCGGCGGCCATGGCGGTCACAACGGGTTGCGCGACATCATTGCGCAACTGGGCAATCAGAATACGTTCTACCGCCTACGGCTTGGCATTGGCCACCCGGGCGTTGCCAGTATGGTTTCAAATTTCGTCCTGGGTCGTGCGCCACGCGCCGAACAGGAAAAACTCGATGCCAGCATCGACTTTGCCCTCGGCGTGCTGCCGGATATCCTCGCCGGGGAATGGAACCGCGCGATGAAAAACCTGCACAGCCAGAAGGCCTGACTCTTATCCGAGGGGAAACACCATGGGATTCAATTGCGGCATCGTCGGCCTGCCTAACGTCGGCAAGTCCACCCTGTTCAACGCCCTGACCAAATCCGGTATCGCGGCCGAGAACTTCCCCTTCTGCACCATCGAACCCAACAGCGGTATCGTGCCGATGCCGGACCCGCGCCTGGACGCCCTGGCAGCCATCGTCAATCCAAAGCGCATCCTGCCGACCACCATGGAATTCGTCGACATCGCGGGCCTGGTTGCCGGCGCGTCGAAAGGTGAAGGCCTGGGCAACAAATTCCTGGCCAACATCCGTGAAACCGATGCCATCGCCCACGTGGTCCGCTGCTTTGAAGACGAGAACGTGATTCACGTCTCCAACAGCGTCGACCCGAAACGCGACATCGAAATCATCGACCTGGAACTGATCTTCGCCGACCTCGACAGCTGCGAGAAGCAACTGCAGAAAGTCGCGCGCAACGCCAAGGGCGGTGACAAGGACGCCGTCGTCCAGAAAGGCCTGCTGGAGCAGTTGATCGCTCACTTCACCGAAGGCAAGCCTGCGCGCAGCCTGATGAAGAACATGGGCACCGACGAAAAAGCGGTGATCAAGGGCTTCCACCTGCTGACCACCAAACCGGTCATGTACATCGCCAACGTCGCTGAAGACGGTTTCGAGAACAACCCGCACCTGGACGTGGTCCGTGCCATCGCCGAAGAAGAAGGCGCCATGGTTGTTCCGGTCTGCAACAAGATCGAAGCGGAAATCGCCGAGCTCGATGACGGCGAAGAGAAAGACATGTTCCTCGAAGCCCTGGGCCTCGAAGAGCCTGGCCTGAACCGCGTGATCCGCGCCGGCTACGAAATGCTGCACTTGCAGACCTACTTCACCGCCGGTGTCGAAGAAGTCCGCGCCTGGACCGTCCGCGTCGGTGCCACCGCACCACAAGCCGCTGGCGTGATCCACACCGACTTCGAGAAAGGCTTCATCCGCGCCGAAGTGATCGCCTACAACGACTTCATCCAGTACAAGGGCGAAGCCGGTACCAAGGAAGCCGGTAAATGGCGCCTGGAAGGCAAGGACTACATCGTTAAAGACGGCGACGTGATGCACTTCCGCTTCAACGTGTAAGCCGTAGCGCCCAAGAAAAAGCCGCGTTTGATACGCGGCTTTTTTGTGCCTGAAACAATCATCCGCCACACCACCGAACCCCTGTGGGAGCGGGCTTGCTCGCGAAGGCGGTGTGTCATTTACAGTTGTACTGACTGACACGCCCTCTTCGCGAGCAAGCCCGCTCCCACAGAGGGATTTGTATTGAGTCAGGCCTTTTTGGTTCGCGGCAGGAAGATCGCCAGCACCCCGAACAACGGCAGGAACGAACACAGGTAGTACACGTACTCGATGCCGTGAATGTCCGCCAGATGCCCGAGCAACGCAGCCCCAATTCCGCCGAAGCCGAACATCAAACCGAAGAACACCCCGGCGATCATGCCGACATTGCCCGGCACCAGTTCCTGCGCATAAACCACGATCGCCGAAAAAGCTGAAGCGAGGATAAAGCCGATGACCACGCTGAGAATGCTGGTCCAGAACAGGTCGACATGCGGCAGCAACAGCGTGAACGGCGCCACGCCGAGGATCGAGAACCAGATCACCGCCTTACGCCCGATTTTATCGCCGATCGGCCCACCGAAGAACGTCCCCGCCGCCACCGCGCCGAGAAACAGGAACAGATGCAACTGCGAACTGGCCACCGACAGGTCGAACTTCTCGATCAGGTAGAAGGTGAAGTAACTGGTGAGGCTGGACATGTAAAAGTACTTGGAAAACACCAGCAACCCGAGCACCACCAACGCACTAACCACTCGCCCCTTGGATAATCCGTGAGTCGCGGCCTGGCCTTGCTTGAGCTTGAACAGGTTCAGGTGATTGGCGTACCAGCGGCTGATCCGGTACAGCACGAACAACGCAAACACCGCGAACAAACCGAACCACGCCACATTGCCTTGGCCGTAGGGAATGATGATCGCCGCCGCCAACAACGGGCCGAATGCCGAGCCTGCGTTGCCGCCGACCTGGAAGGTCGATTGCGCCAGCCCGAAGCGACCGCCCGAGGCCAGTCGCGCCACGCGCGAAGCTTCCGGGTGGAACGTCGAAGAACCGATGCCGATCAGCCCCGCCGCCAGCAGGATCATCGGGAAGCTGCCGACTACCGACATCATCACAATCCCGACCAACGTGCAGACAGTGCCCGCCGGCAATAACCACGGCTTCGGATGACGGTCGGTGTGATAACCGACCCACGGCTGCAACAGCGAAGCCGTCAGTTGAAACGTCAGGGTGATCAACCCGACCTGCGTAAACGTCAGGCCATAATTGGCCTTGAGCATCGGGTAGATCGACGGCAGCACCGATTGAATCAGGTCGTTGATCAAATGCGCCAGCGCCACCGCGCCGATGATGCGCATGACCAATGGGCTGCTTTGAGGCGTAGCGGACGCCGGCACGGAGCCGGTCTGGGTATTGCTGATAGCCATGGGGTTTTCCATACAACAGATGGGTGCAAGCGGCAGGTGCGCCAATGTGCCATTTTTAGGTGCGCGAGCGCCATCCCCTTAGCCTGCTAACGACCTCGATTTTCATCGTCAAAACCGTGATAGCGCAAAGCCATGGTCTGAATCTTGCCTTGCTTATCCGCTTCAACGCGGCCCCCTTACAAAGGGGACCGAGAATGGGAAGTTTCGCTACAGAGTCGGCCTACAGAGCTGACGAGGGTGAACTTTCGAGGCCTTTTAAGGGGCACGAATCGGGTTCGAGAGAACCTCGATGCACGCCATTGGTGCGTGGTGTCTATAGGAGTCATGGGGCATGCAGGCTTTTTTATCACCGGGGATCGGACTGCTGGGGCGTTTTGGCTTTGCCCGCAAATTCCAGTTGTTGTTTCTGCTGTTCATCCTGCCACTGGCCGGCAGTTTGTGGATGATCGGCCAGGACTATCGCGACAAATTGAACCTGATCTCCGGCGAACGAGCCGGGGTTCGTCAATTGCTAGCCCTCGATGCGCTGGATAACCTCCTGTCGGCCCAACGCGATCGCGCCGCACGCTGGCGTGCAACCGAAACCAATCGCCAACCGACACCCGCCACCCTCGCCGCCATGGCTGCCTTCGATGCCGTCCAGCCCGCCGTTGCCCAAGCGGCTTCAGACCTCGGCACAGCGCTGCAAAAAGACGAAGCCAAGGATGAAACCCTGGCCCGCTATCAAGCCCTGCAAACCGCCCTCAACGGCCTCGATTCGAAAAGCCTGAGCAGCGTCGGTTGGTGGCCGGATGGCTACGACCGTTTCACCAACGCCCTGACTGCCCTGCAAGCGTTGCGCGAACAGATCGCCATGGACAATCGCCTGACACTGGCGCCGTGGCTGGAAACGTACTTGCTGACCCAGATCTCCACCCAGCACGCTCCGGACCTGATCGAGCGCGTCGGTCGCCTCGCAGCGGTCGGGCAGGCCTCGGTCGTGTCCGGGCAGTTCACCTTGCAAAGTCGTCTGCAATTGCGCGATCTGCGCAGCCGCATTGGCGACGCCAGGGAGCAGTTGGTGAAAACCGCAGGATTGCTCGAAGCGCGATTGCCTAGCGCCCTGCAAACCTGGGCCGGCCAATACCATGACAGCCTCAAGCAGCTCGACTCAGGCCTGAAGGTCCTGGATGACGGCGTGTTCGGCGGCAGCATCAACCTGAAGCCGGAAGACTTCGAGCGCAGCCTGGATGGCCTGCTCGCCAACCTCGCCGCGTTGCGCCAGCAATCGCTGGAGTCGTTGGATCAGCGCCTGGATTACTACCATGACTCAGCGATCCGGCAGTTCATTGTGGTGGCGACTGTGTTCGGTTGCCTGCTACTGGCCGCGCTGTACCTGTTCATCTGTTTGCAGGCATCGATTCGCCGTAGCGCCAGCGGCATTACCCTGCTGGCCGAAGCCCTGCGCGATGGCAACCTGAGCCTGCAAGCGCCGGTCCAAGGCCGGGACGAGCTGGCAGCCATCAGCACAGCCCTGAATGTGGCCGTGGTGCAACTACGCACCAGTTTGCTCGGCGTGGATCACGAGACCCTGCAACTGAGCAATGCGGTGCAAACCCTCAATCATCACTCCAGCGACGCCCTCGGCGAAGTCGAAGCCCAGCAATTGCAGATCAGCCAGATCGCCGCAGCAGCGACGCAATTGGCGGCCACCTCCCAAGGCGTGGCCCAGAGCTGCGAACGGGCCTCTGGCAGCGCTCAGCACACCCAGCGCATTGCTGCCGACAGCAGCCGTGACAGCCAACGCACGACAGCCAGCATCCAGCAGCTCAATCAGCGCTTGAACGACACCGCCGCAGCCCTCGGGCGCGTCAGCGAACAAGGGCAGCAAATCCAACTGGTGGTCGACACCATCCGCGGCGTCGCCGAGCAGACCAACCTGTTGGCGCTCAACGCCGCCATCGAGGCGGCCCGTGCCGGTGAACAGGGACGCGGTTTTGCAGTGGTGGCCGACGAAGTGCGCAGCCTGTCGCAACGTACTCAGTCCTCGACCGCCCAGATCGCTGGCACGGTCGACAGCCTGCGCAGTACGGTGAACGAAGCGGTCAGCCTGATGGAGGCGGCGTGCGGCCAGGCACAATCCGACGCGCAAGCCGTCACCGGTCTCGGTGAACGCTTGGGAGAAATTGCCAGCGCCGTGCAGGGCGTCACCGACACCCTGGCGCAGATCGCCACGGCCGTCGACGAACAGGCGAGCACCGCCGACGAAGTCAGCGGCAACATCCAGCAAGTCGATCAGGCGGCGGTTCGCTTGCTCGAAGGCGCACGGGCCGTGAACCTCGCGGCAGACACCTTGAGCCAGGGCAGCAAGGCCTTGAGTGCCAATACCGGCAGATTTCAGCTCAATTGACGCCCTCCTCCGGGCCGGTTTTTCGGCTCAGGAGGATAAGCGGTTGAAAGTGTAGAGAAATATTTTAGATTTACGCTTGACGCATCTGCATTACCGGTGAATAATGCGCGCCACTTGGCTACATAGCTCAGTTGGTTAGAGCATAGCATTCATAATGCTGGGGTCCGGGGTTCAAGTCCCTGTGTAGCCACCAAGTACTAAAAACGGCTTACCGAAAGGTAGGCCGTTTTTTTATGCCTCGAGAAAAGTGCGCTGCGGTTACAGGAATCCCTGAACCGCAGACGCTCGTCGATCAGACCCGAACTGTCGGTAATGCCGACAACGCCCTCTCCCAAATCTGCCAGGTCCGCAGCCAGACCATCGCCTGCCAATCGCTATCAGCCGGATAGAACTGCTCCAGCAGATTCAGCTTGATCTCACGCCCTTTCGCATCGCTTGGATTGCCATGCAGATGCAACCAGTGATCATCGCGCAAATGCCGATGCACGGCCGGTCCCGGATATGTTCCGCACTCAATGACAAACGGCATCAACCGCACCTGCGGCAAGGCATCGAGCAGCGCCTGCGAGGTGTAGCCGGTGGCCGTCGCCGCCACACCGGTTTCGCTCACGGTGTCGGCGCCTGTTTGCAAGCTGTAGAGCCACGGACCATAGATCGCCTGCGCATCCAGCAACGCCGGATATGCAGACTCGGTGATGGTCAGCAACATCGGATGCCCGTACTCGCCGGCACCGGTGTGCAAGTCGAAGCACATGGCGGCGTCGGCATGGACCACGTGCTTTTGCATGATCTGGTGCAGCGTGCGGTTCGACCAGCTCGGCGCCAGCCCGCCGTAAAACAGTCCATCGGCGTGAGCATGTTGCCCGCCTTCGACAATCGACATGACCGCTGGCCAACCGTGCTGTTGAATCTGCTCATCGAGCAAGGCATCGGCGCGATCACGCTCGGGGCCTCGCAACTGCGTGCAGGCATAGATTGCATGCAGCGTGTTGTAAGCCTGGTTATCCGGCAACGAACGCTGGAAGTTCAGATGATTGCGGTTCAGGTCGATATTGTCTTCGTTGACCCGCCGCAACCACGCCATGCCCCAAGGGTTGATGGCATGGATCATCACTACGGCGACATCGGCCGGCAGCGTGCGCTTGCCCAACTCCTGCAACCACTTGATCTGACACCCCGAACCATAGAAGCCCTCGACGCCATGGGTGCCGCTCAGCGCGATCAGCAGGCGTTTGGCGCCAGGATTGCCAAGCACCGCGACATCGGTACTCAAGGGCTCGCCGAACGGCCCTTTGAGCGGGTGCGGATACTCGGTCAGTGTCGCCCCGGCCGCAGTCGCCGCCGCAAGGAATTGTTCACGCTGGGAGCGGTAGCTGGGCTGGGTCGGGAACTCGGTCTGCATGTCTGCCTCTTGTTGATCTTTTGGCTTGCCTGTTGGCAATGACCCTACAGAAATTCCGCCCGTTGATGAAGGACCAAAGCGTCTTTGTCGTGGGACCCGGTTTGCGTCACTCGGTGGTGGCCGATAAAGTCCCCGATACATTTACCTCACGGATGGAGTGCCCCGCGTGTTCTCAGCCTTCCACTTGAGCCGCCATCGTGCGTCCGCCATCGCGCTGGTCGCTGCTGCGTTAACCCTCGGCGCCTGCCACAACGCTTCGGCCCCGACGCTGCCCCTCGCGCCGGAGAGCGCTTCCGGTTATCGCACCGACCTGCAGACCCGACATGCCACAAAACACATGGCCGCAGCCGCCAACCCGCTGGCAGCCGAGGCCGGGCGCGAGATGCTGCGTCGCGGCGGTTCGGCCATCGATGCGGCGATTGCGATGCAAGCCGTGTTGACGCTGGTCGAACCGCAATCGTCGGGCATCGGCGGTGGTGCGCTGATTGTGCTGTGGGACGGTAAAAAAGTGCGTACCTACGACGGTCGCGAAACAGCACCCGCCGGTGCCACCGAGAAGCTTTTCCTGCAAGCCGACGGACAACCGATGGCGTTCACCCAGGCGCAGATCGGTGGTCGCTCGGTGGGAACACCGGGCGTGTTGCGCGCCCTTGAACTTGCTCATCAACAACACGGGCGCCTGCCATGGGCGCAACTGTTCGAGCCGGCGATCAAACTCGCCGAGCAAGGTTTCGCCATCTCGCCACGCCTGCACGGGTTGATCGCCTCGGACAGGTCCATGGCTCGCTCGCCGGAGATGATGGCTTACTTCCTGAATGCCGACGGCAGCCCGAAAGCCAGCGGCACCCTGCTGAAGAATCCGGCGCTGGCCGCGTTGTTCCAACGCATTGCCAAGGAAGGGCCGGACGCGTTGTACAAAGGCCCTGTCGCGCAGGAAATCGTCGCCAAGGTTCAGGGCCACGCCAACCCCGGCAGCCTGTCGCTAACCGATCTCGCCCACTACAGCGCCAAGGAGCGCGCGCCCCTGTGTACCGATTACAAACGCTGGCAGGTGTGCGGCATGCCGCCGCCGTCATCGGGCGGGATTGCCGTGGCGCAAATCCTCGGCACCCTGCAAGCCCTGGAGATGCGCGATAAGCGCTTGGCCCTGGCACCGATGAAGCCGGTCAAAACCGACGCTCCCGCCGGCATCGAACCCACTCCCGCCGCTGTGCACCTGATATCGGAAGCCGAGCGCTTGGCCTATGCCGACCGCGCGCAATACGTGGCCGATACCGACTTTGTGCCGGTGCCCGTGAAAGGCCTGGTAGACCCGACTTACCTGGCCAGCCGCGCCGCCCTGATCGGTGAGCGCAGCATGGGCACGGCCCAACCGGGCACGCCTCCGGGCATTCAAGTGGCTTACGCACCAGACCGCTCGCCGCTGCGTATATCAACCTCGCAAGTAGTGGCCGTCGATGACCAGGGCGGCGCAGTATCCATGACCACCACCATCGAATCTGCCTTCGGCTCGCACGTGATGGTGCAGGGCTTTCTGCTCAACAACGAGATGACCGACTTCTCGTTCATCCCCGAAGAGAACGGCCAGAAAGTCGCCAACCGCGTCGAGCCGGGCAAACGCCCACGATCGTCCATGGCCCCAACGCTGATCTTCGACCGCCAAAGCGGCGAATTCGTCGCCAGCGTCGGCTCACCCGGCGGCTCGCAAATCATCGAATACGTCGCCAAATCCACCGTCGGCCTGCTCGACTGGAACCTCGATGCGCAAACGGCGATCAACCTGCCCAACTTCGGCAGCCGCAACGGCCCCACCGAACTGGAACGCGGCCAGTTCAGCCCGGCACTGATCCAGGCACTGAAGGACAAAGGCCACAGCGTGAGCGAAATCGACATGACCAGCGGCACCCAGGCGATTGTTCGGGTCAAGGATGCGCAAGGGAATGCGTCGCTGGCGGGTGGGGCCGATCCTAGGCGTGAAGGGGAAGCGCTGGGGGATTGAACAGTAGGGACATAGAAATGAAAAAGGGCTTACCGGAAGGAAGCCCTTTTTCGTGGCTAATCTGCAATCAGGCCGGCACACCCAGAATGATGTGCGACGCCTTGATCACCGCCGTCGCGCTCACGCCCGGTTTCAAGCCCAGTTCAGTCACGGCATCGCGGGTCACGATCGAGTACACCTCGGCGCCACCATCGAGCTGGATAACGACTTCGGCATTCACTGCCCCATCGGTGACGCTGGTGACTTTGCCTTCCAGGCAGTTGCGCGCCGAGAGGCGGATGTCGCTGGAGTCGGTCATCAGCATGACCCACGGGGCCTTCACCAGCGCGACCGCTTCCTTGCCGACCGCCAGGCCCAGGCTCTTCACGCTTTCCATCGTGACCACCGCCACCAACTGATTACCACCGGGCAGTTTCAGGGATATTTCGGCATTGACGGCACCGGCCTGTACTTGGCTGATGGTGCCCTTGAACACATTGCGCGCGCTGACCTTCATAAGTTGTAGCCTCTGTTATTTATTTTTGTATACAACTTACAGCAACATTCTGCGTGAACGGGCATGACGCAATGTCGCACCCCGCTTAACGACTGATTTTCAGCGCCCGCCGAACCTGATGTTTTTCCACTGCCAGTTCGAGCAGCCGCGTGACCAGTTCACTGTAGGTCATGCCAGCGGCCTGCCAGAGTTTCGGGTACATGCTGATGCGGGTGAAACCGGGCAGCGAGTTGATTTCGTTGATCAGCACTTCGCCACTGTCGGTCAGAAACACATCGACCCGCGCCAGCCCGGAACAACCCAGCAGGTGAAAGGCCTCAACCGCCATGGCACGAATGCGCTCGCTGGCCTCGACGCTGATATCGGCCGGGACCACCACTTGCGCGGCCGTGTCGTCGATGTATTTGCTGTCGTAGGAATAAAACCCGCTGCGCACCACGATCTCGCCGCAACCGCTGGCGATGGCGTCGTCGTTGCCGAGCACCGCACATTCGATCTCGCGACCGCTGACCGCCGACTCGATCAGCACTTTCTCATCAAAGCCCAAGGCGAGTTCGACCGCCGCCACATACTCGGCTTCATCGGTCACTTTGCTCACGCCCACGGACGAGCCTTGGTTCGCCGGTTTTACAAACAGCGGCAAGCCGAGCTTGTCCACTACGTCGGTGAAGCCGGTACGCGCCGCGGTATTTCGCGTCAACGTCACGAAAGGCGTGACCGCCAGCCCGGCATCTCGCAACAGGCGCTTGCTGATGTCCTTGTCCATGCACACTGCTGAACCGAGTACATCGGAACCCACGAACGGCAAATCAGCCATGCGCAAAAGGCCTTGCAGGCAACCGTCTTCGCCGAGAGTGCCGTGGACGATCGGGAAGATCACATCGACGTGGCCAAGCAATTCCTGACTGGTAGTTTCCACCAATTGTTGGCTGGACTTGCCCGGCACCACCGCCAATTCGCGGTTGGATTGATTGAGGGCGATCAGCGCTGGATATTCCTGGTTCAGCAGGAAATTCGACGGGTCGTTGAGGTGCCAGTGGCCTTGTTTATCGATACCGATCAGCACCGGTTCGAAACGAGAACGGTCCAGTGCATCGACGATGTTTTTCGCCGACTGCAACGACACTTCATGCTCAGCCGAGCGCCCACCAAAAATAATCCCTACTCGCAGCTTGCTCATTCAAATCACCTCAATGATTGGCCACCAGATGCGCACCGAACAGCAGGTAGCAACTCCCTGCAAAGCGGTCCAGCCATTTGCGCGAGCGGTTATACGCCCCCGTCACCCGGTGGCTCGAAAACAGAAGCGCGACGCTGCAATACCAGCTGAAGGACAGCGTCGCCATGGTCAGCACCGCCAGCGCCAGCGCGTTTGAAGATGGGCAACACATTGCAGCATTTGCCGCGGGTTTTCTACTCGCTCGAGCCCGGTCATCAGCGAGAAGACATTGGATCGGTCACTGGGTTAACGTGATCGGTATCGAGTTCAAGGCAGCGAAAATCATGGTCAGGCATCCGCCTCACAATGACTGGTTCCACCGCGCACCGGATGTGGGTGGCCTTCAGCGTTTCGAAGCGTTTTTTGCGGGCCATGGCTACGACATGCACCGCCACGACACTTACGCCATCGGTCACACGCTGGCAGGCGTGCAGAGCTTTCAGTATCGCGGTGGCTGGCGTCACAGCGTGCCCGGCGGGACGATGGTGCTGCATCCCGACGAAATCCACGACGGCGAGGCTGGCACCGAGGCCGGTTTCAAGTACCGGATGATGTACATCGAACCGGCGCTGATCCAGCAGATGCTTGGCGGCCAGCCTCTTCCATTCATCCAGAACGGGCTATCCAACGACCCTCGCCTGTTTGCCGCCACGGCCATGCTGCTATGCAGTCTCGATTGCCCCCTTGAACCGCTGGAAGAGCAGGACGCCCTATTCGATCTGGCGCAGGCCTTGAACAGGGCTGGCGGAAAGACTTTCAGGCGCTCCAGCTTCGACTACGTGGCAGCCGAGCGTGCGCGCGAATTCATGCATAGCGCACTGGATCGAACCGTGACCCTGGAAGAACTGGAGCAGCACAGCGGACGGGATCGCTGGAGCCTGTCACGGGACTTTCGCCTGCTGTTCGGCACCAGTCCTTATCGTTATCTGACCATGCGCCGTCTGGATATGGTCCGCTCACTGCTCATTCAGGGACAGTCGCTAGTCAGTGCAGCGCTGATCGCGGGCTTCACCGACCAGAGCCACATGACCCGACAATTCAGCAAGACCTACGGCCTGTCGCCGGCACGGTGGATGAAAATGCAGCGCCGTTGAGCGATGCACAATCGTACAAGAATTGCGCCGACGGGCTGGCTACCGTGGACTCAAAGCAACCACAGGAGCCACGCCATGAACGCTTACAAAAGCCTGAACTTCGCTGAAAAAATCACCCGGATCGATGCGCACTGGTCGCCCAGGGTCATCGCCGAAATGAACGACTACCAGTTCAAGGTCGTGAAGTTGCTGGGCGATTTCATCTGGCACGACCACCTCGATACCGATGAAACCTTCATCGTCCTCGAGGGCCAGTTGCGCATCGACTTTCGCGACGGCCACGTGCTGGTGAACGCTGGCGAAATGTATGTGGTGCCCAAAGGGGTCGAGCACAAACCGTGCGCCGAGCAGGAGGTGAAACTCCTGCTGATCGAGCCCAAGGGCGTACTCAACACCGGAAGCGAAGGTGGCGAACGTACCGCTCAGAATGACGTCTGGGTGTAACCACCGGGTGTTTACGGTGCCAGGGTCTTGCCGTCTACCGGATCACCAATCTTCAGGAAGTGCCCGCCAGCCACATGGTGCAAGGTGCGCAATGCATCTTGCCCTTCGAAGTGCCAGCGCCCGTCACTGAACACGCGCTCGTCGGCCTGAGCGGCAATCACTTCGGCGAGGAACAGGTCGTACTGCTGGTGATTGTCGGGCTCGGGCAACAGTCGGCATTCGAGCCAGGCGACGCAGCCTTCGAGCATCGGGGCGTCGATCAACTCGGCAGCGAAGGTCGGCAAGCCGTAGGTCTGGAACTTGTCACGGCCCTGTTCCCGGGTCAGTTCCAGGCCGGATGTCGAACCGACGGTCTGCACGATATCGGCCTGCGCGGCACAAGGAACATTCAGTACGAAAGTGCCCGAGGCTTCGAGCAATTGGCGGGTCCAGGTGGACTTGTCCAGGACCACGGCGATTTTCGGCGGTTCGAAATCCAGCGGCATGGCCCAGGCCGCCGCCATGATGTTGCGCTCGCCGTCATGCGCGGCGCTGACCAGCACGGTCGGCCCGTGATTGAGCAAACGATAAGCCTTGGGCAAAGGGACCGGACGGCGGTGGGAAACGCTCATGGATGTCTGCTCCTTGGGGGAAAAGGAGTCGATTGTAGCGAGATAGAAGTCACTGAAATGAAAAGATCGCCGAAGCGATCTTTTCGTTTTACGTCACAACGCGCAGTTCTTATGACGACAGCTGATTGGCGAACTGCCCCACCGCATTCACCACTTTCTGGGCACCGTCCTGGATCTCGACGATCACCGTCCCCGCTTCCGCCGCTAGCGCCAGACCCTGTTCCGCCTGAAGTTTGCCGTCGGTTATCAGGGCCACGGCGTTGCGGGCCATGTCCTGGTTCTGACGCACTACCAGAACGATTTCATCGGTGGCCTGACTGGTGCGCGAAGCCAGTTGTCGAACCTCGTCCGCCACCACCGCAAAACCACGGCCCTGCTCGCCGGCGCGAGCCGCTTCGATGGCAGCGTTGAGCGCCAGCAAGTTGGTTTGTTCGGCAATGCCGCTGATGGTCTTGACGATGGTGCCAATCACCAGCGACTGCTCGTTCAGTGCTTCGATACCGTCGCCCGCGGTTTGCATGTGCTTGGCGAGGTCGCGCATCACGTTCACTGCCTGAGTCACCACGGCATTGCCACGCTGAGCGCTTTGGTCGGTTTGCTGGGAAGTGCTGTAGGCAATGTTCGCCGCTTCAGCGACGGCTTGTTCCTGATTGACCTGATCGGTAATCACCGTGGCGAACTTCACCACTTTGTAGAGTTTGTTGTTGGCATCGACCACCGGGTTGTAGGACGCCTCCAGCCAAACCGTACGACCATGGCTGTCGATGCGCTTGAAACGCTCGGCCACGTACTCGCCTGCGTTCAGGCGGCGCCAGAAGTTCAGGTATTCGGCGCTGTTGTACTCTTCGGGCAGGCAGAAAGTCCGGTGATGCTTGCCTTTGATTTGCGCCAGGCTGTAACCCATACCGGAAAGAAAACGATCATTGGCTGCCAGCACGTTGCCATTGAGGTCGAACTCGATCACCGCCGTCGAACGCACCAGCGCGCCGATCAGGTTTTCATGTTCGCGGGAGGCTTCGATGGTGCGGGTCAGGTCGCTGGAGAAGATCGAGAAGTGCCTGATTCGTCCGTCTGCTCCACGCACGGGCTGAACGATCGAGCGCAACCACGCTTCCTGACCGGTGCCGCGCAGCAAACGCACGGTGCCGGCGAAGTGTTCCCCACGGGTCAGCGCGGTATTGAAACGTCGCTGGAATTCGTCATTTTTCACATGATCGGGGACGATATCGTTGATGTGTCGGCCGATCAGCTCATTGCTCTTGTAGTGCATCTCGCCGAGGAAGTTCTGGTTGACCGATTGAACCCGTCCATCCGCATCAAGAGTCAGCACCAGCATCTCGCTTTCCAGACTTTCCTTCACTTGCTGAAGGCTGGAGAGTTCTTCGCGAAGAGCCGACAGCTCTTGCTTCAAGCGTTTATTGAACATGGGGACGCACCGATGGACTGGGATAGAAAGCGATATGCAGCCTAGCCATCGGCCTTGTGGGTCTTTTCTGAAGAGCGTTTCAGCTTTGTCCTACAAAAATAGTTACACCGTGCCATGCGCCCCGTTCACTTACAGGGCGCCCGCGGCCGAACAACTGGCCATTCTCGGCATCCGCGCACCAAAGTAAGCTGCGCTGATCACACCCACCGCGCCCATCACCGCACAGAAAATCACGCAGATCCAAGGGCTCCACGGCATCAGACCAATCAACAAAAGCGGTGTGATACTCGCCCACGCGGCGTAGGCAATGTTGTAGGTAAAGGAAATGCCGGAAACGCGAATCCGCGCCGGAAACAGGCTGACCATCACCGACGGCACCGCGCCGACAACCCCGCAAGCAAGCCCGGCCACCGCGTAGGCCAGACCGATCCAGTTACCGCCGCTGATGAGACAGGCGTAAAGCACGCCAATGCCCAGCGGCAGCAACAGGCTGTAGAGCATAACGGTGCGCCAGGCACCAATGCGGTCAACCAGCAACCCGGCCAGCACGCAGCCAATGTTCAGGAAAACGATGCCCAACGCGCTGAGGGCGAAGGTGTGGCTGGCGGTCATGCCGAAGGCTTTCTGCATCATGGTCGGGGTGATGACCACAAACACCACCACTGCCGACGTCAACACGCAGGTGAGGATCATCGCTGGCAGCATCGCCAGTCGATGTTCACGCAGGACTGCGCGCAGCGGCAGTTCGACGGCCTCCTCGCGCTGGGCCTGCATGGCCATGAACACCGGGGTTTCGCTGAGCCAGCGACGCAGCCAGACGCCAATCACACCGAATACACCCCCCAGCAAGAAAGGATAACGCCAGGCGTAATCGAGGATTTCCGCCGGCGTAAATGCCTGGGCCAGGAACGTCGCCGTCAAGGCGCCCAGTAGATAGCCGAAGGTCAGTCCCGCCTGCAAAAAACCCAGGGCATAACCGCGATGGCCAGCCGGCGCGTGCTCGGCCACGAATACCCAGGCACTCGGCACTTCACCGCCCACCGCCGCCCCTTGCAGGACTCGCAGAAGCAACAGCAATAGCGGTGCGAAATAGCCGATCTGTGCGTAGGTCGGCATCAGTCCGATCAGCAGGCACGGCAGCGCCATCATCAGGATGCTCAGGCTGAACACCCGTTTGCGCCCCAACCGGTCGGCGAAATGCGCCATCAGGATACCGCCCAGCGGCCGCGCCAGGTAACCGGTGACGAAGATGCCGAAGCTTTGCAGCAAGCGCAGCCACTCGGGCATTTCCGGCGGGAAGAACAGTTGGCTCAAGGTCAGCGCGAAAAACACGAAGATGATGAAATCGTAGATTTCCAGCGCTCCGCCGAGGGCGGCGAGCCCCAGGGTCTTGTAGTCCGAGCGGCTGAATGGCGTCGGGCGCGAATCGGTATTGGCAGTCATGAAAAGAAACTCTGGCACAGGCAAAAACCAAGGCGCCCATGGTCTACGCAAACGCGTCGGCGGACAACCCGTTAGACCAAAGTCCCATAGCCGCAAAACAGCCCCGCAAAAAACCTGCGGTTGAATTAATGTTGGCGTCTGTCCAGACGGGCCCCTGCCGCCCCGAAGACCACAACAAACATAAAAATTCGAGGTATTCCCGTGGCCGCTGATATCGAAGATAGCCGCTCCGCCCGCTTTGCCCTGCGCTGCTCAAGCTTTGCCGAACGCTGGTTTCCCGACTCGTGGGTATTTGCCGCCCTCGCGGTGATTATCGTGGCCGTGGCGACCATGGCCATGGGCGCCAAACCCACCGACGCCGCCATGGCCTTCGGTGACGGTTTCTGGAGCCTGATCCCTTTCACCATGCAGATGGCGTTCGTGGTGATCGGTGGTTATGTGGTCGCCAGCTCGCCGCCAGCGGTGAAGTTGATCGATCGTCTGGCGAAGATCCCGAAAAACGGCCGCTCCGCTGTGGCCTGGGTAGCGCTGATTTCCATGGTTGCGTCGCTGCTGAACTGGGGCTTGTCGCTGGTTTTCGGCGGTTTGCTGGTGCGCGCTCTCGCCCGTCGGACAGACCTGAAAATGGACTACCGCGCCGCTGGTGCTGCGGCGTACCTCGGACTTGGCGCCGTTTGGGCCTTGGGCCTGTCGTCGTCCGCGGCACAGTTGCAGGCCAACCCGGCCAGCCTGCCGCCGTCGATTCTGTCGATCACCGGTGTGATTCCATTCACCCAGACCATTTTTCTCTGGCAGTCCGGCGTGATGTTGCTGGCGCTGATCATCATCTCGCTGATCATTGCCTATGCCACCGCACCCGGCCCGAACTCGGCGCGTGATGCCAAGGCTTGCGGCGTCGATCCGGCCTTCAACCTGCCACCGCTGCAACCACGCACCCGTCCCGGTGAATGGCTGGAACACAGCCCGCTGCTGACCATCCTGCTGGTGTTGCTGGCGGCTGGATGGCTGTTCCATGAGTTCTCGACCAAACCGGCGATCAGTGCGATTTCCGGCCTGAACACTTACAACTTCCTGTTCATCATGCTCGGCGCCCTGCTGCACTGGCGCCCGCGCAGCTTCCTCGATGCCGTGTCCCGAGCGGTGCCGACCACCACCGGCGTGCTGATCCAGTTTCCCCTGTACGGTTCGATCGCTGCGTTGATGACCACCGTCAAAGGCGCCGACGCGCAGACCCTGGCTCACCACATCTCGACCTTCTTCGTCAGCATTGCGTCCCACGACACCTATGCGCTGCTGATGGGCGTTTACTCGGCGATTCTCGGGTTCTTCATTCCGTCCGGCGGCGGCAAGTGGATCATCGAAGCGCCGTACGTGATGCAAGTGGCCAACGACCTGAATTACCACCTGGGCTGGGCCGTGCAGATCTACAACGCCGCCGAAGCCCTGCCCAACCTGATCAACCCGTTCTACATGCTGCCGCTGCTGGGCGTGCTGGGGTTGAAGGCGCGGGACTTGATCGGCTTCTCGTTCGTGCAACTGCTGGTGCACACTCCGCTGGTACTGGTGTTGCTGTGGGCGCTGGGCACGACGCTGGCGTATACGCCGCCGGTGATGCCGTAAAAACAAAAGGGGCCGATATTTCTTTCGGCCCCCTCTTTTTGTTCTGTCCGGTCTGTTTCAGTATGGGGTGACATACACGCTGAAAAGGATCTGAGCATGCTAAAACTCGCAGGACTCACCCTCGCGGCCCTCACCCTGAGTGCCACAGCCCATGCCGATATCAACCTGAAGCTGGGCAATACCGAACGTGTTACCCGTCTCTTTGCCTATCCCAACAACTGCAACGTGATCTGCTTTCGCAACTGGTCGCTGGAGCAAACCGTCGAGCATTACCTGACCCAAAGCGTGCTACGCGATGGCTACAGCGACGCGAAGGTGCTGGTCAAAACCGATAACAACCAACTATTTGCCGAAATCACTGGCGTTCCCAGGACCTATGAAAAGCCCTTGGCCGCATTGCTCGACGCCGGCGACCTGGCCTACAACGGCGCGAGCAAACTGAATGCCGACGGTAAGTGGGCCTACAGCTGGTATCTGTTTCTGCCGTTGGGCATGGCGCTGGAAAACCGCAGAAGCGTCGAGCTGCTGCACTTCCCGCCCGACTATTCGCTGACCCAGGCCCAGGATTACCTGAAGTCTGCCACCACCGATCGCTGGGCCACGCTGCTGACGGTCAACGGCGTTCCTGCCGAACAGACGC
This sequence comes from Pseudomonas sp. MAG733B, assembly GCF_036884845.1. Classification (NCBI taxonomy): domain Bacteria; kingdom Pseudomonadati; phylum Pseudomonadota; class Gammaproteobacteria; order Pseudomonadales; family Pseudomonadaceae; genus Pseudomonas; species Pseudomonas sp. MAG733B. Next base: position 6,212,837 of record NZ_CP145732.1, read on the forward strand.
CGGGCTACCAGACAATCATCGATATCGCCCCGATTGCCGCGCCGTCCAACGCCGGCAAGGATCTCGAAGGCGTCTATGGCTACTTCAAGGACTACCAGACCACGATGGTCAAGCAGGTCAGCCTGAGCGCCAGCGGCGATGCCCTGCCGATGGTCGCTTTCGGCACCCCGGTGCGTAACTGGATCAAAGAACAATACGGGCCGACAGTGAACGTGTTGAGCCTGGTCTACATCAGCCCGAACGAAGGTGTGAAAGTCCCCGTACTGGGCGCCAACCACCCGAGTTACATCTGGTATGCCGCCGACCCGACGAACTATACCGGCAGTGATGCCCAGGCCAAGGCCGATGCGGCGGGCCTGAAAGTCATGGGCCAGGATTTGAGTGCATCGTGCTGGCAAGCCGCTATGGGCCGCGAAACGGACACCAATCCGGATGTCGAGCTGAAAACCTGCACGCAAACCTGGCAAGTCGCGCAGAAAGACAAAACCTGCGAGCTGTTCTACACCTCGATCCGTAACCTGACGCCCCAACAAGCCGCGGGCAAATGCTCGACAGCTGTGGTCCAGACCCAGCTCAAACAGCTCAAGGCGCCAGCACCCGCCGCTGCAAAACCCGCTCCGGCGCTGTAAAACGATGAACGGCGGTCACGCTGTCAGTTATGACAGTAGACCGCCCGTTGTATCTGCGAGAGGCTTGGACTGACCCCCATGTGCTGCAGCGCTGACAGGATCGTCGGCGGACGGAAGTCGCAGCAACGAGCAAACAAGGATCGTTATGAAAGCCAATGCGATGCACAAGTCCCTCGCGCCACCACCCGCGGGCGTTTATCCCTTTGCCGAGCTGCCCCTTCGACTCGGATTTCCTTCCCTTACCGACTTCGAGATCCTGAAGAACGCAGGCAAGCCGGTGGCCGCCGTAGCGTTGCGCGAATTCCCTCGCATCAGTCGAATCTGCCGTGTATCGGGACATTTGTTGCCCTATCGCAGCCGGCACACCCGGCAACTGGCGCCCGGCGTGCATGTCTACGACCCGCGTTTCTGCGGGTTGCTGCGACACTCCTGCGACCCGAATGTCTACCTGGACATGAGTGAGCTGTGGTTATGGGCGTTGAAGGACATTGACAAAGGCGACTGGCTGACGATGGACTACGCCGCCACCGAGGACAAACTGCTGCGCCAGTTTGCCTGTCACTGCGGTTGCTACAACTGTCGGGGCTGGATCACTGGCTACGATGAAGCGCCGAACGCCGACGGCCAGCTGTTTTTGCAACAGTGGCGTCGGCAACTTTTCAGCTGAAGGTTTTTACAGCGGCTCGAAGGGACGCAGGCGGTACTGCGGCGGCAACTGTTCGAAACCACTGATCGTGGCATTCAGGCTTTTCCAGCGACCGTCCTTGATCCCGTAGATGCAGCCATGGATCGACAGGCTCTGCCCACGATGCCAGGCGTTTTGCACAATGCTGGTGTGGCCGACGTTGGCCACTTGCTGGATCACATTGAGCTCGCAGAGGCGGTCGACCTGTTCTTCTTCGGTCGGCAACTTGGCCAGTTCTTCGCGCTTTTCGTAATAAAGATCACGAATCGAACGCAGCCAGCCGTCGATCAGGCCGAACTGGCGATCCTGCATCGAGGCGCGCACGCCGCCGCAGCCATAGTGGCCGGTGACCAGGATGTGTTTGACCTTGAGTACGTCAACGGCGTACTGAATCACCGACAGGCAGTTGAGGTCGGTATGCAGCACCACGTTGGCCACGTTACGGTGGACGAACAGATCACCCGGCAACATGCCGACGATCTCGTTGGCCGGCACCCGCGCATCGGAACAGCCGATCCACAGAAACTCGGGGGTCTGTTGGCGAGCCAGTTTGGCGAAGAAATCAGGATCTTCCTCCTTGATCGCAGCGGCCCAACGCTCGTTGTTATCAATCAGATCTTGTAATTCGTTCATGCTTTGAAGCCTCAAGAATGATGCGCAGCTTTGACAGACAACCGTCCGTCGGGGTCACGCGCGAAATGCACTTACTCTCCTGATGCCTGGTTCATGGCGCTCCATGCCGGTGGAATTCTCGGTAGTCCCATGGGTCCACCCTAGTAAGGCCTACAGTATGAGGAATTGCCATGAATGATTCACGACGTCCCTACGATGCGGTGCAACCGGAACCCGTCGATGACAACGAAGATCGCATGGGCTCGATGCATGAGCTGGATTTCGATGAAGAAGAACCCAGCGCCAAAATCGGTGACGAACTGCCGGACAAGGAGCGCGAGCAATTGATGCCCCGCCACCGCGTGCGCGAAGCCGGCATGACGGGCGCCTCGACCGATGACCACGAATCCACCGATGACGACATGAGCCCTGAAACCCTGATCCGTGAAGACGGCGCCCGGGATGCCCAGGAGCTCGGCGCCGACAACCCGGCCGATTGGGACTTGAGCATTGCCGATGAGGACGACATTGGCGGTGGCAATGGTCTGGATGAGGCGGAGTTGGCGCGGCGTGATCCGCTCGACAGGAAACGTTGATTTTTATCGCCTGAAACATCGCCATCGCGGGCAAGCCTTGCTCCTACAGGTTTTTCATCGTTCACATAAGTTGTGTTCGACATCAAACCTGTAGGAGCAAGGCTTGCCCGCGATGCTTTTAAGCCTCAATCAACCAATGTGCAGGCCATCACTACCGCATCTTCACGCCCACCGACCGCCGGGTAGTAATCCCGACGCCGGCCGATCTCGTTAAAGCCATAGCGCTCATACAACTTGAACGCCGCAGTATTGCTGTCGCGCACTTCGAGGAAACATTCCCGGGCGTCAGCCTTGTAGGCAATCGACATCAAATGCTCCAGCAGCGTCAAACCCAGGCCGCGGCCCTGGTTTTCCGGTTTGACGGTGATGTTCAGCAAATGCGCCTCATCGAGGATGATCTGCACCACACCGTGGCCGACCTGCTGCTGCCCTTCAAACATCAGCCAGATCTGATACTTGCCCAGCCCATCGAGAAAAATCCCGCGAGTCCAAGGATGGCTGTAGGCCGCGTATTCAATCTTCAGAACAGTTTCCAGGTCCGCCTCAGTCATCGGGCGGAACGATACAGCCTCACTCATTTGATTCTTTCCAGCGCGCCATCAGCCGACGCATGGCTTGCCAGACATCAGCCTTACGCTGTGGCTCTTCCATTAATAATTCCAGGCCCGGCAAGGCCCAGACCGAACCCAGGCCTTCGACCTGCAGTTCACGGTTGTAGGATTCGGCATCCGCCTCACCGGCAAAGCGCACCGCCGGCAGGCCGATCAGCCACAGGCAGACGCACGGTGCGTCTTCCAGCCTCGCCGAAAGAAAACCCTGGACGAAATCCCTGGCCGCTTCCGGCCCTTGATCCATGTTGCCCCGCACCAGCAGCGGCCAGCGCACCGGCTCGCCGATGATCTGCGGGCTGTCCGGCAGACCGGCGGCGCGCAGCATGTCCTTGAGCAACAGATAAGCGGGATCACGGGTCTGGAAGGTTTCGCCTGTGGGTAACTCCACCAGCAGCAGGCAACGCCCGGCGCGCAGCAATTGCAGGGCGAAACGCGGCGGCGGTATCGGCGCAGGTTTGGCGACGATCGGCGCCTCTTCGGCTTCCTCGACCGCTTTTGCACCGGAGCGACTGCTGGCCAGTGATGGCCGTGGCACTTCGATTTTCGCCCGTTCGGCGGGTTTGACTACCGGCGCCACAGGCGCTTCAGCCACGGCAACAGGCGCGACCGGCGCGACGACAACCGGCTCGGGCATCTCCAGCAGCTCGGGCCGCGACGGCGCGGCAAAGGGCAATTCGGTGCGCGGCAGCCAGTTGACCACCTGCATGGCGTTCAAATAAGCGCGACGACGGGACTCGATAAGCAAAGGTCGGCCACTTGTGGATAACTAAAGTGTGCTGATTCTACCGCCCTTCGCTCAAGATCGCCCGCTGTTGATCGATGCACTTTACCGAAAAGAAGCCGACAGTCCGTCCCGAGAGTGAATCGCATCGCCTTCGATGCAGTACAATCGCGGCTTTTAATCGCCAACCAGCCGGCCATTCCGATGATCGAACCCAAGCGCGTCTTGCGCGCCCTCGCTGAACACTGGGCACTTCTGGAGCCACTGTGCGAGCACTTCGACCAAGGCACCCTGAGCCTCAACGAATTGCGTTCACAGTTGGCCGCCCAGCAACTCGACAGTACGCCGCAGGACATCACCAGCCTGCTGGACGTGTGGATTCGCCTCGACATTCTGGTTCCCGTGGCGAAAAGCCCGAACCGTTTCGAGCTCAATGCGCAGATTCACGACTTCCTCGCCTATCTGCGCCGTGAACACCGTCTGGGCCTGTGCCTGGAAATCGAAGCCTACCTGCGCCATCTCGAACGTCTGGCCGGTTACATCCAGGACGCCTTCGACATCCGCGACGGCAATGATCTGGCCCGCCAGTTGCGCCTGCTCGACATGCGCGTGCGCGACGTGCTGAAAAAACTCGATAACGACGAACAGGCACTGATAGCCGTCGCCGAACGGGCGAAAACCAGCGACCGGCAGATTCCGCTGCGTCAGCGTTACGCTGAAGTGCTGGCGACCTGGGACGAATATGTCGAGCCGATGATCGATCTGGTGAACGCCGATGGCGCCTTCGAACAAGGCGTGCGCAAGGTCGAAACCGTCCTGCTGAAGATGCTCAGCGAACAGCAGCGCCTCGGCCATCTGGTCGACGACGACATGCTGCTGCGCACCCACGCGCGCATCCTCGAAATGCAGACCAGCGCCCAGCTGACCCTGCGTCACGCCCGCGAACTGCTGCTGCCGCTGCGTGAAGAAGCGCGCCGGCACAACGCCGTGACCCGTGGCGCCGCATTGGCCCTGTCGATGATCCGTCGCAAGGGCCTCGACGCCGTGCCGCAAGCGGCGATGCCGATGTTCACCCGGCCGCAAAGCACCTTCCTCGGCAGCGCCAGTCAGGTCGAGGCCTACGTTTACGCGCTGGCGCGTTTCGAACCGAAACCGGCGCGATTCCCCAAAGCGCACAAAACCCACAAGGGCGGCGATGCCCCGCGCGCGCCTCGCACGGTTAGGGAAATGCTCGAACGTTGCGAAGACGCCCTGCCCATGCCGGACCTGATGACCTGGCTGCTGGAGCAGGAACCGGACGGCGCTACCGACGAATTGCTGTACTGGTTCTCGCGCCTGTCCCGGGAAAAACGCTTCAAGCGCGAGCGTCTGGAACGTCGCGACTACTTCACACACGAGCATCAGGTCAGCCTGCGCTCCTTCGCCCTGCTCTCGGCCGGCGACGATGCCACCGAGAATTCTGCGAGCATCCCACATGCATCTTGATCTATCCGAACTGTCCCAGCTGGCGCCGATCTTTCGCGAGCTGTTCAAGGGTTACCACGTCAGCCGCCGCGATCCGGAGCTGTACGCACAGCTGTCGAACTTTCAGGACCAGTACCGCACGCTGTTCAAGGCCTTGGGCTTTGAGCTGGTCTGTGACACCCGTGGTTTCTACTACTTCGTACCGGACCTCGCAGCGGCGGCGGTGAACAAGACTGCGCAACGTCTGGCGCTGTTCACCTTCATCCTCGTCGAGCACCTGGCCGATCAGGGCCGCGATCCGATCGCCGTGCTCGACGGCGGCAGCCTTGGCCGCGATGAATTGCCGTCGCTACTCGAAAAGTACCGCGACCTGTTCATCCAGGCCGAAGTGCAGACCCAGGACGAACTTGAAGAAAAGATCATGCGCCGCATGACCCAGCTCGGTTTTGCCAGCGAAGAAAACGGCGTCTACCGTTTCCTGCCGCCGATGCACCGATTCCTCGACGTCTGCCTGTCGGTTCAGCAGGACCGTGATCTCGCCGCAAGCTTGCACAGCGTATTACCGCTGCCGGTACCGGTGCTGATCGACGAAGACAGCGACGAAAAACTGCTGGAGACCGACGACCCGCTCGACCTCAGCGAATTCGATGGTGAAAGCGAAGAAGACGCCCTGGCCCGCGCCATCGCCGAAGAACAGGAGCTCGACGCATGAGCAAGGAACGTTACGGCATCCGCCGCTTTGCCCTTCTGAACACCGCCGGCTACAGCCTCGGCCTGTTCCCGCTGGAAGAACCGCTGTCGGTCTACGGCGCGAACAACCTCGGTAAATCCGCCTCGATCAACGCCCTGCAGTTCCCGATCCTGGCGCGCATGTCGGACATGAGTTTCGGCAAGTACAGCCTGGAGCAATCGCGGCGCTTCTACTTTGCCTCCGACACCAGCTACATCCTCGTGGAAGTGAACCTGCCCCACGGTCCGCACGTGATCGGCGTGGTCGGTCGCGGCCCGGGCGGTGGTTTCGGTCACCAGTTCTTTGCCTATGCCGGCAAACTGGATCTGGCTCATTACCAGAAAAACGACACCTGTCTGCGCCAGAAAGAGCTGTTCACCAACCTTGAGCGCGAAGGCCTGAAAGCCTACGAACTCAAGCCGGACGAACTGCGCCGCTTGCTGGTTGGTGGTCACACCTCGATTCCGCTGGACCTGACGCTGATCCCGCTGCGCTCCACCAGCGAACAGAGCCTGAAGACCTTCCGCGCACTGTTCATCAACCTGCTGCACATGCGCGAAATCACTGCGGCCAAGCTCAAGCAGCTGTTCCTCGATGCGTTCGAACACAGCTTGCGCTCCGGTAGCGTCGATTACATTGCCGCGTGCGAAGAAGCCTTCCGCGATGTACGCCGCATGGAGCAGGACTACAACTCGCTGGTCGCCGCCGGCCCATTGGTCGAAGCCCTGGCCAACGGCGTCAAGCAACGCGACATCCTGCGCGGCAAGCTGCACCGGATCTCGCCGCTGCTCGATTCGCTACTGGGCACTTGGTCGGACTACGCCAGTGCGCGCAAGGAAGAGCTGACCATTCAAGCCGAGCATTACCGCAACGAACAAGACGCGCTGCAAAACGATCAGCGCGGCGGTACTCAGGAACTGATGCGTCTGGAGCGGGAAATCACCGGCATCCAACGCTGGCTCGGCGAACTGTCGGTGCTCAAGCATCGCTTTGCGCTGGTCGATGACGTCAAAGTGCTGGAACAGCAACTGCTCGCGGCCAAGGACGCGCACGACGAATTGGCCGGTGCACTGGCCCAGTCGCGGCAGTTCAGCGCGGAGGATCTGGAAGAGCGTCTGCGCGATCTGGAAAAACGCCTGAAGTCGGTCAAGCAGCAACTCGATCACGCCGACAACAACAGCTACGCCCGTCTGCGCGAAGAGTTCTCGCAGCAAGACGTCGAGCGTCTGATGCGCCTGTTCAACAGCGCGCTGTTCAGCCTGCCATTGGGCGAGCACGGCATCACCCTCGACGAGAACGGCGACTGGGTGAAATCCGTTGAACTGATTCTCGACGGTTTCAAAGGCGAGCGTTTCGAAGTGCCGGGCCTGTCGATCGACATCTCGCACATCGAGCCGCCAGCTCTGCAAGCCTTGGCGGACCGCGCTGCCTTGCGCGACCAGAAAGAGCGTCTGGAAAAAGAACTCAAGCAGCTGAAAACCCAGCAAGCCGTGGCCGCCGACCGTGCCGCGAGCAAGACCCAGACCGAAGCGCTGTACCAGCAAGTGCTGGATGCGCAGAAAGCCCTGGAAGACTTCCGTCGCGCGCAAACCTTGAGCGCCGAAGAAGGCGACAAGCTGGAACAACTGGCGCAGATGGAAGCCGCGCAGGATGAGCTTAAGCGCTCCAGCGATGCCTTCACCGAACGCGTCCAGCAACTGTCGGCCAAGCTGCAACTGGTCGGCCGCCAGATCGGTGACATGGAAGCCAAGCAACGCACCCTCGACGATGCCCTGCGCCGTCGTCAGTTGTTGCCGGCAGACCTGCCATTCGGCACGCCGTGCATGGACCCGATCGACGACTCGATGGACAACCTGCTGCCGCTGCTCAACGACTATCAGGACAGCTGGCAAGGCCTGTTGCGCGCCGATGGCCAGATCGAGGCGCTGTATGCGCAGGTCCGCCTCAAGGGCGTGGCCAAGTTCGACAGCGAAGACGATATGGAGCGTCGCCTGTCACTGCTGATCAATGCGTACGCGCACCGTACCGATGAAGCGCTGACACTGGGCAAGGCCCGTCGTGCCGCCGTGACCGATATCGCCCGGACGCTGCGCAATATCCGCAGCGACTACGACAGCCTCGAGCACCAACTGGCGCTGTTCAACCGCGAGATCAACAAGCGTCAGGTCTCCAACCTGCAAAGCTTCCGCATCGTGCTTGCGCCGAATAAGGAAGCGCTCAAGCACATCGACCAGATCATCCACAGCGCCGGTCAATACGAAGAAGGCGAAACCCTGTCGGTGTTCGACCTCAGCCAAAGTGCCGAGCAGGACAACAAGAACGAAGAGGCCAAGGAATACCTGGCGCGGCTGGTGGCGGCAAACCACAACCAGCTCGGCCTCAAGGATCTGTTTGAACTGGCGTTCGAGATCACCAAGGTCAACGGTCAGCCGGTGATCCACACCGACATCGACGGCGCGGCCTCCAACGGCACCACCATGACCATCAAGGCGCTGACCAACATGTACTTGTTGCTGCACTTGATGGACCGCGACCTGGCCGGGCGTGTGCGCTTGCCGTACTACCTCGACGAAGCCGCAGACATCGACGAGAAGAACCAGGCCGCACTGCTGGAAACCAGCCTGCAATTGGGCTTTGTGCCGATCCTGGCGAGTGTGAAGCCGCAAGTCTGCGCCAGTGTCGCCATCGACCTGGAAGGTGGCAGCGGCCCGGCCGGCATCTACATCGACGAGGCGGACTGGAAGTACATCCGTCGTCACGATCAGGTGAAGGCGACGCTCAATGTTGAGGCGGATGAGCCGGAGCTGGATGCAGTCTGAGGTTTGAATCGAAGGCAATAAAAAGGCCGCGTTCCAATGGATCGCGGCCTTTTTCATATCTGCGTGAGCTTACTTGCCGAGAGAAATCTTCGGTGCCCAGGTCAGCCATTCCTCTTCGAACTTGTCGAACAGCGCAAACGTCTGCTCAGGTCTTGCGGGGCTGCCCATGCGCTCGCCATCTGGTGTGGCAAACGCTACACCGCCCTGAATCATGGTTTCCAGCGACTCGGTGCGCATTGTCGCGCCCTTGAATAAGCCGACATCAAAGTCAAAACCGCTGGTGTTCCAGAAGCGAGTTCCACTGCGAACCAGCGGCGCATACTTCGGCTCGATCAGAATGTGGATCAACACGCGGTCTGCGGTCTGGCCCAGTTCATACCCGGTCACCTTGCCGACCGTGATTTCGCGATACGTCACCGGTACTCCGGCTTTCAGCGAGCCACGGCGGGCGGCGCTCAATACGAGACTCAACCCCACTTCGGCCTTGGCCGTTTCAGGCGGAATGGCCAGGGCCACGAAGTTTTTCTGCGGGCCGAGATTCTTCGCTGGCGGCTGCACTTCGATGTATTGCCCGGTCACCAAAGTCTCAAGGTTCGATGTCTTGATCAGCCCCAACTCTGGCTTGACCACCCAGAACTCGCTGCCAACCCGCGCAATACGCTCGGGCACTTCGGTGATGCGTGCGGTCAACAACACAGATTGCAGGTCGTCACTGAGGTCGACGTTCTCGATCTTGCCGACATCCAGTCCCTTGAAGCGAATCGGAGTACCCGTACGCAAGCCGTCGGCGCGATCAACCTTGATCGTGACCACAGCACCTTTCTGGTTGGCCTCTTCATGACTGGCGAACAGGCGGAAACGCGGAATTCGCTTCTGCAACGGCGCCTTGGCTTCCGGCGTTTCAAAGGCAATGCCGCCGGCCATCAGGCTTTGCAGCGACTCGCTTTTGACCTGAATTCCGCCGGTCAACCCGCCGGTCAGCGTGATGCCGCTGGCATTCCAGAACCGCGTGGATGCGTTGACCAGATTTTCGTATTCCTTCTCGATATGGACGCCGATCACTAGCTGCTTTCTTTTGCGCGAGAACTGGTAGCTCTGCACCGAACCGACCTTGACCTGCTTGTAAAGAACCGGGCTACCGACCTCCAGCGAACCGAGGTTTTCGGTGAACAGCACCAGATGCAGGCCCGGCGAACGCAGATCCAGCGGCGGCGCCTTGGGTCGTGCGACAAACTCACGTTGCGGCGCTGCGCCTTTGTCACCAGGGCGCACGGCGATGTAGTTACCTTTGACCAATGCTTCCAGGCCGGTAATACCTGCCAGGGAAATAGACGGTTTGACCACCCAGAACTGTGTACCGTCGACCAGGTAATCCTCGGCTAATGGGTCCAACGTCAACTCGGCGCTGGCACCCGACAGATCCGGATCAACCTTCAGCGCTTTGAGCGTGCCGACCTGGATGCCTTTGTACATCACTGGCGTTCGACCGGCCTGCAAGCCTTCGAAGTCACTGAGTTTGACCTTGACCTTGATGCCCGCCGCAGCGGCATCGAAGTCTTCATAGAGACGGAACGGCAGACTCGGATCGGTGGGCGGGCTGTCTTTGCGGTTTTCCGGTGTGGCAAAGGCAATACCGCCGGCGACGATGCTGGCCAGGGACTCACTTCGCACTTTCACGCCGGACAGATTGGCATCGATGCTGATGCCGCTGGCATTCCAGAAACGTGTGTGTTTGCGCACCAGTTTGGCGTAGGTCGGCTCGATGAAGACCTTGAGCTCGACCGTGCTCTGGTCCTCGGACAGCAGGAAGCTTTTGATCTGACCGACCTTGATCTGCTTGTAGAACACCGGGCTGCCGCGGTTCAGCGAACCCAGGCGATCGGCCTTGATCGTCAGGTGCAAACCAGGCTGTGCGTCAGATAGCGGCGGTTCTTCCGCCAGTGCCTTGAACTTGCGGGTGGGCTCGCCCTCGCCCGGGCTGATGGCGACGTAGTTGCCCGAGACCAGCGTCTCCAAACCGGTAATACCGGCCAGCGTCACGCTCGGTTTGACCAGCCAGAAGCGCGTACTGGTGCGAAGGTACTGTTCGACATCCTTGTTCATCTCGACCGTGGCGATCACGCCCTTGGAACTACCTTCATCATCGAGCTTCAGGGTTTTCACTTTACCGACCGACATGCCTTTGTAGACCACTTCGGTCTTGTTGGCCTGGATGCCTTCACCGCTTTCGAAACGCACCTGAACCTCGATGCCGGTTTCGTTGTAGGCACGCCAGCCGAGCCAGCCGCCGATGATCAACGCGATCAGGGGCAACACCCAAATGGCAGACCAGTTCGAGGCCGGTCGGGTTTTCGCTACAGGCAAATCAGTCATGGTCGTCGTCCGACTCCGTGTTATCCCAAATCAGTCGGGGATCGAAAGTTACTGCGGCTAGCATTGTCAAAATCACCACACTGGCGAACGCCACCGCGCCGAGATTAGCTTCGATACTGGCTAGCCGTCCAAAATTCACAACTGCCACCAGGATGGCGATGACAAAAATATCCAGCATCGACCAACGACCGATGAACTCGATAAAGCGATACATCCAGATACGCTGGCGCGCCGAAAGCGGCTGTCGACGTTGTACGGAAAACAGCAACAGCGCAATGCCCACCAGTTTGAACGTCGGCACCAGGATACTGGCGATAAACACCACGGCCGCAATGGGAATCATGCCGTGCTGAACCAGTTGAATCACACCGGACATGATGGTGCTGGGGTCACCCTTTCCCAGCGAGCTCACGGTCATAATAGGCAGCACATTGGCCGGTATGTAGAGAATGGCGCCGGTGATCAACAAAGCCCAGGTCCGCACCAGACTATTCGGGCGGCGGGCATGCACCAGTGCTCCGCAACGTGTGCAAGCCTGCTCATCGGTATCAGCATCCTGCCTGTTCAATTCATGACATTCCGCGCAAATCAGAATGCCTGCATCAATCGCCCGCATGGGCATCCTCTCCTGATAACGCCTGCCAGATCTGGTGAGGCGACATGACGACCTCCAGCCAGACCTGGATCAGCAACAAACCAATGAAGCACGCCAAGCCAAGGCCTACGGTGATTGCTGCCATATCTGCCAGTTTGACGATCGCTACCAACACGCCCATGAGGTAAACCTCGAGCATCCCCCAATCGCGTAGATGGTGATAAATGCGATAGAGCAACAAGCCATAACTGCGTCCGACATCAAAACGGATGCTCAGCAATACGACCAGCTGGCAGAGCAGCTTGAGCAAGGGAATACCCATGCTGCAGAGGAACACAACCACTGAGACGCTTTGCATACCGGAGTCAAAAAGCGCGACAACACCGCTCCAGACAGTGTCATGCGACGACTGCCCGAGTAGATTGAGCTGCATGATGGGTAAAAAGTTCGCAGGGACGTACAGCAAGAGTGCCGCAATGACCAAGGCAAGGCTGCGCTGTACGACGTTATAGCGATTGGCGTAGAGCTCGTAGCCGCAGCGCGGACACAGGGCTTTCTCGCCATGAGCGAGCTCGGGCTTGCGCATCAGCAAGTCGCACTCATGGCACGCAACCAGATTTTCTAGTGGTAATTCTGACAGCCCTTGAGTGTCAACCGGATCCGGCATAAGCGCTCTGACTCTAAATAGTTGGACCTATTCTAGTGTCCTGGGCCGAAAATAACTGTGCAAAATTTGTGTTGTGACTGATCGCACTTTTCTTTCGCCCAAAACAAAACCCCAACTGCTTTCGCAATTGGGGTTTCGGAATTTAATCTTGACGATGACCTACTCTCACATGGGGAAACCCCACACTACCATCGGCGATGCATCGTTTCACTGCTGAGTTCGGGATGGGATCAGGTGGTTCCAACGCTCTATGGTCGTCAAGAAATTCGGGTACCGAATCGTGGCCAGTTGGCCGCGCTTCAGCAAATTGGGTATGTGACAGCTTTCGGTGTTTTGTCAGCGTCGAACTTTCGGTTCATTGCGTCTTCACACACCGCAATCTGATGCTCTCTCGAGTAGTCAAATTGCTTGGGTGTTATATGGTCAAGCCTCACGGGCAATTAGTATTGGTTAGCTCAACGCCTCACAGCGCTTACACACCCAACCTATCAACGTCGTAGTCTTCGACGGCCCTTCAGGGGACTCAAGGTCCCAGTGAGATCTCATCTTGAGGCTAGTTTCCCGCTTAGATGCTTTCAGCGGTTATCTATTCCGAACATAGCTACCCGGCAATGCCACTGGCGTGACAACCGGAACACCAGAGGTTCGTCCACTCCGGTCCTCTCGTACTAGGAGCAGCCCCTCTCAAATCTCAAACGTCCACGGCAGATAGGGACCGAACTGTCTCACGACGTTCTAAACCCAGCTCGCGTACCACTTTAAATGGCGAACAGCCATACCCTTGGGACCGGCTTCAGCCCCAGGATGTGATGAGCCGACATCGAGGTGCCAAACACCGCCGTCGATATGAACTCTTGGGCGGTATCAGCCTGTTATCCCCGGAGTACCTTTTATCCGTTGAGCGATGGCCCTTCCATACAGAACCACCGGATCACTAAGACCTACTTTCGTACCTGCTCGACGTGTCTGTCTCGCAGTCAAGCGCGCTTTTGCCTTTATACTCTACGACCGATTTCCGACCGGTCTGAGCGCACCTTCGTACTCCTCCGTTACTCTTTAGGAGGAGACCGCCCCAGTCAAACTACCCACCATACACTGTCCTCGATCCGGATAACGGACCTGAGTTAGAACCTCAAAGTTGCCAGGGTGGTATTTCAAGGTTGGCTCCACGCGAACTGGCGTCCACGCTTCAAAGCCTCCCACCTATCCTACACAAGCAAATTCAAAGTCCAGTGCAAAGCTATAGTAAAGGTTCACGGGGTCTTTCCGTCTAGCCGCGGATACACTGCATCTTCACAGCGATTTCAATTTCACTGAGTCTCGGGTGGAGACAGCGCCGCCATCGTTACGCCATTCGTGCAGGTCGGAACTTACCCGACAAGGAATTTCGCTACCTTAGGACCGTTATAGTTACGGCCGCCGTTTACCGGGGCTTCGATCAAGAGCTTCGCGTTAGCTAACCCCATCAATTAACCTTCCGGCACCGGGCAGGCGTCACACCCTATACGTCCACTTTCGTGTTTGCAGAGTGCTGTGTTTTTAATAAACAGTCGCAGCGGCCTGGTATCTTCGACCGGCGTGGGCTTACGGAGCAAGTCCTTCACCCTCACCGGCGCACCTTCTCCCGAAGTTACGGTGCCATTTTGCCTAGTTCCTTCACCCGAGTTCTCTCAAGCGCCTTGGTATTCTCTACCCAACCACCTGTGTCGGTTTGGGGTACGGTTCCTGGTTACCTGAAGCTTAGAAGCTTTTCTTGGAAGCATGGCATCAACCACTTCGTCACCCAAAGGGTAACTCGTCATCAGCTCTCGGCCTTAGAATCCCGGATTTACCTAAGATTCCAGCCTACCACCTTAAACTTGGACAACCAACGCCAAGCTGGCCTAGCCTTCTCCGTCCCTCCATCGCAATAACCAGAAGTACAGGAATATTAACCTGTTTTCCATCGACTACGCTTTTCAGCCTCGCCTTAGGGACCGACTAACCCTGCGTCGATTAACGTTGCGCAGGAAACCTTGGTCTTTCGGCGTGGGTGTTTTTCACACCCATTGTCGTTACTCATGTCAGCATTCGCACTTCTGATACCTCCAGCAAGCTTCTCAACTCACCTTCACAGGCTTACAGAACGCTCCTCTACCGCATCACCTAAGTGATACCCGTAG